>JBEKPY010000030.1:0-98306 GCA_049520275.1 Bryobacteraceae bacterium
CTGATGACCGCGTCGCGGCCGGCGGACAGCTCGGCGCGCCCGGAGATTCTCGTCAACACTTCGCCGCTGGCGCTGATGGCCGCGGCGCGGAGGTTGGTTCCGCCCAGATCCAGTCCAATTGAATATTCAGGCATGAAACGGGCATCATATCAGGTAACAGCGGTCCCGGTCAGCCCGAGCAACCCTGTCGTTCTCGAGACGTCCAATAGAATGTTGATTCTCTGCGGCCGTTTGGCCGATAGAGAGATTGGAGGCTGGTATGGCGGACATCCTGGGTGACAGGAAGTTCGTGGAGGTGCCGGGCTCGAAGACCCACGAGCTCCCGCCGCTGCTGGTGCGCTCCACCCGCCAGGTTCGCCGGCTGGACCGGGTCATGGACATGGCCAGCAACATCGTCGCCGATGAGGAGATGGTGGCCGGCCTGGGGACCCAGGCGCCTCTGCCGGAACAGGAAATCGACCGCCGGCGCATGGATCTCGCGCTCAACCTGGTGGACCAGTATCAGGCTCTGCTGGCGCGCTGGAGCTGGGGCGACAGCATCCTCGAATGGATCCGCCAGTGCGAGATCACCTTCGGCGCCAGAATGGAGTTGCGCAACCTGCTGCGCAACGACGTCTGGCCGCATGCCGGCCGCAGCAGCTTCGTCCAACTGCTGGCCGACAAGGCCATAGCCCACGCGGACGTGCAACTGGAAAACGCCGTCGGCCTGCGCCTCACTTTCCGGCAGCCGCCGCCCATCTCCTGCTTTTCCAATCAGTTTCTGTTCTATCTGAATCACACCGTGGCCTCCAGCGCCTGGCAGGCGTGGGTAAGCCTGACCCCGAGTCCCATAGCGGCCCTTCCGCCGGAGCGGTTCACGTTTCAGATTGTCAACATGTCGCTGGAGTAGGGGCACATCCACGGACTACTACACCCTGGTTTCTTCGCGGGGCGAGGCGATACGACGTGGGGCAGGCTCTCAGCTAGGCTCTCAGCCTGCGCCGGGTCCCCGACCCGCCTGGCGATAGGTTTGCGGCTTGCCGCAAATGCGGGTCCGGCACCCCGCGGACGAATCGGCTGCCGCACGCAATCTGTCCTTTGCTGGTTTCGGAGAGGGTTGCCGGAAGTCTGCGTCCGCGGGCGTGCGGTTTTGCGCTGGAGGACGCCGATCAGAGCCTCACTCAAAGCCCCGCTCGGAAGCCGCACGCCGCGGTACGCAAGTATCGGCATTCAGACGGGACCTGTTAGGAGGAGAACCGTGATGACCCGTCTTGCGGTCATGCCGATTAGCTGCGGTTTGTTCTTCTACACGCAATCACTCTGCCAGATTGGTGCAGGCTCGATGTCGTAGTTGTTTCAGTTGCTTAACAGCCATACGAACCCGAGTGTCTGTGTCAGGTCACCCACTCAGGCTGTCATCATCACCCAGGGTGTGCGCAAGCGCACCCACTCACGCCGGTCACTCGCCGGGCGGGTAGCAGCCCAGCACGCGCAGGAAGTCGGCCAGCTCACGCAGGTGGTTCAGGGCGTTGCGGGCGCGCTCCTCGTCCTCGCGGCCGATGAAGTCCACGTAGAACAGGTATTCCCAGGGCTTGCCGCGAAGCGGGCGCGATTCGATTTTGGTGAGATTCAGGTCTCGCAGAGCGAACGCGCTGATGGCGCGGAACAGCGCCCCGGGGGTGTTTCTCGTCGTAAACACCAGGGAGGTCTTCCAGCGCCCGTCACTGGCGCCGGCCCGGCGAGCCTCCTTCGCCCGCCGTAGCAGGAAGAAGCGGGTGAAGTTGCGCCGGTCGTCCTCAATCGAGCGGCGCAGGATGCGCCCCCCGTAAATCGATGCCGCGATGGAGGAGGCGATCGCTGCGGCGTCGTCGAGCTTCTCGCTGGCGATCATTTTCACGCTGCCGGCGGTGTCATAATAGGGAACCTTCTCGATGCCCGGGTTGCCGGAGAAGAAATCGAGGCACTGGTTTAGCGCCACCGGATGGGAAAAAACGCGCCGGATATCCCGAAAGCGCACCCCCGGCCTCGCAATCAGGTTGTGAACGATGCGCACGTTGGTTTCGGCGACAATGCGCACGTCATACTCGAGCAGGTGGTCGTAGTTCTCGTGCACCGAGCCGGCCAGCGTGTTCTCGATGGGGATCACGGCGGCGTCGGCGGTTTTGTCCGACAGCGCGCGAAATACCTCGTCGAAACGCTGGAATGGCGCAACCGCGGCGCGCTCGCCCAGAAGCTGGCGGACCGCTTCCTGGCTGAAAGCCCCCAACTCGCCCTGAAATGCCGTTCTGACCTTCTTCATCGCGGGCCGCCCTTGCGCGGCGCCTCGAGGCCGTTCCAGCGCCGCGCGTCGCTCGCCGGAAGCCCCAGCAGATCGAGCGCGCGGTCCACCGAGTGATCCACCACGTCGAGCACGGTTTCCGGCTTGTGGTAGAACCCCGGCACTGGCGGCGCCACCACGGCGCCCATCTCCGTGAGCGCCAGCATCGTGCGAAGGTGGCCGAGGTGGTAGGGGGACTCGCGGACCATCAGCACCAGCCGCCGCCGCTCCTTGAGGCACACGTCGGCGGCCCGCGTCAGCAGGTCGCTCGAAATGCCCGCGGCGATCGCCGACATGGCCCGGATCGAACACGGCGCGATTACCATTCCGGCGGTGACGAAAGACCCGCTGGCCAGCGGCGCGCCAATATCCTCCACCGGGTAGTGATGGTGCGCCAATGCACGGAAATCATTGCCGGTTCGCCCGGTTTCCAGCCACGCGGTCCGTTCCGCGGCGCGGGTCATCACCAAATGGGTTTCAACCTCAGTGAACGCGCGCAGTTTCTCCAGAATTCGCAGGCCGTAGATGGAGCCGCTGGCGCCCGAGATTCCGACTACAATTTGCAAAACAGCCACCTCGCTGGAGGTTTTGTTCTGTTTTCAGAACAAACTGATCCGGCCAGCCTTGCAACCGGGGAATTCCTGTCGCTATAATCCGAGCGGTGCCGGCCCTTTCGCTGGACCGGTGCCTTTCTCAACTCCGCCGCCCGCAGAACTCGCTTTTGACGACGGAGGCATCATACCATGGACGACGCCGGGCAGAAGCTAAGACAGGCGCGCGAGCGGCTCAACCTGAAGATCCGCGAGGTTGAGGAAGCCAGCCGGAAGATCGCCGAGAGACACGGCCGTGACGATTACTCCGTCGTCGCGAGCCGCTTGTCTGAAATTGAAAATAAAGGTCTTATTCCGTCTCTGCACAAGTTGTACTCGCTCTGCGCCATCTATCGGCTGGACTTTGAAGAGGTGCTCGGCTGGTACGGCGTCTCGTTGTCGTCCATGCTCGCCGACGGCGAGTTCGTTCCCATGACGCGGACTCACGCGGTCCGTTCGGTCCCCTGGAAAGACGGGAGTGTCCTGTACCCGATCAGCCTTGAACCGGGGTTCGACCCCACCCAGACCGACTACCTTACCCGGGTGATTTCGCGCTGGGGGAAGGTGCCCCTGCTCCTGCTGGAGACCGCCGATCCGACCGCCGGTCAGCGCTACGGTTTCATTGGGACTGAAGACTGGTTCATGTACCCCCTGCTGCAACCCGGAACCTTCGTGGTGCTCGACGAGACCAGGCGGAAGATCGCTGCGGCGGGCTGGAGCACGGAACTGGAACGCCCCATTTATTTTCTTGAGCATCGCACCGGCTATTTCTGTTGCTGGTGCGCGCAGGACCGGGATCGCATCACGCTGATACCCCACCCCGCCTCCGGGTGCGCGCCGGTGGTGTTTGGTCTGGATGAAGTGGATGTTGTCGGTCAGGTGATCGCGCTGGCTATGCGTTTCGAGGAAAAACGCCGGCGCTGGCCTCGCTCTGGAGAAGTGTAAGAAGGGTCTCCACTTCCGCCAGGTACAAGGCCCGCTCCGCGCCGCGGATGGAAGCCGGCAAAATGGTCCTCCAGAACCCCAGCTCCTGCCAGTTGCCGATGACATCGCCGGGGCGGGAAGACTGCGTCGAAAGATACAGGCGCAGATCGCTCATCTGCTCCCCGAGGCTGCTGTTCAGCCATTCCCTGCAGCACGCCAGGTGACTTAGCCGCAAAGCCTTATTCGATCCTTCCGGGCCGAACAGCACAGCCAGGCCATGGTGCTCATAGTGCCCGGTGTTGGGGTTGCGCAGCGAAGCCAGCCAGGTGATCCGGCCGAACAGTGAGGGAATCTGCGACAGGGTCCTGCGCCACAGGACACCTTCGGCGTCACGCTCCAGCGGGAATGTGGTGTCGCTCACGATGCCCTTTCCGTTCCATGATATCGCTCTCTGTCCCCAAATGTTGCCGCAACCTGCATAGGGTGGGCTGGCGCATAGCGGCCCGCCAAAAACGGCGCGCGGCAATCAGAGTTGTTCCGAAAACGGAAATACTGTAGCAATTTCCTCTAATTCCGCGGTCTCCCGGCTACGCTCAGGCTGGCTTTCACAAGCCTGATTCCCCAATTCCGAGGAGACCCATGCTGAAAAAGATCCTGCTAGGTGCGATTCTGGTGTTGCAGTTCGCCGTTGTTGCGAGCGTGGCTGCGGACCTTCCCGACCCGCCCTGTCCCCCATCAGTTTGTCCGAATACCAGATAGCGGCGTTTCCGGGCGGGTGGCGGTAACAAAAGGGTGAGCGGCACAGCACTGGACGGACCGGCAATCCTGCGGGAAGCCGGGGCCGTCAGTGGCGGCCGCGTACTCGCCGGCGCCGTCCAGTGTCGTCTCGCGCATGCTGACGGACGCGTCGGTTTGTTGGGGCCGGGGCGGCGGTGATAGACTCGACGTAGCCTGACGGAATCATGCCGCTCGTGATTATCCCGGATGTCCCGGCCTGGCAACTCGGGCTCCTTGCCGGCAACCTGCTCGCTTTCGTGGCATTGCTCGCCCGCGTTGTCTACCTCCGGCTGGCGAAATCGTATCCGGCGCTGGCCCTTTGGCTGGGCGTGAGTGTCGTGGTGTCGCTGGCGCCCTGGATCGTGCCCATGGGGGCCCGGTTCTACTATTACTTCTTCATTGATGCCGAGAGTGTAACGCTCTTTCTGTATCTGTTCACGGTACTCGAGCTGTACGGCAAGGTTCTGAAGGGCTTGCCCGGTTTGGCCTCCGCAGCGCGCCGGGTGATTCCGGTCATTGTCGCAGCCAGCGCCATTGCCTCGGGATCTCTGCTGACATTTGAAGGGCGCCCGGCCAGGTATCTGGACTGGTTCTACCGGGTGGACCGGACCGTGATCACCAGCCTGATTTTGTTCGTATTGATGATCACCGCCTTCATGGTGTGGTTCCCCATCCGGGTTTCCCGCAACACAGTCGTCTATTCAGTCGGATACGCGGCTTATCTGGTGCCTAAAGGCGCCAGTCTGCTGCTCATGAATTCGGGACACGCGGTGAGGTGGCTGAACGGCGCGGTGGGCATGGCGATGAGCGCGATTTGTCTGCTTTTCTGGGCCGTTGCCCTCGATCGCGAGGGCGAAACGTCGGTGGTTTCACCGGGCCGCCTGTTTCATCCGCGCGAGGAGGCGCGTCTTCTAACGCAACTGGAAGCGATAAACCGGACCTTGTTGCGCGCTGCCCAGAAGTAATTGGAAATTATCGCTCGGCTTCCGTACGGCGAATTACACTTATTTCATGAAACTTATCGTTGCGCTGTGGCGGGATCTTCGGTAGAATTGTTTCGGGGGCGTGAGCCTGCCGCTCCATTATGATGGCCATCTACGTAACCGCCCTGGTACTTCTGGCGATCGCCGGGATCTTCGCGACGTTCTTTCTCGCCCTGTCTCGTTCCGGCGCGAACCCGCCGGGCTCGCGGTGGCTGGACGAATTCTCCCTCGACAAGTACCGCCCGCTGGAGCGGCTTTTCGATCCGGCGGATCTGGAATTCGTGGCCGCTCATCCGGGCTACACTGCGTCGTTGGGGAGGAAGCTGGCTTCTTCGCGCCGCGTCGCCGCGCGGCTCTTCCTGGATGAACTGACGGTGGATTTCGACCGGCTGTTCCGCATGGGCCGGGAACTGCTGGCCAGCTCCCGCGAGGACCGGCCGGATTTAGCCTCTACGCTGTTCCAGCAGTGGCTGGCATTCCACCTCCGGGTTGCCTCGCTGAGGCTTCGTCTTCGTCTGGCGCCGCTGGGGCTCGCTCCCAGGCGGCCCGCCGGTCTGCTGGAAGCCCTGGGCCGCATGCGCAGCATCGTGGCTATTCTGGACCTTCCCGCCCAGGCGTAGCCAGGGTACTGCACCGCACATCCCTACCACTCGAAGTGTTGATCCGATTACAGTTTCCCTTGTATTTGTAACTGTACCGTCATATTCTGGAAACACGAATGTAATGTTCGTGCCCTCGTCGCGCCGATAGAGCGTGTGGGGCCCGCCATGCACCACCATGCCGCATCCAGCCTGCGCCGGATTACCGGCTTCCTTGCCGTCGGCGCGGTTTTGTGCGTCGCTCAAACCACCTCGCGCCTGGCCAGTCCCTTGCGCCCCTACGCATTGAAGCTGGAGTCCTTTGTGCCCGGTCCGGGAAGGTCGACGGGCGTGTTGCTGAAGGCCCGCATCAACGGCGGCCGCCCATTGCACCTGCTCCTGGACAGCGGCGCGGAACACCTCGTGGTGACGAATGGGACCGCCCGGGCGGCGGGGCTGTCCACCGGAACAGCGCTGTCGCTGGTCGGCTTTGGCCGGTTGGCCGAGAAGGCCGGGGCCTTCGGGGTGGCGCGGACGGTGGATGTCGGCCCCCTGTCCTTCCGGGATTGCCCGGTGGATGTGGTGGACCACAAGGTGGTGGACGGGGCTGACGGGGTCCTGCCGCTGGTGCTGTTCTCGGATTTTCTCGTTCGTCTCGATTTTCCCGCCAGGGTTCTCGATTTGACCCCCTACCAGAGCGCGGCGGAATCACATGGGCGATTCACACGGGCGCTGGCTGTCAACGCCGTACTCTTTCTCAGGATCGCCCTCGACGGGGCGCATACCGGGTACTTCCTCCTGGACACCGGAGCCGCGCACAATGCGCTCTCGCGCTCGGCCGCTCGGGCTCTCGGCGGCCCCGGTCTGGCGGCGCGCATGAAGCTGGTGCAGGGGGCTGGTGGCGTATCGGAAGCGCCGCAGGTGAGTTGGGCCGTTCATTTTCGGACGGCGGGGCAGGATATCGCCTCCGACGATGTCGTACTGGTGGATCTGGACACGATGAGCCGCTACAACGGCTTGGAGGTGGCCGGGCTGCTTGGCTACCCGGCCCTCAGCCGCTACGTGGTGACGGTCAACTACCGCGATTCGCTGATCCGAATGGAAACCGGGGCCGCGCCTCCCGAACCTGGTCAGTGATCTGCCCCGGCTTCATCCGGGGCCTTCTGACCCGATTCCTTGTCGTACTGAGAAACCACGCGCTGAATGTAGGCGCGCGTTTCCGCATAAGGCGGCACGCCTTTGTACTTGTCCACCGCGGCGGGACCGGCATTGTACGCCGCCAGGGCGTCGGATACCTGATGGTCGGAATTCTGGTATTTCAGCAGCAGCTCGCGGAGATACATGGCGCCCGCCGCGACGTTCTGCGCCGGATCCCGTGGATCGGCCTTCATGGCGGCGGCGGTGCCGGGCATCAGTTGCATCAGGCCGATGGCCCCTTTGGGTGAGACGGCATCCACCTGCCACGCGGATTCCGCGCGGACCACGCTGTGCACCAGCGCGCGCGGCAACCCGGCGGCGTCGGCGGCCATGTTCGCCAGCGTCTTCGGGTCGGCGGGTGGCGGAGAGTCGCGAGCGGCCGGCGGCGCCACCGGCGGAGGAACGTAATCGTCCGCTTCGAAGCGGCTGATGCTGGACGCCGGGATCTCGATGTCGCCGTCTCCGGTGTGCAGCCGGACGAGGCCGCCCGCCTGCTCGTGGCTCTCGGCGTGGATTCGGAATCCGGTGCCCAGCACGGCGAACTCGCCACCGGCCGCTGGGATGACGGCGGGGATGGCGGCCAGGCAGAACCGAAGGACAAGCTTCATCGCGCGGCGACTCTCCTTCAGTATGACGAATCCCGGCGTCGCCGCGTGCAGACGCACTTCACTGGAGGTGCGCGTGCGGTTCACGCGCCGCCGGGGCTCCCGGTGCTCCCCCGGTCCCGCCGCGCACTACTTCAACTCGGGGATACTGGCCATCTCCTCCTGGTCCACCGGTTTCAGGCGCAGACGCTGCACCAGCCACAGCACGCGGTCCCGCCGCGCTTCCGCGTTCAGCGCGTGCGGCGCATGGTAAATCCGCATGCGCTTCGGCTCGCCGAAGATCTCTTCGCAGTGTTGCGCGTAACTGGCGGGCCCGTCCCCGGAGGCGAACTGCAGGAACGCCGCCGCCGGCGGGGAGCGTCCCACGTACTGCTCCGGATCGGCCCACGCGTATCGGGCGAAGTATTCGCGCAGCTTTGTGTCGCCCACCTGTTGGCGCATCTCCGCCATGCCGGGTGCGCCCGATTGAAACACGTAATACGCGTCCCCGCAGCTTTCCGCCATCAGCACGAAACTCGAGATCCTCTTCTCCACGCCGCTGAGGATGGCCCCGACTTTGGCGTCGAAGCTGTGGCCCACATATGCGATGCGTTTCGGATCCACGTCGTCCCGCGCCAGCAGCAGGTCGAGCGCGCGCCGGAAGTCCACCGCCTGCTGCTCGGTGACGGCGCTGTCCTGTGCGCTGAGGGGGTCCTTGTCCTCCACGGCGCCGGGCCGCACCAGCGGGGCATCGATGAGCATGCCAATCGAGCCCGCCCGCGCCAGCAACTCCGCCTCCTGCAAGAACTCGCCGCGATTCCTGAGTGCCGAGCCGGGCATCATCCAATGGCCGAACAAGATTGCCGGGAACGGACCGCCGCCAGCCGGAATCACCAGCGTGGCGGGCACGCACCCCCCACGCGGGCTCGCATAGCTGATCTCGCGAAGCGTGCACCCCGCCCGCTGTCGGGACGCCGATTCCCGCAGCTTGAGCGGCGCTGTCCGGTCGTAGTCGAAGTGATGCGCGCCGCACAGGACGGCGCATCCGCAGAGTAAGGCCACGCTTGAACGAATCATGATTGCGCGGCTCCCGGAGTATCAGGACGGGAAGCAAAAGTACGGCGGGCCATGGGCGCCCGCCGTTTCCGAGGATGAGCTTCCGTGTGCAGGCTACTGCTGTGGAGCGGCGTCGCTGGAGCGGTCGCTGGCGCCTTTTTCCGGCATCGCGCTCTCGTTGCTCGCGCCCATCGGCTGGTTGCTGGCGTCGAGGTTCAGCGCGTAGACGCGCACGTCCACGCGGCGGTTCTCTTTACGCTCCTCGCGCGTCTTGTTCTCGGCGGTGGGGTCTTCGCTGCCGATGGCCACAACGTGGATCTTGCGCGGAGGAATGTTGTGCACGGCCAGATAGCGCAGCACGGCGTCGGCGCGTTGCTGGCTCAGGGCGACGTTGTAGTCCTTGCTGCCAGTGCGGTCGGTGTAGCCTTCCACCTCGATCACGTAGTTCTTCGCGCTGGCCAGGTTCTGAATGGCCTCGTCAAGTTTCTCTTTCTCATCCTTCGTGAGAACGCTCTTGCCGAAACCGAAGTAGACCTTCTCGGTGCTCGTCAGTTGGTAGTTGTCCAGGTTGGCGACGGTTTGATCCAGCCGGGAACCAACCTGGTTCGCCGCCGTCCGGGCGCTGTCGGCACGCTGCCCGGCGTCCTGCGCGAGACTGGTGGCGTGGCCCGCCGAATCCGCCGCTTCCTGTGCGCGACGCCCGGCCTCGGCCGCCTTTTCATCCACGCCGGCCACCTGCCGGTCCAGATCGCCGATGGACTGTTTGTTGTCGGCAGTTGCTTTTTGTACGGTGTTCACTTGAGCCTGTACGGGCGCAATCTGCGCCTGCACGTTTTTCTTTGTTGCCAGACAGCCCTGATTCATCAGAGCGAGTCCGGCGACGGCAGGTAGCAGGGTCAGTTTCCAGATAGTCATAGCCTCTCCCTGGCCTTGCTCCCATGCACGAGCTGTTCCACACGCGCAAGTTGATGATTTTCCGGTCTTGTGCGAGTCTGTTGGCAGGCAAATTTTACGCCGGATCAAGAGGAAAGTTACTCGGCGGCGGCATTAGTGCCTCGGGGTTTTCCGGCCCACTTACTGCGGCCAACAACGAAAACGGCGGGCACTCAGGGCCGCCGTTTGGTGCGAAATGGGTTTTCGAGCGGGACTAATTCTTCGCCGTAAGGTCCAGAGTGTATACGCGAAGGTCCACGCGACGATTCTCCTTGCGGTCGGCGCGCGTCTTGTTCACGGCGTTCGGATCCTCGTTGCCCACGCCCACCACGTGGATCTTCCGCAACGGAATGTTGTGCAGCGTCAGGTAACGGAGAACCGCATCGGCGCGGCGCTGGCTTAGCGCGAGATTATAGTCTTTGCTGCCGATGCGATCGGTAAAGCCCTCGACTTCGATCACGTAGTTCTTTGCGGTGGCCAGCGATTGAATCGTCTGATCGAGCTTGGCCTCTTCGTCTTTGGTCACGTCGCTCTTGCCGCTGCCAAAGTAGACCTTCTGCGTGTCGCGCAGATGATAGTTGTCCAGATTCGCGACGTCCTGATCGAGCTTCGCGCCCACCTGATCCGCGCTGGCCCTGGCGGCGTCGGCCTTCTGGCCGGCCTGATTAGCCGCGTCGTTGGCATGAGCCGCTGCGTCGCTGGCGCGCTGCGCCGCTTCGGCGGCCTGTTGTGCGCGCTTGCCGGCTTCCACGGCCTTCTCGTCCACGCCCGCCACCTGCCGGTCCAGGTCGCCAATAGCCTGCTTGTTCTCGGCGGCCTGTTTCTGTGTCTGGTTGACCTGCGCCTGCACCGGCGCAATCTGTTGCTGCACGTTCTTCTTTGTTGCAAGACAGCCCTGACTTACCAGGGCCAGCCCGACGACGGCAGGAATTACCGTCCACTTCAGTATGTTCATAGCCTCTCCTGAGGATCGCCCGATGCAAAGAGCCGGCCCAGCACACGCGCCGTCGATGACTTCCGTACGTCCGCGTTGGCTGGCAGGAAAATATTACTGCAGATGCGCGACAGCATCCGACGCCGTTGCATTAAGCAGTTTTCATTTAGGCGCGACCGTTATCGTCCAGATCCCACGTACGAGAGGGCACACGGTCTCTCGCCCATACAAAGAGTCAGCCGAGGGTAGGAAGTTTCTTAGGGCTGCGGCCCTTCCGCGACTTCCGCCGCTGACACCTCTAGTCTACTCTTGCCGCCCTGCCAAGTAAACCGCGCCTTTCCAGCGGGTTATCGAACTGGCGACGGGAGCACAGTTTTGCCTGTTGCAAAGGAACGGGTGAAGCCCGCGGGTAAACCCATTAGTGTCCGAGCGATGATGGAACTTCCGTCCTGAGTGGCGGCGCCTGCCGGTGCGTGCTAAGATCGGGGCGTAGTCATGCGCGGCGTAACCATCTCGTCGATGGTGCTGCTTCTTCTGGCGGCGCTGGTGGCTGGCCCTTGCGCGGCCTGTTTCGCCACCCCGCATTCCTGCTGCAGTCCGTGCGGCCACTGCCAAAAACCCGGTAAGTGCGCGGCCCCACAGGCGAACCAGACCCATCTGCAAACGGTTCGCTCCGACGTCAACTTCGCTCTCGAACAAAGCGGTGCGGCGTCGAGTTCGTTCCCCGCCATTGCGGCTTCGCACGATGCGCTCGCGGTGGAGGCGCCTTATTCTCCACCGGATCTCTACCTTCGCAATTCCGTCCTGAACATCTAGCGCCCCCTCATTCACGGTCCTTTGTGAATCGAGGGAGGAACTATGTGTTTTCGTTCGTTACTGTATCTGCTGGCGGCAGTTGCCGCCGGGGCCGCGGAGCCGCCCCTGCAGTTGCACCAACTGGTAGAGGAAGCGCTCCGCCACAACCCGGAGATCCTGGCCGCGCAGAAGCGCCTGGAAGAGGCCCGGCAGCGCCCCGCCGAGCAAGGGGCCCTTCCAGATCCAACGGTCTCCTTCGGCTGGAACAGTAATGGCAATCCGCTGCCCGGGGCCGGGCTGGGGAGCCAGCCTACCGCCAACATCGGCATCATGGCCTCGCAGGAGTTCCCATGGCCGGGCAAGCTCCGGCTGCGCGCCGATATCGCCCGCAGAGAGGCCGATGCCGAAGCCGAACAGTACCGGGCGGTGGAGTTGAGCGTCGTCTCGCGCCTTAAGCAGGCGTATCATCGCCTGCACCACGCCTGGCTGATGCAGGACTTACTGGAGCGCAATCGCGAACTGCTGCGCAACCTGCTCAGCGTTACCGAAGCGCGCTACTCGGTGGGGAAGGCGCCGCAACAGGACGTCTTCAAAGCTCAGACTCAGCTCTCGGTGATGGAGACCCGCGTCATCCAGATGGAGCGCGAACGGCGCGCCCGCGAAGCCGAGATCAACGCGCTGCTGGATCGCCGTCCGGATACGCCGCTCGGAAGGCCGCCGGACGAACCGGCCGAGCCAATCGGCTTCACTCTTGAGGAGCTGGAGGCGAAAGCCGGCGAAGCCGCGCCCGAGCTGCGGCGCGACCAGAAGATGGTGGAGCGCGCCGAAACCGCGCTCAACCTCGCCCACAAGGGTTATTATCCCGACACCACCCTCAACGCCGGTTACTACAACATGGGCGCCATGCCGCCTATGTACATGTTCCGCGCGGATGTGAGTATTCCAGTTTACCGTCACAAACAGCGCGCCGCCGAAGCCGAGCAATCCGCCGGTGTCGCCGAAGCCAGGCGCACTTACGAAGCCGCCGCGCAGTCTCTGCTCTACCGGATTAAGAACGACTACCTCACCGCCGAGACCGCCGCCAGGCTGATGGAGATCTACGACAAAACCATCCTGCCGCAGGCGCGCTTCGCGGTGGATTCGTCGCTGGCGTCCTACGAAAACGGGACCACCGACTTTCTCAACGTTCTGAATAACTACATGGCTGTCTTCGACGCCGAAATGAGTTACCACGAGCAGATGCAGGAGTTCCACCTGGCGCTGGCGCGTCTGGAAGAACTTACCGGCGTCGAGTTAATGCACTAGCATGCTGCCCCACAACGCGCCAGGGAGATCCTCATGAAAAACGCCTTTCTTATCCTGATCGCGCTCACCATCGGCTTTGCGGTCGGCTATGAGTGGACACATCACCCCGCCGCGCCGCCCGCGCGAAGGATCCTCTACTGGGTGGACCCCATGCATCCGGCGTATAAGTCGGACAAACCCGGCATCGCGCCCGATTGCGGCATGAAGCTGGTGCCCGTGTATGAAGACCAGCGCAAGGAGACGGAACCAGCCCCGCCGGGCGCCATTCACGTCAGCTCCGAGAAACAGCAACTGATCGGCGTGCAATATGGCGCCGCCTCCTTCACCACAAAGACGGAGACGATTCGCGCCGTGGGCCGCGTCGCCCAGGACGAGACGCGCCTTACCCGCGTGCACCCGCGCATAGAGGGCTGGATCTCGAAGACCTTCGTCGATTACACCGGGCAATTGGTGAAGAAGGGCGACCCGCTACTTACTATCTACAGTCCGGAAATGCTGGCCAGCGAGCAGGAGCTGTTACTGGCGTTGCGCGCGCGCGATCAGATGAAGGCCGGTCCGGTGAAGGAAGCCTGGGGCAACAGCGAAATGCTGCTGGAGGCCACACGCCGGCGACTCGAGCTGTTCGACCTCAGCCGCGCGCAGATCGACCAGATCGAGCGCACGCACACGCCAATCGAAAGCGTGACGCTGTTCTCTCCGGCCACCGGCTACGTGGTGGCGCGCAACGCGTATCCGAGCCAGCGCGTGACCCCGGAGACCGAGCTCTACACCCTCAGCGACCTCAGCCGCGTCTGGATCGTGGCGGATATCTTCGAAGCCGACATCAGCCGTATTCACGAAGGGCAGAGCGCGGTGGTGACGGCATCCAATGACGAGGTGGCGGCGTTCAACGCCCGCGTGACCTACGTTCAGCCGCAGGTTGATCCGCAGACGCGCACCATGAAAGTGCGTCTGGAAGCGGCCAACGCCGGTCTCCGCCTGAAGCCGGACATGTTCGTCAACGTGCAGTTCCCGCTGGGGGCCGCGCGGAAGCTGACCGTGCCTGCCGATGCGGTGATGGACTCCGGCACGAAGCAGACGGTCTACGTCGACCGCGGCAACGGGTACCTCGAGCCGCGCGCCGTGCAGATCGGCGAGCGCATGGGCGACCGCGTCGAGATCCTAGCTGGGCTGAAGGCCGACGAGCGCATCGTGACCTCGGGTACGTTCCTCATCGATTCGGAGAGCCGCATGCAGCCGGCGGCGGCATCCCCGACTGGGCAACCGGCTGCGCCGGGGCACCATCATGATTGACCGCATCATCGAGTTCTCCGCGCGCAACCGCTTCCTGGTTTTTGTCCTGGTCGGCTTCGCCATGGCCGCGGGCATCTGGTCCATGCGGCACATCCCGCTGGACGCCATCCCCGACCTCAGCGACACCCAGGTAATCGTCTACTCGCGCTGGGACCGCAGCCCGGACATCATCGAAGACCAGGTCACTTACCCCATAGTTACGGCCATGCTGGGCGCGCCGCGCGTGAAAGCCGTGCGCGGCTTCTCCGACTTCGGCTATTCCTTCGTCTACGTGGTCTTCGACGAGGGCACCGATGTCTACTGGGCGCGCTCGCGCACGCTGGAGTATCTGTCCGGAGTGCTGCCGAAGCTGCCCCAGGGCGTGAGCACGGAGCTTGGCCCGGACGCCACCGGCGTTGGCTGGGTGTTCCAGTACGCGTTGGTGGACACTTCGGACAAGCACAATCTGGCCGAGCTGCGGTCCTTGCAGGATTGGTTCCTGCGCTACCAGCTACGCTCCGTGCCGGGCGTGGCGGAAGTAGCGCCACTGGGCGGCTTCGTGCGCCAGTACCAGGTGAACGTGGACCCAAATCGCCTGCAGGCGTACAACATTCCCATCTCGCGCGTGGTGGACGCCGTGCGCCAGGGCAACAACGACGTGGGCGGCCGGTTGCTGGAGATGAGCGGCGCCGAGTATATGGTCCGCGGGCGCGGTTATGCGCGCTCGGAAGCCGATATCGGCGATATCGCGCTGCTCTCCTCACCCGGCGGCGTGCCCGTTCGCGTGCGCGACGTGGGCAATGTGGTGCTCGGCCCCGATCTGCGCCGCGGCGCGGCCGATTGGAACGGCACCGGCGACACCGTGTCCGGCATCGTCATCATGCGCCAGGGCGAGAACGCGCTGGCCGTGATCGATCGCGTCAAGCAGAAGCTGCGGGAGATTGAACCGGGCCTGCCCAGCGGCGTGAAGATTGTCTCCGCCTACGACCGCTCGGAGCTGATCCACCGCTCCATCGACAATCTAACGGACACGCTGATCGAAGAAATCGTCATCGTCTCGCTGGTAATTCTGATTTTCCTGTGGCACATCCCCAGCGCGATTATTCCAGTGGTTACTATCCCGGTGGCCATCGTGCTCAGCTTCATTCCCATGCAGGCGATGGGGCTGACTTCGAACATCATGTCGCTGGGCGGCATCGCCATCGCCATCGGGGCCATGGTGGACGCGGCCATCGTGGTGGTGGAGCAGACGCACAAGCAACTCGAAGAGTGGGAGCGCGGCGGGCGCAAAGAAAACTACCAGCGCGTGGTGATCGACGCGGTGAAATCCGTGGGCGGCCCCAGCTTCTTCGCGCTGCTGGTGATTGCCGTTTCCTTTCTGCCGGTGCTCACGCTGGAAGCGCAGGAAGGGCGCCTGTTCAAGCCCCTGGCCTACACCAAGACCTTCTCCATGATTGTGGCGGCGGTGCTGGCCATCACGCTGGACCCGGCCATGCGGCTGCTGTTCACGCATATGCGGAACTTCAGTTTCCGGCCGCACTGGCTGGCGCGCGCCGCCAGCGCCGTGCTGGTGGGCAAGATCCACTCCGAAGAGAATCATCCCATCAGCCGCATCCTGATTCGCCTGTACGGTCCGGTGTGCGCGTGGTGCCTCCGCTGGAAGTGGGCGGTGATTGTGGGCGCGGTGGCGCTGGTGGCCGTCACTGTGCCGGTGTACCAGAAGCTCGGCTCGGAGTTCATGCCGCCGCTGGATGAAGGCTCGCTGTTATTCATGCCATCCACGTTGCCGGGCATTTCACTCGATGAGGCCCAGCGCCTCATGCAGGTGCAGGACCGGCTCATTCGCCAGTTTCCGGAGGTGCAGAGCGTGCTCGGCAAAGCGGGCCGGGCTGAGACGTCCACCGATCCGGCGCCGCTCTCCATGATGGAGACCATCATCGTGCTCAAGCCGCAATCGGAGTGGCCGAAGGCGGAGACGTGGTATTCTGCTTGGGCGCCGCACTGGCTGCTGCCCGCCCTTCGCCGCATCACGCCCGATCACATCTCCACCGACCAGCTCATTAACCAAATGGATGAGGCGCTACGACTACCCGGCGCCTCGAACGCGTGGACCATGCCCGTGCGCAACCGCATCGACATGCTGACCACGGGCATCCGCACGCCGGTGGGCATCAAGGTTTTCGGCGCGGACATCGACACTATCGAAGGGATCGGCACCCAGATCGAGCGCGCGCTGCCTGCCGTGCGCGGCACCCGCAACGTGTTCGCGGAGCGCACCGGCGGCGGCTACTTTCTCGACTTCGACTGGAACCGCGACGCGCTGGCCCGCTATGGGCTCACCATAGAGGACGCGCAGGGCGTGCTCACCAGCTCCGTGGGCGGAGAAAACGTAACCACCACCGTGGAGGGCCGCGAGCGCTATCCGGTGAACGTGCGCTACCTGCGCGACTACCGCAGCGACATCGGCCGGCTGAATCGCATGCTGGTTCCGGTGATGAACGGGCAGACGCAGGTGCCGGTGTCGGAACTGGCCACTATCCGCGTGCGCTCGGGTCCGGGCATGCTGAGGGACGAGAACGGGATGCTGGCGGGATATGTGTATGTCGACGTCGCCGGCCGCGATGTGGGCAGTTACGTGGATGAGGCGAAGCGGCTGGTGCGCGACAAGGTGCCGTTGCCTGCCGGCTACACGCTGGCCTGGAGCGGCCAGTACGAATCCATCGAGCGCGTGAAGGAGCGCCTCACTGTAGTGTTGCCGCTGACGCTGTTCCTCATCCTGATGCTGCTTTACATCAACACGAAGTCGGCGGCGAAGACGCTGATCATTATACTGGCGGTGCCGTTCTCGGCGGTGGGCGCCATCTGGCTGCTGTACCTGCTTGGCTACAACGTGAGCATCGGCGTGTGGGTTGGATTGATCGCGCTGATGGGCGTGGACGCGGAGACCGGCGTGTTCATGCTGCTCTATCTGGATCTGGCCTACTATCGCGCGAAGGCGGAGGGCCGGCTGCGCAGCCTGCGCGACCTGCAGGACGCCATACAGGTGGGCGCGGTGAAACGCATCCGCCCCAAGTTCATGACCGTGGCCTGCATGTTCATGGGCCTGGTTCCCATCATGTGGTCCACCGGTTCGGGCGCGGACGTCATGAAGCGCATCGCAGCGCCGATGATCGGTGGCATCTTCACTTCCTTTGTGCTCGAGCTGATGGTCTATCCCGCAATCTACGAGGTCTGGAAATGGCATTTCGAATTGAAGAAAACTGTCTCGCAATCGTGATTCTGGCGGCGTCGCTTTCGGCGCAACCACTGACCTTCACGGCCAGAAAACATATGCTGACGGCGGACGATACCGGCGTGACCCTGGATCGGCGCCACTGGACTTACACCGACATTCGGCGACTTACTCTGGCCCCGGACCGGCTCGCCATTCTGACTTACGAGGGCCGTAAGTGGTACACCGTGGATCATCTTCCCGACGGCGCGGCCGCGCAGCTCTATCCGCTGCTCCGCGCGCGCATGGACCAGCGGTTTGTCCCAGAGCTGCCCGATCCGGACGCGCAGCCTCTCTGGCGGATGCCGGTAAGAATGGAGCGCGGCTGGAAAGGAGCCAACGGCATGCTGATTGTCGGCGCCGATCGCATCGTGTTTGACACGGCCGAGCGTGGCGCATCGCGCACGTGGCGTTATGCCGACATCGCCAACATCAGCCACTCCGGCCTGTTCGATCTTTCGCTGAACACGCAACTGGGCACGGAAATCCGGTTTTCATTGAAGCAACCGCTCACCGAGGAGCGCTTCCACGCCCTGTGGCTGCGGCTCGAAGAGGTGAATGGCCTCGCGCCATATCAATCGAGACTCGGCCAGCACCAGCAGCACTAAGCAGAACGCGATGCGCGCCGCGCGTCCAGGTATAATCGGGCGGATGGACGGCTCGCGGAACCCATACCTCGCCATTCGCGCGATCAACGTCTTCGTACGGGACCAGGAGCGCAGCGTGCGCTTCTTTGTGGATCAGCTTGGGTTCAGGCTGGCCTACGATGTGCGGATTCAATCTGGCGTGCGCTGGGTCGCCGTCACGCCGCCAGACGGCACGACGGTGCTGTCGCTGATCGCACCCAAACCTGGCACGGTGCAATACAAGCTGATCGGCCGGGCCACGCAGGTCGTCTTCTTCACCGACGACGTTCCCGCCACGTTCCGCGAGTGGAACCGGCGCGGTGTTCGCTTTTCCCAGTCACCGCGGCTGAGGCGGGTCAGGTTCGAGGCGTTGGCCGCGCCCGGCGACGAGACGGCGGTGTGGGGCGGCGTGTCCGCTCGATTCAAGGATATTGACGGGAATTCTTTCGCCCTCGCCAGCTTCGACGCGATGACCCGGGCGGTGGAGGCACAACGGCGCGCCGCGGCAGAGAAGCTGGAACAGGAGCGGCGCGCCGCGCAGGAACTGGAGATCGCGAAACAAGTGCAGGCGCGGCTCTTCCCGCAAACGCTGCCGGCGCTGGAGACGCTGGAGTACGCGGGCACGTGCATTCAGGCTCGCCAGGTGGGCGGCGATTATTACGATTTTCTGGATCTGGGCGGGCGGCGGGTCGGTCTGGTGGTGGGTGACATTGCCGGGAAAGGGATGGCCGCGGCGCTATTGATGGCCAATTTGCAAGCGAATCTGCGCAGCCAGTGCGCCATCGCTCTGGATCAGCCGCGGCGTTTTCTGCAGTCGGTGAATCGTCTGTTCTTCGAGAACAGCACTGACAGCGCCTACGCCACGTTGTTTTTCGCCGAGTATGACGATGCGGACAGGCGCCTGCGATACGCGAATTGCGGCCATCTCTGCGCGCTTCTGTTGCGGCGCGACGGCGAAATCGAGCGGCTCGATTCCACGGGCACCGTGTTGGGGCTTTTCGAGCAATGGGACTGTTCCATCGGGGAGCGGCGGCTCAGCCCAGGCGATACGCTCGCGCTGTACACGGACGGCATCACCGAATCGTTCGACGATGCCGGCGAGGAGTTCGGAGAACAGCGTCTGACCGAGGCATTGCGGAGGCATTGCGAACTGCTGCCAACGGACCTGCTGGCGGCAATTGTCGATGAAGTGCGCCGCTTCAGCCCGGGGGAGCAGCACGACGACATCACGCTGATTGTGGCCAGGTGCAAGGAGTAGGAACACCTACAACTGCCAGGAGCGGGATGTGCCGGTGGGCAGCGGCAGGGGCCAGGAGAGCAGCGCCAGGTGATCGAACGCCCAGAAGTTCACCAGCGCGACGATGCCGCTGGCCAGCAGATACTCCCGCTGCCATGGGCAGCCGCCGTTGAACCAGGCCACCAGCCAGGCGACCGAGTCGCTGGTCCAGGCGTTCGGGGGCGTCATCGGGAAGGTCATGGAGATTTTGATCTTGTCGAAGTTCCGCTCCTGGCTGCTGAACGAGAGCGCCTCCATCTTCAGGCGGTCCAGACCGGACGTGGCCTTCGCCGTGTACTCGGCCGGGAAGTTGACGTAGTTATTCAGCCGGCCGCCGATGCCAAAGCTGTTGGTCACCGGGTAGTTCACGTCGTATGGATAGAGCAGCTCGAACTTCGTTGCGGGCGTGGCGGCGAGGACGGCGGCGCGCAGGGCGTCGATGTGCGCTTTGATGCGCTCGCGCAGGAAGTTCGCGTCGGCGAACCCGTTGACGGACGGGTCGCTGTTGATCGTGTCGAAGTAGTTCAGCGGCCGGCCGAGGGCCGCGGACGCCTGCGCGGTGGTGTACGCGTCGTAGAAGGCCATGCCGGCATGCTGGTTGCCGCTGGAGGTGGGGTACCAGTCGAAGTACCACCACAGAAACTCGCCGAACTGAATCCATGGCGGCAGCCCCGCGGCGGCCTGCGACGCGGCCAGCTCCTTGCAGACCTCAGCCTGGTACGCCTGCACGGCTGGGGCGAAGGTGCACTGCGTGGAGTTGAGGTTGTCAAAGCCGGTGTCGGTGAGCACCGCGGTGCCGTCGTTGAAGCGCGCCGCGTAGACAGCGCCGCTGGCCGGGTCGTCGGGCGGGTTCACCAGCTCCATGGAGATGGCACTGACCATCTGGAAGCCCTTCGCGGCGGCCTGGCTGAACAGGTCGGCGTGCCAGTCCGTGGCGGCCCGGTTCAGCGCCGGTGTTATGGAATCGTCGATCACCCACTGCCCCTGGTCGCCGGTATTGAGATCTCCGCTGGTGGCCACCGTGCCGGCCGCGCTGGTGGCGCTGGCGGTGAAAGTGAAACCCCAGAGGGGCGTGCGCGTGGTAATGGTGAGCGTTGCCGACGCCGCCGTGGAGCCCGCGTTCACGGCGCCCCACACCCCGACGTACGTCTCATTCACGAACGCCGCAAAATGTTGCGCGATGGTGAGTGAGGTGTCCGTTGGAAACACCGTCTTCCCGCCCGTGGCCGGGTCGCCAATGGCCAGAAACACGGTGTCCTGATCCGCCCACGTGCCACCGAAGGTGACCATCCAGGCATGGAACGCCCGCTGGCCCGCCGCCAGCACTCGCTTTCTCTGGTTCCACCAGAAGACGCCGAGGTACTCGTCAATGGACCCGCGAAAACCGAGCGTGTAGAGGTTCCAGATGAGCCGCTGCGGGCTGAGCTGGTAGCCGTTGTCGGTGTCGTAATCGATGGCCGGCGCGACGTTCGGGTAGGTTTGCGAGCTGGCCTGAACATCGCCGGGAATCACCGCGTCCAGGTAGTCGAAATAGAACCAGTTTCCCGTGGACGCGGTGTTTTTGCCGCTCAGGGTGATGGTGACCACGTGGCTGCCGGCAGCGACGCCACTGCGGACCTGGCGGCGCGTTTGGATGGAGGGACCGCAGTTCAGGTAGCAATCGAGACTGGTGGCCGTGCCGCCGTCGAGCGAGACGGAAACCGTGCCGCGGTCCGTGTACAGCGAAGTGCCCAGGTACAGATCGTGAACCTGCTGGCAGTAGTATTTCACCGTGACCGTGTCGCCGGCGGCGCCGGCCACCTGGCAGAAGCCGCGGTTGAAGAACCCCGCCTCAATGGCCCAGTCGGCGCCCGTGTACTTCACCGCCGAATCCGCGTTGCCCACGCGCACGCTACCCGGCCCGGCGACTCTGAGTGGCTGGTTGCCCTGGGGGTCCGACACGCTCCAGTTGGAGAAAGTCGCGGCCCACTCGGTGTCGGCGAAGGCCGCCGAATTAGTGAGCGCGGGTGCGAAGGTCAGCCAGGCCTGGCGAAGCTGATCGATGCCCAGGGCGGTGAAATCGATGGTCAGCTTCCAGGTGGCGTCGGAGCTGCCGTTCTGAAGCTTGACGGAGGCCTCGGCGGTAGTGAGCGTGCTCGTCTTGCTCGAGGCCAGAATGGTGACCATGTTGCCGTCGTAGCCGCCGCGCGGGGCCAGATAATTCGCGCCGGTCTGATTGGGTGCGGTGGAGGTGAGGGTCACCTGGGTGGGCGAATCCGCGGAGGCCACCGTGTAAGCGGCCATGGCGCCGGAGGCGTTCGACCGAGCAGGCGTGCCGATCCAGATGGTGTCTCCCGGCTGCTGTCCCGGAAACCGCGTGCCGCTGGCACAGGTGACGGTGGCGCCGTTCACGTTCACCGTTCCCGCGCGGGCGGCGGTGATGGTGAGGGTGCCGTCCGGCGCGGCGGAGGCCATGATTGAATTCACCAGCCCAGCGCTGGCCCAATCATATTGATTGATGAGCTGTGCCATGGTGGAGGCCACGGTGGCGGCCGAGAGCTGGTAGAGGGTGGCCGCCGCGTTGCCGTCGGTGGCCGAGACGGGGATGCTCCGGCCCCCGGCCGCCGGCCTCACCGAGAGATCCACCGCGTTGGAAACACTGCCGATAGCGGCGATCACCTGGGGATCTCCCGCCCCCGCATTAATCGCCGTCACGAGCGCCGTCGCCTGGTCCGCGCTCGATTCTCCATTTGGGTTCGTTTCGTCGTGGGAGTAAACGCGTCCGTTGATGGTAATGGAGTGGGTGGTTCCGGTCCCGGCCGCGAAGAACTGGTATTCGACCGTCGCCACCGCGCCGATCGTGGCCACCGGAACAATATAATCGAAGGCCAGATTCTGCAGCCACAGCGTGAGCCGGTCATAGGGCTGGGCGCCGTTGGGCCCGGCCTGAATGTGGAACACGCCGGAGGCGGGCGTGTACGTGCCCCCCACCAGCATGGCGTTGTCGAACAGGTTCGCGTACTGCGGCTGCCCGGCCGCGCTGATCGAATCGAGCGTGGCCCAGTCGATCCAGTTGTATTTGGGCGATTCGATGGGCTGCAGGCCCTGATAACAGAGGTCGAAAGTCAGCACCATGCCGGTGAAGTCGAAATCCGGCAGGTACTTCATGGAGTAGTGTTCGAAGGAATCGTCGGCGTCCCAGAGGAGGAGCACGGCGAAATCGGCCTGATCGCGGAAGACGCCGGTGACCTTAAAGCCGGTGGGGCTGGCGTGATGAAGCGCCGCCGCCGCGCCAAAGCCGTCGAAGCCGTTCAGATAGATGGTGCGGTCCGGCTGTAGTTTGTTGATGACTTCGCTCATAGAATTGGGGCGCCGCGGGACGGCTGCCGTGATTATAGAAGGCGTGCGCGGCGAGACGGGGGTTCGCGGGGCCGGGCCGGGGTGCTGGGGAGGGATGTAGGTTGCTGATGTGGAAGGGCTTATCGGCCGAGGTCGGAATCGCGCTTAAAGTGGTCACTGAATGACGCAAGGCGGCCACTTCCGCCGGACGGACGCCCGAATCTGCGCGATCAAGTCTGGGCTACTACAACGTAATCGACCGAAGAACTCGGCTCGGGAATCGGCTCTCCAACCTCGCGCCGGGCTTCGAAGTGCGTAACCAGAGCGTCCTGGAAATTCCGGCGTGTCTCCTCCTCTGTGTCGCCCACGGCGCAACAACCAGACACATCCGGCGAGTAAGCGGAGTAGCCGGTGTTCGTGCGCTCGATCACAACCGCATATCGTTTGGCGCTCATCTCAAACCTGCCTTCCTGAGTATACCGGGCAGCGTTCCGGGAGGGAGTTCTTTGCCGTCGTTGCCAGGCACCGTGATGACCTGCGGACGGGCCGGATGACGGAAGTTTCGATGGCTGCCTTTAGACCGCATCTCGACCCAACCTTGCTTCTCCAGAAGCCGCACGACCTCGCGGACCTTCATCGGCATGCCAGAGTAGTGCTGGCGCATGCGGTGAAATCGCCGAACTCGTAGCTCCCGCTACAATGATGACTGAGAACCGTCGCGCGCCATTTTCTCGCGCCATTTTCTCGTTGCCTTTACTCTGCTCCTCTTGTTACAATCCGAACCGTCGCTCACGACTTTGGGCGACTGACCTGCCGAAAGGAGAACCAATGCCGAAGTATCTGATCCAGGGAAGTTACACGCCCGAAGGACTCAAAGGGTTGGCGAAAGACAAGGCCTCCGGCCGTAAGACTGCCGTTCAAGCTGCCATGAAGGCCCTCAAGGGCAAGTTGGAGAGCTTGTACTTCGCTCTGGGCTCCGACGACGTCGTGGTGATCGTCGACGCGCCGGATAACATCGCCATCACGGCACTGTCGTTGAGCATAGGATCATCGGGACTGGTCAACATCAGGACCACGCCGCTGCTGACCGTCGACGAAGTGGATCAGGCGCTGGCGCTGCCCTCCAGGTATCGCGCGCCCGGCCAGGAGACC
Organism: Bryobacteraceae bacterium; assembly: GCA_049520275.1. GTDB lineage: Bacteria > Acidobacteriota > Terriglobia > Bryobacterales > Bryobacteraceae > CAWACP01. The sequence continues at coordinate 23,868 of JBEKPY010000030.1, forward strand.
TGATCCGAACAAGCCCGGCCGGGCCCTGAACTGATCTCTTGCGCCCATCCGCTCTACCGAAGGTCTGTGCGGTCAGACCTCTGTTATCAGGGCCTGCCGCCCATCGAATCGCCCAGGTACAACTGGATCGGAGTAATGTACGAAGGAATCGTCGGCGTCCCAGAGGAGGAACACGGCGAAGTCGGCCTGATCGCGGAAGACGCCGGTGACCTCAAAGCCGGTGGGGCTGGCGTGATGAAGCGCCACCGCCGCGCCAAAGCCGTCGAAGCCGTTCGGATAGGTGGTGCGGTCCGGCTGTAGTTTGTTGATGACTTCGCTCATAGGAGAGGATGGCGCGCCGCGGGTCGGCTGCCTGATTATAGAGGGCGGGTGCGCCAAAGCGAGGGGGCGGAGAGCGCGTGGGGCTTGCGCACAGAACTGTAGGTTGCTGAAACGGAAAAGCTTATGAGCTGGAGTTGGCGGCGCGGTTAAACCGGTGACTGCGGGCGGTCAGGCGGCCATTCCACATAATCGGCGTCCTGGAAATCCCGGCGCGTCTCGTCTTCGGTATCACCCACGGCCCGATAATCGGCCACGTCGGGCGAGCAAGCCCCGCCGTGATGATCTGTGAACGGGCCAAGCCGCGCCACCTCCCACACCTTCATCGGCATGCCAGAGCAGGTGTTTTGTTAAATCGCCGAAACTCTCGCGTTGATCGACGATGATTTCGGTAATGGCGATAGCTTCCCCTCCACCGCGCCTCCACCCAGCCTTGCTTCTCTGGAAACCGCACGGCCGATGTATTAAATCGCCGACATGCTCGTTGATCATCGACGATTTTGGCATGCAGATTAAATGCGATTTTCTTTTGACTTTGGCACGGTTGCGTGATATGGTCTGACTACACCACGCAGAAACACGTGTGCCAGAGTAGCGGCGCGTAGTGTAAGGTGTTTCACTCCGCCCGCCTCCGCCCGACACGGCAGGAGGCGGCGATGCGCGCTGTCGGGTTCTTTCTTATCACAAGCATCAGCAGTCTGATCGGCGCGGCCGCCCAGGACGGCCGTCCGGCGATTGCGGCCACAGCTCAGCTTCCGCTCTCGTTTGCGACAGCCGCCAATGGCGCGAGCAACACGCTGGCTCCCAGGTTCGTGCCTGCGTATCCGGGGACACGGACGCTGAATGGCCGCGCGGCCGACAACGCGAACACGGCGACGCAGAGTGTGGCGCCGACGGCGGACTCGGTGACCCCGAACGTGGGGTCGGGAACCAGCCAGAGCTTCACGTTCAACTTCTCCAGCGTGAACGGCTACGGGTACCTGAACCGGGTCTACGGGCTGATCAACGCGGCCCAGAGCTCGGTCAACGTCTGCAAGGTGGAGTATGAGCCGGCCAGTAACCGGCTGTACCTGCTCAACGATGCCGACACTGCGTGGCTGGGGCCGCTGACGCCGGGGGTGGCGGGGACCGAGAGCAACAGCCAGTGCACCATCAACGCCGGGGCGTCGGCGGTGAGCGGCGCGGGGAACACGCTATCGCTGACGGTGGCAGTGAGTTTCACGGAAGCGTTCGCGGGGCTGAAGAACGTCTACGGCTACGCACTGGACAACGGGAACCTGAACAGCGGCTGGCAGACGCTGGGCACGTGGTACACAGCGGCGCTGGCGGCCGTGGCGCCGACGGCGGATTCGGTGACGCCGAACGCGGGGTCGGGAACCAGCCAGAGCTTCACGTTCAAGTTCTCCAGCGTGAACGGCTACGCGTACCTGAACCGCGTCTACGCGTTGATCAACGCAAGCACCAGCTCAGTCAGCGGCTGCAAGGTGGAGTATGAACCGGCCGGCAACCGGCTGTACCTGCTCAACGATGCCGACACCGCGTGGCTGGGGCCGCTAACGCCCGGGGTAACGGGGACCGAGAGCAACAGCCAGTGCAGGGTCAACGCGGGAGTGTCCTCGGCCGCCGGCTCGGGGAACACGCTAACGCTGACGGTGGCGGTGACGCTCATGCCCGCGTTTGTGGGCCTGAAGAACGTCTACGGCTACGCGGCCGACAACGGATGCCTGAACAGCGGCTGGCAGACGCTGGGTACGTGGATCACAGCCGCGCCGCAAAGCGTGGCTCCGACCGCGGATTCGGTGACCCCGAACGCCGGTGTGGGAGGGAGCCAGAGCTTCACCTTCAAATTCTCCAGCCTGAACGGTTACGGATACCTGAGCCGGGTCTACGGGTTGATCAACGCCGCCCTGAGTAACACCAGCACGTGCAAGGTGGAGTATCAGCAGGCCAGCAATCGGCTATACCTGCTCAACGATGCCGACAGTGCGTGGCTGGGGCCGCTGACGCCGGGAGTGGCGGGGACCATGAGCAACAGTCAGTGTACGGTGAATGCCGGAGCGTCGTCGGTGAGCGGCGCGGCGAAAACGCTGTCGCTGAAGGTGGCGGTGAGCTTTACGGCGGCATTCGCGGGGCTGAAGAACGTGTACGGCGACGCTACCGACAACGCATGCCTGAACAGCGGCTGGCAAACGCTGGGCACGTGGAACACAGCCGCGGTGCTGGCCGTGTCTCCGACGGCGGACTCGGTGACGCCGAACTCGGGGGCGGGGGCGAGCCAGAGCTTCACGTTCCGGTTCTCCAGCGTGAACAGCTATGGGTACCTGAACACCGCGTACCTGCTGTTCAACGCGGCCCTGAGCTCAATCAACGTCTGCAAGCTGGAATATCAGCAGGGCAAGAACCGGCTGTACCTGCTCAACGATGCTGACACTGCGTGGCTGGGGCCGGTCACGCCGGGCGTGGCGGGAACGCTGAGCAACAGCCAGTGCACCATCAACGCCGGGGCGTCGTCAGTGAGCGATGCGGGGAATACGCTGTCGCTGACGGTGGCGCTGAGCTTCACGCAAGCGTTCGCGGGGCTGCAGAACGTGTACGGATACGCGGCCGATAACGGGAACCTGAACAGCGGCTGGCAGGAGCTGGGCACGTGGAACACCACCGCGATGCAGGGCGTGGCGCCGACGGCAGCCACCTTCACCTATCCCCTGAACAGACAGCAAAACATCGACGTTTCCAAGCCATTCGCCTGGACCGCCGTCTCAGGCGCGACGGCTTACGAGCTTTATGTGGGTACAACTGTCGGCGCCCTTGACCTTTTCCACACCGGTAAGATCATGGCAACCTCGTACAAAGTGCCTCCACTGCCATCCGGCACCGGCGTTTGCTACGCCCGAATCTACACCTGGTTCGGCAACCTCGATGTGGCCACCGACATTAGTTTCACCGTTCCGTCCAGGGCATACTTCACCTATCCCGCCAGCGGGGCGGCCGCCGTCGACGTGAGTCGCCCCTTCTCGTGGACGCCCGTGGGCGGCGCACAGGCCTATGAGTTCTACGTCGGGACAACCGAGGGCGCCGGAGATATTCTGGACAGCGGCCAGACGGGCCAGACTTCCTGGCTGGCGCCTGGCCTGCCCACCGGGCAGACGCTCTGGGCCAGGATCGCCACCGAGCTGGGAGGAAGCTGGCAATACTCCGACATATCCTTCACCACCGCTGCGGTGGCCACTCTCATCTACCCGCGGAACGGGCAGGTCGACGTTGCCGCTGCACGCGCCTTTCAATGGACCAGCGTGGCCGGCGCGCAGGCCTATTCGCTGAGCATAGGCACTATGCCCGGCGGTTCGGACGTGGTCGACACCGGGCCAATACAGCAGACTTCATACGTGCCCACGCTGCCGCGGGCCCAAACCTTGTACTGCCAGCTTGGAACCGAGGCAAGTGGCGTCTGGACGTACCGTAATAGCGTGTTTACCACCGCGCCGCTTACCACGGACGCCGGAACGGGTGAGTGGGCGTATCCCCGAAAGGACGCGTTCAACAGCGGGTTCCAGGACCTGCCCGGCCGAATTGTCAACCCCGTTTCGGTCTCGCGGTTCTACCTTGGTGGAAACGTCGACCAGGTTCTGGCGGCCGATGTCGACGGTGACGGCCTCACCGACTTCGTCGACGCGGAGGGCGGTTCGGCCGTGGCCAGGAACAAGGATCTGACGACTAAATGGGTGTCCCCGGCGGCCGGCATTATCGACATCGTCGGCTTCTACGATCTTGCCGGAAACGGACACGGGGTCATCGTGGCAATCAGCCCAATGGTGATTTACGCTCTGTCGGGCATCGACGGGAGCGTGCTCTGGGCGCAGAGCGTCGCCACGGACATCAACTGTGCCGGTCTGAAAGTCGCGTCGCTGAGGAGCGATCTGGCGGGCTTGCAGATCTTCGTCTGGCCTGACGAAGCGACCAATGGCACTGCCTACGCTTTCGACAAGGGGGTCGCGAGTGGATATCAACTATGGCAAACGCCGACGGTGCCGGTGACGCAGGGATACCCGCCCGAAGTCGCAATCGGCGATGTGAACGGTGACGGCCACGTCGAAATCGTCATCGCCACGTACGGAAGGATCATGACTTTCGACGGCGCGACAGGATCGAATCAGTTTCCGGGTTGGAACGGCGAGGTGGACTGGATCGCGGGACCGGGCGTAAATGGACGCAACTACGGAACGCTGTATCTGACCGCCCTGGATAATAGTGGCCGGCTCGGGGCGGTTCTGATCGCCGACGGTATCACGCTGCATATCGCCGTCATCACGAACAGCTCGGCGGGACTGTCCTTATTGTGGGACAAGTTTGTCGAATTCGCGGAATTGGATTCTTCCAAATGTGTCCGCTCCACCATCAGGTCCGTGGGCGACTTCTTCGGAACCGGAAGGATTGAAATAGCCGTAAGCATCTTCAATGACACCGGTGACAACCGCTGGCATCTTCTCGTCTACGACGCGCTGGCCGGCTACAGTAACCCAATCCTGGATCTGCCGGACAGATTCCTCTGGGGCGTTCAGGATCTTGGCAACAACCAGGGTACCGAGCTGCTCGCCAGCGTTGAAACGCAGCGGAGACCCCAGCCAGCCAGCACCATCGAAATATACGGCGTGCAGAATGGGACGTTTCAGCTCGCATGGTCGGCGCCGAATTCAGCGTTCGCCATTGATCCCCATTCCCCCGAGAAGCTCGCAACGAACTCCTTTTCGGCGAATGGCGTGCAGGAGATCCTGCGGGCGGATCCCCTGGGGACCGGTCAGCCGCTCTTCTTCGTCATCCAGGGCGGCCTGTGGACCGGTTATGCGTACTCGTCGGGAACGGTCGCAGCCGCCTGGACGGGCGCCGGCGACACCCTGCTGGTGGGCGGCCTGTTCGATAATGCCGCAAGCCCGGTGGTGCTCACCTGCTCGTCCGCGGGCATGTTGACCATGAGCGACAGTACCGGCGTGCTGGGGACCGCCGCCTCAGGCGGTCTGGATGGTGTGCCGCTCGTGGCCGACCTCGATGGCGACGGCGGACGTGAAATCCTGATCGCCGCATATGGGCAGGTGAGAGTTCTCGATGTTACCTCATCCGGCGTCATCACTGAACGGTGGCGTCGAACAGGGTTGGGCCTGCATCCGGAGAACGACGCGGCAGGCCCGGCGAGATCGCATCGGGTCACCAGACCGCTCTTTCTTCCTGCGTTTGACTTCGACGGAAACGGCCGGAAAGAAATCCTGATGACCGATACCTCCTCCGGCAACGCCCGGCTTCGTGTTCTGAACGGCGACGGCTCGGAAAGATGGTCGCAGATCTTCTCCGATCTTCCGCCGGACGGACCTGATTCGGGCATTTATCAGTGGACCGTCGGCAGGTTTGATGGCACTGGTGTTGTCGATGTCTTTGTTGCCGGCGAACAAGGCGCCATGGACACAGAAGTGAGCCACATCGTGAGTGGCGCCACGGGACAGTTGTTATCCAGCCCGGTCAGCCCCTACGGCGATGGATTCGGCCCATCTTACGGTTATCCCGTGGTCATGGACGTTGACGGAGATGGCATCGCGGACGTGATCCTGCAATCGAAAGACTACCTCTTCGATCTCGACGGGACTTCTGGAAACCTGCAGCAAATACTGAATGTCACCAGCGGGTTGTACTATCACACTCCGGTTCTGATGGATGTTGATGGAAGCGGCAATCCGGTGCTGTTATTGGGCGCCGGGTACACGGACATGGCGCTCGTCGGTCTTGACGGTTTCAGCTACTGGCGCAAAAGCACTTCCGCATGGGGCCTGTGGGATCTGATTGGCAGACAACCGGGAGTCGCATACGCGAACGGGGACGGGGTCAAGCACATCGGGATCAGCCATTCCAACGGCCTCTTCGAGTGCATTAACGGGGTGACCGGCCTGACCGAATGGACGTGGCAGCTTCCCACCCTGGCAACGAACATTGCCACCAGCGACATCGCCGGGGATGGCAACAATGAGTTTGTCTTTGGGACGCTGGATGGTAACGTGGTGGCCCTGAGCGCCCAGGCCAGCCCCGCGCAACGGGTCCTCTGGAGTGTCAACCTCGGGAAATCCGTTGGCGACGTGGTGATTGCCGACGTGCTGGGAACCGGCCACTCCCAGGTTCTGGCGGTGGCCGGCGATGGATACCTGTACATTATCGATCAGGGAAACTAACCATCACAGCCTGATGCTGGCGCTTTCGTCGAAGAACTCGGCTCTGGAATCGGCTCGCCAACCTCTCGCCTGACCTCGAAGTGCGCGGCCAGAGTGTCCTGAGAATTCCGGCGTGTCTCGTCTTCGGTATCACCCACGGCGCGACAGCCCATGCACGGCTGCCGTTGGTGCGTTATTTCCGTTGAAACTAACTTGCCGGGCTTCGCTCTCGTTTCACCAACGCTTCATGGAGCACGGACTTGATGTAGGTCTGGTACGGCAGTCCCTTGTCTTCCGCTTGCTTACGGGCAAGGTCGAGGTCCGCTTCCGCCATCCGGATGGTGACGTTTCTTGAAGGGCGCGCCTCGCTCGTCAACCGTGGTGCGGTGCCCCGACGGATGGTCCCGTTATCGATTGCGTGGATCAAGGCGTCCTCAACCTTCTCACGATTGTCGTACCACCACTGGGCCTCTTCCGCTTCCGTCTTGAACTTCGGCACCACTATTCGTTCACTTTTGTGCGCCATAATCAGAATCCTCTTCGAAGGCCGTTATCGGGCGGGTCGCGTCACCCCGCATCGTCCAGGCCAGAACCGGCACACGAAGCCGATTCGTGTGGCCGACTCCGCTGTACCGCTCCTCGCCGTCCACGACTTCCGCGTCCAGATCCATCGGATCGTTGCCAAAGACCTGTTCGACTTCTTCCGGCGTGACGTTGTGGCAAGCGACGTGCGCGACGTTCGCTTCGTCCCAGGCGAAAACCAGTTCATCCGCCACTCACACTAGTATACATACGACGTATGTATACCGAAAAGCCGCGGCATCCGGCGAGTTGTTTTCAGTGGTTTCGCGGTTTGGAACTCGTGCCGTCCCAGAATCGGCTGCGGGCCCCCTGCTAAACTGATCTCTTGCGCCCATCCGCTCTACCGAAGGTCTGCGCGGTCAGCTATCTCAATACCGTCCCGCTGGTATGGGGGTTGCTGCACGGGGACCAGCGCCACAAATACGACGTCTCCTTCGCCATCCCCTCCGAGTGCGCCGACCGCCTCGCCGACGCGCGGGCGGACATCGGCATCGTGCCAGTGGTGGAGGCGGCGCGCCTGGGGCTCACCATCATTCCCGGCACCGGCATTGCCTCGAACGGGCCGGTGCGCAGCATTCTGCTGATCTCGAAGGTCCCTTATGGCGACATTCGAACGCTGGCGGCCGACACCAGCTCGCGAACGTCGGTGCAGCTCGCGCGCGTGATCCTGGCGCATCGCTACGACACCGAGCCCGCGCTTATCCCACACCCGCCGCAGATCGCGTCCATGCTGGAAGCGGCCGACGCCGCGCTCATCATCGGCGACCCGGCCCTGGCCATCCACCCGCCCGCGCTCGCCTGGCGCTGGCTCGACCTCGGCGACGAGTGGAAGCGCATGACCGGCCTGCCCATGGTCTTCGCGGTCTGGGCGGCGCGGCCCGGCGTGCCCGATACCTCGTACTCCGCGGCCGATTTCGTCGATTCCATGCGCTTCGGCATGGCCAGCCTGGACCGCATCGTGGACGAGGAGCACCGCAAACGCGGCATGCCGGCGGGGCTGGTCCGCGACTATCTCACCCGCAACGTGGTCTTCGATTTCGGCGACAATGAACGGATGGGCATGCGGCGCTTCCTCACGCTGGTGAGCGAACTGCCGGCCGCCGCCCCCGCCGTGAAGGCATCCGTATGATGACCCGCAGCGAAGCCATCGACCTGTTCCAGAGCGACGACCTCATCGGCGTCGGCATGGCCGCCGACGCGGTCCGCCGCCGGCTGCACCCGGAAGGCGTGGTCACCTACATCGTCGACCGCAACATTAACTACACCAACTTCTGCACCGAGTACTGCAGCTTCTGCGCCTTCTACCGGCCCATGGGTCACAGTGAAGGCTACATCCTGCCGAAGGAAGTCATCTTCCAGAAGATCCAGGAGACGCTGGACCTGGGCGGCACCGGCATCCTCATGCAGGGCGGCCTGCATCCGGACCTGAAGATCGAGTGGTACGAGGATCTGCTCAGCTCCATCAAGGCGCGCTTCCCGAAGATCTGGTGCCACTGCTTCTCCGCGCCGGAGATCACCAACATCGCCGAGGTGAGCGGCCTGACGCTGCGGGACACCATCGCGCGGCTGAGGGACGCGGGACTGGATTCCATCCCCGGCGGCGGCGCGGAGATCCTGGATGACGCGGTGCGCCACCGCATCAGCCGCCTCAAGTGCAGCGTGAACGAGTGGGAGGACATGCATCGCACCGCGCACGCGCTGGGCATGCGCACCACCGCCACCATGATGTACGGGTGCGGCGAGACGGTGGAGCAGCGCATGAACCACTTCGACCTGGTGCGGCGGATTCAGGAAGACACCGGCGGTTTCACGGCGTTCATCCCCTGGCCGTTTCAGCGCGAGAACACCTCGCTCGGCCGGTTCATCAGGCAGGAGGCCACGGCGGTGGAATACCTGAAGACGCTGGCGATTTCGCGGCTGTATCTGGAGAACATCGACAACGTCCAGTCGTCGTGGGTGACGCCCGGATTGAAGACCTGCCAGATGGGGCTGCGCTTCGGCGGCAACGACGTGGGCAGCATCATGATCGAGGAAAACGTTGTGTCGGCGGCGGGCACGCACCACTGCGCCACTGAAGAGGAGCTGCGCCGGCTGATCCGCGATGCCGGGTTCGTGCCGAAGCAGCGGGACACGTTGTACCGGACGTTCTTCCTGAACTGAGGAGACGCGGCTGCTCACGCTTGGCCCGGTTACCCAGGACCGACGTCCCCACCCGGCCAGGCACGTCCTGTATGCACCCCGACTGAAAGTGGTAGTGTGGCGCACACTCAGTGCTAAACCATGCCTGCTCGATTCTGTTCCCGGATGACGGGCTTCACAGTGGGACAGGCCACCGGGCGGATGACTGTTTCAGTCCAAAAATCAGTGTCATACGATGCTTTCCACAATTTTTCCACAGGTTTTTCCAAAGGGGATATGGAAATCACCCTGGAATGTGGGTATAGTCTTTTACTTAGTACTACTAGTACTCTTCCGAGTTGGATAGCTTCTTTCCCAGACCTGAGCTTGGGCGGCCTGGGGTGAAGTGTGGCACAACGGCCTTGGGGGCGGTTTGTGATCCGGGCTACTCTTTTCTTGGGCTTCATCACGGTGGCTGGTTTCGTTCTGGCAGTTACCGGCCTTGCCATAGGCCCTTCCCCCATGCGAGGTGCAGGGCGCGCGTCCATTGCCGGGACAGGGGAGAGATTCTCCTCTCCCGGCCAGCTCAAAGTGATCCGTGAAAACCTCGACGAGAACGTGGCTCTGTTGAGCTTTGCCCCAGGCACGCTGCGGACGGTCACCGGGCGGGGAGTTCGCGAGTACAGCCTGCCCGGCTCGGCGGAATTGCGAGCAAGGTGCATGGTGGCGCGGTCCGCTCTGGAGAGCGATTCCTCCCGGTGGCCGCGGCTGTCGCTGGCGCTGTACCGGACACTGTTCGGCCATCTTGGCCGCGATGTTCTGGAGAGTCCGGTGTGGTTGATTGAAGCGAACGACGAGCTGGCTGAAACGCCCTTCGCGGCTCTGGCGGTCAGCGACGACCCTGCTCCGGAGTATCTGATTGAGCGCCACGAGATCCGCCAGTTTCTGGGCACGCCGGCGGGCGCCCGCGAGCGGGCCGATCCGCCGGCGAACGTGTTCCTGGGCATCGGGGACGGCGTATACAACAGCGCGGACCCTCGCTGGAGGCCGCGGCTGTTCCGGTGGATGATGCCCGGCGAGGACGGGGAACTTCCCCGTTTGGCGGGCGCGGGCGTGGAGCTGGAATCCTGCGCGCGCAGCGCACGCCTGGACGCGGTGCTGCTCCGCGGCGCGGACGCTTCGGAGGCGGAATTCCGCGCCGCCCTGGCCCGGCGGCCCGCCATCATCCACCTGGGAACGCACGTGATCCGGGATGCGCACGGCTCCGCGCTCGAATTGGGCATGGATGGCGCGGGACGCCCGGAATTGCTGACCAGCGCGGATATCGGCGGCCTGAAGGTTCCGGGCAGCATCGTGGCGATGTCCGGATGCGGGTCTGGCGCGGATGGGCCGGGGCCCAGGCCGGACATGCCGGAGCTTATGCGGGCGTGGCTGACCGCTGGCGCGCGTGTGGTAGTGGGGACAAGGTGGACGGTGGAGGACGACACCGGTGAGTTTTTCCGGGAATTCTACCGTCATCTGGACAGGGACTCGCGGCCGGGACGAGCGGCAGCCCGCGCGCTCCGAGCCGCGACCCTGGACATGTTGCACTCGGGGACATGGCGCGCCAGCCCGGACTACTGGGCAACGTTCCTTGCCGTCGAGAAGGAGTAGGAAATGGAAGTGCTCCGTTTCGCGGAAGGCGCAATGCCGGAACCAGAGGCCGAGCGGGAACCCGGTGAAGCCGTGGAGGAGCAGCCCGAGGAAACCGGCCTCGCGGAAGCGTCCAACAACTGGTCCGGCCTGGTGGAGCGGATTCGCCGCGGCGACGCCTCCGGCATGGAGGAGCTCTACCGCGTCTTTGCGCGAGGCATCCGTTTCTACTTGTGCCGGCAACTGGGCCCGCAGGAGCTGGACGACCGCGTCCACGACACCTTTCTCATCGTGGTGCAGGCCATCCGCCGGGGTGAGCTGAGGGAACCGGAGCGCCTGATGGGCTTCGTGCGGACGGTGGTGCGCCGCCAGGTGGCCGCGCACATCGACGAGCTGGTGCACAGCCGCCGCGAGGAGGTGGAGATCGATATCAACACCCGGTTGGCCGACCGCACCTGGAACCCCGAACAGAGCCTCGCGTCCCGCGAGAACGTGGCCCTGATGAGCCGGGTGCTGGAGTCTCTTTCCCGGCGGGACCGTGAGATTCTGGTCCGCTTCTATCTCCAGGAGGAAAGCCAGGACCAGATCTGCCGCGAAATGGAGCTCACCGAGACCCAGTTCCGGCTGCTGAAGTCACGGGCCAAAGCGCGTTTCGGGGAGCTCGGGAAGAAAAAACTGCAAAGGAAGGCACTCAGCGCACTTTTTGTGAGAACCTATTCCTCCATGCACCACTAGTCCCGTTGGGGCTGACCGGGCCCCGCGTTCCGGGCAGCCAGAGGGGGACAGAGACGTCATGCCTGTGGACAAGTGTGCGCAGTTCACTGACGAGCTGGTGGAGATCTACGCGCTGGGCCGGCTGGGGGAGCCGGAATGCGCCCGCTTCGAGGAGCATCTTCTTTTGTGCGAGGCATGCCAGGACCGCCTGCGCGAATCCGATGAGTATGTGGCTGCCGCAAAGGCCGCGGTGGCGCAACTGGTTCGCCGCAGGCCGGCGAGGGCGGCAACAGCCGGAGGATCCGGTTTTTTTCGGTTAGCCGCGAAGTCGCGGGTGACCCTCGCTGCGGCGGTGGCCCTGATTAGCGGCTCCGCGCTGTTCCTTGTGCGGCCGCCGGCGCCGGCTATACGGGAGACGTCCCGGGTCAGCCTGGCAAGCCTGCGGTCCGGGACCGACGCGACCATTCGTCACACCCCGTCCGCTCGCCGGCTGATTCTGGATATCGATACGTCGCGGCTTCCCGCAGCCTGCGACTGCCGTCTCCGGATTGTCGATCATCACGGACAACCCCTGTGGGAACAGCGGGTTCGAGTGGATGGCCCGGCCCTCAGCGTAGAGGTGGACCGGGTGCTGGCGGCCGGCCGCTACTGGCTGCGGCTCTATGGGTCCGAGTTATCCGCGGACCCGTGGCGCGAGTACGGTTTTGAGATCGATTAGTCTCTAACGGAGCGCTCTTCCGGTCGATATGACCGAGAAGGGCGAGATGACATCCAGCAACGCGGTTTCGCACGATTCGGCGCCCGTAATCAACCGCCTCGCCAACCAGTCCCGTTTTGCCGCCTTCTCCCCCGTGGCCCTCCGCCTGATGCGGCTCATCAACGAGGACGCCTCGTTCTCCGAGCTGGCCCGCCTGATCTCCACCGATCCCTCCATCTCCACCGAGGTGTTGCGCCTCTCCAATTCCTCCCTGTTCAGCCTGCGCGGCGAGATCCGGAGCATCCTCCACGCCCTCGCCATCATCGGGAGAGACCGCACGGAGATGATCGTATTCACGGCCTGTCTGTGGCGGTATCTGCCGCGCGCGCCCGGCAGCGACCTGATCCGCCGTTGCTGGCGGCACAGCCTGGCCTCGGCGCTGCTCTGCGAGCACGCGATCGGCTGCGTTTCGCGCGTGGATCACGCCTACACCGCGGCGCTGTTGCACGGCGTGGGGCAGCTCGCTCTGATGACGGAGTTCCCGAGGCAGTACAATCGCGTGCTCGAAGTGGCCACCGAAGAAGGGCACGCGGTGCTCGATCTGGAGGAGGCCGCGTTCGGCGCGAACTCGTTCGAGATTGCCGAGGCGTTATTCGCCCGCTGGAGCATGCCCGAGGATCTGAGCCAGTGCGCCACGTCGCGATCGGTCGCGCAGAGGAACCGCGAGGTTGCCGAGATCGTCCAGGCCGGATGCCATGTGGCCGACAGGCTGGGGTTCGCGGTATGCCTGCACGGCTCGCACGGGCGGCTGGACGAGGCCGAGGCCTCGCCCTTAACCCAACGGCTGCTGAGCGTTCCCTGGCTGCTGGAAGTAATCGCGGAAAAAGTCAACAAGGTGGAGTGCAGTCTGACGTAGCCGCTCTGCTGCTTTCGTGGGGCAGCCCTTGTCGGCTCGCGGGCAGGATTGGCCGCCCCTTCCCGCCCTCTCAGTCCAGGCGCGCCAGCGCCTCCACCAGCACATCGCCCACCACCTGGAAGCTGTGGGCGCTCAGCTTGTCGAGGGTGTCCTCCGGCGTGTGCCACCAGGAGTTGTTGGGCCCGTAGTCGAAATCGATCACGTCCAGAGCATTCACGCCGCGCGCGAGGAAGGGCGTGTGATCGTCCTCGATGGGGCCTTCGGCATCGGTGAAGTAGCGGCCATAGCCAAGGTCCCAGGCGCACTTCCACACCGTCCGCAACAGCTCGGGCGAGGAGTTCGTTTCCCGCGCGATGTCGAGATTCCGGTCGCCAATCATGTCCACATTGATCAGGGCCTTAAGCTGCGCCAGCGTGCCATCCCTCGCCCAGCGCTCGGCCAGGTGACGGCTGCCGTACAGGCTGTCGGTATCGGACCATTCGCGAAAGGCTTCTTCGCCGTCGAACCACACCAGATACACATCGCTCGTCCACCTGCGGGCGGCCACGACGCGCGCCAGCTCGAGCAGAAAGCCGGTGGACGATCCTCCGTCGTTGGCGCCGACGAAGCGCGGCTGCTTTTTCGTGTCGTAGTGGCCGGTGACCACCAGAGCGCTCCTGGAGCTGCCGGGAACGCGGGCGATGATGTTCTTCATCTCCACGGGCCCGTCCGGCGTGCGTGCGATGAACGCGTCCTCGGTCACCTGACAATGCAGGGCATGGAGCTGCGTCTCGATATACGCGCGAAGATTGCGGATGGCCGCCGACGCGGGCGGCCGCGGGCCGAAGGAGACCGCTCGCCGGGTTTGCTCCAACGCGCGCGCGCCGCTGAAATCGGAGGCCGCGAGGGGAGCAGTCAGCAGGACCGCGGCAACCAGCATCGAAGTGGGCCAGGCTCTGAGCCTGCGCGGGACTCTCAGCTCCGCCCTGCTGCCTTGTGAGGCGGGATTGTATCCTGCGCGCGGGTTTGTAACCCGCGCACGGCGCCGATTGGGAATCGGCGCGCAGGTTGCAAACCTGCCCCACAAAGCAGCCCAGCCGCAACCCAGGGGCAGGGCGGCCTTGACCACTGGCGAAGGAAGAATGCCGACCTTATCCGCGGACAAGGAGACCGCTGCGGCATCGCCCCCGGTCAAGGCCGCCGCAGGCTGAGAGCCCAATGCCACTTTACTTTTGAGCCTGTCTGGCAAGTGGTTGATTCTCTGAGTTTGTGGGGCGGGCAATCCTGCCCGCAGCCGGCTTTCAAGCCGGCCTGGCGCCGCGTGGAAACGCGGCGGCGGCCAGGATTGGCTCTGTTCTTAGATTTGCAGGCCCGTTCCATAAAGTTAAGTGCCATTGGGCTGAGAGCCTGCCCCACTCAGCCACGCCTCATCGCAGTGCATACGTACCCCAGTGTAAAGTTGCGGTCGCGGTCGAGGGCGTCGAACCACGGCAGCACCAGCGCGAGCGGCGCGAGGAACATCGCGGCCACGAGAATAAGCGGGCCGGGAAAGAACTGCAGCCCGTTGAGCAGCCGGCGCGAGGTCAAACGAAACCACCCTCCCACCGGCCGGATGTCCGCCGCCGTGAAGCCCGCCCGATCCAGCAGCCAGGCGGCGCCGTAGCGGGTATAGCGGAAATAGTCGTGCGGCGCCTGGTGCACTTCCCACTCGTGGGGCACGATCAGCAGCAGACGGCCCCCCGGTTTCAGTACGCGCGCCATCTCGGCCAGAGCGGCGGCCGGTTCCCGCACGTGCTCCAGCGTGACGATGTTGACGCAGGCGTCAAAGGAACCGTCGCGAAAGGGAAGCGCCGTCAGATCGGCGATAGCGTCCAGCGCACGGTAGTTCCAGGCTAGGTCGCCGATGCCGAGGTCGACGGCTGTGTAGCGATGCCCGGTGAAATGGCCCGCGTACTGGCATTCGCCCGCGCCCGCATCGAGCACCCGGGAGGCGGCTGGGAGCGAACCCGCGAACTCGCCCACCGCGCGCTCGATTCGCGCCTCGAAGAACAGCAGGTACCGGCGCAACGCGGCCGGGAGGCGGCGCTCCAGAGTCCGATAGATCACCTGCGGATTCGCGCCTCCACCATCAGCGTGGAGCCGGCGCGGCAGGCCGCTTCCACCATGGTGAACGGCAGCGCGAGGCAGAGCAGGCCGAAGTAGAGGAGATCACGGAACATGCGCATCCGCGGGCTCTCCGGAACGCGGCGCACCCGGCGGGACATGGGGTCGAGCGAAGGCGCCAGACTGCTGGCCAGCCCGGCGGGATTGTCGCGCAGCGAGAAATGCTTGACGCGCAGGACTTCGAATCCGCAATGGTCGAGCAGATTGATCAGGTCGTCCTGGCGGAAATCGATCAGATGGCGCGGAACGTCGATGCCGTTCCAGTTTTCGCCCAGCAGCAGAAACTGCCAGCAGCCGGCGTTGGGCACCTGCACAATCAGCCGCCCGTCGGGGCGCAGGAGCTGCCGGGCCTGCTCGACGTAGGGTTCGGGGTCGTGCAGGTGTTCGAGAATATGGAACATGGTGACGGCCGCGCAACTCTCCGCGGGCAGCGGCACCTGGCACAGCGTGCCGCAGAAGGCGGGAACCGAGTTGGTGGTGGAGGCCACGCGCGCGGCATCCAGCGAATAGTCCAGTCCGAGCACGGGCAGGCCAGTGGCTTCCCGAATGAGATTCAGGAACAATCCGCCGCCGCATCCCACGTCCAGCACCAGGCCGTGCTCGCCGGAATCGCGGATGGCCCGTTCCACGAAGTTGACGTGATCGCGCAGAGCGAAACGGCGCCAGCGTTCCTCCATCCGGCTGGCGGCGTCTTCGGCCGGCGCAAACCAGTAGTTCTTCGGGTAGTAACCGGGCAGCTCCTTCACGGTGGGACAGGGATCCAGACGGAGCAGGCGGCAGCCCTTGCACTCGACGATGTGGAACTGTTTGGTAGTGGTGTGATAGAAGCGGTCGGTGGCGCGGAACAGGATACGAAAACCGGAATCGCCACAGGCCGGACAGGGCGATGCGCTGGCGGGAACCATGGTGTTCGCAGGGGCGCCTAAATCGCCTGCTCGCTCAGCTCGGCGAGGGTGATTCGATGACGCCACAGGAGTTGCCGGACCGCGCGCGGAGAGAGCTTTCGAATAGCCTCCACCTGGCGCCGTTTGCGCAGCGTCGCCGGCAGCATGCGCATCGCCTGCAGGTCGCCCCGCAGCAGCGCCATTGCCACCCTCAGCCGCCCCGACGCCTGAAAGCGGCCCACCTCCCCGCGTCCCCGCAGCGCGGCCATCAGGCCCGCCGCCAGTCTTGCCATGTAGAACACGCCGTTTAGACACAGGAGACTCCACGGGAACAGCTTGGCCGCGAGCAGCACGCGGTTGCGCTCGATGAGCTCCACCCGGCGCAGCGACCGAAGGCCGAGCGTTTCTCCCCGCCGGTGGCGCACCACGGCCGCCGGCATGTACAGGCACGTCCAGCCCGCGATGCGTGCGCGCAGGCCCAGTTCCGCATCATCCGCATAGGCGAAGAAGTCCTCGTCGAAACCGCCGATCTGGTCGAGCATGGCGCGCCGGTACATGGCTGCGCAACCATCGGGCCAGAGTACCTCTTCCACGCGATCATACTGTCCGTTATCCAGCGCCCCGGAGCCGCGGCCCCGGTTTTGACCGTCGAGATACATCAGATGTCCGGCTTTGTCAATGCGCCTCGGATCCTCATACACAAGGATGCGCGAAGCGGCCATGCCGACATCGGGCCGTCCTGCGAACGCTTCCACCAGACCGGCCAGCCAGCCCGGTCCGGCCTCGGCATCGTTGTTGAGCAAGGCCACGAATTCGGACCGGCTCACCGCGAATGCCTGGTTGTTGGCGGCGCAAAAGCCGCGATTCTCGCCGTTCCGGATCAGACGCAGGCGAAAGCGGCCGGCGTCCCGGAACTCGTTCTCGACCATGGCGGCCGAGCCATCTACGGAACCATTATCCACAACCACGATCTCCACGTCGCGGTCGATCTGCTGCGCCATCAGCGACTGCAGGCAGCCGCGCAACAGGGCACAACGGTTCCAGTTGACCACCACCACCGAAATGGTCCCATTCCGGTACGTTTTCACCGACTGTTGTATTATACCCAGAGAACCGTGCCACCGCGCCGCCCATGACCTCACCCGGCACCATACTCCGCCGCGCCCGGTCCCAGCAGGGCCTCGATCTGACGGAGGTTGCCGCCCGCATCAAGGTGAACCCGAAGTATCTGGAAGCCATGGAAGCGGACGACTGGAAAAGCCTCCCGGGCGGGTTCTTCTACAAGAGCTTCGTCCGCCAGTACGCGGACGCGCTGGGGTTGAGCGCGGACGAGATCGAGGCGGCGCTGGCCGCCATCCGCATCGAGGAAGCGCCGCTGCCCGGGCCCATGCCGCGCCGGGAGAAATCCATGCTGCACGATATTCCGCCCATGATCGGGCGCGGCTCCTGGCTGGCCGTCATGCGCGTGGTGCCGTCCATCGGTTTTCTGCTCGCGGTGGTGATCGGGTGCAGCGTTCTCTATTCCTGGTGGCACCGCATTGAGAACCGCGGCCGGGCCAATGACCTGAGCCGTGGCGCTGCCAGAGCGGCGGCGAAGCGGGCGCCCGCTCCCGTGGTGGAGACGCGGCCGGTCACGCCGCAGGTTTCCACGGTAACCGAGCCGCCCCGGACGGACGCGACACAGCCGGCGCGGGCGGGGCAGCCTCCCGCACAAGGGTCCCCACAGCCGGTTGCCGCGGCCGGCGCCACCGATGGCGTCCGCATCACCCTGGCGGCCACCGAAGATACCTGGGTAAGCGTCAGCGCCGACGGACGTAACGTCTTCGCCGGGGTCATCAAGGGCCAGCAGAGCCGCGTTGTCGAAGGGAAGCAGAACACGCGCGTGCTGATTGGCAACGCCGGCGGCCTGCAGATCGAATGGAATGGCCGCCCGCTCGGAAGCCTCGGCAAGAGGGGCGAGGTGCGCGACGTGCTGTTCACGCGGGACAGCTACAAGCTCATCGAGAAACCGCCCCCCACCGACGAGGAGGCGAAACCCGCGCAGCCTGGCGAAGCCACCACGTAGGTAGCACTTGCCCCACGGAATCGCAAGTGGGGCAGGCCCGTGGCCTGCGGCGGCGTCTCACGCCGCCTGGCCGGAAACGGTCAGAGGGTCCGCTCGCTACTTCATGGCCTCCACGGCGCGATGCCGCACATCCACGCCCTGCACCAGATAGACCACGTCTTCGGCGATGTTGGTGGCGTGATCGGCAATCCGTTCCAGATCGCGCGCCACGAACATCAGGTCCACGGCCGGCTGCACCGTGGCCGGCTCGCTCTGCATAAAGCTCACCAGCTCGCGGTAGATGGTGTCGCGCAGGCGGTCGACTTCGTCGTCGGAGAGCAGCACGATTTTAGCCATCTCGGCGTCGCCGTTCACGAAGGCGCCCAGGCTGCGCAAAAGCATCTGCTCCACCAGGCCGGCCATCTTCGGGATGTCGATGAGCGGCTTCACCGGCGGCATGGAAATCAGCGAGAGTGCGCGCTCGGTGATGTTCACGGCCAGGTCGCCCATGCGCTCCAGGTCGGTGTTGATCTTTAGCGCCGCGGTGACGAAACGGAGGTCGCGCGCCACCGGCTGGTGCAGGGCCAGAAGGCGCGTGCCCACGTCGTCGATCTCGATCTCCATCTGATTGATGCGCTCTTCGTCGTGAAAGACCTGGTCGGCGACGTTCTTGTCGCGGTCGACCAGCGCGCGCACGGCCTTGCGAATCACCGACTCCACCAACCCGCCCATCTGCAGCAGGCGCTGATGCAGGTCTTCCAGTTCCAGCGAAAAATGGCGCACAGCGGTTCTCCCTCGTTGCCGTCCCGGATCAGCCGAACCGGCCGGTAATGTAGTCTTCCGTCTCTTTGCGGGCCGGCGTTTTGAAGATGATATCGGTCTTGTTGAACTCGATCAGCTTGCCCATCAGGAAAAATCCGGTCAGGTCGGCGACGCGGGCGGCCTGCTGCATGTTATGCGTCACGATGATCAGCGTGCATTGGCCCCGGATGCTCAACAGCAGCTCCTCGATCTTGCTGGTGGCGATGGGATCGAGGGCGGAACAGGGCTCGTCGAGGAGCAGAACCTCCGGGTCTACGGCCAGCGCGCGGGCGATACACAGCCGCTGCTGCTGCCCGCCGGAGAGCGCATAGGCCGATTTGTGCAACTTGTCCTTCACTTCCTCCCACAGCGCGGCGCGCCGCAGGCTTCGCTCCACCACTTCGTGGATCTCGCCGCGCCGCGCCAGGCCGTTGATGCGCACGCCGTAGGCGATGTTGTCGAAGATCGATTTGGGGAAGGGGTTGGGACGCTGGAAGACCATGCCCACGCGGCGGCGCAGCTCGGTGACGTCCAATTGCAGAATGTTGCTTCCGTCCATCACCACTTCGCCGGTCACGTGCGAGCCGCGGATGGTGTCGTTGATGCGGTTGAGCGTGCGCAGGAACGTGGATTTGCCGCAGCCGGAAGGTCCGATCAGCGCGGTGATGTGACTTTCCGGAAAGTCGATGGAGACGTTGTGCAGCGCCTGGAATTTCCCGTAGAAGAAATCCACGTTCGACGCCCGCATCTTCGGGCCGGCTTTAGCGGCTGGCGTGAGGGACGTGGAGTCTGCCACAGTCTGTTCGCTCCTGCTGCCGGAGATGCCGGGTTGAGGAATCGCTCCCATGATCGTTCTCATCCGCGCTGACTGGCGGCTCCTTTCGCAAGCACCATCCGGGCGGCAATGTTGGCCACCAAAACCAAACCCAGCAGCACCAGGCCGGCGGCCCAGGCCTGCCGGTGCCAGTCCTCGTAGGGCGAGATCGCGTGCGTATAAATCATCACCGGAAGGGACGCCGTGGCCTCGCCAAATCCCTTGCTCCAGAACTGATTATTCAGGGCCGTGAACAGCAGCGGAGCGGTTTCTCCGGAAACTCTCGCTACTCCCAGTATGATACCTGTCAGAATGCCCGTCCGGGCGGCGGGGATCACCACGGTGGCCACGGATTTCCATTTGCTCGCTCCCAGCGCCAGCGCGCCCTCGCGGAGCGCCAGGGGCACCTGGGCGAGGAACTGTTCGGTGGCGCGGAGGGTGACTGGAATCACCATCAGGCTCAGGGCAAAGCCGCCCGCCCAGGCCGAGAAACGATGCATGGGAACCACAATCAGCGTCCACGCGAAGATTCCGATCACGATGGAAGGAACGCCGTTCAACAGGTCCGCGGTGTAGCGAATGAGGTTGGCCATGGCCTTGCCGCTGAACTCCGCGATATAGACGCCGGACAGAAACCCGATGGGCACGCCAATCAGCGCCGCCAGAGCTACGATTTTGGCGCTGCCGACAATCGCATTGGCCATCCCGCCGCCCGGTTCGCCCGGCGATAACGGCAGCTTCGTGAAGAAATCCCAGTTCAGAGACTTGCCGCCGTTCCACAGCAGGTAGCCGAGGATGAGGAACAATGCGGACACGGTCACGCTGGCGCACAGCCCCGTGAGCGTTAGCATCACGCCGTTCACCGCTTTGCGCCAGAGCCTCAGCATGGTTACCTCGCCGTCCCGGGTTTGGTGGTTACCAGCAACAGCAGTTGTCCGAGGCCGTTCAGGATCATGGTGATCAGAAAAAGCACCAGACCCAGCTCCACCAGGGCGGCGAGGTGAAAGTCGCTGGTCGCTTCCGTAAATTCGTTGGCGATCACCGCGGCGATGGTGTATCCAGGGGCCAGGATGGAAGAGTTGATTTTGGGATCGTTGCCGATCACCATGGTCACGGCCATGGTCTCGCCCAGGGCGCGAGCCAGGCTGAGAAAGATGGAGCCCACGATTCCCAGCCGCGCGAACGGCACCACCGCGTCCCAGGTGGCCTCCCAGCGAGTGGCGCCCAGGGCGAGCGCGGCTTCCCGCTGCTCCCGCGGAACCTGCATCAGGGCCTCACGAGAGATGGAGATGATATACGGGAACATCATGATGGCCAGCACCAGGCTCGCGGTGAGCACACCCACGCCGTACGCCGGACCCTTGAAGAAAGGCGACCATCCAAAACTGTCGATCAGAGCCGGCTCGACGTATTGCCGCATCAGGGGCACCAGAGCGAAGATGGCCAGCAGACCAAAGATGACGCTGGGCACGGCGGCCAGCAGTTCCACCAGAAAGGTGAGCGTATTCGACATCTTCGGCGGCGCGAGCTCGGAGAGGAAGATGGCCGCGCCAACTCCCAACGGAACGGAGATGAGAAGCCCCAGAACGGAGGTGATAATGGTTCCGTATACGAACGGGAGAGCGCCAAACTCATCGTTCACCGGGTCCCAGGTGCTCTTCCAGAGGAAGCCGAAGCCGAACCGGTGGATGGCCGCGCCGGACTTGATCCACAACTCGAAAACCAGCACTGCCGTCACCAACGCTACCATGGCCGCAAACAGGAACGTGATCAAATAAGCGACCTGGTCGCCGGCGCGTACGTTTCTGAAGAAAGTCCGTGCCCTTCCGGGCACGGACTGAGTGGCTGTAGCCATAAGGAAGTACTGGTGGTTTACTTGATCCCGGCGATCTGCTTTTGTTCCTTCGCGACAATCGGCTTCGGCAGCGAGGCGTAGCTCATTCCCGCCGCGTCGTTCTGCCCCGCCGTCAACATCCATTTGAGGAACGCCTTGATGGCTTCCCGCTTGGTGGCGTCGCCGATCTTGTCCGGAATCAGCAGCCAGGTGAACGACGAGATCGGGTAGGCGGCCTTGCCCGGGGCGTTGGTGATGGACACCCGGAAATCGTCCGGCATGTCTTTCGCGGCGCCGGCGGCTGCGGCGGTTACGGAATCGAAGCTGGCCTTCACGAACGCGCCGGCCTGGTTCTTGACCAGACCGTAAGGCATATTGTTCTGGACGGCGTAAATCAGTTCCACATAGCCGATGGAGTTCGGTAACTGCTTTACCTGGCCGGCTACCCCTTCATTGCCTTTGCCGCCCAGGCCCACCGGCCAGTTGACTGCTGTATTCGCACCGACTTTGCCCTTCCAGTCGGCGCTCACCTTGGACAGGTAATCCGTCCAGACAAAAGTGGTGCCGCTGCCATCGGAGCGGTGCACCACGGTGATATCCGCGCCCGGCAGTTTCACGCCTGGGTTGTCCTTTGCCAGCGCCGGGTCGTTCCACTTAGTGATCCTGCCGAGGAAGATACCCGCGAGTGTCTCCGGCGTGAACTTCAACTCTGCGCTCACGCCCTGAACGTTGTAAGTGGGCACCACCCCGCCGAGGACCGTGGGAAAGTGAAGCACTTTGAACTTCGTGATCTTGCCGATCTGGTCGTTCGTCATGGGCATGTCGGAAGCGCCGAAATCCACGGTGCCTTCGGTTAGTTGGCGGATTCCTCCGCCCGACCCGATCGACTGATAGTTAATCTGCACGTCGGCGTGCGCGGCATGGTACTCCTGAAACCACTTCTGATAGATGGGCGCGGGAAACGTGGCCCCCGCCGCATTAATGGTCTCCGCCGCATACGCAGCCGGAAGAACCACCGCCAGCACGATTGCAATCAAGACTGTGGATCGCATGATGTCTTCTCCTTATAAGCGCAAAAGGCCCGGCGGCAGACCTCCCTACGGAGGGGGAACTCCGAATTGCCCGCCGCCGGGGCTCCGTTCAAGAGACAGCGTCTTCCCGCCGCGCTACGGCAGGTCGTAGCGGACGTCGACGTAGACCATGTTCGCGTGCGCATTGGTGGGACCGCTGGTCGGCGGAGCCCACGGATTGCGCCACAGATACGAGTACTGCGTGATCAGCTTGAGATCGCCGTAAGTCGGGTGCTTCCAGAAAGTCTGGATCCAGCCGAAGGTGGCTTCTTCGATGCTGCGGTTGTTGTTGGTGCCGCTGCCAGGAAACCCATAGCCGATATACTTGCCGGAGGTGTCCACGGCGATGTCCCGGTCGAGGTAAGCCGCGCCAAAATAACCATAAAGGAACACCTTCTTGTTGGCCGTGTATTCGATGCCGTCCACCGTGGATGCGGCATGCACCGGCGACAGGCTGCCGTCCGCGCGAACGATAACATCCGGGCCGAAGCCGTTAATATAGCGTCCGCCGCCATCGCTGTAGTAGGCGTTCTCGACAATATGGAGACCCTTGGCGATTTCGAAGTTGCTGTTAATCGCGCCGCCCGCGCCGATCGACGTGTTATGAGACAAGGTGACCACGTCGTAGGCCCGGAAGGTGCGGAGAAGCCCGGAGATTTCTAAGTGGGCGCGCTTTCCGTCGAAAGCCAGCTTGCTGATGAAATCCGGCGCCGCGTTCGGCGTGGTCGGCGTGCCCGCCGTACCGCTGCTGCCGGTATCCAGAATGGTGCCGCAGTAAGTGGCGGCAAGAGCCGAGGGGCAGGTGACTGCACCGCCGGCATACTGCTGAGCGTTCTCCGCCGAGAAAGCCCAGGCGACGTGTTCAGTCGGATGGAAGACGAACCGGATGCCCGGAGCGCGCGTCCAGGTTAGGCCCACCTGGTAGTTCGTGTCCATGTCCTGCGAGTAGAAGATGTCGCCCGGCATCGGGGATACCCCAACGCGGTTTGGCGTCAGCAGACTCCACGACTGGCCCGCCAGAAGCTCAAACTTGCCTTTCCGCACATCCACCCAGTACAGGCGCATGCGCAGCGAGTCGGAGTTGCTTTCCTGAAACACGTTCTGCGTTGTCACGCCGAGGAAGTCAGCCTCCAAGTACCCACGAACCTTTGCACCTAGCACGTCGCTGTCCACTTTCAAGCCAATGCGCGAGTTCTGGTTGCTGAAACGCATTTCGCTGAGGTTGCCCGGCGCCGAAGTCGTGGTGGCATACGGAATACTGCCAAAGCCGGTTCCAATGCCACCCGAGTTGGTGGACCGGAAGATTCCGGTGAAATCCATGAAGCCCACCGGGGTGAAGTCCGCCACGCCGATCTTGAACGAAAGCGGCGCCTTCTCCTCCACGGCATTGCCCGACGCCTGCGGCGAAGGCAGCGGCGCTGGAGGAAGCACCGGGCTGGTGGTGGCCACCTCGCCTAACTTCTTCGCGTTCGGAATGGAGAACTGGGCATCGTTGTTCTGTGCCGGGGTCTGCGCCGGCGCCAGCTTCTCGATCACCTTCTTCTGCGCCTCCAGCGCGGTGCGCAGCTCCTCGATTTGCTTCTGCTGCGCCGTCAGTAACGCGCGCAATTCGTCAACATCGGTTGCTTTTGTTTGCGATGGATCGGAAGCTGGATCGGCCCCCGACATGATCGCTGTGCAGGACATGATTGCAAACGCAATCCCAACCCATCTCAAGCGCCTGTGACCTCTGGTCATTCGGTCGTACACTCCTTTCCTGATTCGTCGTCGAATGAGGTTCCCTGAAATTTTTGCGCGACCTTGAGAATATCGGCTCTGGATTAGCGGAATGTGAATTTACGGTGACAAACTGGTTACACCGGCCGCCCCGGTAAGCTTTTTGTGGCGCTTACGGGCGCCGCGGGGTCTGGTGCCGGCCGATTCGGTGTGGGGCCCGTTTACGAGTCGCCAGTGTGGTGGCGATGTTCGCCGGGCGTTGTCGCGATTTCGGGAAGATACGACGACACATGCGCAAGGCGGGCATCGGAACGCACCTGCTCGGTCCACGCGTCTACCGCGGGCTCGCGCGGTGCTGACTGAGCGGGCTCGGCCGGACGCCCTCGTTCCTTCGACGTTTGCACATAGCCGAGCTTGTCGGCCAGGAGCACGGCCGCCAGCACCGCGCAGACGCCGCCGAAAATGAGTAAGTCAACCACGAAAACCGGCTGGCGCCGATTCCCGAAGAAGTGCTCGCCCAGAATCGGGAGCGCAACCACGCCGCCAAGAAACACGCCCGCGTAGAACGCGACAATGGCCGCCAGCTTTGCCGTCGCCTTCACTCGCCCGCGCCGGAAAATGCTGAACATATAGCTCCCTTCTCAGGTTCTAACAACGCGGCCGCTTTCGCAATACCGGAAAGCCAGCACACGATGCCGGCCTGACATCACCGCAGCGCGCCAGTGGTGTACTGTAGTTCGGCGAACGCGGAATGATAGTCGTACCGCGCCGTCACGTTCTCGATCTGCGCCTGGGTCAGGTTGAGTTGCGCCTGCGTAACCTCCACGATGGACGCCAGCCCCAGCCTGTAGCGGCCCTGCGCCAGGTCCAAAGCAAGTTGAGACTCCTTCACCATTTCCTCGGTCACAGGGATGCGTTGCCATGCGGTGGAGGCGCTGGCCCACGTGGCGCGGACGTCGCGCTCCACCATTTGTTGAAGAGCGCGCATACGCTGGTCGACGGCCAGACTCTCATAGTGGGCCGCCTGCCGGCGCGCGGAGAAGAGGTGCCCATTGAAGATGGGGATGTCCACGTTCACACCCACGGCCTCATATTCGTCGGGCGCCACCCGCGGCGACTGATCGAGGTAAGGGAGCGCGCCGCCAACGCCCAAAAAGCTGACGGTGGGCCGTGAAAGATCGCGTTCGGCAGTCTCGAACCTCTGTGCCGCCTGCTGTTGCAGACGCACTTCGCGGAGCTCCGGCCGGTTCTGAATCGCCTCGGCCATCAGCGTCTCCGCGTCGGGTGGAGGTTTCGGCGGCAGATCGTTCTCGCTGAGCTGATAGTTCGCCGGCTTGTCCTCGCCCAGCGCGCGGGTCAGGTTCGCGTAAGCTCGTTGCACGCCATCCTGGGCGCGGATCAGCAGCACGCGGGCCTGTGAGACATTCACCTCGGCAAAGCTGACGTCGAGCTGCGACTTAAGTTGCGCCTTCGCCAGGGCGGTCACCTGGTCGGCAAGCGTCTGGCGCGCTCGAATGGTCTCGTCGGCCACCTTCACCAGGGCCTCGGCCTGGAGGACGCCAAAGTACGCGCGATTCACCCCGAACAGGACATCATAACGCGTCGCCTGGGTGTTCTGGTCCGCGGCCTGCGCCTGCAGCTTCGAATTGGCGACGAGGTTCTTCGTCCTGCCAAGATCGGTGACTAACTGGTTGAACTCCAGACCCGTCCCAAAGCGGTCGAACAGCAGCGAGGTGGTCAGGAAGCCCGCCCCCAGCCGGCTGTTGTCGAGGGCTTGCGACGCGGTGATCTCGCCGTTGACCGTGGGGTAGTAAGCGGACTTTGCTTCGGTAACTCGCTGCCCGGCCGCGGCCGCCTCGTTCAGCGCCGCGGCCACCCGCGGGTGATTCTTCAGCGCGATGGCTTCCGCCTGAGCGAGAGTAAGTGTGTCCGCGGGTGTGGCTTGCGCGTGTAGCACGGCGGCCATGGCTGCCGCGAGCGCGACTAGCAGCGGTCTACGCATTGGAACGAACCGTCTCCTTGCGCCGGTAAATCAGCAGATACGCGGCGGGAACGATGAAGATGGTGAGCAACACGGACGAGGTCAGGCCGCCGATAATGGCGCGCGCCATGGGGGCGTATTGTTCGGAACCCGTGCCCATCTTGAGGGCCATGGGGATCATGCCGATGATGGTGGCGAGCGAGGTCATCAGAATGGGCCGCAAGCGGACACGGCAGGATGTGATAATCGCATCGCTTACTGCCAGGCCCTGCTCCTCCAGACGGTGGGCGAAATCGACGATCAGAATGCTGTTCGAGGCGGCGATTCCGATCAGCATCAGCACGCCCATGAGGGACATGACGTTCAGTGTCGTGTCCGTGACCAGCAGCGTCACCAGTACGCCGATGATAGCCATCGGAATCGCCAGCAGGATCAGCACAGGATCGACAAAGGAGCGGAACTGCGCAATCAGAATCAGGAAGAGCAGGACGAACGACAGAATCAGGCCAATCCCGAAACTGCGAAAGGACTGCTGCATCCCCAGCACCATGCCACGAAGAGTCACGCGCACATTGGGCGCGTGCGGCACCTCTGGTAGCATCTTTTCGATTTGCGCCGCCACCCGGCCGAGGTCTTCGGATTTAGGAGTCACATATACGTCCGTGGCGCGCTGGATCATGTAGTGGTCTACCGCGGTCGGGGACAGGACCTTCTCCAGACCCACCACGCTGTTCAGCGTGGTGGGCGTTTTCAGATTCGGCGCGCGCAGCGGTATACTCGTCAGGTCCAGCGGGTCGTGAATGGCGGGCGTGCCATGCTCATAGTACTGGACAGTCATGAAGTAGTTGTTGCCATTTTCCCGGTCCAGCCAGTAATTGGGCGCGATCATCACATTAGAGTTCAGTGCGGTAATCACGTTATCGACGATCTCCTTCTGGCTGAGGCCGAGTTCCGCGGCATGAACGCGGTTGACGTTCATGCGAATGCCCGGGTAGTTGAGGTCCTGTGGAATGTACACCTGACCTACTCCCGGCAAAGCCGCGATCCGCCGCGCATACTCCTGAGCGAGATCGTAATTCTGGTGAAGACTGGGACTTACTACCTGAACGTCGATGGGAGCGGGCATGCCACTATTCAGAACGGCGTCCACCATCGACCCACTTTGCATGAACGTGCGCAGCTCCGGGAACTGTCGCGCGATTCGTAGTTTCACGCGGTCCATATATTCGTTGCTGGAGATGTGGTGGCCGTCGGTAAGCTGAGTCTGGATCGTCGCCATGTAGGAGCCCGAGTTCGTCGTATATAAAGAAGAGAAGTCGTTCACCACGCCGATGTTCGAGACGGTTATGCGGAAATCCTCCGGCGCGACGGTGCGCTTGATCAGATCTTCCACTTTGGCGACATACTCGTTGGTTACTTCGATGCGGGTCCCCGTGGGCGCTTTCAGGTTGATGGTGAACTGGCCGGCGTCCGTCCGCGGGAAGAAAGCGACGCCGAGCAGTGGATACAGTCCCAGGCTGAGTACAAAGAGCCCCATCAGCGCGGCGGTGGTGAGGCCGGGACGTATGAGCGCGCGGCGAACCCAGGCTTCGTAAAAGTCCAGAAGCTTGTTAAAGCCGCGATTGAAGGCGGAATTGAAGCGCGTCCACCAGGAGCCCCTCGGCTGCGCTTCATGAGAATGAGGTACGGTCTTCAGAAAGCGCGCGCAGAACAGCGGTATCACGGTGACCGCAACGATGAACGAGAGGGTGAGGGAAATACAGAAGGACAGGGCCAGCGCCGAAAACAAGAACTTGCTGACGCCGTAGAGGAGAGTTACCGGGAAGAAGTCCACCACGGCGACCAGCGTCGCCGCCAGTACCGCGAGCGTCACCTCCGACGCCCCTACCTCGGCGGCCATCACCGGCGCATCGCCCATTTCAAGATGGCGATAAATGTTCTCGAGCGAGATGACGGAATTGTCGATGATGCGGGAGAACGCGAGCGCCAATCCGCCGAGGATCATGGTGTTTATTGTGGCGCTGGTGAATCCGAGAATGAGAAACGTCGCCAGCGCGGAGAGCGGAATCGACAACAAGACCGCGGACGTGGCGCGCAGGTTCCCCAGGAATAGAAGGATCATGATGCTGGTCAGGATCAGGCCCAGGAGGCTCTCGTGCAGCACCGTACGGATAGCCTCCTTCACGAAGGTGGACTGATCGAACAGCAGCTCGGCCGACATCTGTTTCGGGATGTCGTAGAGATGGCCGATTATTCTGCGAACGCCGTTCACCACTTCGATGGTGTTGGTGTCGCCGCCCTGTTTCATGATGGGGATGTAGGCCGATTTCTGGCCGGCAATTCGCACGATATTGTATTGCGTTGCGCTGGAGTCTTCCGCCTGGCCCACGTCGCTGACGCGGGTCCACGAATCTCCCACGGTCTTCAGCGGAACGTCGTTGAGCTGCCGCATGTTGTCAACGAGGCTGTTTGAGTAGACATAGTAGTCGAACGGCCCCATCTTCACGTCGCCGGCCGGCAGAATGACGTTGGCGTCGTTGACGGCCTCCACCACATCCATCGGGCTGAGATCGCGCGACGCCAGCTTGTAGGGATCGACGCGCACCATGATCTGCCGGTACTTGCCGCCAAACGGCCAGGGTATTTCCGCGCCCTTGACGACGGCGATCTGGTTGCGAATGGCGAACTGGGCGTAGTCGTGTAACTGCGTTTCGGTGAGTCCCGCCCCTCGCACCGCCACCAGGCAAACCGGCAGGCTGGAAGAGTCCGATTTCAACACCACGGGCGGCAGTGTTCCCGGAGGCAGGCGCTTCAGATCCGCCAGAGCCAGGTTCGAAAGCTCCGTGACGTCGGCGTCCGCGCTGGTTCCCGGCTGAAAGAACACGCGAATGATGCTCACCCCGAGCAGCGAGTGCGATTCGCTGTGCTCCACTCCGCTGGCGAGCGTGAAGAAACGCTCCAGGGGCGAGGTGATGTTGGTCTCGATGTCCTCCGGCGGCATTCCGGAATAGAAAGTCGCGACCACCACTTGCGGCATGTTGATATTCGGGAAAAGGTCCACGGGCATGCCCAGCAACGCGGTCACGCCGAGAACCGCGATCACCAGACAAACGACGATGATGAAATACGGATTTCGTATGGAGAATCGTGCCATTGGGTCGCTCGCTTTACGGCTGCGGCTGGCCGGTTTCGCGCCAGGCCAGCGCCTCCACGGACTGGGTCTTCACCAATTGGCCGGGCTTCAGTCCGCTGCGGTCGCTGATGATCACCCGTTCGCCGGATTTGAGGCCGCTGGTCACTTCGGCATAGTCCGCCGTTTCGGCGCCCACGGTTATCGGGCGGTCTTGCACGCGGCTGTTGGGGCCCACGACGTAGACGCCGGTCCCGGTCCCGTTGCGGTTTATGGCCTGCAGGGGGACCACCAGAACGTTCCCGTTCTGATTGAGTGTGAGCAGGGCCTCGGCATAGACGCCCGGAACAAGCTGGTAATTCGCATCCGGAACATCCACTTCGGTGTGCATGGTCCGCGTATCTCCGTTTACGTCCACCGAAAACCGGGCGACCTTTCCCACGAGACTACGATTCAGGGCGGGCACTCGCACCTGCACGGGATCGTCGATATGAACGTACCGGACATAGGACTCGGGCACGGGGATGACCAGCCGGTACAGGTTCTCCTGGGAGAGGCGCACCAGCGGAGTGGCCTGCGTGGAAGTGGTGCCGGCCTGCATGAGCGCGCCCAGATTGGCATAGCGCTGGGTGACCACGCCGTCGAAGGGAGCGGTGATTCTGGAGTAGTCGTATAAGGCCTGGTCGTGTGTGAGCCTTGCCTTTGCCTCCTCCAGACGACCCTGCGCGGCCGCGCGCGCTCCCCGAGCCCCTTCCAACTGCGATTCGAGAGCGAGGTCCTTCCCCTCCCAGTCGTCCACTTCCTGTTGCGCCACCAGGCCGGGCTGGGCTTTGGCGACGCTGGCGATGCGATCGTACTGCAGATGGGCCACGGTGTATTGCGCCTTCACGCGAGCCACTTCGTGCTCCGCCTGGGTGACCTCCTCGCTCCGTGCGCGAATCGACGCCTTGTCCTGATCGAGCTGCGCCTCCAGCTCCGGAATCTCCAGCACGGCCATCAGTTGTCCCTCGTGCACGTGGGTGCCGTAGTCCACCAGAAGCTGTTTCACATAGCCGGCTTCCTTCGCGTAGACGTCGATTTCCTGAAAGGGCACCAACTCGGAGCTGACCGTCAGATGCTGCGCCATCGCCTGCATCTGCACGCGCGTGGTTCCCACGGTAACTTCCGCGACCTCGGCGGCTTTTGCAGATGCCACGTGCCGGCCACAGGAAGAAAGCGTGGCCGTCATGGCCATCGCCACAACCACGGCCCCGATGGAGGCGAGCTGATTCTTGAAGAGATTCATCGTTCCTGTTTCCGTGCGTTTTCCATGCAGAACCTGGCGAACGCGAGTTTCCGGGCGGTTTCGTCGCGGGCCGCGGACCTGGAGAGGAGGTCAAAACCGCCGCGGCGAATCACCTCCTGCCACAGATACGGGCCGGCGGCGGGGGACGCCAGCAGAAGGCAACGCTCCGAAGACAATCCTCCAAGGCGGCCGAATGCCGGTTGCCAGTCGTCCTCGCGATGCTGTACGTCGTAGATGACCAGCGGGATGGGCTCCGCCAGTAACAGCGGCATGGCGTCTTCGACGGTGGGCGCCTGCCAGAAGTTCCAGTCGAAACTGGAGGCAATCTCACTCATGTTCGCAGCGAATGCAGGATCCGTGGTGATCACAATAAGGCCCCCTTTTTTCGGCTTTTCGTCAGAGTGTAGACGCGGCGTCCGTCTCACATGGAACATCGGATTCGTCTCACCGGGGGCAGCCCACACTCCGAGCGTAGGGTTCTGGCGCTGGAAGAGGAATACCGCCGGGACTGGAATTTCGTGCTTATGAGGCTGTAATTGCGCCGCCGCGGGGCACTTCGACGAGGGGGAGCTCGAAGCGGACAATGGCGCCGCGTCCGCGCTCCGAATCGACGTGCAGGACCCCGCCCAAATGGAGGACGCGCTCCTGCATACCCAGAATGCCGAGACCGGTTTCCTGCTCGGGATCGAAGCCTTTGCCGTCGTCCTGGACGGAAACGCGAAGACGGTTCGTCTGCTGGTTCACGGAGATGCGCACCTGGCGCGCGCCGGAATGGCGAGCCGCGTTGCGAACCGCTTCCTGCACCACCCGGAACACGCAGGTGCGATGCTCCTCCGGCAACTCATCCGGGCAGTCCACGGCGGCCACGTCAACCTGCAGCGACGTGGTCCGCGAAACCTCCCGGGCCAGCCACTTCAGCGCCGCCAGCAGACCCAGGTCGTCCAGCATGGTGGGGCGCAACAGCAGCGAGATGTTGCGAACCACGTTGGCATTCCGTTCGGTCATGTCCTGCAAAAGCTGCATTTGCCGGAGCGCTTCTTCGGTGTTGTTCGCCTTCATCGCGGAGCGCAGATTGCCGAGCCCCAGCATGGTCGCGGAGAGCACCTGGCCGACCTCATCGTGCAACTCGCGGGCGATCCTCCGGCGCTCGCTCTCCTGCGCGGACAGGAGTTCCGCGGAGAGGCGCTCCAGTTCCCCGCGCGCTTTCAAGACCTCCTCAAAGCGGTAGCGGGACTCGTTCTCCAGACGGAACAGGCGCCACAGCGTGACGCTGGCCAGCAGAACGCCGATGGCAACGGTGAGCACCAGCAGCACCAGCAGCTTCACGCGGAACGAAGAGAACAGCTCGCTCACCGCAGCGCTGCTCACCTCCAATTGCTTCTCGCTCATCTGCTGGATGCGGTCCGCCAGACTGACCGCCATCATCCGCCGCGGCAGAACCTCTTCTTGAATCAGGGTGTAACCGCGGTCACGACGCTGCTGGGGGCTCCAGTCCAGTGCCGGCGCGACCGCGGCAAGATAGACGGCCAGTTCCCTGCTCAGACGATCGAAGGGCTCCCGCTCCTCGGGACGGAGAAAACGGCGATAACCGGCCAGCCCGTTCTCAATGTCGCGCCGTGTTTCCAGAAACTGGGCACGGTGGCTGGCGGCCACAACTTCGCTGCTGTCGAGCAGAAAGTCGCGCACATACGTGCCCGAGAGGAAGATGCTGGAACGGAGCTTCTCGAGGGTGCGGTCGCGCTCGACGTAGTCCCGGCGAATCTGCTCCTGACGAATTTCGATTTGATAGAGAAAAGAGATCGCGCTCAGGCCGACGCCGCTCATCAACACCAGGAGTCCTCCGAAGCCGGCCCACAGGAGGGCGCGGGTCTGCCGGCGGGAGGCGCCCTGGCGCGAATTCAGAGACGCCCCGGCGGCGGCCACGGCGATGGCTCCTGTTCCAGCACGGCCGCGAGCTTCTCCAGCGAGAAGTCAGGCGACTGGCACAGCTCGATCAGCGAGGCTTCGTGGGCGGTGATCCGGGCGACAGCGGCGGGGAGGTGATCGGCGATTTCGGCGGGGACGGTCTGCACGCCATGACGGTCGCCGTGAAGGAGATCGCCGGGCGCGATGCGAAGTCCGCCGATCTCCACGGGATCGCCGAAATCGATGACGTGGGCATAGGAATGCGAGACGCTGACGCCGCCGGCAAAACACGGGAACCGCATCTTTTCGAGGGCCTCCACATCTCGAATGGTACCGTTACCGACATACGCGACGCATCCCAGAGCGCGGGCGATGCGCGCGTGGATCTCGCCCACGAAGGCCCCGGTGCCGGGAATGCGGCCTACGTCAGCCATTACGATGATCCGCGGAGCCGGAATGGAGGTGATATAGCGCCACCAGTCCATCCGCTGGTAGTAACAGAGGTTGGTGATCAGTGGAGCGCTGGTGCTAATGCGCCCGGTGACCGCGTATCCGGCGACGGGCCCGAGATGGGGAAACGAGCAGTGCGCGGTTCCCTGAATGAAGCCTTCATCGCGCATGCGGACCTGGGATGTCTCGATGGCATTGGAGACGGAGCAGGTGTCGGTCCGTTGCAGAAACTCGATGATTCTCGGGTTGACCGTTTTGATTGCGTTCATAGCTGGCCGCGCCATTGCAGTATAGAAGCGGCGCGGAGGAGCGGGAATACGGCGGCGGCACGATTTTCGAGGAACTTTGGCGGTAGCGTGTCCGCGGAGCGGAGCGATTCCGGCCGGGGGACCGGCTATATTGCATAGTGTGGGTGTCCGTGTACTGATCGCCGACGATCACGCCCTGATCCGCAGCGGGCTTCGCGCGCTGCTGGAACGGGAAGGCGAGTTTCAGGTGGTGGCCGAGGCGTCCGACGGATACGAAGCGATCGAGCTGGCCATCCGGCACAAGCCCGACGTGATTCTGCTGGATGTGGGGATGCCGCGGCTCAGCGGCACCGACGCAGCGCAGCAGATTGCCGAGAAGGTGCCGGCCGCCGGCATGGTCATCGTGAGTATGCATTCCGACGAGGGTTACGTGCTTCGCGCGCTCAAGGCCGGGGCGCGCGGGTATCTTCTGAAGGCCTCGCCGGAGGCCGACGTCCTGGCGGCGATTCGCGCCGTGGCCGCTGGGAACGCGTACTTCAGCCCGAGCATCACCAGACTGCTGATGGAAGAGTACGTGGCGGAGGCGCGCCGCCGCGGCGTGGAGGACAGTTACGATCTTCTCAGCTTGCGCGAGAAGGAAGTCTGTCAGTTACTGGCGTCCGGGAAGAGCAACCGGGACATCGCCGAACTGCTGCATATCAGTCTGGCCACCGTGGAAACGCACCGCAACAACATCTTTCAGAAACTGCACTTACACAACCTTCCTGAGCTGATCCTGTACGCGGTTCGCAAGGGCCTGATCCACTGAGCTGGGTAACCTCCCGGGTGGCACGGAATTGGGTTCGTCTCGTGTCACAGGATTGCTTGTAGCCTGGCAGGACGGCGATTTGTTTTCGGTGGTTCCCGGGCTGGCGTCCGGGCTCAGCCGGGAATTGGCTTCGTTTCGTCCGGCAGGGTCTTCGGCGGCCTCGCCCTCGAGTTTGCGGAGCGCCAGGAGTTGTTTCAAGGCGCGACAGCAGGACCGCTCGGCGGCCGCGGCATCGCGCTGCAGGGCGCGGATGGAGTCGGCATCGGCGGGGCTGGAAGGGCCGACCATCTGCTCAACCACGACCGCCTCGAGGCGGCGAATGCGGGCGGGCCGCCAGCGGGACTGACCATTTCCTCAACCAGGAAGCGCTCGTGCGTGGTGGTTGGGGCGAAGGCGCGGTGATACTCGGCGATTAATCCGTCGAATTCCTGCCGATTTTCGTTGGTGAGGACGCGGAAGCCGGCGGACAGGCCGTGTCTGGCGGCGTTGCCGCTGCCTTCCGGGCCGCTGGGGCCGGGGCCGGCAAGGCCGATTAAGCCGTTCGCGTGGATGTGAGCGTCTGTTGTCATGGCGCATTGACGGTACCACGGGCAGCCGGCTGGTCTGGGGGGCGAGGCGCGGAAGTGTTTGGTTAACTGGTGGTTGGAGGGGTGTGGGTTTCTGTCAACGGCCTCAATGGCGGCTTCGCCACGACGATTGCGGCGCCTTCTTCGAGGGATCTGGGTGGCGGGTTTGCGCTGCGTGCGGGCCGGCGGAGTCTTACGCCTCGATCTCCGTCAACTGGCGTCGGGGGTTTCCGGCGTTTGCCGCTCTGCGATGTAGGTTTTCACCTCGTTAGTGCCCATCGTCCACGAGTGCGATTTTTCTTTGAATCCCGGCACGGCTCGTGTTATGCTTGCCGGTAAACCTTGCCCGCCGTTCCGGCACTGGAGGGTATGACGCTCGGCGTACAAGGGTTCCGCTGGCATACGAGCTTATTGGCCTGGCCATGGGGATGGCCGGTTTGGAGGCGCTCGGAAACACGAACTTGGTCACCCCTTGGGGCCGCCCTTCCGCTTGTGTGCCCGAAAGTGCGGTATTAACCGTTGATGTGATTACTGACAGGTGGCGCACCTCGCGAGACCGAAAGGAGCAACGTCCAATGGTTGGCAGCAGCACACTCGCCTGCGTCCGGATATCGCTGGTGCCGCTGGCGTGCACGGGAGCGGCCGCGGCCGAGCGCGCGGCGTATAGCGAAAGCGCCGCGCAGCGATTGACCCTTGCGTATGACGGCCAGAGAGCCCGGCTGAACCATGCGGACAGCAGCGTCAACTTCCGGTTTACGGCGACCCGCTGCAGCCGGTGCAAAGGGCGGATGATGACTCGGTTCTTGCGGGCGCAGGCCGCGCGGCCGCATCGTTCGGCCGGCCACGACAATCTGATACAGACAGAAGGATGACCAATGAACACAAAGACCGTTGCCTTTCCGCCCGTCAGGGCGTTTTCCACGACGATTCGGGACCGCGATCCCCAACGCCGTGACCCAGCCAGCACCAGCGGAAACGGTAAAGCCGGACTCGCAACGAAACGAGCTTTGATTCTTTGTTTTGCGGTGACGGTCTGCGCCTGGGCGCCACGTGCCTTTGGACAACCGCATCATGTTCTGAAGGGCTACGTTACGGCGATTCCCGTGCATAACCTGGCCGCGACGGAGAACCTGGTCAAACCGACGGAGACGCTCAGCCCGCAGACAGTCAGCAATCCGCTGCCGTCGTGGAATTATTCTGTCGTGGCTTACGATGGCAATACCTATACGGGAACCATCCTCGGCCGCAGCCCCTACTACAATGGCAAAACCACCACCACGCTTCCGATACAGATCGTTCCGCTGGTGATCACCATCAAGGACGTCAACGGTACGGTGGTGTACGATCCCACCGCTACCGATGCCTGCGTAACCGGCCACACCGCTGAAGACATCATCGTGAATTCGCCGCTCTTCACGAATACTACCTGGGTCATGAATAGCGTGAACATGGGCAATACGCAGTACGAGGATGCCGGTGTCCGCGCCGAATTCTGGGAGCTGCTGGGGAATACTCCATATCACCTGACTCTCCAAGAGTCCAGCCTGGCTTCTCAAGCGCTGTCGTTCGGTACTGGCGGAACCTCGGGCGCAGGGAGTAACTACCCAGCCTCCGAACTCGGCACCTGTGAGCCGCTCGGCGTAGTCGAGGTCAATGACATGGACAATGCGATTCAGGCTTTGATTGCAGGACCGCTGGCCGCGCAGGTCAACATTGGCACGTTTCCGTTATTCCTGACCAAAAATGTCGTGATGTCGGAGGGGGACACGAATCTCTTCGGAAGCAATTGCTGCGTTCTGGGCTTCCATTCCGCTTTCGCGGTGGGCGCCAACCTCCAGGTGTACGGGCCATTCGAAGTGGACACGGCCGAGGCTTTTGGACCGGGTTTCACAACCACAATGGCGCACGAAGTGGGCGAAGCCGTTAACGACCCCAACGGCAGTAACCCGACGCCGCCCTGGGGGAACCAGGGACAACAGCCCGGATGCCAGGATAACTTCGAAGTGGGGGACCCGCTAAGCGACGGCGGCATACCGCCCACCTCCAATAACTGGGTCATTTCTGCCGCAAATGGCCTGACCTACGATCTGCAGGAACTGGCGTTTTTTAGCTGGTTCTATGGCACCCCGGACCTGGGGACGCCCGGGTTTTATTCCAACAACGGCGCCTTCACGGGGTATGCCAAGGCGTGCCCGCCTGGTGGCACGAACTAGCCAACAGAGCCATCACAAGGGAGAATCCAAATGTCGAAACTCATTCGTTGTTCGCAACTCAGCTCTGTAGTGGGTTTGCTCCTGTTGGCCGCCACCGCCGCTCAGGCCGATAGCGTTGTGCAGGTCTCAAGCCTGTCGGCTCAGCAGGCAGACTCCACGATCGGCTGGGGTCAGTTGGGCGCCGATCAGACCCAGCTTTCCGCCAGCTTCGGCGTAACTTCGACTGCAGGACCCAGCGCCACCGTGGGTCTGGCGGCTTCCGGCAGCGTGGCTTCAGTGGTTTGCAGCGCCGCGCCTCCCTCGGCGACGAACTGCAGTTGGACCGGTACCGGTCTCCCCGCGGGAAGCGAGGCGCTATGGACAACCGATGGCGCCGTCGGTGGCAACGGCCCACTCACCCTGACCTTCGGGAAGGGCGTCGCTGGCGCGGGCGCACTGATCCAGGCCGATGCGCCAGGCCAGTTCACGGCCAGCATTCAGGCGTTCAACGGCGCTGCATCGCTCGGCACGTTCACCGCGCTCAGCGACGTGGCGGGTGACGCGGTGTATATCGGCTTGAAGGACTCCACTGCCGCCAACATCACATCGGTGGTATTCAGTCTTACGGCGTGCCAGGGAAGCTGCGCCGATTTTGCCGTCGGCGCCATTCAGTTGAACACCCCCACTACGCCGGTGGCGACCACGTTGAACAAGACGGCGGGGGACGGTCAGAGCGCGGTGGTGGATGCACCGTACTCAACCAATCTCGAGGTAAAGGTGCTCGATCAGAACAGCGCGCCGTTCCCGGGCGCGAAGGTGACGTTTGCGATCGTGGCCGGGGGCGGCGGCGCGTCCGGCACTTTTGCGTCAACTCCCACGCAGCCGGTCACGACAGGCGCGGACGGCACGGCCACCGCGCCGGTACTGACGGCAAATGGCACGGCCGGGGGGTTCACGGTGAAGGCTACAGTGGCCGGCACCAGCCTGACCCAGACCTTTTCGCTGACCAACACGACGTCGCTCGGGCCTCCGACGGCGGTCTCGGTGACGCCGAGCTCGGGGACGGGAACAAGCCAGAGCTTCACGTTCAAGTTCTCCAGCCCGAACGGCTACGGGTACCTGAAGACCACGTACATGCTGTTCAACGCGACGCTGAGCTCTGTCAACGGCTGCAAGCTGCAGTATTCGCAGAGCACGAACCGGCTGTACCTGTACACCGATTCGGGCAGCGCAACAACGGGGCCGGTCACGCCGGGGGTGGCGGGGACGCTGAGCAACAGCCAGTGCTCGGTGAATGCCGGTTCGTCTTCAGTGGGCGGCTCGGGGAACACGTTGTCGCTGGACCTGGCGGTGAGCTTCATAGTGCCGCCGTTCGTGGGGGTGAAGAACGTGTACGGCTACGCCGCCGACAACGAGGGCGTGAACAGCGGCTGGCAGACGCTGGGCACGTGGACTGCGGCCTTGCCGGTGGCTCCGACGGCGGTCTCGGTGACGCCGAGCTCGGGAACGGGGATGAGCCAGAGCTTCACATTCAAGTTCTCCAGTGTGAACGGCTACGGGTACCTGAAGACCATGTACATGCTGTTCAACGCGACGCTAAGCTCTGTCAACGGCTGCAAGCTGGAGTATCAGCAGAGCACGAACCATCTATACCTGTACACCAACTCGGGCGCTGCGCTAACGGGGCCGGTGACGCCGGGGGTGGCGGGGACACTCAGCAACAGCCAGTGCTCGGTGAATGCCGGGTCGTCGTCGGTAAGCGGCTCAGTGGACACGCTGTCGCTGGATGTGGCGGTGACCTTCATAGTGCCGTTCGTGGGGGTGAAGAACGTATACGGCTACGCCGCCGACGACGGGGGCCTGAACAGTGGGTGGCAGACGCTGGGCACGTGGACCGCGGCCTCTCCGGTGGCTCCGACGGCGGTCTCGGTGACACCGAACTCGGGAACGGGGACGAGCGGGAGTTTCACGTTCAAGTTCTCCAGTGTGAACGGTTACGGGTACCTGAAGACCACGTACATGCTGCTCAACGCGACGCTGAGCTCTGTTAACGGCTGCAAGCTGGAGTATCAGCAGAGCACGAACCATCTGTATCTGTACAACGACTCGGGCAGTGCGATAACGGGGCCGGTCACGCCGGGGGTGGCGGGGACGCTGAGCAACGGCCAGTGCTCGGTGAATGCCGGGTCGTCATCAGTGAGCGGCTCGGTGGACACGCTGTCGCTGGACCTGGCGGTGAGCTTCACCGTGCCGTTCGCGGGGGTGAAGAACGTGTACGGGTATGCGGCGGACGACGGGGGCCTGAACAGCGGCTGGCAGACGCTGGGCACCTGGAACACGACCGGACCGTGAGCGTCATTCCTGAAGCGGGCTCGTGCCGGCGGCGGCCGGGCCCGTCTTCAAGGGGAGTGTTGTGCCGCCGGGGCGCGCCGCCGCCGGTCAGCGGGTGAGTCAGTCCTTCTGGCTCTGCGCAAGAATCTGACGGAACCCAGGTTTCATTGGGTTCTGTGAAGGCCGGGTTCCGGCGCAATCAACGGCTTCAGTTCCCCCTTCGCGTCGTGATCAATGTTGATGGGCCTTTCACGGCGATCTACCCCGAGGGAAAGGCA
Organism: Bryobacteraceae bacterium; assembly: GCA_049520275.1. GTDB lineage: Bacteria > Acidobacteriota > Terriglobia > Bryobacterales > Bryobacteraceae > CAWACP01. Next base: position 63,512 of record JBEKPY010000030.1, read on the forward strand.
GGACCGGGAAGCCGTCGACACAATGGCGAGCCGCCCTCGTCCGCGCCAAATCCCGGCGAACAAGAGAGAGCACCGTGCTGCACATGGACCGACCGGCAGAGTCGATAGACGCGCATCTTTACGTCCTCCTGAACAACCGCAATGGCCGCGCCACGTAATCGAATCAGAGCGTTAGAGGGAGTTCGGGCCTTCGCTGAACGCGGATCTCGACTCGGAACGGCTTCGGTTTCTCGGGCCGGCCGGAAAGCCGCAAAAGGAACCTCCGCAGAGCGGGCCGACTGAACCGCCGCAGTCGCTGGGAAAGCCGGCCTCTCGAAACTCCCGCCAATCGCGCACCTTGTCGAATTCCTGCTCAGAGCCGTTTTTGTTTCGCCCGTTTGTGTGTATTGCCGCGGTGGTGTGACGCGTTTCGGGCATGACGGAAGGTAACCGAATCGGAATCTTGACTTCGCGAAAAGGCCGGCGCACAATACAGTCTCAAGAAGCAGGCACCGGAAAAGGGGAGACTAAAGAGAATGCTACGTAAATCATTTTTGCAACTACTGGCGCTAGTCGGCCTGATATTGGCGTTCACGGCAAGAGACAACGCGCAGACGGCGGGACCGCGCGCCGTCATTACGCAGGCGATTGACGAAAACCGGCTGGTTACGCTTATGGGCAACACGCGCCCCGAAGCGAATAGTCAAAACGATTTGGGCCCTGTCGCGAACGATCTGCATCTCGATATGTACCTTCAGTTGAAGCGTTCGCCGGAGCAGGACCTCGCGGCCGAACAATTTGTCGAATCGCTTACCGACAAGGCCTCTCGGAACTTCCATAAATGGATTACGGCCGCGGAGTATGGACGGCGGTTTGGCGCGGCTTCCGAGGACATTGCGACTGTGTCGCACTGGCTGGAATCGCACGGATTCACCGTCAACGGCGTTCCCGCGAACAACATGGTGATTGACTTCTCTGGAAACGCAGGCCAGGTGCGCGAAGCGCTGCACACTGAAATTCACGCTCTCGACATCGCCGGTGAGCGTCACTTCGCCAACATGAGCGATCCGCAAATCCCCGCCGCTTTGCTGCCGGCTGTTACCGGGGTCGTCTCGCTCAACAACTTTAAGCCGCAGCCGATGCTCGTGCCAAAGGGGCAATACACAGTGAACTCGTACTACTCGCTCCTCGTTCCGGGCGACCTGGCGACAATCTACAATTTAAATCCGGCGTTTTCCGGTGGGTATACCGGTCAGGGACAAACCATCGTCGTGGTCGAGGATACGGATCTTTACAACGGTGCCGGCGATTGGGCCGTTTTCCGCGAGACCTTCGGGCTGGCCCTGTACCCTTATGGTTCGCTCACCGAGGTCCACCCAGCGCCTGGGACCGGCGCCGCTTGCAACGACCCCGGGATTAATAGCGACGACAGTGAGGCGGCCATCGACGTCGAATGGGCTAGCGCGGCTGCGCCCAATGCCGCCATCGTAATGGCATCCTGCGCCGATACGACCAACTTCGGCGGATTCATCGCGCTACAGAACCTGCTGACGAACGGCGGTCCCGTTCCAGGCGTTGTCAGCATCAGCTATGGCCAGTCGGAAACGGTAAACGGGGCCGCATTCAATAGCTACATCAACGCCTTATACCAGACCGCCGCTGCCGCGGGCGTGTCCGTGTTTGTCTCCTCCGGCGACTCTGCTGCCTCGGGGACCGATCGCGGGGGGAGCGTGGCAATACACGGAATCAACGTCAGTGGCTGGGCGTCCACGATCTACAATGTCGCCGTCGGCGGCACGGACTTCGGCGACACTGCTGCTCACACCACCAGTACTTTCTGGAATTCGACCAATGGCCCCTACTATAATTCCGCCAAGTCCTACGTTCCCGAAATCCCGTGGAACGAATCCTGCGCAAGCGTAGTTCTTGCCAGCTATTACGGATTTAGTACGACCTACGGCCCTACGGGCATTTGCAACATTTTCAACGACTGGCTCGACACTGTCGGCGGCAGCGGCGGGCCCAGCGGGTGCGCCACCGGAGCCCCCACTGTTACCAATGCAGTGAGCGGGACGTGCGCCGGATGGGCCAAGCCTTCGTGGCAATCGATTTTCGGCAATCCGAGCGACGGCGTTCGCGATATGCCGGATGTCGCCCTCTTCGCATCGGCCGGCTTTTGGGGCCACTATTACGTGGTTTGCTATTCGGACGAGGGGTACAGTTGCGCGGGTGCGCCTGATACCTGGGCCGGATATGGCGGAACCTCGGTATCTTCCCCGATCATGGCCGGAGTTCAAGCCTTGATCAACCAGGCGTTGGGGTCAAAGAACGTCGGCAACCCGAATCCCGTCTACTACGAGATCGGTCAGAACGAATACAGCACTTCGGCGGGCAGAGCCGCTTGTAATTCCACCACCGGCCCCGCCTCAACTTGCAGCTTCAACGACATCACCGAGGGCGACATGGACGTTCCCTGCGCGGGCGCATTCAATTGCTACCTGGACGGCGAGGCGCTCGGTGTCCTGTCGACCTCGAATACATCGTATGCACCTGCCTACGGAACGGCTCCGGGGTGGGACTTTGCGACAGGCATTGGCAGCGTGAATGCCTTCAACTTATTGCAGAGCTTTATGTTAACGGAGAACGCTCCGAGGGCGGTCTCGGTGACGCCGAACTCGGGGGTGGGGAGCAGCCAGAGCTTCACGTTCCAGTTCTCCAGCGCGAGTGGCTACGGTTACCTGAAGACCATGTACATGCTGTTCAACGCGACGCTAAGCTCTGTCAACGGCTGCAAGCTGGAGTATTCGCAGAGCACGAACCATCTGTACCTGTACACCAACTCGGGCGGTGCGCTAACGGGGCCGGTGACGCCGGGGGTGGCGGGGACACTCAGCAACAGCCAGTGCTCGGTGAATGCCGGGTCGTCGTCAGTGAGCGGCTCGGTGGACACGCTGTCGCTGGATCTGGCGGTGACCTTCATAGTGCCGTTCGTGGGGGTGAAGAACGTGTACGGCTACGCCGCCGACGACGGGGGCCTGAACAGTGGGTGGCAGACGCTGGGCACGTGGAACACGGCCGCAGGGGGGCCTCCGGCGGCGGTCTCGGTGACGCCGAATTCGGGAACGGGGATGAGCGGGAGCTTCACGTTCAAGTTCTCCAGTGTGAACGGCTACGGGTACCTGAAGACCATGTACATGCTGTTCAACGCGACGCTAAGCTCGGTTAACGGCTGCAAGCTGGAGTATTCGCAGAGCACGAACCATCTGTACCTGTACACCGACTCGGGCGGTGCGCTAACGGGGCCGGTCACGCCGGGGGTGGCGGGGACGCTGAGCAACGGCCAGTGCACGGTGAATGCCGGGTCGTCGTCGGTGAGCGGCTCGGTGGACACTCTGTCGCTGGACCTGGCGGTGAGCTTCACCGTGCCGTTTGCGGGGCTGAAGAACGTGTACGGGTATGCGGCCGACGACGGGGGCCTGAACAGCGGCTGGCAGGCGCTGGGCACCTGGAACACGGCCGCACCGTGAGCGTCATTCCTGAGGCGGGCTCGAGCCGGCGGCGGGCGGGCCCGTTTCAGGGCGAGTGGTGTGCCGTCGGGGGGCGCCGCCGCACGTCAGCGCGTGAGTCAGTCGAACAACACGTCGGCCATGCTGGGAGGCGGGCCGCCGCTGGTTTCCAGATAGCGAATCAGGGCCGCCGGGGAGCCGTCGAAGAATGTGTCGGCCAACTGCCGCACGGCCACGCGCCGCAGTGCCTCCCTGGTCACCGCGGGCGCGTACACAAAGTGCCGCCCGCGCCTTGCCCGGGTCAGCGCGCCCTTGCGCAGCAGCCGCTCCAGCAGCGTCATCACCGTTGTGTAAGCCAGCGGCTTGTGCGGAGCCAGCGCCTGTTGCACGTCGCCGACCTTCCCTTCCCCCAGCACCCAGAGAGCCTTGAGACACTGCAACTCCAGGGGCGGCGGCATCTCGCGCGCTTTGCCGGTGGCGGTCACGGTTTGCGCAACGCCTCCTGCAGCTTGTCGCCGAACAGCGACCCGCTCACCGGCCGGGCCGCCCGCGGTTCCCGTGCCGCCGGCGCATGGTTCGCCGCCGGGGGCGCAACTTCCTCCACCCCGCCAGCCGACGGTTCCAGATATTTCGCCTTCTTCAGAACGCTGCGCTCCAGCGGGGCGACGTAGCCGGTCCAGCAGCCGGTGGCGTGACGGTCCCGGGCGATCGCCGCGCGCATGCACTCCATCTTGGAGTCCATGTTGTCGAGATGGTGCAGCAGCAGCGCCTCGGGGAACAGCGGCGCCCGGGGCGAGCCAAACTCCAGCTCGCCATGATGGCTGACGATCATGTGCGCAAGCAGCGTGCGGGTTCGCTCGGGAAACCCGGGAACCTGCGCCAGCTTCTCGTCCAGCATGCGCAGGCCGATGACGATATGCCCCAGCAACTGGCCATCGTTGGAATACCCGAAGCTGCGCTCGTAGGTCAGCTCATGGATCTTGCCGATATCGTGCAGAATGACGCCGGCCAGCAGCAGGTCGAGGTCGATGTCGCGGTAGTGCGCGGCGGTGATCTTCGCCAGCGCGCATAGCGACAGAACGTGTTCGATGAGCCCTCCCAGAAAAGCGTGATGGACGGTCTTGGCGGCCGGCGCGGTCCGGTACGGCAGCGCGATGCGCGGGTCGTCCATGAAGGCGTCCAGCAGGGCGCGCAGGTGCGCATCCCTCAGGCCCGCGATGATGGCCCGCAACTCGGCGAACATCTCCTCCGGGCTGCGCTGGGAGCAGGGGAAGTAATCGGCGAAATCGACCTCGCTCTCCTCCACGCGCACCACTTTGTGGATGGTGAACTGCGGCCGGTTCTGGTAGATCTGCATCAGACCCTTGACGCGGACAAAATCGTCGCGGTCGAAGGTGTCCAGCACTTCCGCCACGTTGTCCCACATCTTGGCGTCGATGTCGCCACTGCGGTCGCCCAGCACCAGAGACAGGTACGGCTCACCCGTCTTCTTCTGGCGGACGTCCTTCGACTGCACCAGAAACACGGCGGTGACCATCTGGTTGGGCTGCAGCTCGCCGATGTAGGGAGACTTCATCGGCCGCTACTTTTTCGAAGAGGTGCTGCTGCTCGACGTGCCGCTCGACGTGGTGCCTGGCAACGGCACGCCCAGCAGGTGCTTCCTGCGCTTCCTTGTCGCCGCCTCCGCCTTGGTGACGGTTTCCGGCTTGAGCTGCGCCGCATCCATCCACGCGGTGTCTTTGCCGGGCGCCGCGCCGGAGTCGATGTACCCTTTCTTGATCTCGAGGAAGGCGCTCTCCCGCAGTTTGGTCAGATAAGCGCGTAACGCCGGCTGCATTTTCGGCTGATACAGCTTGTCCATGATCTCCGGCTCGGCTTCGTCGAGCGTAGCCTGCCCGGCTTTCTGGTGGCTTTCCACCTTGAGAATGAGCAAGCCCTTCTGGACCTTGATGGGGTCCGTGATATAGCCGGCTGGCTGCGCCCACACCGCCTTCTCGATGTTGTCGGCCAGCTCCCCTTTCTTCCAGCCGCCCAGATCGCCGTACTGTTCCCTGGTTACGGCATCGGAGTTCTCGTGCGCCATTTCAGCGAACCGTTCCCCCCCGCGCGCGCGTTTCACCAGGTCGTCGGCCTTCTTCTGCGCCGCCGCCACCGTCGAGGCGTCCTTGTTCTCGGTGGAGATCAGAATCTCCCGCAGGAAGATCTTCTCCTCGCGCACGAAGTCCGTCTTGTGCGCGTTGTAGTACGCTTCGATCTCCTTGTGATCCATGGTCATGTGGCCCTGGACTTCCTGGCGGATCACGTGTTCGGTCAGCATGTTGTTGGAGACGTCGGCTTTGAAGTCTTCAAACGACTCGCCAGTCTGCTGGTGGATCATCTCGTGGAATTTGTCGGTGTCCGCTTCGCCCACCTGCTTCTGCAGGTTCGCCAGATACTTGGAGACGTCGTTATCCACCTTGATATCGAGGTCTTTGGCTTTCTGGATCAACAGCAGTTGATCGATCTTGTTGCGCAATTGATCCTGCGCATGCTCGGCCATCATCTCCTGAACCTTCGCGGCGGGCGCGCCCTGCCGGACCAGGTCCGCGCGCGCTTCCCGTGCCGTTCGCTCGAGATCTCCATTGGTGATGATGTCGCCGTTCACTTTGGCGATAATCTGCTCAACCACTTCCACGGCTGCAAACGCGGGCGCACCTGCGGCCACCAAAAGCACAGCAACGACGGAAAACTTCATATGAGCCATTATCGCCGATTCGGAGGCGCCTCTACATGTGTAAGAGAGGACGCAGGTGTGGCTCTACAGCCCGGACCTCGTGCGCGAATGATTCCAGCCGCTCCAGCAGCCCGTATTCATGCGGCCGGAGGACCGGGCAGCAGGGCTCGGCATTGCACGCGGGCGGCCGCGCGCGCGAAATCGGCCGACGGCGCGGTGAGACTCGCAGCGCGCGGTGGACATTGCGGCGTCCGGGCAGGATATCCGCGACGAGGTTCCATGCCTCGCCACGGCATCCCGCGCCTGGCAGAAAGAACGCATCGCCTGCTCGGTTCGATCACACCGTCAAGGGGCAGCGGCGGCTTTTCCGCACAGGAGGACGTCTGGTGCGAAGTTCGACAACCCTCGGGCCAGAATGCGCCGATGTGTGCGGGCTTACCGGGTCTTGCCTGCGTGGATTGGGGAAGAAGTGTGTTTTCACCCAATCTCGTTGCAATATCCCCCACGTGTTGCTGAGAACTGCAACATAGGAGCACCGGAACCGCCAGTTGACGTAGCGTCGGTTTGGCTGGCAATCTGCAGCGGGTTTGTTGATCGCTGCACTTGTGGCCGCTACACCCAGGCAGGTGCTCGACGTGACCGGCGGGAACGCGAAACCGGACATTGCGCTTAGGCGGGTGTTCGCGATCCCGGGGACACTCGGCCGGCTGGCCAGGGGACGGATTCACGGCTGGTCCGGCCGCGCCGCACGGTACCGCATGGGAGAAGGTCGCCGAGAACATGAGACACACCCTGCCGTTCCACGCGCGCCGTGCGGCACACATTCTGAGCCTGGCCGCGGCCGGGATGCTGGCAGCCTCGGCGCTGGCCGAGGAGCCCAAACCGCTGCCGGGCTCCGACGAATGTGCTGCCTGCCACGACCCCGGGCCGCGTGCCGGCAAGCGCGAAAAAGGGACGCCGCCGCCGTTCGATGCCGCGGCTCTGCGGGGCTCGCCGCATGCGGCGCTGGAGTGCGGAGCCTGTCATCCCGATGCCAAAAAAGAGTTTCCGCACCCCGAAAAACTGGCCCGCGTGGATTGCGGCGCATGCCATAGCAACGAGCAGACGCAGTATGCGGCCAGTCTTCACGGGCGGGCGGCGGCCAGCGGCGACCAACTTGCGCCCACCTGCCGCGACTGCCACGGCACGCACAACATCCTGCGTCCTTCCAGCCCGCGCTCGCCCACTTCCACCATGGAGATTCCGCGGCTATGCGGCGGTTGCCATCGCGAGGGAACCCCGGTCAGTCTGACGCGCCACATTCCGCAGACGAACATCCTGGGCAATTACATGGACAGCATCCACGGCGAGGGGCTGTTCAAGCGCGGACTCACGGTGACGGCGGTGTGCACGAGCTGTCACACGGCGCATTTCGTGCTGCCGCACACCGATCCGCGTTCCTCCATCGCCAAGGCGAACATCGCCAAAACCTGCACCCAGTGCCACGCGCAGATCGAGGCCGTGCACCGCAAGGTCATCCGCGGCGAGCTATGGGAGAAAGCGCCGCACCTGATTCCCGCGTGCGTGGATTGCCACGAACCGCACAAGGTGCGCGAGGTTTACTATTCCCAGGGCATGTCGGACGGCGATTGCCAGCGCTGCCATGGCGATCCCAACCTGAAGGTGGCACGCGGCGGCGCGGCCGTCTCGCTGTTCGTCAGCCAGGCGGATCTCGCGGGCTCGCGGCACTCCCGCAAGGCCTGCGTGCAGTGCCACACCGGCGGCACGCCCTCCGACGACGTCCGGCCTTGCCGCACCATGCCCGCAAAAGTGGACTGTTCCATCTGCCATGCCGACACGGTCAACCAGTACCGCGAGAGCACGCACGGCGTCCTGGTGGCGCAGGGCAGCCCCGACGCGCCCGCCTGTGAAGACTGCCACGTTCCGCACCACACCCTGGGAAAGAACGATCCGGCCTCTCCCACCTTTTCCCGCAACGTGCCCGTGTTGTGCGCCAAGTGCCACCGCACGGGACAAAAGGCGGCCCTGCGGTACACCGGCAGGCAGGTGGACATCGTCGAGCATTACACTGAGAGCATTCACGGCAAGGGCCTGCTGGAGAGCGGCCTGACCGTAACGGCGAATTGCGCCGACTGCCACACCGCCCACCATGAATTGCCCGCCAGCGACCCGCGCTCCAGCGTCAACCGCGCCAACATCGCCCGTACCTGCGGGCAGTGCCACCAGGGTATCTACGAGCTATTCAGGGCCAGCGTCCACAGCCCCGAGGTCACCCACACCGGCCAGGCGCTGCCGGTCTGCGCCGACTGCCATTCGGCCCACAGCATCGAGCGCACGGACCAGTCCAATTTTCGCTTGCACATCATGGATCAGTGCGGCCGCTGCCACCGCCAGATTACGGAGGCCTACTTCGACACCTTTCACGGGAAGGTCTCCAGGCTGGGCTACCTGCAAACCGCCAAGTGCTACGACTGTCACGGCGCGCACGACATCCTGCCGGTGAACGACCCGCGCTCCCACCTCAGCCGCGCCAACATCGTCAGGACGTGCGGCAAGTGCCACACCGGCTCGCACCGCCAGTTCGCCGGTTACCTGACCCACGCCACGCACCACGACCCCAGGAAGTATCCGTTCCTGTTCTACACGTTCTGGGGAATGACCGCGCTGCTGGTGGGAACCATGGTGATCTCGGGCGCGCACACGGTGGCCTGGCTGCCCCGTTCCCTCGAGTACCGCAAACAGTTCCACGACGGGCACGGCGAAGCGGGCGCCTACGTGCGGCGGTTCCAGCCCTTCCACCGCAACCTGCATCTCATGGTGATTGCGAGCTTCCTGGGGCTGGCGCTGACCGGCATGATTCTCAAGTTCTCCTACGCCGGGTGGGCCCGGGTGCTGGCGCGCCTGCTGGGAGGTTTCGAGGCGGCCGGGCTCATTCACCGCTTCTGCGCGGTCACCACGTTCACCTATTTCGGGCTGCACCTCTACGATCTGGCGCGGCAGCGGCGCCGCAGCGGCAAGACCTGGTGGCAGTTCCTCACCGGCCCGGAAAGCATGCTGTTCAACGGCCGCGACTGGCGCGAATTCATCGGCTCCCTGAAGTGGTTTCTCGGCCGGGGGCCGCGCCCCGAGTACGGCCGTTGGACCTACTGGGAAAAATTCGACTACTTCGCCGTGTTCTGGGGCGTCGCGGTGATCGGGGGTACGGGATTGTTGCTGTGGTTCCCGGAGCTGTTCACGCGCGTGCTTCCAGGCTGGGCGGTCAACGTCGCCACCACCATCCACAGCGACGAAGCGCTGCTGGCGGTGAGCTTCATCTTCGTGGTGCACTTCTTCAACACGCACTTCCGGCCGGAGCGATTCCCCATCGACACCGTGATTTTCACCGGGGGCGTGCCGCTCGAGGAGTTCCAACGCGACCGCCCGCGGGAATATCGGCAGCTCGTGGAAACCGGCCGTCTGGAAGAATTCCTGATGCCGGGGCCGCTGCCGCGATCAGTGAGGTTCTGGCGCCGGCTGGGGTTCACCGCCCTGGGGATCGGACTGATCCTGATCGGGCTGATCGTCTACGCCATGCTGTTCGCCTACCGGTAGGCCGCAGACGCCGGCGTCGCGGGAAACCCAGGCCGGAGTTCAGTCCGACACCGCCAGTTCGCCCGGCACGATTCGCCGCGTGCGCGGCAGGACACCCCGGCGCGCCAGCAGGCCCATGAACGCCAAAATGGCCACGAACACAGCCAGCTTCACCACGTCGCCGGCCCGGCCTCGCGGCAGCGTCACCCACAGCAGCCCCGCCACCGGCTGGGCCACCGCCACGGCCCACACCGAGCCGTAGAAATAGCGGCGCTCGTGCCCCTCTCCTTTCGTCGACGGCCGCACGCGCGGAAGCAGGCCCGCCAACCCCAGCAGCCAGATCGCACCGGCCAGTGGGAAGTAGGCGGCCTCGTAGATCTGCCGAAGCTGCCAGCGGCCCGTCACAATGGCGTCCACGAGACCGGCGGCGTTGAGCACGGCGTAGGTCACCGCGGCGCTCCAGGCGAAGGTGTAGCAGATGCGCCGGTACCACGGGTTCGGCTTGTCTTCGGTGAAGCGGATGATATAAGGGCGCGGCTCCACTCCGGGCAGACGGCCCAGCAGGCCGGCGATGCCGGTGCCCATCAGCACGGCGCCCAGCCACAACGCCATCCAGCGGTTGAACCCATAGGCGAACAGCCGGAACGTGAGCGGTCCGGGCGCCAGAAAGAACACGAAGATCCAGATGGGCCAGTGCGCCAGCCGGTAGAACGGCTTATTGCGCTCGCGGATCTTCCGCGCGCTGGCCAGCTCGGTTCGAACGGAATAGGCCACGCTAAGGTAAGCATAAGCGAATTTCGGTGACGTACACCTCATTTCCAATTCCGGGCGATCCCCCTGGGGCACCCGGGACTTGCACTTAAGCCGCCTGAGACTGCGCCAGCGCCGTGCAGCGTTGCCAGCCAGCGGTCGATAGATACGTTATGGCGGCTGGCGATACCTCGGCGGTGAAGAAGAATCTGGTGGTGCTGCTGACGATTGCGTTCGTGATCGCGGTGGCGGCCACCGGTCTTTTCTATGGCATGTTCGCGGACAAGTTCAAGGACAACAGCAGCGAAGCTCCGAGGCAAACCGTGATGGTTGCGGCGCGGGCGCTCGAGCGCGGCGCCGTGCTCAGGCGCGAGGATGTGCGGCCGGTGGAACTGCAGGGCCCGGCAGCGCTGCGCGGCGCGGTGACCAGCCCGGATCAGGCGGCCGGCAGGAGGCTGGTCACGCCGCTCGGCCAGGGCGCTCCGGTGCTGGAATCGGTGCTGGTGAACGCCAACGAGGCGGTTCCCAGCGTTGACGACGTTCCTCCGCGGATGCGCGCCGTCACTTTGCACGTGGCCGAATCGGGCACTGTGCTCGCCCTTCTGCATCCCGGGTCGCGCGTGGACATTCAGGCCATCGCCAACCGCGCCGGGGTGACCGAGTTGCGCCGGGTGCTGCAGGACGTGGAGGTGGCCTCCACCGGCCCGGCCGAGTCGGTAGCCGGACACGCTTTGCTGCCGCAGATCACCGTGCTGGTACGGCCGGAGCAGGCGGACATCGTGGCCCTGGCCGACACCGCCTCGCGCGTACGCATCGTGTTGCGTAACCGGCAGGACCGGTCCGGCACGGCGGCGCCGCGGCTCGATCTGACCAGCCTGTTCCAGGGGCCGCTCCCGATGCCGATGACACCCGCCATCGAGCGCCCCGGTGCGTCCGCGGTGGCGGCAGCGGCGCCCACGGAAACGATGCAGGTTCGCATTCTCGCCGCCGCGCCAACCACCATGAAACAACTCGGCGTCGGGGGATCGGCCGAAGTGTGGCGCGTGCAGGCCATTGCGGATGCCGCCGGCGATGCCTCCGCTGGCGAGGCCGAACTGTCCGCTTCCGAAGTGAGCTTCGGCGCGAGCGACACGGCCACGGTGCGGGCGGGAACCTCCGATTGCAGCGTGCGCATACGGCTCCGGCTCCGCCAGGAGCTGGAGATCTCGCCGGAACTGATCTGGCGCGATGGCGACAGTACCAGAACGGCCAGTCTGGACGCCCGCGTGGACCCCGGCTCGGCCCGCGGATATGCCATCGCCGGCTTCAATGCGGCGCTTGCCGGCGTGCTGGCGCGGGCGTTCCCCGGAAGGAACCTCGAGGGGCGTGAACTGCTGGTGACTATTGTTCCGCGGCACGCCGAAAACCAACAGGCCCGGAAACAACAGGCAATCGCGCGCCGATGACCGCTCTCTTTCTCGTCCTCATTTTTGTTGGCTGTTTCGCCGCCTTCGGCGCCGCTCTGCTGATCGCGTCCCAGTTGCGCGCGCAACACCTGGCCAGGCAGGAAGATCCCGAGGCCGCCGCGGACGCCGCGCTGTTCCGCGACGATTCTCTCAGCACCATCTCGCTGTGGGCGCGCATTCTGGAACGCTTCGATTTTGCCGACCTCCTGCACCGCCACCTCGAAGAGGCCGGACTGAGCTGGTCCCCCGGACGCCTGACGCTGCTGATGCTGCTCTGTGGCGCCCTGTCCATGGTAATGCTGGCGCGGCTTCCGTGGGTCCCCTTATGGGCGGCGCTGCTGGCCGGAGCCGCCATCACCGCGTCGCCATATACCGTGGTTCTCCGCCTGCGGGCACGCCGCTTTCTGCGGTTCCAGGAGAGTTTCCCGGATGCGCTCGATTCGCTGTCGCGGGCCATGCGCGCCGGGCATGCGCTGGCCACGGCAATGGACATCGTAGCCAGCGAAGCCGAGGAACCGGTGGCCGGGGAGCTGCGCCGCACTGTCGCCGAGGTGTCTCTGGGCGTTCCCTGGGAGCGCGCGCTGGCCCATCTCACCGAGCGCGTGCCGGTGGCCGACGTGGCCCTGTTTGTCGCCGCCGTGCAGTTGCAGGTGCGCAGCGGCGGCAAGCTCAGTGACGTGCTGGGCAAGCTGGCCGAAGACATGCGCGAAACCGTGGCCCTGCGCGGGGAAGTGAGCGCGGTGGCCGCCCACGGCAAGCTGACCGGGGCTATTCTGACCGCCATGCCTTTCGGCATCGCGCTGATGATGATGGTGGTCAACCCGTCGTATATGGCCACGCTGTTTCAGTACCCCCTGGGGAAGCATCTCATCTCGGCCGCGCTCGCGTTCCTGGTCCTGGGCCACCTCGCCATTCGCCGCATTGTGGCCATACGGATGTGAACATGCTGGGGATTCTCGTCGGCCTCTTTCTCTTCGTGATGGCGGCGGTTACCGTGGGCGGCTGGTTCTGGATCGCGCGGAGCGGTGCGGCGTCGCCGGCGGATTCCACGCCGCCCGCCCCGTTGCCCGAGCCCCGGCAGGTTGCGCATAACCTCCTGCTTCGTCTGGGCAGCGCCCTGCCGGCCGCGCACAAGACGCGCAACCCCTATCGGAGCAAGCTGGCCGCCGCCGGGTACGTGCGGGAATCCGCGCTGCAGGTATTCTACGGATCGAAAATCGGCCTCTCGGTAGCGCTGGCGGTGGCTTGTGCCCTTGCCAGCGCGTCGAAAAACGGCTCCGGTTTCGGGATGCTGTCCGCGGCGTTGTGCGGCGCCGGCTTCGGGTTCCTTCTGCCGGATCGGATTCTGAAAGTGCGCATTTCGGCGCGGATGGCGCGGCTGCGCACCGGCATTCCCACGGCTCTGGACCTGCTGACGCTCTCGGTGGAGGCCGGCCAGGGGCTGGATGTGGCTCTGCTCGAGACCGCCCGGGGCCTCTCCGTCACCCACCCGGATCTCGGCCGCGAATTGTGGCAGGCGCATCTGGAGATGCGCGCGAGCAAAGCGCGGCAGGAGGTGTTGCAGCGGATGGCCGAGCGCAACCGCGAGCCGGAGCTCCGCAAGTTGGTCGGCGTGCTCATCGACGCAGACCGTTTCGGGGCCAGTCTGGGTCCGGCCCTGCGCACGCATTCCAAATACCTGCGCACGCGGCTCCGCCAGCAGGCCCAGGCCTCGGCGCGCAAGGTGGGCGTGAAGCTGATTTTCCCCGTTTTCTTCCTGATCTTCCCCTCTGTACTGCTGGTGACGCTCGGGCCGGCCTGCATCATGGTGTACCGGCAGATCCAGATCATGCTCAATGGCATGCCCCCATAGTTGGCGCAACCGGAGTGCGCAATATCACCCGGAATCGCCCGCCTTCCCTATGTAAGTGAAAGGAAACACGGGACCGGGATCTGGCCATTCCCGTGCGCTTCGTTCTGTTTCAACAAGGGTTCCGGGGAGCGGGCTGGCAGGGGGGCAGGGGTGTGTATGCAAACCGTGGAGTACGCCACGGATCAGGTTCTGCAGGAAACCATTCATAGGGAGATTGAACGAGACCCGGAAGTCTTTACCCGGGACATTCACGTGGCGGTGGAAGACGGCGTGGTCACGCTGACCGGCTTCGCCCACAGCTACTTCGAAAAGCTTGCCGCCGAAGAAGACGCGAAGCGGATCGTGGGAGTCCGCGGAATCGCCAACGACATCGATGTCCGGCTGGGGACCGAGCGCACCGACCCGGAAATCGCCCGCGAGGCGGTGAGGGCGTTGCGGCTCGATCCCAGCGTCCCGCAAAACGAAATCAAGGTCACGGTCCGCAACGGGCACGTGACCATCCATGGCACGGTAGACCACTATTCGCAAAAGCGCTGCGCCGAGCAGGTGGTGACCGGCGTATCCGGCCTCAAGGGCGTCACCAACCGGATTGAGATTCGTCCGGCCGCTTCCGCCGGGGAACTGGAGTCGCGCGTTGCCGAAGCCCTGCGTGCGCAGGGGGCTACTCACGTTTCAATCGTGGCGGTGAAGGGCGCCGTTACGTTGCGCGGCCGCGTTCGCTCCGGAGCGGAGAAGAACGAGGTCGAGCGTGCCGCCTGGGCCACTCCGGGCGTCTGTTTCGTCGAGAACCTGATCGCCGTCGAACACTAAACTGTCGAAACCAGGATAAAGCACAAAGGCCCGCCGGCCGGCCGGCGCGTTCCGAGGGGGAGTTCGTGTGGCCCCGCGTTTTACGGGCCGGCGCCAGCACGTATTCGTGACCACTGCGCAGAGGAACTTGTAACTTATATGCGATGCACGGCAATCCTCGCGGCGCTCCTCGCCGTTACCCTTTCCGCCCAGCGGGGTGGCGTTGGCGCCCTGCGCACGAACAATCCGGCCATCCTGCACTCGTGGGACTTCCCCGGCGCGGACGCCGGCGCGCAGATCAACGCCGCCTACGCCGCGCTGCCCGCGACCGGCGGCGCCATCATCGTGGACGAAAGCGGCGCCTTCTCGACGCCGATCCTGCTGAACACCCAGGACAAGCCCGCCGTTATCAGCGGCCTCCCCGGCGATGCAGTTACGCTCACGTACACCGCGGCGGCCAGCGTCGCCATGACCTTCGACTACGGGATGGGACATCGGATGGGCCACGGCCTGCGCGACCTGACGCTCACCGGGCCCGGCAACGCGACAGCCACAACCGGCGTCGTTTTCGGCGGCGGGAATGGCGCCGAGGGCATCGACTTCCGCGATTTCAAGATCCAGAGTTTTGGCGTCAACGTGGCCATGGGCTCGCACACCTGGCTGGCGAACTTCGAGCATGGAATGATCCGCGATGGCGGCATCAACGTTCTGCTGCCCTCCGGACTGGCTGACGCGGGCGAACAAATCAGGTTCGACCACGTCACTTTCGCCGACGCACCGGCGCCGCACACGAACAGCGTATGGGTGCAGGGCGGTGGCCAGGAAGTGGTGTTCACGGACTGCAGTTTCGATCAGGCGCAACTTCGCATCGGCAACGGCGCCGTGAGCGCCGCCCAGGTCACCGTGAAGGGCACGCACTTCGAGAATCCCAACTGGAATTGGGCCGGGGCGGTGGCTTACGACTACATCGTGCTCGACGCCAACCCTGGCAACCTGCTGCGGCTGACGGACAGCTACCTGCTGCAGGACGCGCCGAGCGGCGGCCCGCGGCGCTTCGTCATGGCCAACGGCGGCCGGCTGGTGTTGTGCGGCGTAGGCATGTACACGCCGGCAGGCTCGCCGCTCCAGTACTTTGCCATGCTCGCGGGCGGCGCGGTCCAGCAGAACTGGGGATTTGAGAACCTCGCGGCGGACTTCACCAGCGGCGGAATGTGGGGGAAGCAATAACCCCGATCTTGCGCTTCCGGCGGGCTCCGGCTGCCCAGTCGTCGGGTCGGTTTTGCGCGTCAGGGGTGCGCAAACTCGTTGGCGTGGGGCACCAGTTCCGTGTAAACGCGCGCCGGAACCGGCGTCTGCCAATGGCCGGTGAGCTTTGCTCCGGCGTAAAACGCGACAAAGATGACGGCCATGGCGGCGGCCATCGCCCACGCCGGCACTTTGCTGCGCTTCAGGGGAACCGGCCGGGGAGCCGACAGGAACAGCGCGCCTTCGGCCGGACAAGCCGCCACGCAGTGCAGGCAGGCGGTGCATTCGGCCGACCGAATGGTGACCAGCCGGTCGACGGCCAGGCTGGAAGGACACGCCTTCGCGCACTTTGCGCAATCGATGCAGCGTTCCGGATCGCGGCGGATGCGCAAAGGGCTGGCCAGTGAGACCAGCCCCATCAGCGCGCCGTACGGGCACAGATAGCGGCACCAGAAGTTCTGGATAAGAAGAGAAGCCAGAACAATGACGCCCAGGGTAATCGCCGACGTCATGCTCAGATAACGGAAGAAATTGAGCATCTTGACGTCGGCCACGATACCGTACGGCCCTTCCATGAAGTCCAGCAATCCCTCCACGCTCATGCGGAGCACCACGTACAGGAAGAGCGCGAGCAGAATGTATTTGAGCGAACGCACGCCGAGGTCCAGCCATCGCGGCATCCTCCAGTTCCGGCGGAACGTGCGCCGGCCGACGATCCAGAGGTATTCGGACACGGTGCCGACGGGACAGAGCCATCCGCAGAAGCTCTTGCGCAGCAGCAGCGAGATGGTCAGAAAGGCCAGCAGAAGAAACATGCCTGCGGGGTGAATCCGCGGCACCACGCCGGTCACCAGCCACACCTTCAGGTTCATGAGCGAGGCGATGGGAAGCCAGCCCTCCACTCCGGGTGGCCGCTGCGGCGCGGCACCCGATCCGGCATTTTCATAGAAGCGGACGAAGCGGTAGAAACCAACGGCAATCCAGACGTTCAACAAAAGAAAGGCGATCTGCACGCTCTGGCGGAGGCGCTGGGTACGGTCGGGAGCGGCACGGCGATACTTCGGATTCCGCAGCACGGTTGCTTAGTGCCCGTGCACGGGAGATGCCAGCCTGCTGCAAGCGACTTGCAGGTGAAAGTGGGGGATATCGCGCAACGAGTGGATAACGACGGTTCTAGCGCGTGGGGCAAATGGCGCGATCCGCTGTTGGTGAGTAACCGCGCGCGATGGATTCCTGAAGCACTCGCCTCACCGTATCCACGATTCCCCGAACCTGGTCGCCTCGGGCAACCGGGCCGTGGCCCGCGACAACGATGGCGGGTTTCAGCGCTTCCACTCGATCGAGCGATTCCAGCCACACCCGCCAATCCGCTTCCGTTCCTGCATCCAGGTTCGGAAGATACTCATGAATCAGACAGTCGCCAGTGAACAGCACCCGGTCTTCGGGAACCCAGACCGAGAGATTCGTCGGCGTGTGCCCGGGCGTGAGCAGGATCTCCACCGTGCAGCCGCCCAGGTCGAGCTGGGTGTCTTCGTGAATCCGGCGATTGGGGTTAACCGGGTTCGTTCCATGGAAAAACGCTCTCGCTTCACCGCGCGCACGGCGAGCCGCATTGGGGATGGCCTCGTTGAACTCGGCGATTTCGGCCTGGAACTCATCGGCCGTTCGCTCGACGCCGGCGTGGCCCCACACATCGATGCCCCGCTCCCGAAAGAAGCCGTTTCCGCCGACGTGATCGAAATGCTTCTCCGTGTTGATGGCGCGCAGTTGGTTTCCCGGCCTCACGGCGGAAGCGTACCCGTGAACCGTTTGCGCCGCCAGGGTGTTCCCGCCCGTGTCTACCACCAGGGTCACATTATCCCCGGCGACAAAGCCCGCATTCACGCACCACGGCGCGGAATAGCCAAGACCGGTCACCGCGTAGCAGCGATTGGAGAGGCGCATGCCTTACAGTATCGCGCTCGATCCGCGCCCGGCGCCGGGGAGTACAATCGCTGTCATGAAGTTCCTCTGTTGCGTCGTGCTGTTGACGGCGGCTGCCACGCTGGCGGCCGCCGCGCGGGAAACGGACGCGTTCGCCACCGCCGCGGGTCCCGTCCGGATCACGCCGATTCATCATGCCAGCTTTCTGATCGAGGCCGGCGGCAAGGCGATTCAGGTGGACCCGTGGAGCCAGGGCAATTACGACGGTCTGCCCAAAGCCGGCCTGATCCTGGTAACCGACATTCATCCCGACCACCTGGATCCGGCCGAGATCGCGAAGTTGTCCACGCCCGAAACGGTGGTGATTGCGCCCCCGGCCGTGGCCGTCACCATCACCAGCGCGAAGGTGCTGCGCAATGGCGAGACCACCACGTGGGATGGCTGGACCATCGCAGCGATCCCCATGTACAACATGAAGCGCGGGCCCGCGCCCGGCAAGTTCTACCACGACAAGGGCCGAGGAAACGGCTATGTTTTGACCTACGGGGGCAAGCGCTTCTACATCGCCGGCGACACCGAAGGCACCCCGGAAATGCGCGCGCTGAAGAACATCGACGTGGCCTTCGTGCCCATGAACGTGCCCTACACCATGCCACCGGAAGAGGCCGCCGACGCGGTGCGCGCGTTTCATCCGGCGGTGGTCTACCCGTATCACTATCACGGCTCCGATTTGACGGTGTTCAGCCGCGCGCTGGAGGGCACCGGCATCGAGGTGAGAATCCGCAACTGGTATTGAGCGGACATGCGGCGCAGCAGCGTTCCTTGACCGTGAGACCGCGGCTGGCGCCGCGGGTCTTGGCCTCCCGCCGATTTCCCCTTGCCCCGGCGGCGTTTTGGAACGACACTAAAGGCTGAACCGTCTTTTCGTATCTGGAGGATGTAAGCCAATTGAAACTCTCCGAGCCCGCAGTGTGGGAGCCAACCGAGCGCTGGACCACCACGCACGCCGCCGAGTTGTACGACGTCGCCAGTTGGGGGAAGGGATATTTCTCCGTTGGCGAAAACGGCCACCTCTGGGTGCACCCCACCAAGGACCCTAACCGCGGCATCGACCTGATGGAACTGGTGGAGAAGCTCGAGCTGCGCGGCATCTCCCTGCCCATCCTGCTTCGCTTTGGCGAAATCCTGCAGCACCGTCTGGCGGAGCTGCACCAGGCGTTCGAGAACTCCATCGCCGAGCACGGTTACAAGGGCAACTACTGCTGCGCGTACCCCATCAAGGTGAACCAGCAGCGTCAGGTGGTGGAGGAAGTCCTGAAATACGGCCGGCCGTACAAGTTCGGTCTGGAGGCCGGTTCGAAGCCGGAGCTGCTGGCCGTTCTGGCCATCGCCGACAACGAAACGCCGATCATCTGCAACGGCTTCAAGGACGACGAGTACATCGAGATGGTGACGCTGGCCCGCAAGATCGGCCGCAGAATTATCCCGGTGGTGGAGAAATACACCGAGCTGGACCTGGTGATCAAGCACGCCGAGCGGGTGGGCGTTCGTCCGTCCATCGGGTTGCGGGTGAAGCTGGCCAGCCGCGGCGCGGGCCGCTGGAAATCGTCGGCGGGCTACCGCTCCAAGTTCGGCCTCACCGTGAGCGAAGCCCTGCGGGCGCTGGAGCAGTTGAAGCTGCTGGGCATGGAGGACTGCCTCGAGCTGCTGCACTTCCATCTGGGCAGCCAGATCACCAACATCCGCCACATCAAGGCGGCGGTGATCGAGGCTGCCAGAATTTACACGGAGCTGAAACGCGCCGGCGCCGGCCTTCATTACCTGGACGTCGGCGGCGGCCTGGGCATCGACTACGACGGCTCGCAGACGGACTTCGAATCGAGCGTCAACTACACGCTGCAGGAGTACGCCAACGACGTCGTCTACCACGTGCAGAACGTGTGCGACGAGGGCGAGGTGCCCCACCCCACCATCGTCAGCGAGAGTGGACGCGCGATTGCCGCCTATCACAGCGCCCTGGTGTTCAACGTCCTCGGCGTCACCGGCTTCGGGGAGGAGGAAGTGGAGCGCATCCCCGAGGATTCCGAGCAGCCGCTCATCGACCTGCAGGAAACCTACCGCTCGCTCAGCCAGCGCAACCTGCTGGAGAGCTTCCACGACGCGCAGCAGGCGCTGGACTCCGCGCTGAACCTCTTCAGCCTGGGCTATCTGCCTCTGGCCCAGCGCAGCCTCGCCGAGAATCTCTACTGGTCCATCTGCCGTAAGATCCAGAAAATGACCCGGGGGCTCGAATACATGCCCGAGGAACTGGAGATCCTGGACAGCCTGCTGGCCGAAACTTATTTCTGCAACTTCTCGCTGTTCCAGAGCATGCCCGACAGTTGGGCGGTGAAGCAGCTTTTTCCGATCATGCCCATCCATCGCCTCGACGAATCGCCCACCCGATACGGCGTCCTGGGCGACATCTCCTGCGATTCCGACGGCAAGGTGGATCAGTTCATCGACCGGCGCGATATCAAACGGACCCTGCCCCTGCATCCGTTTAACGGGCAGCCGTACATCCTCGGCTCGTTTCTGGTGGGCGCCTACCAGGAGATCCTGGGCGACCTGCACAATTTGTTCGGCGACACCAACGCCGTCCACGTGAGTCTCGGCGAAGCCGGCGAAGTGATTCTGAACACGGTGGTGAAGGGCGACACGGTGCGCGAAGTGCTCGATTACGTCCAGTACAGTGCGCGCGCGCTGATCGAGCAGTTCCGGGCCGACGTCGAATCGGCATTGCGCGAGGGCCGCATCGGCTACGAAGAGGCCGGACGCCTGCTTCGCTTCTATGAAGAGGGCCTGAACGGTTACACCTACCTCGAACAATAGTCTTCCCTTGCCGGCCGGTAATCTGCGCGTGGTGCTGGTCTCGCCGCGCAATCCGCTGAATATCGGCGCGGCCGCCCGGGCCATGAGCAATTTCGGTTTTCCGCGGCTGGGCGTGGTGAACGCGTACGAGGTGGCTTTCCGGGAGGCGCGCTCGGCGGTGGGGGCCGGCGCGGTGGTCGGGAACGCCGTCGAGTACCCCGGTGTCGCCGCCGCGGTGGCCGATTGCTCGCTCGTGGTGGGCACTACCTCCATCGGGCACCGGCAACTGCAGCATCCGCTGCGGCGGCTGGAGTACGGGGGCCGTCTCATCCGCCGTGCGCTGGCCGGCGGGCGCGTGGCGTTGCTGTTCGGCTCGGAGAAGTTCGGCCTCTCCAACGAGGATCTGAGCTGGTGTCACTGGCTCATGCGCATTCCCACGCGCGAGGAGCACGGCTCCATGAACCTTGGCCAGGCCGTGGCCGTGTGCCTTTACGAGCTGATCCGCCGGCCCGCCACCGGCAAGCCGGAACCGCGCAAGGCCGCCGGATCGGCCGCGGTGGACCGTATCACCGAATACCTGCTGGAGGCGCTTCGCGAATCCGGTTACGCGCGCACGCTTTCCACGCCCGCGAAGATCCGCCGCATGGTCCGCCGCCTGAACATCCCCGAGCAGGAAGCCGAAGCGTGGATGGGCATGCTGCGCCAGATTGTGTGGAAGCTGACCGAGCGCTGACCGGCGCGCCCCGGCCCGCAGCCGCCGTCTACCTGGCGCCCGTCTCCTGACTGAACACGCACGTCCAGGCTCCGCCTCGCCTCATCCAAATGGCGGAGACGTGGACCTTCGCGGCGAATTCCTTGCCGTGGCTCGTTCCGGTCATGGTCAGCAGGTACACGATAAGACCGGAATCGGACGAAAGCGGTACGAACCTCACGCCGGCCATGGTGTAGTCATGCAGCCGGAACTCCGCGGTATGTTGCACGATTTCAGCTTTGCCGGCCGGGCCCTGTGCGTCAACGAAGACGGCTTCATCCGCTATGGAACTGGCGAACGCGGTCAGGTTTCCGGTCTTCAGCGAATCCAGCCCGGCGCGTTCCTGGGCGACGATCTGCTCCTGAAGCACGTCTCCGCCAGATCGCGCGTCCGTTTGTCCCGCCGCCGGTGCGGACCGTGCTGGCTCCTGCGCCTGCGAATAGCCGAAGGCCAGCATGAACAGAGCCAGCACAGTGCCTTTCGACGCGGAGTTTCTCATGACACTCTCCCGGTGAAGGACTCTCGCAGTGCTCAGTTTGCCATAGTCCCGGATGTCCTGTCCTGCTTGATCCGTGCCGCGCCGGACCGGCCGAGCACGCTCGTCTCGCGGTACTGTATAAATGGTTAGGTGACCAAAGTCCAGCTCGAATACCCGCTCGTGCGCCCGCTCGCCGACGCCGATGCGCAGGCTATCGCCAACGTGCATAGCTGGTACGGAATCCTGCGGGTCAAACTGGCCCCGAGCCTCGACCGCGTCAGCGTGGAGTACGACGCCTCGCGTCTGAGCGAAAAGGACGTCGAGGAGGTATTGCACCGCTTCGCCATCCCCATTTGCCGTCAGTTCACGGTGTAGCGCCGGGCGGACGGTGCGCCGTCTGCGGCGTTCGCCCTAATCTCCAGCCGATATCTGCCGATATGTCTAAGAGGATGCCTTACCTGCGCCATCACGAGGACGTCGATGCCGAGACCGTTCTCGCGCAGTTCAACCGCCTCATTCAGGAGCTTCTCCGCGGTAACGTGAATCGCAACACTTTCCGGCCGTGGGAGATCGACATCCTGCTGGATATCGAGGCCTGTCAGATCCGCGACGCCACCCGGCGGGAAACCCTGCGCCGCTACCAGCGCGCCGTGCAAAGGCAGATGGACAAGGGCGCCGCCAGGCCAATGAAGTTGTCGGAGTACCTGGAATCCCTGCGCGCACGCCGGCGCGAGAGCGAGTCCGCCGCCATCTGAGCGCGCAAACGGACACGCGGCGCCAGCCGCGTTTGTGCGGGATGCACGGGTGCGACCAGGGAACGGCCGATTCCGTATTCTTGAATTGACATGCTCATGTGCGTTGGCGCGTGCCGGCGCGGTAGGAAGGCTGTGCCGGGGGAGGAAACCGTGAAACTGTTGCCACAGGCAGCGATTCTGGGCATTTCGGCGGTCTTGTTGCTTGCCGTTGTGCCGCTCTCATCGCAAATGTCAGGGCCGCAGCCGTTGGCGCGGTCGCTGGAGTGTCCGGCAGGCGAGTGTCCTTTGCTGCAGGGCGCTCCTCAGACGACGGGTATGCGTAGCGGCTTTGTGCGCCTGAAACCCGGTTCGACGGTCGGTTGGCATACCACCGGAAACAACGAAGAGGCCCTGGTCATCCTGCGCGGCCAGGGCGAGGCACTGATTGACGGGCAGGCAAAACAGACCTTCGTCGCTCCGGCGTTCGCTTATATCCCGCCCACAACGCGCCACAACGTGGCGAACACCGGGAATGAGCCGCTCGAATATGTGTACGTCGTCGCGCCCGCGAAGCAGCAGTAAAGGCTCCGCTGCCCTGGGTTGGCCTACAGCATTTCCGCGGTGCGGCGCAGGAATCGCTCGGCGCGCTGCACGTCGTGGAGGATCTGCGCCTTCAGCGCCTCGGCACTCTCGAACTTCCGCTCCTCGCGCAGGCGGTAGAGGAACTCCACGCGGATGCGCGCGGGCGTGCGGCCGTCGAACGGCGAAAGCAGGAATGTCTCGATGCTGAGTCGCTTGCCGCCGAAGGTGGGCCGGAAGCCGATGTTGGTCACCGATCTCCACCGCCGCCCGTCGTCGAGATCGGAGGTGCGCGTCACGTACACGCCTTCGAGCGGCAGCAGGCCGGTCTGCGCGGACAGATTCAGCGTGGGGACGGTCTGCCGCGATCCGACCCCCTCGCCTGGCACGACGGCGCCTTCCAGGGCGAAGGGGCGTTCCAGCATGCGCCAGGCATTGGTCACATCGCCCTGAGCGATCAGCTTGCGCACCTGCGTGCTACCCACAACCTGGCCGCGGCAGCGCACCGCCGGGCAGATCTCCACCTCGATACCGTAGCGCTGCCCCAGCTCGTGCAGCGCCGCCGTGTCGCCGGAAGCCCCGCGGCCAAAGTGGAAGTTGTGGCCCACCAGCACCGCGCGGGCGCCCAGCCGCTCGGTCACCACCTCGCGGATGAACTGTTCGGGTGACAACCGGGCCACCGCCGGCGTGAAGGGCAGAATCAGCACTTCATCCAGACCCGCCTGCTGCATCAGCTCGCAGCGCCGTTCGATGCTGGTGAGGAGCCGGGGCGTTTTGTCCGGCGCCACCACGAAGGTCGGATGCGGGTCGAAGGTCATGGCCGCCGCCCGCCAGCCCCGTTCGTGGGCAATAGCCGCGGCACGGCGCATGATGGACCGGTGCGCGGCGTGCACCCCGTCGAAGTTGCCGATGGTCAGCGCACAGGGGCCGAAATCCGAGGGGACGTCTTCCAGCGAGCGGAACACGCGGAAGCCGGGCGGCCGCGGGTGGTCCACCTCAATCACCAGGCGGTCGTACGCGAGCCGCACGTGCGCTGGCAGCGCCGCTTCGGTGGCCCGGTGGGCGAGGTCGTGACAGATGTGCGTGAAGAACGCCCGGCGCGGTTTCAGCTCGGCCACCGTTCCCAGCGAGTGCTCCACGGTGGAATGCGTGGGGTGCGGCCGGTGGCGCAGAGCGTCGAGGAAGAGCACGTCCAGATCGCGCAGCTTCTCCATGCTCTCCGGCGGGATGTCGCTGTGGTCGGTGAGATAGGCGGCGGGTCCGAAGCGGAACCCGTGCACGGCGCCATGACCGTGAGCCAGCCGTATCGGTTCGAAGTCGAGCCCGCCCACGCTGATGGGCCGCTCGCCGTCGAAGACGCAGGTTTCGATCTTCGGAACCGAGGATTCCGTGGGCCCCGTGTCGAAGATGTACCGGAAGGTCCGGCGAATGGTATCGATGCTCTCGGCCGAGCCGTAGACGCGGATGGGCCCGGACATCCGAAAATTCAAGGGCCGCACATCGTCCAGGCCCATGATGTGGTCGGCGTGCGCGTGGGTGATCAGAACCGCGTCCAACCGCTCGATGCGCGCGGCGAGCGCCTGCTGGCGGAAATCGGGCGTCGTGTCGATGAGCACGGCGTGGCCGTTCCAGCGAACCAGGACCGAAGGGCGGAGGCGCTTATCGCGCGGGTCGTCCGACGTGCAGACGGCGCAATGGCAGCCGATGGTGGGGACGCCCACGCTGGTGCCCGACCCCAGCACCGTGATGCTCAGCCGTCCATCCGCCATCAGGCCCCGGCCTGCTCCGCGCTATCGCTGGCGCCCTCGTTCGTTTTGGGCTTCGCCTGCTGCTCGCTGACGTACACATAGCGGAAGCGCAGTTCGGTGATGGCGTTCTCGAGCAGGCGATGCTCCTCGGTGGAGAGGTTGCCTTTGGTCTTTTCCAGCAGCACGCCGAGCATGTCGATGCTGTGGCGCGCCAGAGGCAGGTTGGGTTCCGGCCGGTCCTTCTCCTCTCCGAAGTGCATCAGGCCGAGTTGCACTTCGGCCTGCATCTTCAGCGAGAGCACCAGGAACTCGAATGACGCGGGTGGCAGAAAATCGGTATCGCTCATTGCCGTCGTCCCCATTTTAGCGAAGCGCGGGCCGCGGCGGGACGTCACGCTATACTGATATCTGCCTCTGACCACCCTTGTCCAGTAGCTCGGGGTCGTGACCGCCTGCCTTCGTCAGCGGGACGCTGGCAGTGTGCGCGCTCCCCCGAACCCCGCGGCCCTGGTCCCGCGCCTGCTCACTGAGGACAAGGAATTGAACCTGAGACAATTTGGATGGAATGCGCCACTTGCGCGCGCGTTCGCGGAATGGGATGGCGGGTTTCGTGCCGCGCGCGTGCTCGCCGTCGGGAAGAACGGCTGCCGCGTGGTCACCGAAGGCGGAGAACTGGACGTCCCGCTTCCGGGCCGCCTGGTGGAAGCCGCCGTGGGCGACTGGCTGGTGCTGGCGCCCGCAGCCGACCGCGTGGAGGCGGTGCTGCCGCGCAGGACGGAGCTGGCGCGCAAACAGCCGGGCTCGACATTCGGCCGACAGGTGCTGGCGGCGAACCTTGACGTGTTGCTGATCGTGACCGGCGTGGACGGAGATTTCAACGTCCGCCGCATCGAGCGCTACCTGGTGCTGGCCGAGCAGAGCGGGGCCGATCCGGTGATCGTCCTCAGCAAGGCGGATCTCCTGGGCGACGCCAGCGGCGGCCGCCAGCGCGTTCTGGACGCTGCTCGAAGCGCCTCGCCGGGCACGCCGGTGGTCTTCTGGAGCGTGTGACCCCACGGCGCCGGCAGCCCTCAGCAGCGTCGTGGGGGCCGGCAACACCGCCGCACTCATCGGCAGCTCGGGGGTGGGCAAGTCCACCATGGTGAACGTCCTGCTGGGAAGCGATGCGCTGCGAACGCAACCGGTGCGCGAAGGCCACAGCCGCGGACGCCACACCACCACGCACCGCGAGCTGTTCCTGTTGCCGCAGGGCTGGCTGCTCATCGACATGCCTGGCCTGCGCGAAGTGCAGTTGTGGGCGAGCGAACAATCGGTGGAGACGGTGTTCGACGACCTGCGCACGATCGCCGCCGGGTGCCGCTTCCGCGATTGCGGGCACGAAGGAGAGCCCGGGTGCGCGGTTGCCGAGGCCATCGCCGCAGGCCGCATCACGGCCGACCGGGTGAGCCACTTCCGCCAGTTGCGCGGCGAGGTGGACAGGCTGGCGCGCAAGCGGCGCGACAGGATCGGTTGTCGAAATCAGAAGCAGTTGCAGCTTCGCGGGCCGAAATGGCGTGAGTGAAGATGTTCCGGATGTTAAGCCGCGCCCGCCGGCTCCCGCCTGTGCTACGCTGGTCGCTTCGTACTGACATGGCTGCCCTACGCGAGAAAGCGCAGTTGATGAGCGCCTCGGAGATCGACCGCACGCTGGTCCGCCTGGCGCATGAGATCCTTGAGAAAACGAAAGACCTCAGCAAGCTGGTCTTCATCGGGGTGCGCCGCCGTGGCGTGCCTCTGGCCCAGCGCCTGGCCGCGAAGATTCACGATCTCGAAGGAATCGACGTTCCCGTGGGCATCCTCGACATCAATCTCTATCGCGACGACCTGTCCACGGTGGGCGACAAACCAGTCGTCGGCGGCACCGACATCCCGTTTTCCGTCACCGGCCGGGACATCGTTCTCACCGACGACGTCCTCTACACCGGCCGCACGGTGCGCGCCGCTCTCGATGGCTTGTTCGAGCGGGGCCGCCCCGCCCGCGTGCAACTGCTGGCGCTCATCGACCGCGGGCACCGCGAACTGCCCATCGGGGCGCGATACGTCGGCCGTACGGTGCCGACCTCGGACAGCGAGATCATCGAAGTGAAATTCCGCGAGGTGGATAACATCGAAAAGGTGTTGCTGGTGGAACGCGTGCCGGAGTAGCCGGCGGGAATTCTCATGAACACGGGACTGCTCGGTATCGAACCGCTCGATCGGGCCGAGATTCAGGCCATCCTCGACCGGGCGAAGGATTTTCAGCCCATCCAGAACCAGCCCTTCCAGAAGCGCGACGCGCTGCGCGGCCGCACCGTGGTGAACCTGTTCTTCGAGGCCTCCACGCGCACGCGCACCAGTTTCGAAATCGCCGCCAAGCGCCTCGGGGCCGACACCGTTTCCATTACCGCTTCCGGCTCCAGCGTCTCCAAGGGAGAGTCTCTGGTGGACACGCTGAACACGCTGGCGGCCATGCGGCCCGACGCCATCATCATGCGCCACGCGGCCTCCGGGGCGCCGCACTTTCTGGCGCGCTATCTGCCCACGCCCATCATCAACGCCGGCGACGGCACACACGAGCACCCCACCCAGGCGCTGCTGGACGCGCGCACCATCCTCGACCGCCGCGGCGCGCTGGAAGGCCTGAGGGTGGCCATCATCGGCGACATCGCGCACAGCCGCGTGGCCCGCTCCAACATCTACCTGCTGTCGAAGTTCGGCGCGCAGATCGTGCTCTGCGGACCGGCCTCTCTGCTGCCGCGCGAGCTGGCCCAGATCACCCCCGGCGTGGAGCTCACCTGGGACATTCGCCAGGCCATCCGCAACGCCGACGTGATCATGATGCTGAGGGTGCAGCTCGAGCGCCAGCATGAGGCGGCCTACCCGGCCAGCGAGTATTTCCAGTTCTACGGCCTGCGACTGGAACATCTGGCGCTGGCCCGGCCCAATGCCATCGTCATGCATCCCGGGCCCATCAACCGCGGACGCGAGATCTCCTCCGAGGTGGCCGATTCGCAAAAATCGGTGATCCTGAATCAGGTGGAGAACGGAGTCGCGGTGCGCATGGCCGTGCTGGAACGGATTCTCGGAGCGAACTGAACCATGTCCAGGATCGTGATCAGGAACGGCCGCGTGGTGGACCCGGCTAACGCAATCGACGCGGTTTGCGACGTGGCGCTCGAAGACGGCGTGATCGCCGCCGTGGCCGCGGACATCGACGCCAGCGGAGCCGAGGAGTTCGACGCCACCGGCCTGGTGGTAGCGCCCGGCTTCATCGACATGCACGTGCACCTGCGCGAGCCCGGCTTCGAGTACGCCGAGACCATCGAGAGCGGAGCGCGCGCCGCGGCGGCCGGCGGATTCACCACCGTCTGCCCCATGCCCAACACGTCGCCGGTGAACGACAACGCCACGGTGACGCGTTACATCGTGGAGACGGCCTGGCGGGTGGCCCCGGTGAACGTCTTCCCCATCGGCGCCATCACCAAAAACAGCGACGGCGAGGAACTGGCGGCCATCGGCTCCATGAAACAGGCGGGCATCGTGGCCATCTCCGACGACGGCCGGCCGGTGATGAACGCGCGCGTCATGCGCCGCGCCATGGAGTTCGCCAAGGCGTTCGGCCTGCCCGTGATCGACCATTGCGAGGACCTCAACCTGAGCGCCGGCGGCGACATGCACGAGGGCCGGGAAAGCGTGCGGCTGGGCCTGCGCGGCATTCCCGCGGCGTCGGAGGACGTCATGGTGGCGCGCGATATTCTGCTCGCCGAGATCACCGGCGCGCGTTACCACGTGGCGCACATTTCCTCGCATCACGCCGTGGAGATGGTGGCCTTCGCCCGGGCGCGCGGCCTGACGGTAACCTGCGAGGCCACCCCGCACCATTTCTCGCTGTCCGACGCCGACCTGCGGCCTTACGACAGCAACTACAAGATGAAGCCCCCGCTGCGCGCCTGCTGCGACGTGAATGCGGTGGTGGAAGGCATCGCTTCCGGCGCCGTTGACGCCATCGCCACCGACCACGCGCCGCACGCCGGCAGCGACAAGATGCAGGAGTTCGAGAAGTGCCCGTTCGGCATTATCGGCCTGGAAACGGCGCTGGGTCTGGCCATCGAGAAGCTGGTGCGTTCCGGAAAAGTGCCGCTCGCGCGAATGGTGGAGTTGTTCACCGCGGGTCCGGCGCGCATTCTCCAGCTCGACCGTGGCACCCTGTCACCGGGCTCCACCGCCGACGTGACCATCTTCGACCTGGAGCGCGAGTGGACCTACGACGTCAACCACTCCTTCTCGAGAAGCCGCAATTCACCGTTCCACGGCCGCACCTTCCGCGGCGGCCCGGTGGCGACGATTGTGAACGGCGCGGTGGTGTGGTCATCTCAGTAGGCCCGCGCGGCGAGGTAGAGCATCACTCCCCACGTGCAGCCAGCAACCAGAAGCACAACAGCCAGGTAGAGGTTATCGCGCGAGAGAGTCGATGCGATGTATTTCATGGCGGTACTCCGGTCGTAGTGCAAGCTGGCTGCCAGATCTAAACGATGCAAAACACAACGGTATAGTGGCGACTGTGCGCAGGGTAGCCCAGTCAACCCCTCCGGATGCCCCAACGGCACGTGACTCGCTGTGGGATTTCACCCAACAGGGCATCAGGATTTCACTACGTGCAGGTTGTTCGTCACGCTGAAGACGCCTGGTACGCCGTTGGCGCGAACGCTCGCAAGGTTCGTGTCGGCTTCCGAGTCCACCACGCCCTCCAGGGTGACATGGCCGCCCTTGACGATAATGCGGATCGGCTTGATGATCCCCATGGCGTACGTCTCCAGCGCCGGGAAACCCATGAATCGTGCGGAACGTCCGCGAGGTCCGGCATGCGCTGGCCATGCCGCCGTGTTTTGGCGGACAACGCAGCCGGCCCTGAAGAGCGGCGCCGAGCGGGCCATCAGTCGATCCGCGCTTCCGAACGCGGGGTGGGCCGGGCGGAAGCCGCCGCCACTAATGTGAAGCAGATAACACCAAATATCAGCCGGCTGTTTTAATTCGGCCAATGGCGTGCCTATGCTGGAGATACAACGGCGAGGATCGGCGGACAAATGCTGAAATCTGCGATCGGAATTGTTGCACGGCGACACATGAGCCGGGGCGCCCTGCGACGGTGGGCCCTTTCCCTCGCATTCGCGGGTGTGCTGTGGGCCGGCGACTCGACCAATCCGCCACTCGCGATACACGTCTCCAGCGAAACCGCGCCGGCCGGAAGCTGGACGCAGCTTAAGATTTTTCTGAATCCGCCCGCCAGCGTGTCCGGCGGCAGCATCGCGATGGATCTGGACCCCGCGATTTTCGGCGACATCGCCAGCGTGGCCGTCTTCAGTCCCAACGGCGACGCCCTGGGCTACGCGAATGTGAGCCAGCAGCACGTGGATGCGCATTTCGAGTCCTCGTCGGCGTGGTTGGGAGCGATGCCCAACCTGCCGGTGTTCGTCGTCGATGTCCCCGTTCTCTCCACCGCCCCCGCGGGCGCAACCACCTCCGTCACGCTCGATGCCGGCGGAACTTCGCTCTCAGACGCGCAGGGCAATCCGTATTCGGTCAGCGTTACGCCGGGCAAATTCACCGTGGGCGGCACGCTTTCCATCACAAGCATCACCCCTGCCGGCGGAATCGTCCCAGCGGGGGATCCGTTCCTGCAGTCGTCGATTAGCGTTGCCGGGACGGGATTCGATGCGGGCACCACCCTCGCAATCGACGGCGTGAGCACTTTCCCGGCCAGCTACGTGAGTCCTGGCGAGATCCAGGCAGTGGTCGCCGCGCAAACCGACCTCAGCGGCAAGGAGTTGCACGTGGTCAACTCCAGCGGCGAGCATGTCGACTACTTCTGTGCATTCTCCAGCGCGCCGCTCGCTCCACCAGCGGGCCTGACAGGCTACGTTGAGGGTGTTCAGCCGCTGGTCTCGCTCGCAGCCTTCCAGGCTACTACAATCGCGTACGATCCCGTGGAGCCTTTTACGCAGATGGCGCTCCTGAATCAGAATCCAACCGCGGTCGACGTCGCATTTTTGGAACCCGGATTTCCAACCGGAATGGAGATCCTGGCAACCATCGCTATGCCACCAGGCGCCTTGTACCTGGTTTCAGCCGATGTGCAGGCACAATTCACCCCCGCCGGTGAGGTCATCGTGCTGGCTTCCCAACCGATCGGAGGCCTCAACTATCTCGCTCCGCTATTTGCGCCAACGGCTAGCGTGAGCTTTCTTCAGCCGCAATCCACGACGAATCCTCCAGTAATCGGTGGACTGGCCGAGAACGTGGATTGGAGCTGGCAGACGGGAACGCCGCTCCCCGCACCGCAAACCCTCGCCTACGCGAGCGGCTTCACCGTATCCGTACCGGCGAACGCTCCATGGCTCGAAGTCTCTCCGCTGAACAGCGCATCGGCGGGGCAGGTATCTTTCTCGCTTACGGCGGGAGCTTCCGCTCTTCCACCCGGAACCTACACCGCTAACGTGAGCATCACGCCGGTGCTCAGTGGAGCGTTCAGCTCTCTGCCCGTCACCGCCGACACGGTTTCCGTACTCCTCTACGTCAACGCCGCCTCTGGCGCCCAGGCATCAAGGCAACCGGCGAGCGCACGGAAGATCGTGGTCAGGCCGGCTGGCACGGCTGGCGCGCCGTCGTTTACGGTGGATCCTGCGTCTCTGACCATCACGCTCGAAGCGGGAACGGCGCCGGTCGACGCTGGATTTGGGGCGACGATTACCTATCCTCTCGAGCTGCTGGTGACGCCAAACCTGACCGCAATCACGCTTTCGGTCTCCACGCAATCCGGCGGGAACTGGCTTACCGCGACCTTGTCGCCCACCCCTCCCTCTCCCAGGCAGGACGAGGTGTTAGTCGGTGTCACAGCGGTGGGACTCGCGGCCGGCACCTGGCAGGGAACGGTGACCATCGCTTCGCCCGGCAACGGCACGGTTCAGGTTCCCGTGACCCTCATCGCGCTTCCTCCGTTTGGGCCGGATGCACAGTTGACAGTGACGCCGTCAAGCCTGTCGCTCTCCGATTCGGTCCCAGGCCTCCCCGCCGTGAATTCAACGCTCAGCCTCGGTTCCACGGGCAACCCGATCCCGTTCGGCGTGCAAGCCACCTTTGGGGGCCTGGATACGGGCTTATTCGATTTCGGAATCGGCTACTCGCTTCAGTCCAGCGGCGGATTAGATGGATCGCAGCCCATGACTCCGGCCACTCTCCAGGTTTTCGGTTCGGCGAGCGAACCGGGCGTGCACACGGGGACCATTGTGTTCATCGGACCCAACAACTCGGTTACCGTTCCGGTGAGCCTGACGATACCCGCCGCGGGTTCCAACTGGCCGCCCATCATGGCCACCATTGCGAACGCCGCGAGCCACACCGTGGGCGCCATTTCACCCGGTGAAATCATCATGATTCTCGGCCTGGCCATCGGACCGGACCCCACCAACATGCAGGTGGATGCCATGGGCAGGGTCACCAGGAATCTCGGCAACACTCAGGTGCTCATCAACGACGTGCCGGCTCCCTTGATTTACGCCGACGCGACTCTGATCAACCTGATTGTGCCCTATGAGACGCCCACCAGCGGATTCGCCACGGTGAAAGTGATCACGAATGGCCAGCAGACGGCGTACTGGGGCGTTCCGGTTGCGCCGGCCGCGCCCGGCATCTTCACGCTCACTGAGACGGGCCTCGGACAGGCGGCGGTGCTCAACGCGGACAACACTGTGAACGGACCGGCGAATCCGGCGGTGCGCGGCACGCCCGTTCAGATTTTCGCGACGGGCGAAGGCCAGACGAATCCGCCGGGCATCACGGGCGAGCTGACGGGGCTCGATTTGAAGAAGCCGCTGCTGCCGGTGAAGGTGACCATCGGCGGAATCGAGGCCACGCTGAATTACTTCGGCTCCGCGCCGGATGCGGTGGCCGGCTTGTTCCAGGTGAACGCAATGATGCCGGCGGGCGTGACACCGGGGCCGGCTGTGCCCGTGGTGCTGATGGTCGGCGACGCGCGCTCGCCGGATGGCGTGACAATCGCGGTGAAGTAACCGCCGACTACCGATATACTTTCCGAGTATCACAGGCTTCCCTCCCCAGGCAGAGAAGTATGCTCCCGCTTGCTCGGCCCGATCTCAGGCCGCGTCGCGAATGCCGATGGTCAGTTGCTTCCTGAGTGCCGCGAATGCAGCCTCTATCTGGTCGAGTCGCGAGGCGTGCTGGAGATGCAGCAGCCGCTCGATCTGCTGTTTCGGCTGGCCCATACGCCGGGCGAGTTCCGCCTTGCGGATGCCGGACTCCTTCATGATCCGATACAACTCGATCTTTGCCTCCGCAAGCACCGGAAGGGCGACGCCGCGAACATGCTTGCCGCGGACTCTGCCCGGCCGTGGAATGTCCTCGTGCTTGCGGATGCACTGCCCGACGATGAGTTGCAACAGGTCCTGTGCCATCTCATAGGCTTCCGCTGCCGTCTCTCCCTGGGTCCCTCCCCACGGGAAATCGGGAAAGGTCACAACGAATCCGCCCTCTTCGGCGGGCGTAAAAACCGCTGGATAGATCAGCATGCTCATTCCTCCTTCGCATCACTCCCGGCGGCGCAATTCATCGAGTGCGGTTCCGAGGTCTTTCATGATCTTTCGGACGAGATGGCCTTTGATCTCGTGCGAAGGATGGCGGGGGATCGCGCTGTTCCTGCCATTGAGGGTTACCAGCGTATGGCGCGTGCCGTCCTCGATGGTCGCACCGGCATTCTTTAGGAGCCGCCTCAACTCGCTCGCCGTCACATCTTATATAGTAAACATATGTGTTGACCGCTGCAAGCGGAGAGTCCCACTGCGGCCTGATGCCGCAGTTCTGCCTGGGCTATGACACAATGTCCAACATGCCGACCAATGACAGGGGCTTTGATCGATACCGCGAGTTGGCTGCCAGAGTGGGCGAACTTCGGCCAAATCTCATAGGATACGAGAACGCGATCGGCTATCTGGCTATATTCGATGAGTTTGTGAGGGAATGCGAGCGCGGGCTTGCTGTCCATACGGTTTGCGACTATCTGCTCGAGCCGGGCACACCCCGGCCGGAAACGACTGTGATTGAGAGGATTCAGGAGCTTCACCTGAGCATGAAGCTCGATGACGATTGCGTTCACCGGCTACACGAAAAGTAGCTACTTCACCACCCACGCATCCACGGCAAACTCGTCCTTTGTGATCTGGTGCAGGCGGACGTCGCGGAACAGGATGGCGTCCTTGCGGTGTTTGCGGCCGGCGCCCCCCACCACCGGCAACGACTGCATGCCCCCCAGAATCTTCGGCGCATAGTAAAAGAAAATCTTGTCCACCACCCCCGCCTCCAGCGCCGCCCAGTTCACCTTGCTGCCCGCCTCGATCATCAGCGAGCGGTATTGTTCCTTCGCCAGGCGGTCCACCACCTGACGCAGGTCCGTGCGCCCGCCAGGCCCGTCGGCCACCAGCACGCGCACGCCGCGCGCTTCAAGCTGACGGCGGCGTTCCGGCGACGACGCGGAGGTGGTGGCCACCAGAACGTCGTCCGCGGCCGACATCACCATGCGCGAATCGAGCGGGATGCGCAGCGTGGAATCCACCACAATGCGCAGCAGCGGGCGGCTGCGTTCGAGGCCCGTGCGGTCGGTCAGCAGCGGATCGTCCCCCAGCAGCGTGCCGATGCCGGTGAGAATGGCGTCGTGCAGATGGCGCACCTGTTGCACGTGCGCGCGGGCCTGCGTGCTGGTGATCCAGCCGGAGTTGTCCTCGGGCGCGGCGATCTTGCCGTCCAGCGTCACCGCGGATTTCAGGGTCACCAGCGGACGCCCGTTGCGCATGGCGAA
>JBEKPY010000031.1:0-60026 GCA_049520275.1 Bryobacteraceae bacterium
CTCAATCGCGTCGACGCCCAACTCGACCAACTGATCTACGAAGCCTTCCCGCAAGCGAAGGCATCGTGAGACCTCGAAAACCTGCTCCGTTCGTTACGATCTGAGTCAGAATAGACGGCTAGTGGCACAGGCTGCCGTCATGGGCGCGTGCGCAAGCCGCGCTCACGGCGCAGAGACAATCACTCAGACGGCCTTTCAGCCCCGCCTTACGGCTGGCGAACCCACGTCTGGGAGCGCCCAAACAACGAGAAGCCGATGAACCCGCGCACAATCAGCTTGCGCCCCTGGTCCTCCACCCGAAACTTGCAGCGATAGACGGTTCCGATATCCGGATCGAGGATGTCGCCGCCGTTGTACTCGTCGCCGTTCTTGCGCATGTTGCGCATCACCACCATCCCGACCACCGGCTGGTTCCTGCGCTCATCCTTGCACAGGTCGCAAACTTCCTTGGCCTTGGCCGGGTCGAGGGAAACTTCCACGCGGCCGAAGAACGCACCGTTCTCCTGGTAGATGCGCACCAGGCCCTTGGGCTTGCCAGTCTTGTCGTCGGTGGTCTTCCAGAGGCCCTCCGGGCTGAGATCCGCCGCGCACAAAGACACCGCAGCCGCGAAAACTGCCGCCACCACCCCGAGGTGCTGAATGAGCTTGCCGTTCGTTTGTCTCAAAAGCTACACTCTCCTGTCACAAACGTTCAGCCTTCTACTATACTGGGTAAAACCCTTTTCGAAAAGGTGAACGCCCGTATCGGCGGGTTTACTATGCCAGATCCTCTTAATGGCCTCGGCCAGCTCCAGAGCTTTCGGACTGCCTCAGGCGACCTCTTTGACGGCTTCTTCTCCCCCGGCAAAAAATGGACGTTCCACAAGGAAAACCTGATTGATGCCCGCGCGCGGCGCGTGTTCGAGCTGATGGGCCGCGCCTGCGAAGCGGGCGTGTATCCCTATCAGCTCGCTCTGGAAGGCCGGTCCGGTCCCTGGGTGCAGGCGGAAGGGCGGGAGATGATGATGCTCTCCTCCTACGACTACCTGGGCCTCATCGGAGATCCCCGCATCGACGAGTGCGCCGTGGAGGCCGTCCGCAAATACGGCACGGGAACCGGCGGCGTGCGCATGCTGACCGGCACCATCGACCTGCATCACATGATGGAGCGGGAGCTGGCGGATTTCAAGGGCACCTCCGACGCCATCACGTTCAGCTCGGGATACCTGGCGAACCTGGCGGTGATCGCGGCGCTGCTCTCGCCGCAGGATCGGGTGATTCTCGATTCGCTGTCGCACCGCAGCCTGGTGGACGCCTGCCGGCTGGCCGGCGTGCCCCTGCAGCGCTTTCAGCACAACGACCCCGCCTCTCTGATGCACGAGCTGGAATCCGGGCCGCCCGCCAACCGCACGCTCATCATCGCCGACGGTGTGTTCTCCATGGATGGGGACATCTGCCGGCTGCCGGAGCTGGTGGAGCTGAAGAGGCAGTTCCACTGCTA
Organism: Bryobacteraceae bacterium; assembly: GCA_049520275.1. Taxonomy (GTDB): domain Bacteria; phylum Acidobacteriota; class Terriglobia; order Bryobacterales; family Bryobacteraceae; genus CAWACP01. The sequence continues at coordinate 1,481 of JBEKPY010000031.1, forward strand.
TCTGATGGTGGATGAGTCGCACGCGACGGGCGTGCTGGGGAGCACTGGCCGCGGCACCGACGAGCATTTTGGAATCGACACCGCGGAGGTGGACATCTGGACCGGCTCACTGGCCAAGGCCATCCCGTCCAACGGCGGTTTTGCCTGCGTGTCCCAGGAGCTGGCCATCTACTTTCAGCACGCCGCCGCGCCGTTCATCTTCTCGGCGGCGCTTTGTCCGGCTGCGGTCGCCGCGGTGAGGGAGACTCTGGCCATTCTGCGCAGCGAGCCCGAGCGCGTCACCAGGCTGCGCGAGAACGCGAACTTCCTGCGGGAAGGGTTGCGCGAGCTGGGCTACGACACGGGCACATCGCAGACCGCCATCATCCCCGTCATCTTCCACGACGAGGCGGTCACCGCGCTCTTCTCCGGAGCCTTGCGCAAGCTGGGCATTCTGGCCACGCCGGTGATGTTCCCCGCGGTGCCACAGGGCGCCGCCCGGCTGCGGTTGTGCGTGACGGCGGCGCACTCGCGGCAGGACCTCGAGTTTGCGCTCGAAGCGTTCAAGGGGATGAGGGAATAAGTGCCCTCGTCACCGGCGCGAGCGGCTTCCTGGGCGGCCGGCTCGCGCAGTTGCTGGCCTCGCGCGGCGCTGCGGTGCGGGTTCTGGTTCGCGCAGGCGGGGATGTGCGCCACCTGGCGGACTCGCCGGTTGAGATCGTCCGCGGCAGCCTGAGCGACGTCGAATCCCTGGCCACCGCGGTCCGTGATGTCACCCACATCTACCACTGCGCCGCGTGCTCCACGGACTGGGCACCCTGGCGAGTATACTACGAAGCCAATGTGGCCGGTGTACGCAACCTGCTGGCGGCGGCGGTCGCGTCGGGCGGCGTCCAGCGCTTCCTCCACGTCAGCACCGCGGACGTCTACGGCTACCCGCGCGATCCCTGCGACGAGTCCAGGCCGCTCACCGACACCGGCCTGCCGTACAACCGGACGAAATGCCAGGGCGAGGAGCTGGTTCGCGAAGCGTCCGCCGCTGGCCTTGCGGTGACCGTCATCCGCCCCGCTACCATCTGGGGCCCGCGCGGCAAAGCGTTTACCGCGGACATTGCCCACCTGATTCAGCAGGGTCTCATGGCCGTGCTGGATGGCGGCCGGTCGCCCGGAGGATTCTGCTACGTCGACAACGCCGCCGAGGCGCTGATCGCGGCGGCCCACGCCCCGGAAACCGTGGGGCGCGCGTACAACATCGCCGATGGAACCGGAGCGACGTGGAGAACCTACGTCGACGCACTGGCTGACGGACTCGGGCGGCGCAGGCCGTGGGTCGACATCCCATCCGCGGTCGCCTTCCCGCTGGCTTTCGCCATGGAAACGCCGCACCGGTATCTGCGCCTCCCCGGCCGGCCTCTGCTCACCCGCCACGCCGTGTACCTGCTCTCGCGCAATCAGGAGTTCCCCACGGAACGCGCTCGTCGCGACTTCGGATTTCGGCCGGAGGTTTCCTTTGAGCAGGGCATGGCCCGCACGCTCGCCTGGCTGAAGGACACGCGGCGGCAAGCTGGGACCTATCGGTGAGTCTGTCCCCGTTCTTGCTATTCCGCCCGCCTGTCGCCGCGTGTCCATTGACATCATGTGTGGGCTTGCCTGAGGATGGCCTCCGCGTTTTCGTGCCCCCGTCCCTTTGCCGACTTTCTTAGAGGTCCTGGCGACAGCAACTACGTGGCGACCAGATTGAGGAACTCGCCCGCTTGCGCGCCACGACGGCACATCATGGAGCCGAATGTGAACCGCGAAGCTTGCTTCAATCACTGCTGCCGACGAAATCACCCGCGTGAAGCCCGGAAGTCGGTTTCGAAACGGGGCCGGCATCCAACCCCTTACGACACCTTTTGTTGTTGTCACACCGTCTCCGTTCTCGCCGCGGCCCAGGGAGAGCTGAGGCCCGCTCCCCAATGCTCGGAGACAGAAACCCGGAGAGCGGTGGGCCGGCGTCCTTCCGAAGCCGCCCGCGGTTACGCGTGATACAGCATCACGTACACCACCACGCCGGTGACGCTCACGTACAGCCAGATGGGCAGCGTCCAGCGCGCGATGGCGCGATGGCGGGCGTAGTCCTTGCGCAGGCCGCGCCGCAGCGTGACGATGGCCAGCACCGGCACCGCCGCCGCCAGCAGCGTGTGCGTCAGCAGGATGGAATAGTACAGCGGGCGAAGCAGGCCGGTTCCCTCGTAGTGCTTCGACCCGATTTGCGCGTGATAGACGAGGTAGGAAATCAGGAAGGCCACGGAAACGCAAAACGCGGTGATCATCACCCGGCGGTGGGCGGCCACGCGTTTACGGCGGATCAACCAGTAAGCCCAGACCAGCAGTACCGCGGCGGTGCCGTTCAGGGTCGCATTCAGAGTGGGAAGGTCGTGGACGCTCATAGAGATCTCTCCCGGGCCAGCGAGCGCAGGTCGGCGATGATCCTCGGAATACTGCCCGCCTCCGTCGTGTCGTAGTAACCGCGAATGTGCCCGTTGCCGTCCACCAGCACGAAGCGCGGGCTGTGCGTCAGGCTGCCGTCCACGTTGCCCAGCTTGAACACGTCCTTGTCCAGCTTCTGCAGGGTGGCCTGCGGACCGGTCAGGAAATGCCAGCGCGCGGGCGAGGCGTGATACTGGGCCGCGTATCTTGCCAGCACCGGAGGCGTGTCGTGCCACGGATCGATGGTGAAGGAGACCAGTTGCGCGTTGGGAACGTCCGCGATGGCTTCCTGGATGTGGTGCATGTGCGCGCTCATCATCGGGCAGATGCTGCCGCAACTGGTGAAGAAGAAGTCGGCCACCCAGACCCTGCCGCGCAGCGAGCCGCTGTCGAAGGTGCTTCCATCCGGCGCGGTGAGCTGAAACGGCGGCACCGTGCCGAAATCGTCGAGCCGGCTCGCGCTCGGGCGGCACGCCGCAAGCGCCAGCAGCAGCGCCGCGATCGGCAGTCGTTTCATGCCACGCGATCGAACAGCATCAAACCGTAGAGAAGCGGCAGGTAGAGCACCGAGGCGAGCAACACCATGCGCGCCTGCTGCCGTCCGCGGTCCCGCATCACGCGGAGCGCGGCATACAGATAACCGAGGCCGAGCAGGAACGCACCCCCCAGATACAGGTTGCCGGTCATGCCCGCGTAACGCGGAATCAGGCTCAGGCCGAGCAGCGCCGCCGCATACCAGAACATGCGCCGGGCGGTGGATTCGCCATCCGGTTCCACCACCGGCAGCATGCGAATGCCGGCGCGCTCGTAGTCCTCGCGATACATCCATGCGATGGAGTAGAAGTGCGGGAACTGCCACAGGAAGAGAATGCCGAACAACAGCCAGGCCTCGACGGTGAGACTCCCGTGGGCCGCGGCATAGCCGATCAGCGGCGGCATGGCCCCGGGGATGGCCCCGACGGTGGTGGAGTGGCGCGACCGCTGCTTGAGCGGCGTGTAGAAGAAAAGATACGTGAGCAGCGTAATCAGGCCCAGCAGCGCGGTCAGCGGATTCGCGCCGAACCAGAGATCCACAAACCCGAGAGCGGAGATGGCCGTGCCGAACCAGAACGCGCGAACCGGGTCCAGCCGGCCCGAGGGAAGAGGACGGCCCTGGGTGCGCCGCATCTTCGCGTCCGCTTCGCGCTCATACCATTGATTCAACGCCGCCGTTCCCGACGCCAGCAGGCCCGTCCCCAGAATGGCATGCAGCAGTGTCAGCAGGCGCCAGCCGTGCGCGATGCCGAAATAATAGCCGATGCCGGTGCTCATGAGGATGAGCCAGGTGATGCGCGGCTTGGTGAGCTCGATGTAATCCTTCATCAGGGGCGTGGACGGTTCCGCAGCGATTTGTCCATTCTACTTCACGGACTCTACCGGTCTTGGATAGCAAACCGGGGTCCGCGGTTACAGTTATTTCTGAATTTTTGCACTTTGGGGACACGCGGCGCCACGGCGCGTCTTTGGGGGGCGCGACGTGAAAGTGGATGTCGCCCACAGGGACATGGGGCGCCAGATGGAAGCCGCGTTTTTGCGTCGCCGGACGAGTACGCGGCTGCCGCCGTGTGTCCGGGAGGCTTCCGCCAGAGTTGGTGGTGCGTGCCTTTCTGTGTCCCGCGCCCTTTCTGCTGCGCCAGGCGGGTACCAGGTTGGCGCCGCATCCCCGTGGACCGCCCCGGTGTGGCGCACCTCCCTGCGCGCAAGCCCATTCCCCCTGAGACTGTAATTGGATAGACTTGTTGATTCAGGCAATGGTCTTTGGGGGTGGTGCGTGTTCTTAGCCCGGTTGCTGAGAGTTTCCGCCAGTTCATGCTTGCTAAGCGGTCTGGTCTTTTGGACAACGGCGATGGCGCAGTCCTCGCCGCCCGTCGCGAACCCGGGCCAGGCCGCCGGGGCGGCCAGGGCCGATGAGGTAAAGCTCGACCTGGTGATTCGGGACAGACACGGTCATCCAATCCGCGATCTGCGCCCCGAGGAACTGCAAATCACCGATGACGGCGACCCGGTGAAGGTGACCCGGCTGCACGCCGGCGCGTCCGCGGGTTCCTTGTTTGTCTCTCTGGTGTTTGACAATCTGGACGCCGTCTCGGCGCGCCTGGCGCGCGACGCCGCGCTGGAGATGCTCAAACAGAACCTGGGCGGCGAGACCTCCTTCTCGGTCTGGCGGATTCATGAGCGGCTTCACATGGTGCAGGCATCCACGACGGATCGGGAGGCGGCGCGGCGCGCCGTTGAGACCGTGACCGCTCTGGCGACGCATCCGCGAGGAGCCGACACCGGTCCCAATGTGGGGCCCGCGTTGGAGATCGCCCGGTCATCGGAGCGGATTGTCCGCGACGAGCATTTTCGTCCCTGCCCTTCGCGATTGCTGGCGCTGACACGTCATCTGGGACAGATGCCCGGACGCAAGACCATCCTCTATTTCTCCGACGGCATCGACGTCACGGCGACCACGCCGGAACAGCTTCGCGCGATGATCGGGGGCGCCAACCGCGCCGGCGTGAGCATCTACGCCCTGGACGTGAGCGGCCTCACCAGAACGGCGCAGATTGCCGCTTTTGGCCCGGTGATGCCGGATGCCGTAAAGAACGCGCCGGCGCCCACCACCGAGGAAAGCGCGGCGGAGACGGCAGCGGCAAAAGCCGCCAACGCGCCCCAGGAAGACCGGCGTCCGCCGCTGCGGCGGCTGGCCGAGTCCACCGGCGGTCTATACATCGACCAGTGGTCCGATTTTCGTGCGCACATCGAGCGCATCGCCGAGGACATGACCAGTTACTATGAGGCCTCCTACACGCCAGCCGGGGGAGAGTACGATGGCCGCTTCCGCTCGGTTGCCGTAAAGACGAGCCGGCGTAACGCGCAGGTGCAGGCGCGCGCGGGGTACTTCTCCCTGCCGCCCGATGCGGGAATGGACGTGCGGCCGTTCGAGGTGGCTTTGCTCAAGGCGCTCAGTAGCCCCGAGCGAACCGAAACCCTGCCCTTCCGCGGCCAGGTGCTGCGCTTCGGCTGGATGGCGGAGAAGACGCAGGCGGAGCTGGTGGTGGAGGTCCCTCTGAAGGCCTTCGCGTGCGCCGAGGACAAGGACAGCAAGATCTGCAAGTCGCATTTCTCGGTGCTGGCGCTGGTGAAGGACAAGCAGGGCCAGGTGGTGGAGAAGTTCAGCCAGGACCGGCCGTCCCAGATGACCGCCGCGGGCGCGGCCGAGGGCCCGGGGAACTACTATACGTTCCAGCAACCCTTCGAGATCGCGCCGGGCGAATACCGCATGGACATTGCCGTGGCCGACCGCCTGGGAAGGAAGATGAGCTCGAAGACCATTCCTTTCACGGTTCCGCAGCGTCCCGCAGGCGTCGCCCTCAGCGACCTGTCGCTGGTGCGCCGGCTGGAACCGGTGAACCTGGAGGCCAACGAGGGCGAACCGCTCGATTATCAGAGACGCCAGGTGATTCCGGACCTGACCGCGCAGTTTGAACCGGGCAGCCACGACATACCGGTGTTCGTGAAGCTGTATCCGGACACTGCCAGCAGCGACAAGCCGCAACTGGAGTTGGCCCTGCTGCGCAACAACGAGCTGATCGCGAAGATGTCCGGCCGGCTGCCCGAGGGAGCGGCGGGCACCGCTCTTCCCTTCATGACCTCGATGAAAGGAAGCGCTCTGGCGCCGGGCGGCTATCAACTGGTGGCGAAGGCCACGCAGGCCGGCAAGACGTACGAGCAGATCGTCAGTTTCGAAGTGACCGGCACTGGCGCGTCCGTGCCGGCGGCGGCCCCTGGAACGGTTTTCGAGAACGGCCCCGAGGTGCTCAGAAACGCCCAGAAGCCGGATGACGCGGAGATCAAGCGCATCCTCGACGGCGTGCGCCAGCGGGCGCTCGACTACAAGAACGACCTCACGAATTTCGCCTGCATCGAAGTGACCCGAAGAGCCGTGGACCCCAGCGGTGTGGGCGACTGGAAGGCGAAGGATTCGATCACCGAAGTGCTGCAGTACATGGATGGCGCGGAAAACACCCAGCTTCTCGAAGTAAACGGCAGTCCCGCCAAGGGCACCGACAATACCGGGGCCCGCGTATACGGCGAGTTCGGCGGGCTGTTCGACCTGGTGTTTTCCGAACAGGCCGGCGCAAAAATCGAATGGCAGGACGTCAGCGACTGGAAGGGTACACGGGTGCACGTGTTTCAGTATCACGTGCCGGCGGCGCGGTCGCGCTACCGGGTGATTCCGGTGAGCGGCTCCAGGAGCCTGCTGACCGCGTACAAGGGACTTGTTTACATCGACACCAGCACGCTGTCGGTGCGGCGGATCTCGGTGCAGGCGGAGGATCTTCCCAAGGACTTCCCCATCCACCGGTCCGAGATCACGGTGGACTACGACTGGGTGCGCATTTCCGGGCACGATTATCTATTGCCGCAAACCACGACGCTTTACGTGGGATCGGGCAAACATTACCTGATGAAGACGGAAAAAGAATTCCGCGATTTCCGCCGTTACGATGTTGGCGCGGACTGGCAGTCGGCGGCGCCGGCCACTCCGTAGGCGTGAAAACGCCCGCTCCACCGGTGAGGAAACCGCGAGGTTGAGAGGCACGTCCTGGTTATGGTGGCGGAGATCGCATGGTAGGACATAGCCGATGGCTGGCCGTGGCCGCGAGTCTGCTGGCCGCGATTCTCCCGGCGCTCGCCGAGAAGAAAGCTCCCGTGCGCATCTATCATCCCGCCAGTCTCGGCGAAGCGCTGGTGGGAAAGCGCGTCGTGCTGGGGCCGGTTTCCGGCAACTGCGCGGAGGAATTCGCCAGCCTGCTCGTTCGCGATCTGCGCCACCACGGGATCACCGTTTTCGATCGAGCGGGTATTAACGCCGTTCTGGCCGAACACGACCTGCGCATCACTTCGCCGGACGACACCGACGCGGCCGTGGAACTGGGCAGGCTGATCGGACCCGCGGTGATGTTCTCGGTGGAGGTGCCGCGCTGCGAGACGCGGCAGCGGGAGACGATTATCGAGGGCGGAGTCCCGGCTTTTCATAAATCCCGCGTGGAAGGTCATTTTATCGCCACCATTCGCGCGCTGGATCTTGCGGATGGCCGCGAACTGGCCGCAAATACGATTCACGTCGACCCGCTGAAAGAAAACCAGAGCATGACCAGCGTTCCCGAGTACCCGGGCCAGGGGGAAGTGAAGGACATGGCGCTCGAACAGGCCGCCGCTCTGGCCCAGCGCATGTACGTTCCCTGGACGGAAACCTGGGAGGTGCCCTTCATGGACGGGAAGAACTGCGGCTTGCGGCAGTCCTGGGATCTTCTGCGCAAGGGCGACTACGAGGGCGTGGTGCAGCTCTCCCGCACGAGCGCCGCCTCCTGTGAGCACAACAAGTACACGGCCGCCGACGCGTGGTACAACCTCGGCGTCGCCTACATGCTGGTGCAGAACTATGACGACGCGCTGTCGGCGTTCGACGAGGCGCAGAAGCTTCACCGCAACCGAATGCTGACGGAAGCGATGACCGGGTGCCGCAAGGTCAAGGCGTTTACGGAGGCCATGGCGCCGTTATGGCAGAATGCGGCCATCGAGCCGCAACAAAGCGCGCAGGCACAGACCGACATCCTGCTCACCAACGGCTTCATCATCGGGCTGGTACGGGGCAACGTGGCCGCGGGCGACATCGTCAGCCTGATCGCCACCCAGCCCGGGCACTTTTCGCTCTCGCCGGACGACCTGGCAAGACTGAAACAGGCGGCGGTGCCGGATGCGGTGATCGCCGCGATGCGGGAGAAGAAGTAGGGCATGCGTTCCCCGCGAGAGAAGATTCAAGTCCGGCTGCCTGGCCGAGCGACAACATTTTGTGACCGCTTTCCGCGAGCACGTGGCCACGTGAAAGAGAAACGTCGTCTTTCCAACGCCGCCGTTGTTATTTAAAGGACTGATAATTGGCATTGTATCCTCAGATCTTTAACATTGCGGCGAAGCTGCGTGCGGATACGATCCCCGTGGCCTTGTGACGGGCGAGAGCAAGAAGACCGCCCTTGTCGCCTGTCACCAGATAATCGGCCTTGCCCGATTCGCATAGCCCCAGCAGGAAATCGTCGGTGGGATCGGCAGAAAGGGCCAGGCGCGGAAGTGAGCCAACGGTCTCGGCAAATTCCGTCAGTGCGTTAACAAGGAGGCCGGCTTTATGGGGCTTGATGCGCGCGGCCAATGCGGGCTTGCGCAATGTGGCTCGCAGTTCGTCCAACTGCTCGGCGCACGTCAGGAGCGTGAAATACCCGTCGTGCCAGGCGCGATAAATCGCGGCCGGATGTCCCGCCTGGCCCAGGAGAGCGGACACCAGAATGTTGGTATCCAGCGCCACGCGCATCAGGCTTTGCCGGACTTCCGTCTGGCCCTACGTTCGGCGCGGACCTGGCGCACGGTATCGTCAATAAGGGATTGCAGTTCGTCGGGATCCGTGTCGGCGTTGCGCGCCTTGATGTCCTGAACGGTGCAATGAAAAACATGGGCGCGGACGGCCTGCTCTATGAACTTCGAGAGATCGCCCTTTTTCATGCCGTGAGAGCCCAGAAAAGTGCGCAGGGTGAGATCGGCTTCCTTCGAGACCTTGATGTTCCAGCGGACTGCTTGTTCTGGCATTACGGCACCTATGCACTCAGGTAGATAAACACCTGATGCTCCAATTGTAACGTCCGGCCTCCACCCGCACGCGACCAACGCTTCTGCCGCCGCGTGTCTGGCATTCTCCGCACGCTATCCTGAATTCAGAACTACATGAAGCGACTCCGTTCTGCCATTCGCAGTTTTTTCTCTATCCTCTTCCGCGGCAGGCTGCCGGCCGACATCGCCAGATCATACGGGTTCACGCCCTCGAAGGCCGCTCCTCCGCCCAAAGCGGCGGCGCAGGCCCGCGCTTCCGACGGCGCGCTACAACTGCTGGCCATCCTGCAACGCGATGCGCGCCTGCTCGATTTTCTGATGGAGGACATCACCGGCTGTGCCGACGACCAGGTGGGCGCCGTCGTGCGCAACCTCCATGAACAGGCCCGCGCCGCGCTCACCCGCCACGTGCAGCTCGCGCCGGTGATCGACGGTGTGGAGGGCACCTGGGCGAAGCTGGACTCTCCGGAGCCGAATACCGTGAAGCTGCTGGGCAAGGTTCCGGCGTCCGGCAAAGCCGCGGGGGGAACGCTGCGGCACAAGGGCTGGCGCGCCACCCGCGTCGACCTGCCCGCGCTGGCAGGCGGACAAAAGGCCGAGATCATTGCTCCAGCGGAAATCGAGATCGAGTAGCCGCCGATGAACATCGGAATTGACCTCGGCACCACCAACTCGGCGCTGGCCTACGTCGACCCGGTGGAAGCAGAAGACGCCGATTTCCCGCCCATCCACATCCTGCCCATTCCGCAAAACGTCGCGCAAAACCAGGCGGAGGCGCTACGCACGCTGCCCTCGTTCCTCTACATCGGCGACGACAAAACATACATCGGCACGCACGCGCGCGAGCAGGGAGCGCTGGTGCCCACGCGTTCGGTGCATTCGGCGAAGTCCTGGCTTTCCAACCCCGACGTGGACCGCACCGCGAAGATCCTGCCCTGGGACGCGCAGGAGGGCGGGCGGGTGCTCTCGCCCGTGGATGTCTCCACGGAGATTCTGCGCGCCATCCGCGACGCCTGGAACGACGCGCGCCCCGAGCAGCCGCTGGCCGCACAGGACGTGGTGCTGACGGTGCCCGCCTCCTTCGACGAGGAAGCCCGCGAGCTCACCGTGCAGGCGGCGCGCGAGGCCGGCATCGAGAAACTGACGCTGATCGAGGAGCCCGCGGCGGCGTTCTATTCGTGGATCGCCAACCACCTCGCGCAATCCGAGAAGAGCCTCAGCGACGGCATGCTGGTGCTGGTCTGCGACGTGGGCGGCGGCACCAGCGATTTCACGCTGATTCGCGTTGGCCGCGAGGGCGACCGCGTGGAGTTCACGCGCACCGCCGTTGGCAGGCACCTGCTGCTGGGCGGCGACAATCTGGATCTCACGCTGGCCTGGCTGGTGGAGGCCAAGCTGCAGCGTCCGCTCTCCATCCGGCAACGCAGCGGCCTGCGCCGGCAGTGCGCGGCGGCCAAGGAGCGGCTGCTGGCGAACGCCGACATGAAGAGCGTGGAGATTACGGTGCTGGGGGCCGGGTCGTCGCTGGTTGGCGGTACGCTGCGCACGGAGATCCTGCGCGAAGAAGCGCTGGAGCTGACCCTCGACGGCTTCCTTCCATTCTGCGAGCTGCACGACGAGCCGAAGGAGGAGAAGCGGAGCCTGTTCCGCGAGCTCGGCCTGCCCTACGTGTCGGACCCGGCGGTAACGCGGCATCTGGCGGCGTTTCTGAGCGCGAACGAGAATGCGCGGCCCGACGCCATTCTGTTCAATGGCGGCTTCTTCATCCCGGAGATTTGCCGCGCGCGTGTGGCCGATGTGGTGGAGCGCTGGTACGGCAGGCGTCCGCTGATTCTGGAGAATCAGGACCTGGATCTCGCTGTGGCGGTGGGCGCGGCCTATTATTCCTACGTTCGTGCCACCGGCGCGGGGCTGCTGGTGCGCGGGGGCCTGCCGCGCACCTACTACATCGGCGTGGGCGACGAGGACCTGGTTTGTCTGGTGCCGCGCGGATCGGAGGAAGGCCGCACCATCGAGCTGGAGGACGAGAGCCTGCACCTGGTGGCCAACAAGCCGGTGTCGTTCCGCATGTACAGCTCGCTGACCCGCGTGGACGATGAAATCGGAAATGAGGTGAACGTCACCTCTGTCCCCGATTTGCACCTGCACGCGCCGCTGAATGCGGTGATCCGGTTCGGCAAGCAGGGCGAGCGGCTGATTCCGGTGAAGCTGGGGGCGCGGCTTACCGAAGTGGGCACGCTGGAGGTTTGGGCCGATTCGAAAATCAGCGAACACCGCTGGCGGCTGCAGTTCGAGTTGCGCAAGGCGGCAGCGGCGAAGGCGGGCGCGAAGCCGGCCGCGGTGGTGAGCGAGGAAGCGCTGGCGCGCGCGCTGGCGCTGGTGGACGCGACGTTTAAGACCGGCGAGCTGGCCGCGCCGGAGCTGCCCGGCAAGCTGGAACAGACGCTGGCGCTGGGGCGCAATTCGTGGCCGCTGTCGGCCATCCGCCAGTTTGCCGGCCGCATGCTCGAGCTGGCCGACGGGCGGCGGAAATCCGCGGCGCTGGAGCTGCGCTGGCTGAACCTGTGCGGCTTCTGCCTGCGGCCCGGCTTCGGCTTCCCGGGCGACGAGTGGCGCATCGAACAGGCCCGCCGCATTTACGCCGCGGGGCTGACCTTCGGCAGCCAGGTGCAGAACGAGATCGACTGGTGGATCTTCTGGGGGCGCGTCGCCGGCGGCCTGAACCGCAATCAGCAGACCGACATCTTCCAGCGCCTCTCGCCCGTGCTCATGCCACGCGGCCCGAAGAAGCAGCGGGTGAACAGCAGCCTGCTGCGCGAGATGTGGCGCGCGGCGTCCAGCCTGGAGCTGCTGCCTCTGCAGACCAGGACGCAACTCGGCGACGCGCTGCTGACCATGGCGAAGAAAGGCGAGATGCGCGAGACCGCGCTGTGGTGTCTGGCGCGGCTGGGTGCGCGGCGGCTGTTTTACGGTCCCATCAACCAGGTGCTGCCGGCGGCGGCGGCCACGCGCTGGGTGGAAGCGCTGGCGAAGATCCCCGAATCGTCGGACGCGCTGGTTTCCATCGCGCGGCGGACCGGTGACGCCTCGCGCGATCTTGCTCCGGCGGCGCTGGCCCTGGTGCGCCGTGTCGTGCCCGAAGATCTGGTCCCGGTGCTCGAGGGCGAGGCGGAGGAAGACGCCACGAAGATCTTCGGCGAAGAGCTGCCGTCGGGCCTGGTCATGGCCGAGGTCTCACCGTGAATCTTCCTGGCCCGCGACGATCGGAAGTGGGGCAGGCTCTCAGCCTGCACGGGGCTCTCAGCCCCGCCAATCCTCAAACATGCGGGATCGGAGTCCGACGTGCGCCTCTCTGAGGACGCACTCATCGCCCGCATCGGCCCTACCGCGCGCGCGCGCGGACTGGTGAAGGGCATTGGAGACGACTGCGCCATCTATCGCCCGCGCGCCGGCGAGGATCTGCTCTGCACCACCGATTTCTTCATAGAGAACGTACATTTCCGCCGGCGCGATCGCGATGCGCGCTCGCTGGGCCGGCGGACGCTGGCGCGCTCGCTGAGCGATATCGCGGCCATGGGCGGCACGCCGCGCTTCTGTCTGGTATCGCTGGCGCTCCCTCCGTGGGCGGACGAGAAGTGGTTCGGTGGTTTCTACGGCGGGTTGAAGACGCTGGCCGCAGAGACCGGAACCGCGGTGGCCGGAGGGGATCTCTCGCACGCCCCGCAACTGGTGTGCGATGTCATGATCTGCGGGACTGTCGCCAAAGGCAGGGCGTTGCGGCGCGACGGCGCGAAACCCGGCGATGCCATCTATGTGTCCGGCCCGCTGGGCGGCTGGACGCACCGCCGCGAGATTGTCCCGCGGCTCGACATCGGGCGGCGGCTCATCGGCAAAGCCACGGCGTGCATGGACCTGAGCGATGGCCTGTCGCTCGATCTGCACCGCCTCGCCATGGCGTCCGGAGTTGGGGCGGCGCTCGACTGCGGGCTGCCGGCGCTGCAGGGGGCCACGCTCGAACAGGCGCTCCACGACGGCGAAGATTATGAGCTGCTCTACACCGCCCCGCCGCGCGTGCGCGTGCCTGGACATCGGATCGGGACCATTGTGAAAGACCGGCCGGGACGCGTGACGTTCATGGGCCTGTCCCTCAAACCGGGGGGTTACGACCACTTCCGCCGCTGATATGATGGTGAGCTTGAGGTGCCCATGAAAGGCGTTGTGCTCGCAGGCGGTACCGGCAGCCGGCTTTTCCCGCTGACCAAGATTACCAATAAGCATCTGCTGCCTGTCTACGACAAGCCGATGATTTATTACCCGATCCGCACGCTGGTGGACGCGGGCATCCGGGATATTCTGGTGGTCACCGGCGGGCGAAATGCCGGCGATTTTCTGCGGTTGCTGGCCAATGGCAAGGAATTCGGCCTGAAACACCTCGACTTTACCTACCAGGAAGGCGAAGGCGGGATCGCCGAAGCGCTGGATCTGGCCGAGCACTTCGCCGACGGGCACAAGATCTGCGTGATTCTGGGCGACAACATCATCGAGGGGAACATCGCCGAGGCCGCCAGAGCTTTTGCCGGACAGCCCCGCGGCGCGAGGATCCTGCTCAAACAGGTTCCCGACGCGGAGCGCTTCGGCGTGGCGGAACTGCGCGGCGAGCGCATCGTAGGCATCGAAGAGAAACCGAAGCAGCCGAAGAGCAACTACGCCGTGACCGGGATCTACATGTACGATGCCACGGTGTTCGACAAGATCCACTCGCTGGTGCCCTCCGGGCGTGGCGAGCTGGAGATCACCGACGTCAACAATGCCTATATCCGCGAGGGAACCATGACGTTCTCGTTCCTGGATGGGTGGTGGACCGATGCGGGCACCTTCGAATCGTTGCTGCGCGCGAGCAATCTTGTATCCGAGCAAAGGAAGACAGTGCAGGAACCGAAACTCGCGGTGGTGGCCGGATGAGCGCGGGCGCCCAGACGTGCGCTCAGATAGAGCTGGCGACGCTCGCGTGCGAGCCCGGCATCGGCAAGCTGATTACGCGGGCCGACTCGGCGGATCTCATCGAAGGCGTGCGCGTGAATCCGGTGAGCGTATGGCCGGACGATCGCGGCTACTTTCTGGAGGTGGCCCGTCTGGGCACCGATCTGACCCGCGATTTTCCGGCCGAGAGCACCCAGATCTCCGCTGCGCTGAGTTATCCGGGCACCATCAAGGCGTTCCATTTTCACAAGCACCAGACCGATTGCTGGCTTCCCGTGCAGGGCATGTTCCAGGTGGCGCTGGTGGATCTGCGGCGAAGCTCGCGCACGTGGGGCGTTCGCAACACCATGTACGCTGGCGTGCTGCGGCCGTGGCAGATTCTGATCCCGCCCGGCGTGGCGCACGGTTACAAGGTGATTGGGGAGGACGCGGCCATGCTTGTGTATCTCACCGACCGCTTCTACGACCCGCAGGACGAAGGGCGCATTGGCTACAACGATCCGCACATCCAGTACGACTGGGAGACGCAGCACAAGTAGCCCCCACATGCGAGTCACCATTGCGCACGACAAAGGCCAGGCGGAGGCGATCCGCCGCGTCAACGAAGGCGCCGATCAGCTTTTCCAGGGCGCGGGAAGCGCGGGGGTGGAGATTCGCAACCTCGAGCGAAGCTGGAGCGCGAACACGCTGAGCTTCTCGTTCACGGGGAAAATGGGGCCGTTCACGGCGCCCATCCGCGGCACCGTGCAGGTGGAGGAGAAGGATCTCACCGTCGAGGTGGACCTGGGCATCGTGGCCAAGTTCCTGCCCGAGGACAAGATCCGGCGAGACATCGAAGCTGGCGCCCGGAAGATGCTGGAAGGCAGTTAGTTCAGATGATATCCGCGAACGTCTTCCGCAGCTTGTAAAACCAGGCGTGGCCGGCGAAGAAGAACACCAGCGCCAGCATCCACAGTTTCACCAGCGGCAACGCCTCCGGCGCGTGGCCGTCCAGCAGAACGCTGCGATACGCCTGCACCAGCACAAACATCGGATTCTTCCCCAGCACCGTCAGCGCGCCCTTCGGCATGGCCGTCACCGGATAGCAGATGGGCGTCAGAAAGAACCACAGCGTCAGCAGGAAGCCGTTGATCTGGCCGAGGTCGCGCATGTACACGGCCAGCGCGGCCAGAAACCACGCCAGACCCACCGTGAACAGGATCTGCGGGATCACCAGGGCCGGCAGCCAGAACGCGGTGAGCGGCACATGCCCGTGCAGGGCAAACAGCGCGGTGACGAAGATGATTACCGCGAAGACCTCCGTGACAATGCCGGAGACAACCGGAATGGCCGGCAGTATCTCCAGCGGGAAGACCAGCTTCTTGACCCAGTTGCGGTGTTCCAGGATGATGTACGGCGCGCGGCCCGCCGCTTCGCTGAAGGCCAGCCAGGGCAGCATGCCCGCCAGGAAATAGAGCACGTAGGCCGACCCCGATCGATCCGCGCCAAATCTCGTGCGCAGCACCACGCCGAACACGAAGTAGTAGGTGAGCATGAGCAGCAGCGGGTTCAGGACGGTCCAGAAAACGTCGCCCACGGAACCGCGGTAGCGCGTCAGAATGTCGCGCTTCACCATGGACCGCAGCAGCATGCGGTTGCGCCACAGGCTGGCCACCGGCGCCGTGAACAGCTTCGGAAATGCGCGCCGGAAGGAGCGCCAGCGCAGGCGCCGCAGCGTGCAGATCTGGTGGCTCAGGACGCGAACCGCCGGATTATCCCCCGCTCGATCCACCACCGCATCCACCACCACGAACGGCTCGCCGCGCATGTAGGCCCAGCCCTCTTCCGCGCTGACCGTCGACAGGTAGATGCGGTAACCGCCGGGCTCGGGAGGGAATTCGATGGTCAGGCTGGTGGCGGCGGCGGGGGTCCACTCGCCCTCCTGGATGAAGCGGTTCGTATCGGGATCGTAGAATTGCCAGCCGATGAAGCCGGCCCGGTTGGCGAGGGCCAGATCGACGGTGAGCTTCAGGCCGCTGGCCGCGGTGCGCACGTCGCTCCAGGCGGCCTTCATTCTCCTCCGCTGTACAGCCACGCCGGGTAGCGGTCCTTCACCGGCCCGGTCTTGCGGCCGAGCGCGTAGGTGTCGTCGCCGCGCAATTCGGTGAAGAGTTGATAGCGCTCCAGCAGGTGCTTCACCCAGCCGAACTCGGGCTTCGGTTCGCCCAGAAACGGCCCGGTGGTGATCGACTCGGTCTCGAAGCCGGCGTCGCGCAACAGGAAGGTCACCTCCATGGGGGCGTATTCGCGATTGTGGCGCGCATCGGCGTGGCCGGCGGCGTCCGGCCGGATGTAGGCGGGGAAGAAGCCGGGATGGTAGCCCTGCAGAATGCCCGCGATGGCCCGATAAGAGATGACATTTGGCGTGGTGAGCAGCACGCGTCCGCCGGGCTTGAGCACGCGGTTGATCTCCGCCATGGTGTGCATCGGGTCGGCCTTGAGGTGCTCGATCAGCTCGCAGCACAGCACCGTGGAGAAGTACTCGTCGGGGTACGGGAACCGGTCGGTTTCGGCGTTGAACAGATCCACCTCGCACTCGAACTCTTCGCCGTCAACGGACTGGACGCGCTTGTGCGCTTTGCGGCCGGCCGGGCCGTAGTAGCAGGCCCGAACTTCGCCGTAGCCGAGTCTGGTCTTCAGCGCGGCGGTGATCTGGAGGTAGGAGCCCATCTCGAGAATGCGGTCGTCCGGGCCGCCCGGCGGCGTCAGATCGAGGGTTCTGGTGAGCCGGTCGAGGTGGGACTCGGCGTACTCCTTCGTCCCGTCTTCTTCGGACGTCCAGCCGAGGATGTATTTCTTGTCGACGGGGCGCGGCTCGGCGTGGTGGGGCGGCTCCCCGGAGCTGCGGCTCACGCCCTCGTCAACCTGCTCCGCCGCCGGAAGTGCCGGGTCAGGGGACCCAGCGCAAGCGGGGGCGTCTGCCTCGCTCTGCTCCACCGTTTCCGGAGAGTCGGGGGAGGGCCTGTGCGCCACCGTCTCCATGAACTCCAGATACCGGCGTGCGGCGAGCGGCCAGGAGCATTCCCGCGCCACCCATTCCCGCGCCTTCTCACCCATCTGCCGGGCCAGCGTTGGCCGCGACGTCAGCAGGCTCAGATACTCGTAGAGGAAATCCTCCTCGGTGGCGTCGATGGGCACCTTGAGGCAGACGTCGTCGGGGATCTCGCGGAAGGACCCGGTATCGGAAACCAGCACCGGCTTGCCCATGCCCATCGCCCGCATCAGCGTGCCGGAATTCTCGCCCACGGTGGGATAGCGCAGGTTGAGCACCACGTCGCACGCGGAAAGGTAACCGTTGAAATCCTCGATGCTGGTGTAGCCCAGCACGCGCACGCAGGGCAGCAGACGCAGCGAGTCGAGGAGCGATTCCAGGGGCAGCTCGGGATGCGCCTCGCCCACCAGGATCATCTTCGCCGCGGGGACCACCTGCACCAGGCGCTGCAGCGCGCGCAGAGATTCGGCGATCCTCTTGTACGGTTTCAGGTAGCCGAATACGCCGATGAGCGGTGCGGTTTCGTCCAGGCCCAGGCGGTGGCGGTACCCGAGATGGTCCTGCCACTCGGGCAGCCACGCGCCGTGCGGGATCACCGCCACCGGCCCGGCAAAGCCCGCCTTGCGCACCGCGCAGTTCACGAACCGGCTGTGCACGATCACGCCGCGGGCGCTTTCGAGCAGCGTGCGCAACATCGGAATGCCTTCGTAATCGGGGCCGCGCGCGAGCGTGCGCACATAGCGTTTCGCCCAGGCCAGCGCCACGGGCCCGCCGTTGTGCTCCACTTCGCGCAGGTAGCCGTCCCAGTCCCCGCGGCGGATGGTCAGGTCGGTGATGAGGTGGTGCAGGTTGGCCTCGTGCAGCACCACCACGCCGGGCCAGCGGAGCGCCGCTTCGTAGCAGAACGCGTGGTCGGCGTTGTTGCCAATCTGGTAGAGGGCGATGTCGCAGGAGGCGGGGTCGAAATCGGGCGGCAGCGCGGGAATTCGAGAGACTTCGGCCAGTTGCTCCAGTTCGTTCAGGAGGGCGGCGGAGTAATCGGCGATGCCGCTTCGGGCGGGCGGCAAAGGTGAGAAGAACGCAACCCGCATCGGATCAGAAACGGGCGGCCATGCGCTTCACGGCTTCGCCAGCTCCATGGAGAACGTGCCCAGCGCGAGAGGCACGCGGAACAGCACGGGCGTGCGGGCCGCGTCCTGGGCGAAGAAGACGGTGAAGCTCAGCTCGGACGCGGGACCGTGCAGCGAGATATTCACGCGGTCGGCCTGCATACGAGCATCGCCCACTTTGACCGTCTCGGTCCCGCGGAAATCCACCCGCACGTCGTACGCGGCGCCGAAAAACACGGGCTGCTCCTGCGGCAGCCGGCCCTGAGCCAGCTCGTTGCGCAGAAAAGAGAGATACGTCAGCGCGTCTTTGGCGCACGCGGGCACGCTCATGTCGGCTTTGCCCAGATCCACTCCGGGCTCGTGGGACGCGGTCAGTGTCTGGCGCGACGCGGTCATACGCTGCTGATCGAAATCCATGGCTTCGTCGGCCTGGCGCGCTCCGTGCCTGAGTTTCTTGTCGAAGCGGACCGAGCAGTAGCCGGTGGTGGCGCGCGAACCGTATCGATCCGTCACCTGAAAGCCGGGGATGGAGGCGTCGAGCGTAAGTTCGCCATCGATTCTGCCTGGCTGGCCGGCAACTGCGGGCGTCTTAGTGAAGCTGAGCGACGCTTCGCCGAGGCTCAGGCCACTCGGCCACTCGACGTTGTAGCGCAACTGCTCGGAGGACGGCGGTGCGGCCGCGGGAGCGCCGTAAACGGGCGCGAGCGAGGCGGCGAGCAGAACGGGGACGCAGGCGAAAACTCCCGCTGCACATTGCAGCATAGCCGCAAACCAGGAGCCTGGTCGAAACCGCTGCAGGCTGGGAAGCTTCTCAGATGCGGTAGCACAACTGCAGGCGGATGGCGTGTGAAGCAGGCCCTTGGCCTGCGGCGACTTTTCCCACGGGCTGCTCAGGCCGGTCATCGCGGGCTCACCGCGGCCGGTTTCGCGGCCACTCTCGCCGGTTGCTCGCTCGCCACCACTTCGCGATACACACGCAGCGTCCGTTCCGCCGTCTTCTGCCAACTGAACTGCGCCGCGCGCTGCAGGCCGAGCCGCTCCATGCGGGCGCGCAGCTCGTGGTCGATGAGCAGATCCCGCATCGCGCGAACCATCTGGCCGGGCACATACGGGTCGAACAGCAGGGCGGCCGAATCGGCCACCTCGGGCATGGCGGAGGTGTCCGAGCAGGCCACCGCGCGGCCGCAGGCCATGGCTTCGAGGATGGGCAGGCCAAAACCTTCGTAGAACGAGGGGAACACGAACAGATCGCAGCCGCCGTAGAGCTGCACCAGGTCGTCGTCGTCCACGAAATCGGTGAAATGGATCCGGCTGGCCACCGCGGATTCGCGCGCTGCCTGATACACCTTGGCGCCATACCAGGTTCGCTTGCCGGTTACCACCAGATGATGCGGCAGCGACGGGTGCTCCCGCAGCAGATCGGCGAAAGCATGGAACAGTCCGGCGTGATTCTTGCGGGGCTGCAGATCGCCCACGGTGAGGACGTACGGCGCCCGGAAGCCATGCTTCTCGCCCACTCTGCGGCTGGCGAGATCGCGCGCCACCGGCCGAAACGCGGAGGAAACCCCGTAGGGGATCGCGTGAACCGCCTCGTCGGGCAGCCCGTAGGCCCCAATGATGCCGCGCCTCGAGAACTCGCTCGGCGTGAGCACAGCCGAGGCCCGTTTCACGGTGTTCCGAACGGTGATGTTCAATTGAACCGCCCGCGAGCGCGTGAAGTAATGGGGGTGCGTGAGAAAGCTGATGTCGTGGACGCTCACCACCACGGGAACGCCGGTGAAGACGGGGGCGGTGTATTGCACGTGCAGCAGGTCGGGACGGTCGCGCATCAGGCGGCGGGGAAGATCGAACCCCAGCCTCGCAAACGGATTCACCGACACCTCATGCACGGCGAAACCGGCGGGGATTTCGTCGCGCGCTCCCGATCGCGAGATGTAGGCGATGAACTCGGCCTCCTCACCGCACAGCGCAAAACCCTTCAGAAGATTACGGATGTAAGTCTCATTGCCGGTGAGGTGCTGTCCAATCGCGTGGGCGTCAACGGAAAAGCGCATGCGCCAACCAACCAGTATAGCGTTCAGTTCCCAACAACACTATCGGGCACGCCACATGGTTCCAGAGCCCGCCAGGCGGCTGCCCAGGTAAAGCGTTCCTGATAGAGTGCGCGGCCGGCTGCCCCGACCGTTGCCCGAAGCTGATCCGATCGAAGCAGCGTGGCAATTGTCTCTCTCATGTCCCCGGATGAATCCGCAATCAGGATGTTGCGTTCGTGCTCCGCGCCGAGTCCCTCGGCGCCGATCGTGGTAGATACAACCGGCGTACCAGCCGCCCACGCCTCGATGATCTTGACTCTGGTCCCGCTCCCGGCAAACACCGGGACTACCGCCACCTTCGCCCTGGCAATTTCGGCCATCGCGTTCTCCACCGGACCGATCAACTCGATGCGGCGGTCGCTCTCGAGATAGCGCCGGATTCCCCGTGGATTCCTACCCACTATACGCCAGACTAATCCCGGATGCCATCGGCGCAGCCAGGGCCACACATGCCGAAAGAACCAGCATATCGCGGTGACGTTCGGTGCGT
Organism: Bryobacteraceae bacterium; assembly: GCA_049520275.1. Lineage (GTDB taxonomy): Bacteria > Acidobacteriota > Terriglobia > Bryobacterales > Bryobacteraceae > CAWACP01. Next base: position 22,322 of record JBEKPY010000031.1, read on the forward strand.
ACTCCAGGTTTCCGGTGAATATGATGGCGTCCTGCTCGGAACGCGCCGGAGGATCGATCCACGGGAGCGCGTTCGGGTAAACGGTCATCGGTACGCCTGCGGCCGCCGTCTTCACTTCGCTGAGGTCCGCTTCGGACGGCGCAAGAATTCTGGAGAATTGCGGCAGGAGCTCGTGTTCCAGCCTGCGCGACGCAGCGGCAAAACTCCTTAGTGCCGGCCGGAGCAGCCAATTCTCCGCCGCGGCGAGCCGCGCATGCCAGACCGACTCCACGTTGTGCAGATCCAGCCAGACCTCCGCGCAATGCCGCCGCAGGACCGTCACGTAGGGCGCGCACCAGAAATGCTCCACCACGCCCGCGGCGTACTGACGTCCGGCCAGCAATGCGGACAACTGGCCATCGAACCCCGAGAAGCGATCCAGCAGCGGCGGCCGGGAGTGCAGATAGCGGCTGAGATTCCGCCCCACTCTTGCCGGCAGGGTCTTGCGGTGGGGGGGAAGCCGCAGCGTCCATACCTGGCGGACCAGTTGCACGGGAACCGAAGCGGCCGGGTCCGGCCCTCCCTCCTCCGCGAACAGAATCAGGTCGATGGCGAACCGGCGCGCGAGGAACTCCAGCAGAGAAGCCGTTCGGATGGCCCCTCCTCCCATGGCCGGGTACGGCGGCTCGGGTGCGAGAAACAGAAGTTCAGGCTGGGTGCGCGGCATGACGGTGGACGTTGTCAACAATCACCGGTAAATTCGCCCCGGGACACGCGGCGACAGAGTTCCTGCGCGCCACCACGTCCGCCCGCTCAGGCTTCCCGGCGGAAGCGGGCGATGGCTTCTGCATACACCTCCCTGGTCAGGCGCGCCGTGCGTTCCCAAGAAAAGGATCGCGCGCGCGCAAATCCGCGCTGCCGCATGTCCGCGCGCCACGGCTCATCGAAAAGGGCCGTCTTCATGGTCGCACTCCAGGCGCGCACATCGGTGGCGTCGATAAGAGCCGCGGCGTCTTCGGCCACCTCCATCACCGCCGCGTCGCGCGAGGCAATCACCGGAGCGCCGCACTGCATGGCTTCCAGCACGGGCAGGCCGAAGCCCTCGTAGAGAGACGGGAAAAGGAACGCCGTCGCGTGCGAGTACAAGCGGGCCAGCTCGGCATCGGAGACGTTCTCGCGCACGGCCAGACCCGGTTCGTCGCGAACCGCGGCCGTGCGCCGGCGTCCGGCGAGAATGAGATCCACTTCGCCATCCTTCCTCACCTCGCGCCACGCCGCCACGATGGTCTCGACGTTCTTCCTGGTGTCCAGCGTCCCGGCGAAGAGGAAGTACGGGCGCGGCGGCAGCTCGCCCGGCACGGGGTGGAAGCACTGGGCGGCCGCCAGAGGCGTGGCTCGAACGCGGTCCGGCGCGAGGCGGAAGCGCTCCATGACGCCACGGCGCACGGCCTCGCTGGGCGTGATCACCATGGTGGCCAGACCGAATCGCAGCAGCACGGGGGTTCGCCGCCGCACCCGCCCACTGGCCGCGCGGATGGGTGGGGGCGCCCAGGGCGAAAGGTCGTGCACGGTCATCACCGCCGGGCAAACGGGCAGGTACGGGACAGCGAAATCGGTCCCGTGGAAGACGGTCGCCCCGAGGCGCTGGAGCTCCGCGCGCGCTCCGAACAACCACCAGCGGCGGGCCAGTTGCCGGCGCGGCACGGCGCTGACGTGCAGGTTCGGCGGCGCTCCCCGGAGCGGCCCGACAGGCTGGTCGGAGATCAGCCACCACGCGTCGTCCACGAAACAATCCGCCAGCGCCCGGCTCAGCTCGCTGGTGTAGCGCGCGATGCCGCCGGCAGGTTCCACCAGAGGCGTGGCGTCGAGTGCCGCGATCACCCTTCGATGATAGCCGCTCCGTTGCAGGCTACACCGAGAGACCCAACCCACGCCACGGATATCGATCATCGCGTCGCGGGCACGGTTGAGGTGGCCCCGCCGGTGATTACGATACTGCATCTCCGGAGCTACATTCTTACTTTGCCTTGACACATCTCCGGAGCCGCTGTTGCGCGTTTCTGATCGCCTATGGCACTGTCTCGTTGCGGGCCGGCGACAGGTGGCGACGGGGTCCGAGTCGTACCGGAGCACGACGTAGAGTTGACATCCACACATGTTGTGTATACGATGTGGATGCAGGATCGCCGATCCCCTTTCCATGACCAGGCGCGTCAACATCGTTTTGCCGGAGACCACCCTCCGGACCATCAATCGGCTGGCCGGACGCGGCCAGCGCAGCCGGTTCATCAACCAGGCGGTGCAGCACTTCGTTGCCTGGCAGAGCGCCGAGGCCCTGCGAACCCGCCTGGAGCTGGGCGCAGTGCGCGATCGGGATCTGGATCGTGAGATTGCGGCGGAATGGCTGGACGCGGACCAACAGGCATGGCGACAACTCGACGAGGCAGAAGCAGGCCGGAAACCGCCCACCCGCGGCGCGGCGAAATCTACCTCACGGCGCTCGGTCCGGCGTTAGGCAGAGAGATTCAGAAGACCCGGCCGGCGCTGGTGATCCAGAACGACGTGTCTAACCGTCTGAGCGGCATTACCATCGTGGCGCCGATCACTTCCACAGTGCGCTTTCCGCTGAATCCCGTTCACGTGCTGTTGGCGGCCGACGAGCATACCGGCCTCGCGGTCACGTCGGTGGCGCTGCTCAACCAGACCCGCGCGATTGACCGGGTGCGGCTCATCAACCGGCTCGGCGCCATCGACGCGCGGACCATGCTGCAGGTCGACGAAGCCATCCGGATCAGTCTGGGGCTCGTCGCGCTCTGAGCCGGAGCGTGGAGGTGGCCGCCAGGCGCCTCATCGCGTGCCTGTCCCCGAAATGGCTGCGCAGTTCAACTCGACTCCTTGAGCAGGATGTTCAGCTCGTCTTCGACTTCCGCTTCTCCGACGGCGCCCACGTAAACCCTGGCCACGCGGCCCTGGCGGTCGATCAGCAGAGTAGTGGGCAGCGAATCGATGTCATTGGCGAGTTGGAAGCCGGAATCGGGTACCAGCACCGTATAGGGCACGCCGTACTGGCGCAGGAACGGCGGCACAGCCTGGCGAGGATCGTCGTCCATGGAGATGCCCACCATCACCACTCCTCTGGGCCGGTAATCGCGGTACAAGCGAACCAGACCGGGCGTCTCCTCGCGGCAGGGCGGGCACCAGGTGGCCCAGAAATTCACCAGCACCACTTTGCCGCGCCGGTCGCTGAGCTGCCACTGCGAGCCGGCGAGGTCGGCCAGGCGGAAATCGATCGGTTGCCGGCGTCCTCGCGTCAAAGCAGCGCCTGCCGGCGGCTTCGAACGGTCGCGCAGAAGCACGACGGCCAGAATGCCCACCGCCGCCAGCAGGATGAAGAGCTTCAGCGCTTTGACGAAGTCGTTATTCAGGAGAGTCCCTCTATTACTACGATGCAACAAGCGCACGGTTTGGCGCAGAACCGGGCGGTACAATAAAGGCCGGATCGATGTTTCGTGTCATCTTCTACCTGCTCTGCGCGGTCTTCCTCATCACGTTCCTGCGGGGCGTGATCGGAGCGCTGATGAAGGGCTTGTCGGCGCTGCTGAATCCCGCGCAGGCGCCGCCGCGCGGGCCGGCGGGCGGCAGCGTTCCGCTTACCGGCGAGCTGAAGCGCGACCCGGTGTGCGGGACGTACATCGCCACCAGCACCTCACTCAAGCACATGGCCGGGTCCGAGACCGTGTATTTCTGTTCGGCGGCCTGCCGCGACAAATTCCTGGCGTCGGCCACCCAGCGATAGCTGACGGAGCGGTTGCCTGATTCTTACTGAATCTTCAACTGGCTGGTCAACGGCGTGTCCACCGACGATCCGCCGACCAGAATCTTATAGTCGCCCGGCGCCAGGTCCCAGGCGTCCTTGTCCACATTGAAGATGGACAGGAACAGCGGCTCCACGGTAAGCGTGACCTTCTTCGTCTCGCCGGGAGCGAGTTGCACTTTCTCCCAGGCCACCAGGCGCTTGGGCGGTTCGCCCGTGGATGGCGGCAGCGCCGCGTAAACCTGGGCGATCTCCGCGCCCGAGCGGGCGCCGCTATTGCGCACGCTGAAACTCACCTCCACCGCCTTGCCGGAGGTCACCGTCAGGCCGGAATACTCGAACGCGGTGTAGGAGAGACCGAAGCCGAACGGGAACAACGGCTTCTTGTTCTCTGCTTCATACCACTTGTAACCGACCTTCAGCCCCTCCGAGTAGTTCACCTCGTAATTGATCGGCGGGGTGGCGCCACCCGGCGCGGGCTGGCTCCGCGAACCGGCCGGCGGCCTCTCGATGGTCAGCCTGGGCAGATCGGCCTCGCTCTTTGGGAAGCTCACGGGCAGTTTTGCCGACGGGTTCACGTCGCCGAAAAGAATTGCCGCCACCGCTTCCGCGCCGCGGATGCCCGGGAACCACGATTCCAGCACCGCGCTGACGTTGTCGATCCAGGGCATCAGCACCGGTCCACCGGTCTCCAGCACCACGATGGTGTGCCGATTGGCGGCGGCAACCGCGCTCACGACGGCGTCCTGATCGCCCGGCGGCGTCAACGACACATCGCGGCCTTCGCTGGCGGGCTGATTGACGAACACGATGGCGATATCCGACGCTTTGGCCAGCGCGGCAGCCGCCGCCGGATCGGTGCCCGGATCATACTCCACCTTTGCGTCCGGGGCCTTTGCGCGAATGGCTTTCAGCGGCGAGGAGGGATACCATACTGGGCCGAATCGGTTCCGGCCTGGAACGGCGTTTCCACCGGGCGGGTCTACCTGCGCCGAGCCGCCCCCGGAGACGACTCCCACGTCGGCGTGCGAGCCAATTACCGCGATCGAGCGAATGGCCGAGGCGCGCAGAGGCAACTGGCCATCGTCATTCTTCAGCAGCACTGTACCCTCTTCAGCCACCTTCTGCGCGAATTCGAGACCGCCAAAAACGTCCACGACCTTCGTCTGATACACGTTGTCGAACAAACCCACCGCGAACTCGGTGCGCAGAATGCGGTGCACCATGTCGTTGAGGCGCGCCAGCGGCACCTCGCCGCTCTCCACCGCCTTCTTCAGCGACTCGCTAAAGAACGCCTTGCTCGCGTCGGCGCTGCTGGGCATCTCCTGATCGAGGCCGGCCAGCGCGGCTTTCACGGTGCTGTGCGTGCCCCACCAGTCCGAGACCACCCACCCTTTGAATCCCCAGTCTTTCTTCAGAACGTCGTTCAGCAGATAGCTGTTTTCGCAGGCGTGGTCGCCGTTGACCAGGTTGTAGGAGCACATCACCGCACCGGCCCCGGAGTCGCGAATGGCGATTTCGAAGGCCAGCAGATCGGTTTCCCGCATCGCGCGCTTGTCGGCGATCGCGTTGACGATATTGCGGCCGCTCTCCTGGTCGTTCAGCGCGTAGTGCTTGATGTCGCCGATAACGCCCTGGGCCTGCAAGCCCTTCATGAGCTGGCCGTCCATCTTCCCGGCCAGGATCGGATCCTCGCCGTCGTACTCGAAGTTGCGGCCGTTGCGCGGTTCGCGTGTGATGTTGACTCCTCCGCCCAGCGACATGTTGTATCCCTGGTCGCGCAGCTCGCGTCCGATCAGGGCGCCATAGTCGTAAGCCGTCTTCAAATCCCACGTGGAGGCGTCGGCGAGGGCGGAAGGCAACGCCGTCGAGTAACGGCTGTGCGCCGCGCCAAGGGTGACGCCCACCGCGGAATCGGCCATCTGGATGTCGGGAATGCCCAGCCGCGGGACCCCGGGCACGAATCCTGCGCCGCCCAGCGATCGCGCCGCGCTCAGCGGGTTCACCGGCCCCAGGTGCATCGCGCCCATCATGCCGCTCCCGTGCACCAACTGGATCTTCTCGTCCAGGGTCATCTGCTCGATGAGCAGATCGGCCCGTTGATCCGGCGACAAGGACTTGTCCATCCACGTCTTTGCCGGACTCGGGGGAGCCGGCGGGCCTGAGGCCTGGGCCGCCGCGGGCAGAACGCCGCCGGCGAGAAGGGTCAGGGAGATTCCGAGAAACCGCAGTGTTCCTATGACTGCCTTGTCTGACATTACACGCTCCTGGGTGTGTGAGAGGCCGTGCAATCGGTTGGCGCGGCCCGCTGCTGGTAGTATAACGTTCGCCGCGGCGGATACCGGCGAACGGCCGCGTTCCTGCCGTTCCACGCAAGTGCGCGGGTATCATGGAAGGAAGGAATCCGCGAGCGGTGGCACATGCGTAAAGCTCTCATTACTGGCATCACCGGGCAGGACGGGTCGTATCTGGCCGAGTTCCTGCTGGCCAAGGGCTACGAGGTTCACGGGATTATCCGGCGGGCGTCCACGTTCAATACGGAACGGCTGGACGATATCTACGCCGACCCCCACGAGGGCGGCGCCGCGTTGCGCCTGCACTACGGGGATCTCTCCGACGGCACCGGATTGCGGCGAGTGCTGGAAAGCGTGCAGCCCGACGAAGTTTATAATCTGGCGGCACAGTCGCACGTGCGCGTCAGCTTCGAGCAGGCCGAGTACACGGGCGACGTGGTGGCCACCGGTACATTGCGGTTGCTGGAGGCGGTGCGCGACCATATTCGCGCGAACGGCCACGACGTGCGCGTGTACCAGGCCGGTTCGTCGGAAATGTTCGGCGCCGCCAAACCGCCGCAGTCAGAGTCGACGCCGTTCTATCCGCGCAGCCCCTATGCGGTGGCCAAGGTGGCCGCCCACTGGTATGGCGTTAACTACCGCGAAGCGTGGGGGATGCACATCTCCAACGGCATTCTGTTCAACCACGAGTCACCCCGGCGCGGCGAAACATTCGTCACTCGGAAGATCACCCGGGCGCTTACACGAATCAGTCTGGGACTGCAGAAGAAGCTGTATCTGGGGAATCTGGAGGCCCGGCGCGACTGGGGCTATGCGGGCGACTATGTGGTGGCCATGTGGCTGATGCTGCAGCAGCCGGCGCCGGACGACTACGTGGTGGCCACCGGCGAATCGCACTCGGTGCGCGAGTTTCTGGAAGTGGCCGCCTCGCTTCTGGGTCTCGATTGGAAGACCTGCGTGGAGACCGATGCGCGGTATTACCGGCCGACGGAAGTCGATTTCCTGCAGGGAGACGCCACCAGGGCGCGCACGCGGCTGGGGTGGACGCCAATGGTGGGTTTCCGCGATCTGGCCGCGATGATGGTGGAGCACGATCTGGAAATGGCCCGGCAGGAGCGCACCCTGACCGAGGCCGGCCACCGGCGTGCCGCCCGCGGAGTGTCCATCGGATAGATGAAGCCGGCAATGCAGAGTAAGAGAATGCATGGGCACGGTGGAGCAGGCTGGCTGCGGACACAGTTGCCCGCTCCACAAAGCAGCAGAGCCGCAACCCATCGGCAGACGGATCGGGTGGGACAATTACACGAGTGCGGAGGACGGTTTGGATAAGACGAGTCGGATATTCGTAGCGGGCCATCCTGGGTTAGTCGGCTCAGCCATCGTCCGCCGGCTGCTGGCGGACGGGTTCACCAATCTGCTGCTGCGCACGCAGGCCGAGCTGGATCTTACCGACCGCGCCGCCGTGGACCGGTTCTGCGACGCCGAGCGTCCCGAATACGTGTTCCTCGCGGCGGCGCTGGTGGGCGGCATTCACGCCAACAACACCCGCCCGGCCGAGTTCATCTTCACGAATCTCGCCATTGAAATCAATGTGATAGACGCTGCATACCGGTTTGGCGTGCGCAAGCTGGAGTTCCTCGGGTCGTCCTGCATTTATCCCCGCGAGGCGCCGCAGCCCATTCGCGAAGAGTACCTGCTGACCGGGCCGCTGGAGCCCACCAACGAGCCCTACGCGATCGCCAAGATCGCGGGCATCCGCACGGTGCAGGCTTATTCGCGGCAATACGGTTTCGGCGGAATCAGCCTGATGCCCACCAACCTTTATGGTCCCGGCGACAATTTCGATCTCAACAACTCGCACGTGCTGCCGGCGCTGATCCGCAAGGTGCACGAAGCGCACAGCATTGGGGAACCCCGGGTAACCGTGTGGGGCACCGGCGCTCCGCGCCGCGAGTTTCTGCATGTAAACGATCTGGCGGACGCTGCGGTGTTCCTCATGCAAAGCTATGACTCGCCCGAGATCATCAATGTCGGCACCGGCGTGGACATCACCATCCGGGAACTGGTGGACCTGGTGTGCCGAGTGGTCGGCTATCGCGGCGAGATCGTCTTCGATTCGTCCCGGCCCGACGGCACGCCGCGCAAGCTGCTCGACGTCTCCAGGCTGGCCGCGCTGGGTTGGAAGCCGGCCATCGCGCTCGAGGACGGCATCCGCCAGACCTGGCAGTGGTATCGGCAACATGCGCTCGCAATCTGCGCCTGAAAAGCGCAAAGGGCCGGGCACGCCGAGGCTCCGTATTGCGTGAATTCCTCAAGAGCCGGGTAGTAGGCCGGTTCGAGGCATGGGGCAGGTTGGCAACGCGCGCGGGACAGGTTCCACCACTATAGGAAAATGCGCCGTCAGACGATTATCGGGTAAGGCCCGTAATGGTGTCGAGTTGCGGGCGCTTGCGATGATATCCATTCAGAACGAGATCCGGACGGCGGAAGATCTGCACGTTCTTCTGCTTGCCGTCAGCGAAAACTATCGCGCGGCGATCGAGGACAACAGCCAGTACGCGATCGATCTGGATGCTTCCATCACCCCCGCGCATCGCGAAGCGCTTCGCCGGATCGCCGAGCGAATCTCCGCGGAGGCCAGCGGTTCGGTTTCGGCCCTGCCTTCCCTGCGCTCCTCGGTGCGCAACGTACTGCGGGATTACAAGGAAAAAGCGGAGCGATACCTGAGCGATCTCCGGGGCAGGCTCGAGGAGCACGCCAACGCTCTGCAGACCGTGCTGGGCGCGCTCACAGCGGGTTCCGGAGATCAGGAAAGGAAGCTGCGCAGCGAAATGAATCGGCTCGGCGAGCTGGCCGCCGTTACCAGTCTGGCGGAGATGCGCGCGGGCGTGCTGGAGCTCAAGGGACGTCTGGAAGCCTGTATCGATGAGCTGGAGCGGCTGAATCAGATCACCGTCGCCGAGCTCACCAGCGAGATCCACGCGCTGCAAAGACAGGTGGATCAGCTCAAAGCTCCGGCGAGCGACGCCGGCGGAGGAGTGGGCATCCGGGAGCGCGTGGAGGCGGAGACGGCGGCCGGCAATTCCTTCCTCCTGCTGTTCGCCCGCATTCGAAACCTGGAGTCTGTGCGCACGCGGTTCGGAGGGGAACTGACGGCGCGCGTTGTCGCGTGCGCCATCAAGAGGCTGAATAACCTGCCCGCCAAAAATATGACCGTGGGGTGCTGGCAGGAGGGCGTCCTTTGCGCGGTGATCGGGGAGCCGGACCGTCCCGGCGTCGCGCTGGCCCGGGATGCGAATAATCGGCTCTCCGGTAAATACGTGTTCGCCGAGTCGGATCGGGTCATCGAGATTCCGGCACAGGTGGTGACCGCCAGCCTGGAGCGCGCGCGCGAGGAGACGCCCGAGCGGACCGCGGCGCGAATCGCCGACGTACTTACACTGCTAGGTCCGTGAGTGGGGAACAACGCGGCTGCACCCGGCGTCCCTACTGGAGCACGATAAACGGCGCCCAGAAGTGGGGATCGCGCCAAAGATCCCATGGTCCACGCAACATGCGCAGCTTGGCTTCCCGCAATGCATCCTCCGGTGCAAGGCCGGCATTAAGCTGGGCATAAAGATCCTGCATGAGCCGGGCGGTGGACAGGTCGTTTACATCCCAAAGTGTGGCAATCACGTTGTGCGCGCCGGCGTAGAAAAAGGCGCGGCTCAGAGCCATGAGCCCTTCGCCCCGGAGCAGCCGGCCGATGCCGGTGCGGCACGCGGACAACGTGACTAAATCCGCGTTGGTGCGAAACAGTGCGATTTCCTCCATGCGCAGTATGCCGGCGGGCGACGTCCGGTCGGGTGAGAGGACCAGTCCCGAACGCTCCGGGTTGTCCTCATCTACCAATCCGTGCACGGCGAAGTGAAGGTAACGGTAATCGCGCAGGTCCTGCCGTTTCACCTGCGCCGCAGTGGCGTCCGCGCCCAGATAAGACACCCCCTGGCCGCCGGCGTACAGACGGGAGATACCGGAGACCTCATTGCGCGTGTTGGGAAGGGGCGTCCAGCTTACACCGCGGTTTTTCGCATCGCCCGCGGAGCCATAGTCCGCATCCCCGAAGGCGAGAAGAACCTCCTTTGGCGCCGGCGAATTCCGCCTCATGGTACGAAGCTCCAGCGTGGCCGACGCCGACTGGGAATACGAGATGGAGCAGTGCTCGATCAGGAGTTTGCCATCGCGCGGCGACAGCAGCGCCTCAAACGGCAGATACGCCAGAGCGCCGTCCGGGGCAATCAGAAGATGCTTCGCGGGTCCGATCTCATCGGCGAACGGCGCAAGCAGGAGGTCATATAGTTTGCGGCTTTGGCGATCCTCGCGTGCCCGCAGGGAGGCCGCCGTCAGCGCGGTTACGCCGGGCGTGAGATGGCCCCGCCAGCCGGTGGCCAGCGCCTGGATCTCGGTCCGGGGCGGCAGAACGGCGAATCGAATCCCTTTGGCGTCGACGGCCCACGCAAGGGATTGCTTATCGCCCAGCATATACTCGAGAAACACGGTCCCACCGGAAGTCAATTCGGCCTGAATCTGTTTCGACGTCGCCAATTCGGGGCGCCGCAGTTGTGCATAGGCGGGATTCGAACGCCGCAAATTCAGATAAAATGCCTCCAGTTCGGCCAGGGCATTGGCCAGCGCGCCGGGGTTGTTGCGGAGGCCGGACAGTTTGCGGGTCAATTCGTCTTCACGCGCGCGCTCGCTGGCGGTCAACGTGGAACGCAGGTCGATTTTCGATTCGTTCAGCGCGTCCAGAAACGCGCGTGCTCGCCCGCTCTCGGCGATGTCCAGTGCCTCGTCCGGCCGATTCATCTCGACGAGCAGAACCGCGGCGTCTTCAAAGATGCCGCGGTTTTCCGCGACGGGGAACGCGCGCGCCATTTCGGTAGGGACCGTGAACTGTTCCAGCCGCTCCAGCAGAGCGATGGCCTCACGATAATGAGAGAGCGCCTCTTCACGATGCCCCAGGGACTGCTCTGCCCGCGCCCAGACGTACTCAACGTCCTTGAGCTTGTCGGGAACGTCGCCGTGCTCGCGATATAACGCCGAGGCCCGCGCCAGCATCGGAATGGCTTCGGCATAGCTGCCGCGCAGGGACTCCAGTCGGCCCAGCCGCTCGGTGGCCTCGGCCTCGACGCCTCGATACTGTAACGACCGCGCAAGCTCAACGGCGGCGTTGAGGCATTTGGCCGCTTCCGTTGCGTCGCCCGATTGCAGATACGCATCGCCCACGCTGTTGAGAATCTCCGCGCGGAGGTCGGTAGCATGAAGGGTATCCGCCAGCTTCAGCGCCTGATCCAGCAGCGAAATGGCTTCCCCAGGGCGGCTCCGGTCTTTCATGATGGAACCGAGGCTGAACAGCGTGCCGGCTTCGAGCCACCGGTCGCCGGATGCGCGGGCCAGTCCAAGCGCCCCCCGGCAGGTGCTTTCCGCCTTGTCCAGATCGCCCATCTCCGTGTAGAGGACGCAGACGACGCGCATCATGGGGCCTTCGGGTTCCTTCCCGCCACCGTCGCGGTTGAGCCGGAACCACTCATCGAGGTTGCGCAACGCCTCGTCATATCGCCCGAGCTGCCGTAGAGTATTGCCGATCCCCCTGGTCGCCTGCTTCTGAATAGGAATGTCTCTCAACTCGGCCGCCAGGCGAGCGGCCTGTTGCAGTTCGTCGAGCGCTTCCGCGAGCCGGCCCTGAGAGTAGCTGGATGAGCCGATAAGAAGGACGGAGCGCGCCACTCGCCGTTGGTCGTGCGCCGCGGTGCTGAGGCGGAGGGCTTCGGCGCCCAGACTGGCCATCTCCGGGTAGTTTCCCGTCTTGAGGTCGGCAAAGCCGCGGTCGAGGAGCCGGTCAATCTCCGCATCCGGCGTGCCCTGGGCAAAGGCCATCGTGCAGGCGATCAGAAAGCACGCAGCGGCCCCGCGCGACAGGCGGTTCGCGTGTGGGGTACGCGGCGACAGCCGCGTTTTTGCGGCGCCAGGCGAGTACGCGGCTGCCGCCGCGTATCCATCGAGCCCCAGCTCTCCCCGGATTCGCGGATGCTTCCGCTCTTGTGTCACACTCCCCCGTTCGCCGTCTTATTCCGCGGAGACCCTGATAACGTATTGTCCGAGAGCCGTGTGCACATTGTCGCGAAAAACCACGACGGTATAGTCTCCTGGCGGGAAACCCCCGGCAGGCAACGCAACGGCCAGCGCGCCATAGCGGTTCTTGTGGAGCCCATTCACCGTTTCGACGATGCGGCCGTGGCCATCGGAGACGCGAATCCCCAGTGTTCCATCCTTCGATTCCGGGTCGAGCTGAATCCAGAGGGCAAACTCGCGCGCCGCCGAAGGCATGTTCACTTCCGCCGCCACGCCGGCGGCCCGGCTGGCATCGAGGATGGCCAGAGGAAGCGCGCCGGCTGGAATGTCCCGCGGCGGGCGAGTCAGCATGGAGAGTTGCGAGTGCGCCTGTTCCAACTCGTGAGCCAGCGTCTGTTTCTGACTTGCCAGCAGGTCAACAGACGTTCGCAGCTTCCAGATCCAAAAGGTGGCCAGCACCAGCAGGACCGGGAGAACAAACGCAAACGCGGGCACCAGCCAGGAGCGGCGCGGGGCGGGCGCCAGCAAAGGGAGGGACTGGGAGGCGTACCGGACTCCAGCCACAAACCGTTCCATCTCCTGAACCTTTTCGAAGCAGGCGCCGCAATCCAGAACGTGCTCTTCAAAGGCCCGCCGTTCCTCCTCGCCGAGTTGCCGGCGCACGTAGCGTTCGATCACCTCGTCCGCCTCGATCCGCTCATGTATCTTCATACAGGTGACCTGCGACGCACTTTTGTATCGGACTTCGCGAGCCGCAGATACATCTCGCGAAAGCTCTTGAGCGCCCGCGACTTCAAGAGCCGGACCCGCTCGCCGGTTATGCCCGTTCGGCGCGCGATCTCCTCCCGGGGAAGCTCATCATAGTAGTACATCTGCAGGAAATCGCGCTCGCGCGGTTTCAGGCGCGCGAACGTGCGCTCGATGGCCGCCTTCACCCCGTCATCGAGGAAATGTTCGTGAATTGAAGGTGCGGGCTCATCCGGCATGAAACGCTCGGCGCGCCTCTGCTTGCGGTGCATCTCCAGCACGACATGATCGAGAGTGCGCAGACAAAAACTGGCCAGAGCCGCAGGCGAGCGGATCTCGTGGTTGCGAATGGCGGAGAAGACCCGCAGGAATGTTTCCGAGCGAGCGTCCTCGGCATCGTGCGGCGAGCGCGTGCGGACCAGGGCCAGGTAGTAAAGCCGCGCGGAATAGCGCCGATACAGGATCTCGTCGGCCGCGGGGTCGCCGGACTGGATGCGTTGCACCAGATCCGCGTCCGCAGCTAACTCAGCGCTGGACGGAATACTATCGCGCGTCGCTCCCTCGCCTATGGTTGGCATCCCCGCCAAAGACCCGATACAAGCCCTTCCTCCCCGCGCCTCCACGACAGAAACGTGCGCGAGGGTCCACTTTGCTGATACAGATCAGGGTTCCAGGTCACTTGTTATCGCAACCGAACAATTGCAGACCGGGGCTCATCCATGAGCATACCCTGGGTTGCGCCTGTCCGCTGGATTCCCAGGGCATCGGCGGCCCGTCTGGTGAACGCCGCCCGCACGGAGGAAAGCATGATACGCGGATTCAACCGCATTGAGCGTGATGACGTCGGAATGCAAGGTGGAGGAGGCGCGGCCGGCGCCTGCGGCGGCCCGGTGAAGGCGAGTTCGGCCGCGAGATGCCGCATTGCGTCTTTGAGCGGTTTGCTGTTTCTCGGCCTCTTGAGCGCATCCACCGTTTCGGGAGGAACCATCTACAATTTCGAGGCCTGCAACACCGGCGCGATTGGAGTCTGGAATAACGCGCCTCCTGCGGGATGCGACGGATGGTACACCCCACCCACAAACCTGGTGCCGGGATCGGCGGCGGGGAGTGTGTATACGTATGGCTCCCTGCAGGGGTCGGGCATCGCGGCCGACCCCGCGGGCGGGAACAATGTCCTCGGGTTGAGAGGTCAGGGAAACGGTGGAAATCCGACTTACGACCGCGCGCAGCACGACTTCAACTTTTCGCAATCCGCCGAATGGAGCGTCGGCTATGATCTGTCCGCTGTGAACCTGAGTCCTTCGGGCGACACCTACGGCACGGCCTACATTGGCGGCTTCTCCGCCCTGAGCACCAACGGCGGTTCCGCTTTCATTGTCCTGGACGCCTGGGACAACTCCTCGACGAGCTCGACCTGGACGTCGTCTTACTATGTTTATGATGCGAACGGCAACGTTCAGAATCCCAGTGGGATGATTCCCGGCTCGGCCTGGGAGGGGCTGCTCCAGAACCATTTTTACAGCGAGTCGACGGTTTTCGATCAGAGTACCAATGAAATAGTCTCCGTCTCCATCACCGATCTGACGACCAACTCGACTACCACGGTCTCTCCTGTCGGTTGGTACCTGTCGGGCGGCGCAAACGCTCCGTTCGTGTCGAACGCTTTCAGGTTCTCAGGTCTGGGGCCGACCAACGGACTATTGATCGATAACGTCAGTTTGAATGCCGTGCCCGAGCCGGCGACCCTCCTCCTGACAGGCGCGGGCATTATCGCGGTGATCGTTTTCCGGCGCCGGCGAGCGACGAAACGCTGAACATCGATCGCGGTGTGCTGATTTCGAATCCGGGCGCACATTACGGCGGCGCGGCTATCTACGTTTGGCGAGCACCCATCACGGTTACGGCGCGGCCAATTCGTGGACACGCAGCGGGACTCTGCGAACCCCGGCGTGTTCAGGCAGAAGTGTGATCGGACGGCGGGTACTTTCCTCTGGGACGACACCAGCCATGTCACCAGCGTTGCCGCAACCGTCTCTGTTACGGTTCACGACAACGATGGAAACCTGGAGGGAACGTCCACCTTGAACCCGGCGGCGCACCTGAAAACGGAGGCCACCCTGCGAAGTCTTCCCGGTTTGGCGGACATGCGGCGTCTCAGTAACGGAGGGGCAGTCTACTGTTTGCCGCGCCCTGCGAAGGTGTTCTTTCCGAACTCGAGGTGCAGCCGCACGGAGGAGATCCACAGCGGCCCGCGCTGCTGGTTGTAGGCGGGATTCGCAACGTGCTGGAGATCGAAACTCGCAAATACTCCGGGGAACAGACGCGCGTCGTAGTAGGTCTCCTCGATGCATTCCGGCCCATACTCGAGGCGGCCGTCGCCGATCAGAAAATCATCGCCACCGCGCGCCAGATACAGCGCGTGGACCCCGGAGATCCCGCTGGCCGTAAACTCGGTGGCCAGCGTATCGAAAGGTCTGTGCCATCTTCGCCCAGTGACGGAGACACCACCGGTAGCCAGGCGGTCGATGGCGGTGAACGCGAAGCTCTCGGTCTTTCCGTCGTTCCACCCGAGCCGCGCGAAGACGCCGACGTCTTTGGCGATCTCCTGCTCCATGTTGACTCCAAATCCGTACTTGAGGGTCCCGTTGCGGCGAGTGGAGGTGACATCGGGAGTGCCGCCGTTCAATTCCGCCTGGCGGATCGCCTCCGCGTAGGTGCCGGCATCGGCATGGTTCTCGTAATTCAGCAGCCGGACAGTGCCGGCGTGCTTTCTTACGGTGTAACGGTATTCTCCCTCGAACACGTCTCCCCGGTTCACCAACAGCCTGCGGTCGAATCGCAGACCGTTGGCGACTCGCGGCATGGCGGCACTGGCATAGCGGAGAGACCAGTTCCGGCGGTGGATCTCATGCACCCAACCCCAGGTGTAACCGCGGACATCGGCGGGATAATCCCAGGCGCCGTTGTACATCACCGCCCAGCCCATGAACTGCGTGCGGGGATCGTGCGAATAGCTGTTGTTGTCGAAGAAGTCGGTTACCGTGAAGCGTCCCACGGTGACCGTGTAGCGGTTCATCGGGCGCTCTCCGGCGAGCTGATTCTCGTCGCTTTCGACCGACTCCATTTCATTGCCAAGCGCAAAATCGTGAGAGATGTACAGCCGCGCCAGATACGGCTTTGGCGTGGCCGAGGCGACGCGCGGCAACTCGCCATTCGAGGAGTTCGCCAGGCCGTTGACGCCGCTGAATCCCCGTCCCCCTGCGATTTCCGGGTCGAAGTACAGCACGGTGTTCTGCTCCAGGCGCAGACCGAAGAAGAGCGTTGTGGTCAGCGACGCATCGCGCTCCGCGTAGTCCTGCAGGCTGAACGGGCCCGCGTAGGGTGAGTAAAACGTGCCGTGGTACTGGCCAATCGACGTGGCCTGCCAGAACAGATTCCAACGCTCCGATTCGACGGGTGGAGGCGGATTGTCAGCGGGCGGAGATTGCTCCTGCGCCGCCGCCGTCAGGCTGATGGTAAGGAGCGCGACGGCGAAAGCGATTATGCGCGGGAATCTGTTCGGCCTCATGATGTCTCCGTTCTACGTGGCGCGGACCAGTTGCTGGCTTGCCATGGGAGCGTCCCCAGCGGCGACGGTCGCGCCAGCATCGAGCGAGCGCCTGGTCACAATTCGCTCCAGGGCTTCCTGGTTCATGGTTTTCCTCCCTCGAGGTCGGAGGACGGCAGGCACACATATAATCGGCTCTGGTTTCAGCGAGTCCGAAGGCCGACGGTTACACTCAGGTGACTACGGCCGGGGAAGACCGTATGGAGACGGAGGCTCCGTTGAATCGGCGTCAGGCAATTCCTCGCACCGCGGCGGACCATTACTGCCGTCGCACATCGAAGGGCCTCCTTTCCTCTGGAATCGTGCTGAACTGTAGGGAGGCGCCACCCGCCACCTCGACCAGATTATACCCGGTGGGGTATCCTTGTAAAGGCCTCACGGAGGTTTTTCGTATGGCTCACACACAGGAAGAGAAGAAGAAACTGCTCAATCGCGCACGGCGCATCCGAGGTCAGGTGGAGGCCATCGAACGGGCGCTCGACCAGGAAGCCGAATGCTCCGAGGTGTTGCATGACATTTCCGCGTGCCGAGGCGCCATGGACGCGCTAATGGCCGAGGTGATCGAGGGACACATCCGCTATCATGTTCTCGATCCAAAGACTACCCCGACCGATGAGCAGACTATGGCGGCGGACGACCTGATTCACGCCCTGCGCGCGTACCTGAAGTAGAAGAGCTTACCGATGTCCGATCATCACTAACACCACGATGACGAGCAGAATCGCGGCCACCAGCAGAGAGACCTTGACGACGCTCCAGGGGCGCTCGCCCTGCACTTCGCCGGTGCGGGCGTTGACCACAACCTGGTACAGTTTCCCTTTGAAACGGTAGGCGCCGATCCACACCGGCAACAACAGGTGGCGAAAGGTGGCGTTCGAGGTGGTGGTGTCCACGCCGAGAACGCGCTGCTCGTCGCCGCCGATGTCCCTCCTGACGTCGCCATCGATCACCTTCGCCATGGCCTGTTTCGCCTTCTCGAAACCTTCGGGCAGCTCCACCTGGTAGCGCTGCGCGCGGAAGCCGGCGAGATACGCGGGTTCGTAGGCGGAGAGCGATTCGAGATCCCAGGGCTGGAGAGCGTCCAGGCGCGCTTCGTGTACCGACCGCGTTGCCGCGACCAGCACGTTGTCGAATCTTCGGGCCACGCGCCCGGCTGCGGGATACCAGCGCGTGCGCTGCACCTGACGCTCCCGTTGCACGGTGTTGCCGTTTTCGGTCTCCGTGTAATACTCAGTTTCCCAGTAATGTTCGCCGCGCTCGCCGGTGTAGCGGCTCTCGGTATCGGCCGCCCAGTCCCAGAACGGAAGATACACGCCGGCGATGCCTTCCTGTTGCGCCATGCGCTTCAGGGCATTCGGAGCAAACCAGCGGGCAGACAGCCACTGCCGCACGCGCATCTGGGCCTGTGCCTGGGGGACCTTCGCCGGGAGTACACCGTCGGGCGCGATGAGCGGGTCGGGGGTTTTCGGCTGCGCGACGATGGCGCCCCCGCAGAATGGACAAACCCCCGCCACCTGCGGCGGCTGGAACGCCACCACGCTGCCGCAGCCGTTGCAGGTCACCTCCAGCGCCCCGTCGCCATGGGGCTTTTGCGCCATGCTGCCGGCTTCCGCGAGGCCTTCTTCGAGCGTATGCACGCTCACCCCGGTGGCCGCTGGAACCACCGCCTCGGTGTGGCCGCAGAAACGGCACTTCAATCCGCCCGACTGCGGGTCGAACTCCATGTCCGCCGAACAACCCGGACAGCGAAACTGCGACGTGTTTCCGGAACTGGCCATATTCAGATTATGAGGGTAGATTGGGGACGTTTTCGGGAAGGGGGGCAACCCCCCCTTCTCCGGCTATTGCACCGGCACGGATTCCGGCGCCACGTTCCAGCCGTCGACTTCCACCACCTTCGGGCCGGGGCCCGCGTCGGAAAGCCGGGAGGTGGCGGCGATCTCCCGTTTCTCGCCGGGCAGCAGCGCGAAGTAGTTGTCCTGCCACAATACGGGCAGGATCTCCGCCCGCGGCACCTCCGGGTTGCGCGACGGGCTCACCACTTTCAAATGCACCGAGAACGCGAGATGCCGGGTGGGATTCTCAATGGTGACGTGCGTGATCCGGTCCGCCCCGGTTACCTCCGCGGTGGCGGCGACGCGTAGCTCGACGTGGGGCAGGGAATTGAGCGCGGTGAGATCCGAAAACTCCCGCGTCGGTGTGTGGAACCAGGTGGAATTGTTCCAGTCGTGAACGTCTTCTTTGGTGGAGAGCCAGTAGAAGTTTGAGCTCAGCACTTTGCCCGCGGCGTCGGCCAGCGTCAGCCGCACGAAGTACGCGGGGTTCAGGCCCTTGATTTCGGGGATCGCGAACAGCGTGCGCACGCCGTCGGCGGGAATGTCGAAGGACGCCTCACGCGAGTACTTTTCGCTCATGTTCAGGTTGTAGACCTTCGCCGTCGCCTTCAGGTTCTGGAAATCCCGGTAATAGGAATTAACCACGGCGATGGAATGGTCGTCGTAGGAATACTGGATGTGCAGCGGCTCGCAGCCCTTCTTCGCGCCGAAGTAGGAGCCGCCGGGGCGCAGATAGTAGTCGTACAAGTGCCAGATCATGGAGGGCCAGGCGTTGTTGAGCATCCACTGGATCACTCCGGTGGCGCGGTACTTGTTTCGTCCGAAGGCTTCGAACATGGCGCGCTCGCCCTCGTAGCTCATCACCTGTGCTTTCGTGGCAAACTCCTCGAGGCTCGCCGATGGTCCGTAGCGCTCGCTCAGCGCGGTCCGGAACACATTAATGTCCTTGAAGACGCCGCCGCCGGCGTGATAATCCCACCACGAATCGATGGGCCAGAGGTGTTCCTCGGGCAGCATGCGCCGCAGGCTGTCCACGGGCGGGATGGCGGGGCCGGGGCTGGTTTCGGTGTTGAAGCCGTGTGCGCCGCCGCGATGCTGGTCGAGGAGCCAGTAGCTGGGCGCGACGTATTCGTACGGGCCGGTCATCTTGACGCCGGTAGCGCCCGAGACCGGCGTCGAGCTTTCCGTGGCTGACGATTCATACGGGTTCGGCCAGTTGAGTTCCTGAAGAATGCCGATGTACATTTTTTCGATTTCCGGCGGCGGAGGATTGTCGCTGCCGTTCATCCAGTTGAACGCGGAGGGGTGGCTGCGCAGGCGGCGGATCTGATCGCGCAGGGATTCGGCCGCCACCACGCGGTCTTCGTCGTCCCAGTCCTGCCAGTGCTCCCAGTGGTCGCAGCAGCACCAGCCGGCCATCACCAGGATTCCGTATTCGTCGGCGAGCCGCAGAAAGTTGTCGTCCTCGATCTTGCCTTCCATGCGCACCGCGTTCAGGTTCAGATCGCGGACGTAGCGCAGCTCGTCCTCCTGGCGCTGGGGCGAAGCACGGAGCAGCATGTCGAAGGTCCAGCCGCCGCCGCGGATCAGGATGCGGCGGCCGTTGACGCTGAAGATCCGATGGCTCTGCGGAATAGGATGGCCGTCCATGGTGAGCAAATCATCGGCGGAGCTTTCCAGCTCGCTGGTGATTTCGCGAATGCCGAAGCGGGTCTCGCTGGCGTCCGAAACGGCGCCGCCGGTTTCGAATTGCAGCTTCAGCGTGTAGAGGTTTTGCGGGCCCACCTGCGCGGGCCACCACAGGCGCGGGCTGGCGATGTCGCTTGAGGACGTCACCACTTTCGTCTCGTTCTTCCCGAGCGTGACCGGCTGCGAAAACTCGATGCTCTCGATCTGCCCTTTCAGCGCGCCCTTCACCGGGCGGCCGGTTTCGTTGTGCAATTCGGCGGTCACGGTGAGATGCGCTGTCTCGACTGCGGGCAGATCGAGCTTCGTTATCACCTGCGGAAAACGGATGGTCACCGGACCGCTGGCGGTGAGGTACACGTCACGCCAGATGCCCATTCCTTTGTCGGGCGGGGCGGGGTTCCAATCGACGAAGGTGATGGCAAGGTCGTCGGGCGTGGGAGGAAACACCTCCACCGCGAGAGCGTTGGGCTTGCCCGGGGCCACGAGACCGGTGACGTCGAACTCGAAGAGGCGCCAGGCGCCGGCCATCTTGTCGGAACTGGCGATCTGATGGCCGTTGAGCCAGACGTTCGCGCGAAAGTTGATGCCGTCGAAATGGAGCTGGATTCGCTTCCCCTCGTAACCCGCCGGCGCGGTGAACTGCGTGCGATACCACCACGACGACCGGAACGCGCTGTCGGGCGGCATGGGGATGTTGGAGAAATTCTCGCCGACCGGGTAGGTGGCGCCCGGAATGGAGCGCAGGTTCGTGCCGAAGGTGGGATCGGGGTAGACCTGATCGGCCACCAGCGCGGCCATGACGGTGGAGGGCACGGTGGCGCGGTAGGAGTGCCGCGGGTGGAATGGCGCGTTGGCCAGCACCTCGTCCTGCTGCTTGTCGGTGGAGGGCTGGATGTACCATCCGCTGCTCAGCGGCAGCTTGTTATCGGCCGCGTTCGCACAGGCAACGAGCGCGACTAACAGAATCACGGAACGCTTCAAGCTTCCTCCTCGGCCGGGATGGAAAAATCCACCAGTTCGCCGCGAAAACCGCGGGTTTTCCAGGCGCCGAACGCGATGCCGGCCAGCATCCAGACGGCGCCGGCGATCTGCGCGGTGCGGCTGAGGTTCAGCCATAGCAGCAGGCAGACCAGAAACCCGATCACCGGCGGGATCAGGTTGGCCAGCTTCTTCTCGCGTTCGCGCACGTAGTAGCGCACCAGCGCCGCGAGATTCACGCCCATGAACGCGATCAGCGCGCCGAAGTTCAACAGCTCGGCGCCGAGGCCGAAATTCCGAATCA
Organism: Bryobacteraceae bacterium; assembly: GCA_049520275.1. GTDB lineage: Bacteria > Acidobacteriota > Terriglobia > Bryobacterales > Bryobacteraceae > CAWACP01. Next base: position 43,680 of record JBEKPY010000031.1, read on the forward strand.
GCAGTGCCCCCGCGAGCGCGAAAACGCCCACAAACAGCACGTTGTTGCGGGGGATGCGGCGCTTCGGCTCGATGGCCCCGAAGAACGACTTTGGCAGAGCGTTGCTGCGTCCCATACCGAACAGCAGGCGCGCCGCGCCGAGTTGCGCCCCCATGCCGGAGCCGAAGTTCGCCACCACCAGGGTGAAGCCAACGATGGCCAGCAACGGCTTCCAGGCCCTTCCCGCCGCGTAGACGAAAGCGGTGGTCTCGTCCGGGAACGGGTGCGAAGCGGGCCACAGCAACTGCGCCGCATACACCTCGGCCGCGGAGAGGAGGCCGATCACCACGCACGTCAGCACCGTCGCCAGCAGGATATTGCGGCGGGGGTTCTCCGCTTCTTCGGACAACGTGGAGATGCCGTCGAAGCCGATGTAGGTGAGCACCGCGATGGACGTGCCCCCCAGCACCGCGCCCGTGTTGAATGTCGTTGGATCGTAGAACGGCCTTGTGAAGAAGGCAACGCCATCGTGTGCGCCGCCGAAGATGTAGCGCGCGGCGGCCACGAAAAACACGGTGATTACCACGCCCATTCCGGCGGCCAGCCCGGCGTTGATCCGCGCCGATGTCCGCACGCCCAGCACGTTCAGCCACGTGAATACCAGGGCAACGAAGACGCACCAGCCCCAGTACGGGATGGCTGGGGCGAGGACGTGCGCCTGCTGGCTGATCCAGATGATGCAGATCATGGGATTGAGCATGTAATCCATCACCATGCTCCAGCCGGTGACGTAGCCCAGCGCGGGATTGATCTCCTGGCCGACGTAGGTGAAGGCCGAACCGGCGCTGGGGTACGCGCGCGCCATCCGGCCGTAGCTGATGGCCGTGAACAGCATGGCCACCATCGCAATCAGAATCGTTGTGACCACGTGGCCGCGGCCACGGTTGCTGAGCACGCCGAAGACGGACATCGGCGCGGTCGGCTGTATCACGATGACCCCGTACAGCACGAGGTCCCAGAGGGTGAGCGCCCTGCGCAGCTTTGGCGCGGTGCTGGTTTCCGGCATCCTAGAAAATGAACTTCAACGCCAATTGCATGATACGCGCATTGTGGGCCGCATTTGGAACCAGGAAGCCGGAGCAGCCGGCGCCCGTGGGACACGTCAGGGTAGCCACGCCGTTCAGGACGTTGAGCTCGGTGTGATTGAACACGTTGAAGCCCTCCGCGCGGAATTCGAAGTAACGGCCCTCGGTGATGGGGAAACGTTTGAACAAGCCCATGTCGAAGTTCGTTCGCGACGGGTTGGTCAGAATGTTGCGGCCCGCGTTGCCGAAGGTCAGGCCCGTCGGCAGCGCGAACGCGGCCGGGTTGTAGAGCATGCCGGCCGGTACGTTCTGGTAGGGATTTCCCACCACATCGACAAACGAACCGGAGGCGATGCCGTTGCCCACGCCGGCGTTGTCCGTGTACACGCCGTTGAGCACGCTGAACGGCGTGCCGGTCTGCCAGGAGGCCAGCCCGGACCACTCCCAGCCGCCCAGCCACCGGTGCAGTGGCCCGCTCGGGAACAGCGGCACTTCGTAGACGTAGCCGACGTTCAGGATCTGGCGCTGGTCGAAACTCGAAGTGGCGCGCGAGCGGCTCAGGTCGTAGGAATCGACGAAGGTGGTGTCATAACGGTCCGACGAGTCGTCGATGGAGTGGCTCCACGTGTAGGCGACGTTGAACTGGAACCTCGCGGCGGTGCGGCGCACCGCTACCTGCATGGCGTTGTAGTTGGAATTCGCACCATCTTCGATCGACGTAATGTTACCGAAACCCAGGTACGGGCGGTAAGGGTCGGCACTGTTACCGCAGGCTACCGACAGATTCGTCGCGGCCTGTCCGGTGAGGGTGACGCCGTTCACCGTGCCCGAGCTGCAATCATTGGCGGAGATGGCCTGCCCGGGCTGGTACGGATTCGCGCTCGCCGGTAGCGCCTGCAGTTGATTGATGTCCCGCTGGAGCGTAAGATGCGTGCCCTTGTTGCCGACGTAGGAGACGGTGGCCACGGTGTCGCGCATCACCTGCTGCTGCACGTCCAGGTGCCATTGCTGCACGTACGGCCATTGCACTAGCGTTGGTATGGCCACCGGGTTGAGCGGGAACATCAACGCTCCGCCGCCGATGTTGGTGTAGCCGACGACATTGTACTGCGTGGGGTTCAGGATGGCCGGCGGGCTGTTTTCGAGCGATTCGGTGTTGCCCTCGTTGCCGTTGGTCATCTCGTAGAAGATACCGTATCCGCCGCGCACCGCGGTTTTGCCGTTTCCGAACACGTCCCAGGCAAATCCGACGCGCGGGGCGGGGTTGAACAGGTGCCCTTTCTCGCAGCCGGCGGGAATGCCGCTGGCCCCGCATCGCACCATCCCATCGAACGGATTGCCCACGCCGGGAATGAGGGCCCCGGCCTGGCCGGTCACCGAACCGTCCACGTCGATCTGGGGAGCGTTCCCCGCGCTGTAGGCGCCGGGTTCGAAATTGTAAGCGTTCTGGTACTTCTCCCGGTACGTGCCGAACATGCTGATGCGCACTCCGAGGTTGAGGGTCAGGCGCTTGCTGGCGTGCCAGTCGTCCTGAAAATACGGCTCGAAACTCTTCGCTCGGTTGTAGTACTTGAGCTGCGTGTTCCATTGCTGATAGGACGCGATGCGGCCGGTGAGCAGGTCGGCGAACGCGTTGCCCGTGGTCACCGAAGAACTGGTGCTGAAGGAGAGGATTCCCTCCACGTCGGCGCCGCTGGACATCTCGTTCTTCTGCCGGGCGGTGAAATCGAAGCCCATGAAGAGGTTGTGGTTGCCGGCGATTTTGGCCACCTCATCGCGGTACGAATACGTGGGGTTGGCGTTGTTCCACGGGAAATAGCCGGGGTCTTCGCCCCATCCGCCCCCGAAGTTGTACGCAGCGTTGCAGCAGAGCGAAATGGCCGGCAGCAATCCTCCAAAACCGTTGTTGAACAGACCGGTCATGTCCATGCTCGAGGGGCGCTGCACGTTCCCCACTGCGTTCAGGTTGATGTGATCGGTGGTGTAGCTGAGGGTGGTCTCATTCAGCAGCGTGGGCGAAATGTTGCCGGTGAGATGAATCACGCCGCTGACGCCCGGCCCGACGAAGCTGGTCTCGACGGTGGGGAAGCTCACGCTGGGATCGGAGGCCCAGAGCGTGGTGGGCGTGGTGGTCTCCCAGGAGTCGTGGATGAAGCGGGCGAACAGGCGGACGCGGTCGTTGAAGTTCTGGTCGACGCGCACCAGCTCCTCGCGCCAGTTCGTGGGCGTCGCCGGAGCCGCGTTGAAGGCGGAACCGCCCGAGTTCGGCGCGGGAATCAGAGCGTTGACAATCGCCTGCGCGTTGGGATCGATGGGGACCTGATTGTTCGGGTAGGGGTTGCCCGTCGCCGGATTCACGGGGCAGTCCGGCCCGGGGCACACGTCGTTGAAGTTGCCGGTGCGCTCGGCGGCCGATGGGACGTTCAGGTTGAAGTACTGGCCGGGAACCACCTCTTTGCGCCATTCCTCGCTCCAGAAGAAGAAGGTCTTGTCCTTGCGCGTGTTGAACAGCTTCGGGATGAAGACGGGCCCGCCGAGGGTGTAGCCGTAATCGTTCTTCTTGTATTCTGGCCGGCTGTCGGCGAAGGCATTGCGCGCGTTCAGGTCGTCGTTGCGGAAAAACTCGAACAGATCGCCGTGGAAGTCTTTGGTGCCCGATTTCGTCACCGCCTCCACGGTGCCCGAGCCGTTCCTGCCGTACTGAGCGCCGTAGTTCGACGTCAGCACCTTCACCTCGGCAATCGCGTCGATGTTGGGATACACGTTGAGCGTGGCGTTACTGCCGTTGTCCATGGTCTCGCCGCCGTCGATCTCCCAGTTATTGTATTCAGTGCGGCCGCCATTGACGCTCATGGAGACATTGCCGTACACGCCCACCGCCGCTTCGTCCTGGCCGCTCTGGTTGCTGACGCCCGGAACCAGCGTAACGAGCTGGGCGAAATTGCGGCCGTTGAGGACGGTCTGGCTGATTTCCTTGCCGGTCACCGTGCCGGAGAGGTCGGACGATTCGGTCTCCACCTGCGCGACGGCGGCGCCCTCCACCGTGATGGTAGTGCTGACGTCGCCCACGGTCAGGGTTGCGTCCACGCGAGTTTTCTCGGCGATGCGAAGCACGATGTCCTTCGCCTCGAATTGCTTGAAACCGCTGGCGGTGATCGCTAGGTTGTACCGGCCCGCGGGCAGGGCGGCCACCAGGTACTCGCCCTCGGCATTGCTGGTTGTTTTCACCGTCGTACCCTGCCCCTGGTTGACGATGCTGACTTCCGCATGCGGTATCAGCGCTCCGGTGTTGTCCCGGACGGTACCAGTGATCGCGCCGGTGTCCTGTGCCAGCCCTGCGGTTGCCAGGACCAGGCACGCCACCAGGACATTCATATTTATCCCGATTGACTTCATGGACAAACCTCCCTCTGTTCTGCAATCGACGGAACATTGATTGGGTTTATTAAACGGCATCAATATTGTTCTGTCAAGGGAAATCGTTGTGTGGTACGATCAGGCTCAAAGCGGGCTGTGAAGCATGGCCTCAGGCACAGAACAGTCAGTCACCCAACAGTCAACCGAACCCGCTCCCAGGGCGCAGACGGTTACTATGCGGGACGTGGCGCGTGAGAGCGGTTTCTCGCCGACCACCGTTTCCATCACCCTGAATGACGCCCCGCTGGCGCGCTACCTGCCGGCCCACACCAAAGCGCGCATCAAGCAGGCCGCGAGGAAGCTGGGGTACCGGCCAAATCCGTTCGCGCGCTCGCTGGTGAGCAGGCGAAGCCAGCTCATCGGGGTGATGGTATTCGACATCATGGACCCGTGGTGCACGCCCATCCTGCGCGGGGTGGAGGAGACCCTGTACGAATCGTCCTACGTCACCATCTTCACCGACAGCCACAACGACCCGGCCCGGTTCGAGCGCTATCTGGAGATGCTGCTGGACCGCCGCGTGGAGGCGCTGGTGATTGTGGCGAACTGGCTGTTCCTGGACATCAACGTCCTCGGCGACCTGCGCAAGCGCGATGTCCCGACGGTGCTCATCGGACCCGAGCTGGGCATTTCCTCCATGAGCTCAGTGGTGCTGGACAACGAGGCCGGCGCGTACCAGGCTTTGCAGCACCTGTTCGAACTGGGGCACCGCGACATCGCCTTCATCCGCGGTCCCGAGCCGTTGTCGGATACCGGCCCGCGCTGGAAGGGGATTCGCTCGTTCGCGGATTCGGTGGGCCTGCAGATCGACGCGGAACTGGTGCTCGACCTGCCGGAATCGGCCGATCCCATGTCCAGCTTTGCAGGGGGACTCACGCTGGTGGAAGAGCTGCTGCGCCGCGGCCGGCGTTTCACGGCGCTGATGGCGTTTGACGACATGACCGCGCTGGGGGCCATGCGCGCGCTGGCCCACGCCGGCATTGCGGTGCCCGGGCAGTGCTCGGTCATCGGTTTCGACGACATCGCCCCAGCTTCGCTGGCCACCCCGGCGCTCACCACCATACGCCAGCCCACGGAACTCATGGGGTCGCTGGCGGCAAGCCGCGTGATCGAAGAGGTGCTGGCGGCCCACAACGGTGGCAGCGCCAGGCCGGTCCGTCAGAAGGTAAGCCCCGAACTGGTGGTGCGCGAATCCACGGTGTTACTGCCCCACGTGTAGGGCCAGCAGTTCTCCCCCCTGCTCCGTCCTGCCTCAATCTCAGCCAGTGTGTCTGAATTCCAGACACTGAGGGCGAGCAAGCGCTCATGGATGAAGCGTTTACCGAGGCAGGAAACGTGCATACGTCTGGGTAGTGGTGAAGGAGGTTGTTGTGAAGGCGATTATGATTGCCGACGATCGTCCCGAGACGCGCGACCGCGTGCGCGGGTACCTCGAGTCCCGGGGCTATGATGTTTTCGGTGCGGGCAATGGCCATGCCAAAGGCACCCCGTTAGAGGGTCACGCCGATGTGGTGCTTCTCGATCTGGAGGCGCCGGTGAATGGACACAACCCATACGTTCCGATCATTACCGTGACCGGGTTCGCCAGACACGAGGACTCTCCCAACGGCCCCGGCAAGGAAGACTATGTGGACTTCCGGGCTTTGCGGGAGAAGGTGTCGGCGGCTCTGCGCGCCAGATCGGAAAGCGCTCCGGACTGCTGACTGTCTCCGAGGCACGAGCGTAAGGGAGTGGTCGACAACGCCATCTTCGCGGCGCCGCGCTAGCCGACCTCGGCCTCGGCTTCGCCTAGAATCCGGTACAAGGTCGCCCGGCTGATGCCGAGCGCCTCCGCTGTTCGCACTTTGTTGCCGCCCAGGCGCTCCAGAACGCGCAGGGCGTGCCGGTGCTCCACTTCGGCCAGAGTGAGAAGCGCCTCCTCGCCCGTCTGATCCTGGTCCGTCGAAGCGGCCTGGCGAATCTGAGCGGGAAGGTCGTGCACGTCGATGGTTTCCTGCTGGGTCATCATTGACGCACTGCCCAGCACGTTCTCCAACTGCCGCACGTTTCCCGGCCAGGAGTATTGCGAGAGCAAGGCCTGCGCGCGCCGCGTGAGGCCGCGAATCTCCTTGTTGTATTGCGCGCGGAAGCGGGCCAGGAAGTGGCGGTAGAGGAGCGGAAGATCCTCCTTGCGGTCGGCGAGCGGCGGCAACTTCAGCTCCACCATGGAGAGCCGGTAGTAGAGATCTTCGCGGAAGGTCTTCTCCGCGATCATCTTCGGCAGATCGCGATTGGTGGCGGCCACCACCCGCACATCCACTTTGCGCACCGAGGGCGATCCGACCCTCTGAATCTCCTGGTTTTGCAGGACGCGCAGAAGCTTGCTCTGCGTCGATAGCGGCATGTCGCCGATTTCGTCGAGGAAGACGGTGCCGCCGTTGGCGTACTCGAACAGGCCCATGCGGTCCTGGGTGGCTCCGGTGAAGGCCCCCCGGACGTGTCCGAACAGCTCGCTCTCGAAGAGCGTTTCCACCACCGCGGAGCAATTGAACACCGCCAGGTGGTTTTTCGACGCCGGGCTGAGATTGTGCAGGGCCTTGGCAACCAGCTCCTTGCCGGTTCCGGTGGGCCCGGTAATCAGGGCCGTCCGGAAATGGGGGGCGACGCGACGGATGGCGTCGAACACCTCCAGCATCAGCGGACTGCGCCCTACGATGTTCTGAAACCGGCTGGCTTCGGCCAGCTCGCCTTCCAGCTCGGCGGCGCGATGCCGCTGCCTCGCACCTTCCAGCAGGGCTGCCAGACGCGCGCGCAGGGTGGCGATGGCTACGGGTTTGGTCAGGTAATCGCAAGCCCCTCTGCGGATGGCTTCCACGGCGCAGTCGGTGGAATAGTTACCGGTGAGCAGGACGACGTCGGTAGCGGGATCGAAGTCGATGATGCGCTGGAGAAGCTCCATCCCGCCGAGCCGCGGCATGGCCAGATCCAGCAGCACAATGTCCGGGCGCTTCTCTCGAACCAGCCGCCAGCCGTGTTGGGGATCGGTGGTGACTATGATGGCTACGCCAGGCTGGGTCAGCGCCTCCTGGACCAGTTCCAGACTGTCCGGCTCGTCGTCGATCGCCAGGATCGTGACAGCCGCGAGCGGTGTGCCCGACATTTCGCGCGACTACGCGACTACTATGCTACGTCTTTTTGCATGGACACGCGGCGAACAGCCGCGCTGCCCGCCTGACCGTTTTCCGCCAGCAGCCGGTCAAGCTCGCTGCGAAGCGACCGGAAGTCCACCGGCTTGGTTACGTACGCATCGAATCCGGCCCGCAGAGCTTTGTCGCGCCCCCCATTCTGCGCGGCGGCGGTGACGGCGACAGTGGGGATGGCGGAGAATCGCCGGTCCTCGCGAAGATGCCGCAGGACCGCGAATCCGTCCAGGCGCGGCATTTGCAGATCCAGAAGAATCGCATCCGGACGGTCCCTGCCGGCGCTCAGGAGGGCTTCCCGGCCATCGCACGCCTCCAGCACCTGAAAGCCCCACGCCTCAAGAAGATCGCGCAACAGCTCGCGGCCATCGGCGTTATCGTCGGCGATGAGGATCCTGGGCATTGGACGCCCGGTCACTGTGCAGATGGAGTTCCAAACCGCCGCGCCTGAATTGGCCCCGGGCGGCTACAGAGGCAGCCGCAGCGTGAAGCAACTGCCTTTCCCAGGTTCGCTCTCCACCCAGATCTTCCCACCGTGGCTCTCTACCAGACGCCGGGTGATGGCCAGGCCGAGTCCGGTCCCCTCGCGCAGGCCACTGGTGGTCGCGCCGGCCTGATAGAACTCGCCGAAGATCGCCTCCTGCTCCTCGCGCGGAATGCCAATGCCGTTGTCGATCACGGAGACTTCGACGGATTGCTCGGAGCTGGCGGCGCAAATGTCGATGCGGCCGCCCTCGGCGGTGAACTTGACCGCGTTGCTCAGCAGGTTGAACAGCATCTGCTTGAATCGGGTGCGATCGGCAACCAGCGCGAGATCCGCCGCCACTGAATGTCCTACGGCGATGTTCTTGGCGGCCGCCAGCGGGGTGATCGTCTCCAGCACTTCCACCAGGGCGTCCATCGCCGGAAAGTACTCCTGGCGAAGATCCAGCCTGCCGGCCTCGATCCTGGACAGGTCGAGGAGATCGTTGATGAGCGAGAGCAGGTGCCGGGCGGAGCGGCTGATCCGTTCGACGTAGTGGCACTGCTTGTCCGTCAGTTTGCCCGCCACCTGCTCGGCCATCAGGTCGGCGAAGCCGGTGATGGAGTGGAGGGGAGTGCGCAGCTCGTGGCTGACGCTGGCCAGAAATTCGCTCTTGAGGCGGCTGGCCCGCTCCACTTCCCGATTGCGCGCCTCCAGCTCGGCGGTCATATCCTCCATTTTCTTGCGCGTCTCCACTCCCTCGGTCACGTCCGTGAGGATTTCCAGCACGTCCGGCGGCTCCCCCGGATCGGCCGGCAGCGGCAGGAGGCAAAGGCGATAGTAGGTGACGCCCTGCGCGAACCCGGTGAAGGCGTACTCGGCGTCGATGTGCGGTTCTCCCGTCGCCACCACGTCACGGAAAAGGTCGAGAATGCCGGCTTCCTCGGCGTGAGGCAGGTAGTCGTCCACGCGCAACCCGGTGAGGTCCATGCTGTGGTAGGGCTCCTCCAGCCGCTCTTGAAACGGCCGGTTCGCCCACTTGACCCGCAGGGTGGCCCCATCGATCACGGCGATGCCGTCGGGCGCGTTCTCCACTACCAATTGAAAGAGCTGGCGCTGGGAATCGATGGCGGCGAAAAGGCGCTCGCGCTTTTCCTTGAGCCGCCTTTTTTCGGTGATGTCCCGGACGATTTTGGAAAACCCCTCCAGCTCGCCGCGTTCATCGTGCAGGGCGGTGATGGAGATGCTTGCCCAGAATCGCGTGCCGTCCTGGCGGACGCGCCAGCCCTCGTCTTCGAAACATCCCAGAGTCCTGGCCACTTCCAGTTGGAGACCGGGCTTGCCGGCGGCGACGTCTTCGGGCGTGTAGAAGCGCGAGAAGTGCGCACCGACGGCGTCGTCCGCGGTGTATCCGTAGACGCGCTGCGCGCCTTCGTTCCAGCGCGCGACGGCGCCATCCGGATTGAGCACAAGGACGGCCTGATCGCGGATACTACCGGTGAGCAACTGGGACCGGTTGCTCACGCCGATGATTTCGGTCCGAAGTGGGGCGGCCATGACGGCCTTCACTGGATATTCTATGCGCATTCGCGCGCGGGTGCTGAAGCAGCCGCCACGGAAGCGCGGCGGCGCCGCGACCGGAGTTTCTACATTCTCGTGAAATCGCAAGTGGGGCAGGCCCTCGGCCTGCGGCGGCCTCTCAGGCCGCCTGACGCGGTGACAGCCGCGAACCCGCACGGTGTCGCAAAATCGTGGCGCGCCGCATGTCCCGTGCTGGCTGCGTCTTTCGCACCCGGTTCGGGGATATACTGAGACGCGAAAGTCAGAGCGGATGACGGCTCCCTGGAAAACCTTCTGGCAGCGGATCACCGACGGCGTGGCGATCCAGGAACTGTGGGTGCAGTTTCATGCCGAGGCTCGCGCCAGCTACGAACTGTACTCGAAGGAAGTGGCCTGGGCGACCAGCGAAAGGCCCTGGTACAGGGGCCGATTCCTGCGACTGGCCCGGGCGATGTTCTGGGCGATGATGGTGAAGCTCTCGCCCGCCCGCCGCGTGCTGTTCCTGATCGCGCTGGTGCTGCTGCTCTTCCCACACTTGAGATTCCACGACGCCCACGGGGAATTCGACATCGGCGGCCTGGCCTTCTTCGGCGGCGTCGCGCTGCTGATCCTGCTGGCACTCGAACTTGCCGACCGCATCACTATGAAGCGCGACCTGGAAATCGCCCGCGAGATCCAGGGCTGGCTGATGCCCGCCGCGCCGCCCCAGGTTGCCGGCATGGACATTGCGTTCTCCACGCGCCCGGCCAACACCGTGGCCGGCGACTACTACGACGCTTTCTTCCGCCCGGGCAGCCCGAACCGGCTGCTGGTGGTGGTGGCGGATGTCGCGGGCAAGAGCGTTCCGGCCGCGCTGCTGATGGCCACGGTGCAGGCGAGTTTGCGGACCCTGGCCGCCGGACCCTTCCCGCTGCTCGAGGTGATCGGGCTGCTCAATCGATACCTGTGCTCGCAAAATCCGGAGGGGCGGCGCTTCACCACCGCGTTCCTGGCGGAGATCGACCCGGCCAGCGGCGATTTCGCCTATGTGAACGCCGGGCACAACTGGCCCGTGCTGCGGCACGCTTCGGGCGCGGTTGAGCGGCTGGAGACGGGAGGGCTTCCGCTGGGGATCAAAGCGGACGCCGTTTACGAATCCGCCGCCGGCAGGCTGGCCGCCGGCGACCTGCTGGTGGTTTTCACCGACGGGCTGGTGGAGGCCGAAAACGACAAACAGGAGGAATACGGGGAAGAGCGGATGTTTGGCGTGATCGCCGGTCTGGGGGAGGGAAGCGCGGCGGAGGCGTTGGGCAGGCTCACGGCGTCGGTGAACGCGTTTGTTGGCGCGACGCGGCAGCACGACGACATCACCTGTCTGCTGCTGCGAGTGTTCGCGCAGAGCGCTTCAGGAGGCGCGTAAGGGTTGTAAGCCCGCGCGCATAGACCGTTCATAATCCCGCGGGCAAACCGGTCTTCAGCCAACTCAGCAGCGCGACGCGCCCATGCCGCGCGGCCAGCGCCCGCATCCTCTCGGGGACAGCGGGGTCGCCGGCCAGCCACGCCACCAGACCTTCGCGGAACCACACGGGCACATTGGGCCGCGTGTTCGGCTCCAGCACGAAGTGCAGCATCTCGTGCAGGACGGTCTGCGCCGTTGGATCCGGCTGCAAGCGGATCACTCGCCCACGCTCGTCCCCGGCCACCGAGCCCGGCTCGCCCGTGGCGTTGCGAAACGCCGCCACCGTCGGATACACGCGCACCAGCGGCCGCACCCGCGCGTGCATTCCGCTGATCGCCTCGGCCTGGCGCAGCGCTGAGTCGGCTATCGGTACCAGTCTCTGGTCACGGCCAGGGGCTGTAGTCCACAACTCCACCCGCTCGCCGTTGAGCCTGCGCCAGGCGAAACTCTTTGCGGACTGGCCCACGGTTGTGCCCGGATAGTAGAATGCGAGGATGTCGCGGTAGCTTCGCCCTTCCGACCCCATGACGCCGGCGCCCTTCTGGCAAAGTCCCACGCCATGGCCCGCGCCGTAGCCGCGAAAAACGAACTGACTGCCCTCGCGCCGCACGTCGAAGAGCGTGCTCTTCAGGCTGTCCCATCCGAGCGTTCGGCCGATGGCAAAGCGCAGGCTGGTGGCGGCCACCCGCACCTCCCCACCCGCACCGCGCAGAAGAATCTCCCGCGCGCGGCCCGATTCGCTTCGCTGGGACACCGTCACGTCGTCAATCCGAGTGGGCGCGTTCAGGCCCGCCGTCTCCAGCGCCGTGCGCAGCGCCGCGGGCGACACCGCAAACTGCCATCCGGCGCGGCCCTGACGAGTGCAAAACGAATCCCGCAAAGACGCGAGATACGGGTGCGCTTCGTCGGGCCAGACGCTGGCGCCCGCTTCGGTGACGCCGCCGCAATCCTGCGAATAGTAGGCGTGCGCCGGCGCGCCTTCATACCACAACAATTCGCCGGCGGTGTCGCGCGCGGCCGCAAGCAGCCTGTCGTTGACGGCGTCGGGCCGCAGCCGCTGGCAGTGCGTGGTATCGCAGAAATCGAACCCCTCTGCACGGTGCCGATTGCGGAATCGGGCGGCGTAGGTGCGAATCGCCACGGCCATGGCCTTGAGCGCCACCGGGGAGCTGAGATCGCCGCATTCGCCCGCCAGCGCTGCGGCCACGTACTCTTCCAGGCGCATATAGGTGCGCAACGGCGGCAATCCGCGCCGCTCGCGTCCCACCCAAACGCCTCCCGGCGCGACAATCTGCTTGGCAATGGGCGCCGCGTCGCCGCCGCCCGAAGCGCCGGGCACCACCACCACCACGGCCACTTCGCGAGTGAATCCGGCGAACCACGCGCGGCCATCGGCGGTTCCCGTCTTGCCCGACAGCCCGCTCCCGCCGGCCAGTTGCGCGGTGCCGTAGAGGACGGCGGATCGGAGTCCCTGCTTCACCACCTCGGGCGCCGTGTCCGCCAGCCGCGCGTAGGCTCGCGCCAGCTCCAGCGGCGTCACCCGCACGTCCGCTTCGCCCAGTGCCTGCATGCGAATGCGGTCCGGGCCCACGGCGGGGGCCACGTGGGCGAAACCGTGCGCGCGCAGGAAGCCGGCCAGCTCTCCGTCGCGGAATCTCGAAGCGAATTGGGCCACGAAATTGTTGCAGGAATACGCCAGGGCCGTCTCGGCGTCGATGGGGCGGTCCAGCGCGGGATGCGTGCAGGCGAAGCTGCGTCCGGCGATGGTGAGCGTATGCGGGCACAGCAGCGTTTCGGTTGCGCCAAGGCGATGCAGGTCCAGCAGGGCCCACACCGCGAAGGGCTTCAGCGTGGAACCCGGTAGCGCGGCCATGTTCTGTGCGAGCGCCAGGTTGTGGCTGGCGAGAATGCGCCCGCTGGCCCGCTCCACCACCACGGCAACTCCGGAGCGCCCGGCCATGGCCGCGGATACGCTCTGGTTCCAGTCGGCAACCGGCGGAGCTTCGTCCCTATCGCTGGCGGCGCTTTCCGGGGCAGGTTCGGGATTTTGCGATGCGGGAGCAGGCGCAGGGGGCCTGCTGTGCGCCATCCACCACGCGGCGCCGAGCAGAACCATCGCCAGCGCCAGCACGGCCGCTACAATGTATGTTCGGAAGCGCCCCACGGCGGTTCATTCTATCAACCATGCCCTCGGATGCCCGGCTCACGCGCAGAGCGCTGTTGTCCGCAATGTCCGGCGCCGTCGTGGCGGCGGAGGCGAAAAAGAGCGCAACGCGGGCGCAGACCGGCTCCCTCGTCGCACCGGAATTCAGGCGCTACGCGGACGCGGCCACCGAAAACCTGGTCACGCGGCTGACTGATCCGGCGCACACCAGCCTGCTGCCCGCGTGGCATCTGAGCGCGGCCACGCGCCGCGGCCACTCCTTGCTGTACTCGAACGATCGAACCGGGCAGATGCAGGTGTACGTGATGGATCTAAAGTCCGGCGAGTCGCGCCAGTTGACCGATGCCGATGCGGTGCGCCCGCTGGCGGTAACGCTGCTGCCCGACGAACGCTCCTTCGCTTGTCTGGCCGGGCGCTCGCTTACGGTTCAGCAGGTGAAACCGGCCCGGCTGAAGGTGGTCTACAGCGTGCCCGAAGAGTTCGAGCCTGCCGATGGCTTCTCCGTCTCCCACGATGGCGCGTTTGCCATTCTGGTGGAGAAGAGCGCCACCACGTGGCGGCTTCGCCAGTTCCCGCTGGCGCGTGCGGGCACCGCCGCGACCATCGTCGAATCGCCCGTGGAACTGCATGATCCGATGGCGCGCCCCGGCACGAACGAGGTGCTCTATCGCCAGAATGCGAACGAGATGCGCCTTGCGCCGGGTTCGCGGTTGCTCACAACGGCCGCCGGGCCGGCCATTTGGACGCCGGACGGCGCCGCCGTTCTCTACCTGAGCATTCCGGCCGACCCGGCGCAGCCGAATACCATTCGCACGTTCGATGCGGCCAGCGGCCGGGACGACCTCGTCTCGAAGACCAGCCGCTTCGTCAGCTTTGGAAGAAACAGGGACGCCAGCGTATTCGTCGGCGCCAGCGCCAGCAAGGCATCGCCTGGCGTGCTGCTGCTGTTGCCCTCGGTCAGGCGCGAGTTGACCCTGTGCGAGCACCGCGCCGGCGACCCCGCGTTGGTAACTCCGCGGTTTACTCCGGACAGCCAGCGCGTCCTGTTTCAAAGCGACAAGAATGGCCGGATGGCCATATACGTCGTCAACGTAGAGCGTTTCGTCGAAAAGACCGAGGACTGACGGCAGCCCGATTGCACATCCGCCCCCATGCTGCGCCGCACTTTTCTCGCCTCCCTCAGCAGCCTGTGGTCACCATCACTGCGAGCTCAATTCGGCGAGCGGCCGCCTTTCCGCGAATTGGCCGAGGCCGCGTACTCACAGCAGGTGATTCGCGCCGAATCTCGCCTGGTGATAGTGCCGGTTGTGGTGCTCGACGCCGGTGGCGCGTACGTTGCGGACCTTGGTGCGGCCGACTTCGAGCTGCTCGACGATGGCACGCCGCGCACGGTGCGGGCGGATACAGCGGACACGGGTGTCGCGCCCATTTCACTCATCGTGGCCGTGCAGAGAGCGGCGATTTCGGCGGCGGTTCTGGCCAAGGTTCGCAAGGTTGGGGCGATGATTCAGCCGCTGATCACCGGAGAACGCGGCGAGGCTGCCGTGATCGCCTTCGACGAGGACCTGCACCTGGTTCAGGACTTCACCTCCGATCCCGCCGCGATCGCGGACGCGTTCACGAGGCTCACCGCCGGCGCGCAGGCGCTGACCGCGCGCATGCTCGACGCCGTGGAGATGTCCGGCAGGATGTTCGCCGAGCGCAAGCCCGATTCGCGCCGCGTGCTCCTGATCGTCTCCGAGAGCCGCGACCGCGGCAGCAGGCTCAAGCTCGACCGCGCCGTGCAACTGGTCGAGCAGGAGGGAATCGTGGTCTACGCGGCCACCTACTCCGCCTACGCGACGCCCTTCACCGCAAAACCCGAGGACGCGCCCCCGCTCGATTCCGGCCCGAACCTGCTCGGCGTCTTCACCGAACTGGCTCGCAACGCGAAAAAGATGGCGGCTCGGCGCCTTGCGGCCGAAACTGGCGGCGCTCAGTTCTCCTTCCTGAAGCAGAGCGGACTGGAACGCATCATCACGGAGACCGGCGCCGATCTGCACAGCCAGTACGTACTGAGCTTCACGCCGCCGAACGACGCGGCTCCCGGCCTGCATGGCATCGAGGTGCGCGTGAAGGGCGGCGAGAAATACCACGTGCGTGCGCGCCGCGCTTATTGGGTTGCGGAGTGAGCGTCACTGGCTGCTACAATCCTTCGGTGCGGCAGATTCTTGTGTATTCCGATTCGCTGACGTGGGGGATTATTCCCAATACGCGCAACAGACTGCCTTTCGAGGAACGCTGGCCTGGTGTGCTCGAGGCCGGGCTTGACGCTGCTGGCCGGAGGGTGCGAGTGATCGAGGATTGTCTGAACGGCAGGCGCACCGTTTGGGAAGATCCGTTCAAACCGGGCCGCAATGGCCGCCTCGGTTTGGCGCAACGCATCGAGATACATTCGCCGTTGTCGCTGGTCATCCTGATGCTGGGTACGAATGATTTTCAGTTTTCGCACCCTTACAACACTGCCTGGTCGGCAGCTCAGGGGATCGCTGCGCTGGTGAACGAGATACGGCAGGCGCCGATCGAGCCGGGAATGCCCGTTCCGCCGATTCTGGTGGTGTGTCCGCCACCAATTCGATCTCCACAGGGCGCCATTGCCGCGAAGTTTGCCGGCGCGGAGCAAAGGTGTACAGGGCTTGCCGATGCCTATCGGGCAGTGAGCTCCGCTCTGGCGTGCCATTTTTTCGATTCATCCAGTATCACGTCTTCCAGTAAGGTGGATGGAGTTCACCTCGACCGGGATCAACACCTGACGCTTGGCCAGGCCTTGGCGGATGTCGTCATGGCAGTATTGGGTTCCGATTGAATGCCCCGCAGAGCAGCCGAGCCGCAACCAAACACAACAGCGATGGCGTTTCACATTCCCGTACGGGCTGAGAGCCTGCCCCCCACTCAAAATGCGTTAGATTCTTACGGCTTGAATCGTGAACAGAAAGAGTTCAACAAACCTCAAGCAGCCTCAAGCAGTTGGATGACGTTGCGGATGGATGCGTCGGCCTTGTGATACGCGGCCTCCAGTTTAC
>JBEKPY010000032.1:0-116064 GCA_049520275.1 Bryobacteraceae bacterium
TGGTGCTGAAGCGGCTCAAACAGGAAGGCCGGACGGTGATCGCGGTCACCCACGACGAACGCTTCTGGAAGCACGCCGACCGCATCATCAAAATGGACTACGGCGCCATCGTGGAAGATGCCCGGATCGCCTGATCTCGTTGCCGGGGGCCACCCAGAGCTGGCCAAATCTCCCAAACAGTAATGGCTGTTACGCATTGACAGGACACAAACAAATGACCCATTATCTTGTTATTGCCTGGCTTCCGATATGCGGAGGAAGCTGGGATCCGTGAAGATCAGCCGAGAAAGCCGTGACACTATGTTAAAGAGGAGACAACGCTGTGCCCGAAAAACAAGCTCAACAACCGACGGTTCCCGAAGCGCCAACGGACGCCACCGCTGAAGCCCCGGCCGCTTCGGCCGCCGCCAGCGAGATCAATCGGTTGAAGGCGGATATTGTCATAACGAGGCATTTTGCCGTGGCGGTGGGCGCTGGATTCATTCCTGTGCCGATCGTCGATTTCGCCGCCATAACCGGCGTGCAATTGACCATGCTCGCTCAGATCTGCAAGATTTACAAGCAGCCATTTTCGAAGGAAGCGGCCGCGAGCATCATCGCTTCCCTCGTGGGCGGAGCGGTCACCGGCGGCGAAGCCAGTTCTCTCGCCATCAGCAGCAAGCTGAAGTTCATTCCGGTGGTGGGCACGGCGGTCTCCTGGCTGGTGACTCCGGCTCTGGCGGGCGCTACCACTTACGCCATCGGCAGAGTGTTCGTTCGCCATCTGGAGAGCGGCGGCAGCCTGCTTACCTTCGACGGGCAGAAGATGAAGGGATACATGGAGAAGGCGATGGAGGAAGGAAAGAAGCGGATGCCGCATTGGGGCAAGCGGGCTCCCGCCGCGGCTGCTCCCGCCCCAGCCCCGGCAGTCTAAGAGACAGTTAAACCATGACAAGAACAACGGCCATGGCGCCGGCGTTGGCGGTGTGTTCGTCAGGAGACGTTAGCGGCAGAACGTTCAACACTCCCGTCGACGGGAGTCCGCAGATCGCGTAACATTGGCTTGCGGCGGCATCGAGATGGACCAGGTGCGGGGCCGGGACGCGGCAGAGAGGGCTGACACCGTGAAGCGGAAGAAGACAGTGTTTCTAACCGGCGCTTCCGGGAACATGGGCCGCGAGGGACTGCGGGAGCTTCTGGCGAGGCGAGACCGTTACGACATCGTGGTGCTCGTGCTACCTACCGCGGCAGACAGGAAGCTGATGTCCGCCTGTGAAAAAGAGCCGGGCGTCCGAGTCGTGTGGGGCGATTTGACGCGGTACGAAGACGTCCTGTCGTGCGTCACCGGCGCGGACTACGTGTTGCATGTGGGCGGCATGGTATCGCCAGCGGCGGATTCCCAGCCGGAGCGCACCGCTCAGGTCAACATCGGGGCGGTGGAAAACATTCTGCGCGCGATTCAGGCGCAGCCGGATCCCGGCCACATCAGGCTCGTCTACATCGGCTCGGTGGCTCAGACCGGAGACCGCAATCCGCCTGTCCACTGGGGACGCGCCGGCGATCCCATCAAGATCGGCGTCCAGGATCATTACGCGCTTACAAAGACCGTCGCGGAACGGATGGTCGTCGAATCGGGCCTGCGGTACTGGGTCTCGCTGCGGCAGACGGCAGTTGCCCACTTGCGCCTGCTCGACGCGATGGATCCCATCATGTTTCATGTACCGATCAACGGCGTGTTCGAGTGGGTCACAGCGCGGGACTCGGGACGCCTTCTGGCCAACGTCTGCGAAGACGATGTGCCGGAGGAATTCTGGCGCAGGGTCTACAACATCGGCGGCGGGGAGAGCTGCCGGATTACGAATCATGAGTTCATGGAACGGTCCTTTCGGTGCGCCGGGATCACGAACCCCGGCAAGGTGTGCGAGGCAAACTGGTTCGCGCTCGGGAATTTTCACGGACACTGGTTTGAAGACTCGGACACGCTGGAACGGTACCTGCATTTTCGAAGCGAATCGATGGACGACTTCTTCGCCGAACTCGGGAAGCGCGCGCGGTTCCGCGCGAGGCTCGCCGCGGCATTTCCTTCCGCGGTGAAGAGACGGATCGAGAAGACGGCGCATGCCGAGCGCGGCACTCTCTTCTGGCTGGAACATGGCATGGAGCAAATGATCCGCGCGGCCTTCGGTTCCAGGGAGCGATGGGAGCAGATCCCGCCATGGGGGCGTTTTCCGCTTCTCCAGCCTTCCAGAACACCTTCGCGTCTTAATCATGGCTATGACGAGACCAGGCCGAAGGCGGACCTCGATCTCGGGGAAATGCGGCGCGCAGCGGCGTTCCGCGGAGGCGAGTGCCTGTCCGGGACCATGGCCGGGGGCGATCTTGGAAGCCCGCTCCAGTGGCGCTGTTGCTTTGGACACAGGTTCGCGGCAAGTCCGACGCTGATACTGCTCGCGGGTCACTGGTGTCCCGAGTGTCTGGCAACGGGGAACAACGCGGAGGTGGCTGGAAGGAGTGAGTTCCTTGCTCAGGTCTGGTCACCGGTAGAGGGTTAACCGGGGTTGACCGGGGCGGGAAGGATGCGATCAATTAGCGGGCCAGTCATCAGCGTGGTTGCCAGGGCCATGATCACCATCATGGAGAAGAGCGCCGGGGAGAGTATGTGGAGATCCAGTCCTGCATTCAGAATGACGAGCTCCACCAGCCCCCGGGTATTGACCAGGACTCCCACGGCCAGGGACTCGCGCCAGGGCATGCCGCCGGCGCGGACGCACGCGGCGCTCACCAGAAACTTGCTGGCCACCGCCACCAGCAGGATCAGCCCGCACAGCAACCAGGCGCGAGCGGTGTTCAACAGTCCAACACTCGTTCGCAGCCCGGTGCAGGCGAAGAAAAGCGGCAGCAACAAGACCACGGTTACGGATTCGAGGTGCCCTCGGAATTCCGCTTCCAGCCTGCCGCCCTTAGGCATCACGATGCCGGCCAGAAACGCGCCGAATAGCGCATGAACGGCAAGGGCTTCGGAGGCCCAGACGGAGGACAAGAGAAAGATCATCGCCGCCCCAAACCAGCCGAGGCCCACTGGCGCACCCGCCGGAACCAGCCGGCGCAACACCGGCCGAACCACGAACAGCATTGCCAGGATGTAGAGGCCGAGTTCGGCGAACCGCAGAGGCAGCGGGGCGTGGTTCGCCTCAGGGCGCGCGATTACGGTGATGACGGCGAGCATGCACCATGCACTAACATCGTCGACCGCGGCACACGAGATGGCAAATATCCCCACTCGCGTATTCGTCAGTTTGCGATCCGCCAGAATGCGCGCCAGCACTGGGAACGCAGTGATACTCATAGCCGCTCCCATGAACAGCACGAATGACAGGCGGGAAGCGCCGCTTCCCAGTTGCGGAAAGAGTTTCCAGGCCAGAATCCCACCGCACAGAAAGGGCGCCGCGATACTGGCCTGGCTGGTGAAGACGACGGATTTCGCCGACACTCGAGCGGAGCCCGGCCGAACATCGAGACCGACCAGAAACATGAAAAGCACGAGCCCCACCTGGCTGAGCGCATACAAGGGTCCGAGGCTGTTTGTGGGAAAGAGGGCATCCATGGTCGCGGGGGAGATTCGGCCAAGCAGGGATGGACCCAGCAGGATGCCCGCGATCATCTCGCCGACCACCTCGGGCTGGCCCACGAACCTCATAGCCACCGCCACCAGCCGGACGGTCCCCAGGATCACCGCCATCTGGAGAAACAGCAGTTTCAGATCAGGCATCGCCTCGCCCAATCCGACGGTGCTGCTCCATCCGTTTCCGCCGCGTCCCGCCGCAGGCACAAGCCTGGCGGGAATCGGCAACGGCAGAACCGGCCGATTGCGCACGGCCAGGCGCAATGGCGCCACGGGCCAGAAATGTTTCGTGATTATGCGTTGCGGGGACTCGTTTTCCGGCCATTCTCGAGTAATGCTCCTGTCTGGCGGAAGCTGTCCTTTCCAACCAGTCCATCATATTGCCAGCGCCGCCACGCGCGTGGCCATTCGCAATTGTGCTATCATACCGAACTAAAGTCCCGTTTTTCTACCTCAAGTGCTCCCCCAACCCACGCTCGCCACACTCCTCGAAGCTCACGCAGCGTCCCCGGAAAGCATGGAGCTTGCCCTTCGCATCGCGAGGATGTTCGCGGAGAGATTTGAGACTCGGCAGTCGCTGGAGTACGTTGAGCGGGCAGCCAGATCGTTCCCGCTGGCGCCTCGGGTCTGGACGCTATGGGGTGAGGTTCTCGCAGACGCCGGCCGGGAGGACGAGGCGATCGGCCGTTATCGCAGAGCTTTCGAACTGGATGACCAGAATGCGCTGGCTTGTTCCAAAGCGGCTTATCTGCTGCTGCTTCAGGGCGACCTGGATCAGGCCAGGTCGTACTACCTGAAGCTGCTCAATCTGCGTCCGGCCGACGTGGAGGTCTACCGCGGACTGGCGGGATCGCTGGCCGCTTCCGTATCCGCCGGCGACCTGCCGGACCGCGTGGAGAGAGTCGCCGGAACCCTCTGCGACCGGGACCAAGTTCCGATCGGTGTGGGCCTGGCAATGTTCGATCGGGGACGCTATGCGGAAGCTCGATCCCATTTTCTTCAACGCCTCGCCCAGGCGCCCGACGACGGAGTGGCGCTCTGGCACCTGGCACGGGTGGAAGACTATCCTGGCAATTATCGGGACGCTCGGTCTTTTTTCGAAAAAGTACTTCGCACGTCGCCGCCACCGCCCGATTTAATCCCGTTCTATCTGGAGCATCTCATCCGCACGGAGAACTTCGATGCAGCGAGGGCATTTTACCGGCGCCTGGTGAGACAGTTGCCCGATTCGGATCACTTCGAATCACCGGATTGGCGCGGTGAACCGGTCGAGGGCAGGACGATCCTGCTGAGAAACGACTCCGGTTACGGAGACACCATTCAATTCAGCATTTTTAACGCGCTCCTCAAACAGGCTGGCGCGCGCACGATTTTCGAGTGCCAGACCAGCCTGGTGGAGTTGCTATCGACGTGCGAAGGCGCGGATCTTGTAGTGCCCATGCATTCGGATCACCCCGCCGCGGACTACTCGATCCGGAGCCAATACCTTCCGCTGATGATGGATTGGAATTGGGATTCCTTCTCAGGTCACCGGCCCTGGTTGCGGGCGCCGCAACGGCGGGTTGACGACTTTCGCCTCCAGCCGGGGCCGGGCCAGCCCCTGAGGGTAGGGTTGACGTGGATGGGTAAGCCGCTATGGCGTAACGATCCGAACCGCTTTCGGTCCATTCCTCTGGCCGAACTGGCTCCCGTGGCCGCGATTGACGGCGTCGAGCTGTTCAGTCTCCAGTTCGGGGCCGGCGCGGAGCAGACCGCCTCGGCGGGCTTCGTTATCCGGCCATTGGAGGCAGGCGGATTCTCCGAAACAGCGGCGTCCGTGGAGACGCTTGACCTGGTTATTTCCATCGATACGGTCATGGCGCACCTTGCGTGCGCGCTGGGAAAGCCCTGCTTCATCCTGCTGCCGTTTGTGGCCGATTGGCGATGGCTGACGAGGCCGAGCGACTATCCCCTCTACCCCACCGCCCGGCTGTTCCGGCAAACGCAACCGGGCGCGTGGACTGACGCGGTCCTGTCTGTTGCCGCGGCAGTTGGGGAACTCGCCGCGGCGAAAGCGGCGAGCGCCGATTCTACGCTCCCGCCGCTGCGGGCAGCCGCGCCTCTTTCGTAACGAACAGTCTTCCAATCTCGTTCCGCAGCAGGCTGAGATCGCGCGGCTGCGTTCTGGGGGAGAACAGTCCGTCCTCTTCCCATTTCGAAGGGTCGAGGCTGATCGCCGCCGTGTTGATCCACGGATTCGCCTCGAAAGGGCCCGCCTTCCCCGGATAGACGTCGCGCACGGCCATGTGAAAGATCACGATGGCCAGTTCCTCGATGCGATCCACCGCCTGGCGCAGGTGCGTGGTGAACCGGCGGAAGTCGTCGCTCCGGGGAGGCAGGGTGCGGACGTGGAGTTCCTTCAGGGTTGGAAGGTCGTCAATGTAATCGATGTAGTCGAAGGTGTAGTGCGATTCGTGTTGTGCCCAGTCCTCAAAAAGCCGCATCATCCGCGCCTGCGTCACAATGATCGGAGAAATCAGCCCGCTCACCGCGGCAGCCTTACGCGGATCCAGATAGATCTGGTCATAGTATTGCGGGTCCGTTGTCGCCCAGCCGATGTAGTAATCCCAAATCGTTTTCAGCGCCATCACGGGCGCATCGTGCAGGAAGGGATAAGCGCGATGGATGGTATCGGTCAGGGCATCCAACAAGGTCAGGAAGAAGCGGTTTGCGTAGTCCACATAGTCCTGGGTGAGCTCCCCGGCGCGATCCATGGCGATCATTCTCACGGTGAAGCCGTTGGCGAACGCGATCATGTTGGAGCCGACGGAATAATATGGATCGGCAAACCCGGCCGCCTCGCCGACACAACTCCAGCGGTCCGCCGAGAAGACCTGTTTGGAGGAATAACTGTAGTTCTTGAGCTTCAGAAAATCCAGCAGCTCGTACTCTCGGACGTCGCGAGCGACCAGCGGCTCATTGGCCTCCAGCCACTGCAAGGCTTTCTCGTACGTGTTGTACGTGGAAAAAGGATGAAGGGCTTCGCTGGCCACGATCCCCACGCTGGTGTTATCGGGTCCCAGAGGGATCAGCCAGACCCAATAGCCGGGCCCCATCAGGTGGTTGGTGGAATGCCAGCGGTCCTCTTCGGCGCGCGCGTGCCAGGCCTTCTCTTCCGGCGGCACGAAATCGCCAATACGGAACTTTCCGCGGACCCGGAACCACGCGGAGTTGAACATCCCCGCGCTCTCCTTGTCGAGGCCCAGCTTGTACTGCAAATAACGCCGGCGGCCCATCCCGTCGACCACCCAGCGGCATGCAGCTTCGTAACTCTCCTCGCCGGCTTGCCACGAGACCACGTGATCCGTGTCCGGATTGAGCTGAATGTGTTTGACCCGGGCGCCTTCCCTGAGGTGTACGCCCGCCTGCTCCACCAGATCTCTCAGGTGGTTTTCGAGCTTGCCCCGATCCAATTGATAGGAATGCGCGGGCAAAAAGCGCCGGGCTCCATACTCGGGCCGGAACGCCAGGCGATGGTTGCCCTGGGTGCCTTGATAGAAGTAGCGCAAGCCGAGCTTTTCCAGATGTTCACGCTGCAGATAGTCCGCCAGGCGCAAAGTCTCCCCGTAATAGCAGGCCCCTGTCTCGATGGTGGACTCTCCCACCTTGAACGCGGCATCCGGCAACGGCCTCTTCAGCAGGTCGAGCACGAGGACCTTGAGCTCATTGGAATCCAGGGTGAGTTGGCGCGCCAGACACAATCCGGCGACACCCCCGCCGCAGACGATCACGTCGTACCGTTCACGATTGTCCATATTGTTGTCTCGTTGTGGACTATGCCTCGGCCGCCGCGGTGCGGAGCAGGGACGGCCGCTCTCCCGCCCGGCGATTCTCTATTCTCGCGGCCAGTTCGGCGATGGTCGGATACGCATAGACATCCAGAAGCTCGATGTTGGCCTGAAGGTTCGTACGAATGCGGGACACCAGTTCCATGACACGCAGCGAATTCGCGCCGATCGCGAAGAAGTTTTCGTTCACTCCAACTTCTCCGCGTTGCAAAACGGCGGCGCACAGGGCGGCAAGCGCTATCTGGGTGGGGCTGCCGCCTCGGGAATGAGCATCGGGGGAGCGCTCAAAATCAGGCAGCTTCGCGAGCGCACCGCTATCCACTTTCCCGTTCAGGTTGAGCGGCAGCTTGCGCATGACACGAATCACGTCCGGCGTCATGTAATAAGGCAGGGAGCGCCGGGTCCACTGCGACAGTTCAGCCGCCCGAATCGGCCGCGACGAGGCGACGTACGCAGCCAGGTACTTCTGTCCGCCGCCATCCTCCTTACACAGCACCGCGGCCATCTCGATGCCGGGATGTTTCAACAGCACCTGCTCAATCTCGCTCAGCTCGATGCGGAAACCGCGGACTTTGACCTGGTTATCGACGCGCCCGAGAAACTCCAGCGTTCCATCCTCGCGCCAGCGCGCCCAATCGCCGGTTTTGTACATGCGCCCCGGGAATTCAGCGATGGAGCTTAGAAGGAAACGCTCCGCAGTCAGAGCCGGCTGGTTCACATAGCCGCGAGCCAGCCCGGCTCCCGCCAGATAGATTTCACCCGGAACCTCCAGGGGCACGGGCCGCAACTCCGCGTCCAGAACGAACACCTGCGTGTTGGCGATGGGCGTGCCAATGTGGACCTGGGCCGACGTAGCGGTCAATTCGCACGCCGTGGAGCACACGGCGTTCTCCGTGGGCCCGTACTCGTTGATCAGGCGGACTCCCGGTAGATGCCGGTGATGGTCTTTGACCAGGTCGAGCGTGACGTTTTCTCCCGCCACCGTAATGGAACGAATGCCGGCGGCGCCCTGCAGTTCCCGGTTCAACAGCGTGTAGTAGCTCGGAGTAACGATGCAGCGAGTGACGCCATGCAACTGAATCACGTTCCTCAGATACTGCGCATCCAAACGCAGGTCTTCATCCGGAATGACGAGCTTGCCGCCCGAGGTCAGGCAGGAGAAGATGTCCACAACCGAACTGTCGAACGCATAGGACGGCATCTGCAGAGTGACATCGCGCTCGTCCATGCCGTAATACTCGTTGCGCCATTGAATGGTGTTCACAATGGCGCGATGCTCCACCGCTACTCCCTTCGGCCGGCCCGTGGAACCCGACGTGTAGATGACATAAGCGACGTCGCCGCTGCCGACGCCGGCGGTAACGCCACCGGAGTACGCCGGCAGTCCCGGAAACTCGACGTCCAGCACGCACAGCTCCCCCTGAAAGCCCGCGGCGCTGGCAGCGGTATCGGAGTTGACCAGGGCCGTGCGAATTCCCGCATTGCGAAGCATGTAGTCGACGGTTTCCCAGGGATGGCGTGGATTGATTGGAACGTAGCCCGCCCCGGCTTTCATGATGCCGAGCACTGCGACAATCATCCTTTCCGATCGCCCGACGATCAATCCAACCAGGTCGCCTGTGCCAACGCCGAGCCCTTCGCGCAGGAACTTCGCAAGACGATTCGCGTCCCGGTCCAGCTCCGCGTAGGTGAGTTTCGATTCGCCGTAGACCACGGCAACGGAGTGAGGAGTCCGCTCCGCCTGTTCCTCCACCAGGCCATGCAGCAGCTTCCCCTTTGGGTAATCCTTCGCGGTCGCGTTGAACGCCAGCAGCCGCGCCCGTTCCGCGTCAGACAGAATGTCCAGTTGCCGGAGCGGCGTATCGCCATCCCCCTCAAGAAACGCGAGGGTTCGAGCGTAGTGTGCCGCGAACTGGTTCGCGAACCGCGAAGAGTAGCGCTCCGAGTCAAAGGAGATCTCCGGACGCTCCGCGATGACAAGGGCGATCGGCCCATCCAATGTGTTCCGCGGAAACTCGTGTTGTCCGGGACCCTCCTGGAATTGACGGCGAACCCGGCCGAGAAATGCGGCCATGGTCTCATCGGGGACGCTGGGAAAACAGTATTCGACCGGGTGGTTTTCGTTCTGCTCGGCGATGGCGACATCTTCGCCGGCATCGTAGCGCGACAACAGCAGGATGAATGCGGGGAGGAGGAGGCTGGTATCCCTCGTCCCTGGTACCTCGGCAGAGATACGCGCGCCGGAAGGATTCGATTTCGTGACCTGGAAATACCTGTGAGGTGTCATAAGGCGCCATCCAGACCCTGCGTGCGGGCAGGCGTCAGCAATTCACTCAAATGTTCCGCCAAAGTGCGGACGTGCGGCTCAAGCAGCATACTGATATGGTTTCCGGGCACGCGGATCACCCGGACCACAGATGACGAGTAGCGCTGCCAGCCCCACGAAACGGATCCCCGCAACCGTGCAACTTCGTCCGATGGAGGTTCTTCGCCGGCTTCACTTTCCGTGGACTTGAACAACGCGATGGGCACGGGAACAATGTCCACAGGAGGTCGATACTGCATCATGTAGTTGGATCGGTAGACATTCAATTGGGCCAGCAATTCGGCTTCTCCGATGGAACCAAGTTCGCTCGAGGAGCTTCGAATCCGTCCGGCGATGAGCGCCAACTGCGCCGGCGAATCCAGAGGCGCAAGATCGCCGACGGTTACGCCAAGATCGTGGCCAAGGAAGACGCCGACCTCGTAGGCTATGACGGCGAGCCACTGTGCGTCGGTCCAGTCCTTTCGCTGCGCGAAGGCGATGAGAGCGGGCGCGGGCGTATCGAAAATGGCAAGCAAGGGGACGGCCTCTCCCGCCCGCCGCAACTGCTGGCTCATTTCAAAGGCAACCTTGCCTCCGAACGAATGTCCGGCCAGATACCAGGGTCCCGAGGGGAACACTTTACGGATCTCGCGAATGTTATGGGCGGCGATGGCTTCCACGCTCGCGAGCGGTGCGGTAACACCGTCGAGCCCCACGGCCTGGAGACCGTAGACCGGACGGGTGGGCGAAACCAGACTGCCCAGCGCGCGATAGTAGCCGACGTTTCCTCCAACCCCCGGCACGAGGAAAAGCGGAGCGTCTGCACCACCGGAACGAATCGGCGCCAGCGTCTCCCAGCGCGTCTGACCGGCGTCGCTCAGCGTCGCTGCCAGAGTTTCAACAGTGGGATTGCGAAACAGCTCGGCGATCGGAAGCCGCTTCCCAAACTCCTGCTGGACGCGCGCCATCAACCGGAGCGCCGAGATGGAATGGCCGCCCAGCTCAAAGAAATTATCGTCGGGCGAGATTTCCTGTCGTGCCAGGACGTCTCGCCACAATGGCAGGAGTCGCTGTTCGGTTGGGGTTAGCGAGCGTGCCGGCCGGGCGCCAACGCTGGCAGGCGGGGGCGGCAACGCGCTCCGATCGACCTTTCCGTGCGACGTCAGCGGCAGTTTTTTCAAAATCAGGAACCTGCCAGGAACCAGCCGCACGGGAAGTTGAGCCAGAGCGGCGCGGCGCAGGGCCTCGATGTCCAATGTCAGCCCGGTCCGGGGAACAAGATACGCGATCAATCCGCTCCCGTCCTCGCGCGCCGTCACGACGGCACGCTGGACACCCGCCTGCTGTTCCAGAACCGATTCCACTTCGCCGGGCTCGATTCGAATCCCGCGGATCTTCAACTGGGAGTCGGCGCGTCCCACGAACTCCAGAGACCCGTCCTCCAAAAATCGTGCGCGATCGCCGGTCCGGTACATACGCGCGCCCGGTTCCGCGCCGAACGGATCCGGCAAAAACAGTTTTGCGGTAAGAGCGGCATCGTTGCGATAGCCGCGCCCGACTCCCCGGCCCCCGATGATTAACTCGCCCACCGCGCCCAGGGGCACTGGCCGCAAATCGCCGTCGAGGACATAAGCGAGGACATTCGCCAGAGGCCGGCCGATGTGGGGCTTGCTGCCAGGCTCAATGCGCGCGGCCGTAGCGTCCACCGTCGTCTCCGTGGGCCCATACACGTTGTAGAAGGAAATGGATTCGCACTCCGCGAGCCTGCGCCATGTTTCCTTTGAGATGGGCTCACCACCCACCAGGATCCTGGCCACCGGGCGAGGTTCTTCGAACAGCCCGCCTTGTATCCACGATTGGAGTTGAGCAGGCGTGCAGTCCAGCGAATCCAACCGGTGAGCTCGCGCATACGCGAACAGTCTGGCAGGATCGAGCCTGACTTCCTCGGGCACAACGACCAGCGTGTGACCGTTCGCCAACTGTACGATCTGCTTGACCGAGGTATCGAAAGCCAGCGGACCGTTCAGGCCAATGCTAAGACGTCGAGGGTCCTCGCCGTAGACGGCGCGATGGAGCGCCTCGGCAAGATTGGACACGCTGCGATGCTCGATCATCACGCCCTTCGGCCGGCCCGTGGTGCCGGACGTGTAAATCACGTACGCAAGATTGTCCGCACGGACAGCGACGCCGAGGTTCGTTTCCGCGATTTCCGCAAGCTCCGGCTCGATCCGATCGACGAAGATCAGCGGGGCCGCGCCGGACGGCAGGCCGGACGCCGATGGGACATCCGTGAGCACGAAAGCAGCGCCGCAATCCTCAATCGTGAAGCGAGTGCGCTGTTCCGGATCGTCCGGATCGAGTGGCACGTACGCGCCGCCTGCTTTGAGCACGGCGAGCAGCGCGACGATCATCGAGGCGGATCGTTGGAAGCACACGGCCACGGTTGTTTCCGGGCCTACCCCGCGCACTTGCAGATAGCGGGCGAGCCGGTTGGCCCGCCGATTCAGTTGGCTGAAACTCAGTGACTCCTCCCCGCAAACCAGGGCGACCGCGCCGGGTGTGCGGTAGACCTGTGTTTCAAAGGCCTCGTGAACGCACAGGCCATGCAGGGGTTCCCGGTCTGTGACGTCCCCCTGAGCGATGGTCCGGAGGTCCGGCGGATCCGCCGGCGGAAGCGTATCCACGGCAGCGGTCATATCTTCCGTCATGGCCTGGAGCACGGTTTCAAAAAAGTGCATGATGCGGCGAGCGGCGGCTTGCGTGAAGCGCGCATGTGCGAATCGAGCCCTGAGGCGAGTCTCGCTCCCAGGGATCACTGCCATCGTGAGCGGATATCCGGACTCTTCGGAAGCGCGCAGGTCGCCGACCTGCAGACCGGAGGAATCCTGATGCGCCGATCGATCCGCCGGGTAATCCTCAAACACCAGAATGCCGTCGAACAGAGCAGTCCCCCGGGCAATCTCCGACCATGCCTGAATATCGACAAGCGCAACGTGGCTGTGCTCGATCCACTGGACGCTATGCGACTGGATTCCCGAAACCCATTCGGCAATGGGCAATTTGCCGGGCACCTGCACGCGTGCCGGGACGGTGTTGATGAACAACCCCACCATAGACTCGACGCCCTCGAGTGAAGGCGGCCGGCCGGACACGGTCAATCCGAACAGGACATCCCCGGCCCCGGTGTACCGGCTCAACAACCAGCACCACGCACCCATGACCAGGCTGTTTGGCGATACATGGTGCGCTTGAGCCTTTTGCTGGATCTTCGCGGAGAGGCCCCGGCTCAACTGGTGCTCTTCGACCCCGAACCCCGTCGAGCCACCGTCGTGCGGCAATGGGAAGGTGGCAGGGGCGGCCAGTCCCGCAAGTTGGCGCCGCCAGAAGGACTCCGCGGCCACGCGATCCTGACGCGCGAGCCAGTCAATGTGGCGCCGATACGGCGCGGCCGGGGAATCCTCCAGCGTGTTTGTATATGCCTTGAGCACTTCCCCAAGCACGACGCCGGCGCTCCAGCCATCCAGCAGGGCGTGATGGTGGCTCCAGCAGAATCGATATTCCAACGGCCCAGTGCGGATCAGCGCAAACCGCATGGGTGGTCCGGCGGAGAGATCGAACCCTTCCCGCTTGTCGCGGCGAAGAAGTTGTCCGAACTGCGTCTCCTGCTCGCCGGGGGAGAGGCCGCTCCAATCGAGTTCGGTCCACTGCGCCGTAGCTTCCTTGAGGACGGCTTGTACCGGCTGTTCCAGACCCACCCAGTGGAAAGACGTTCTGAGAACGGAATGCCGGCCGACGACGCGCCGCCACGCGTTGCGAAATGCTTCTTCATCCAGCGCGCCGCGCAGCACCCAGCTCATCTGCTCGAAATACGGAGTTGCCTCCCGATCCAGCAACGTGTGGAAGAGCATGCCTTGCTGCATCGGGGAGAGCCGGTAGATGTCCTCCACGTTTTCCGGATCCAGCCGGCTCAAAAGAATGTCGAGAGACTCCTGGCCCAGGCCCGCCTGCGGCACATCGGAAGGCGTGAGACTGCGCCGGGCCGAGAGACAATGCCGGATCAGGCGGCGCAGCGCGTCGAGAAACGCATCCGCGAGCGACTGGATCGTGGATGGCGAGTGAATGGACGGACTGTAAAGCCAGTCGATCCGCAGTTCCGCGTCACTTACTTCGGCATTGATCTCGATCCAATGGCTTCGAACGAATCGAGGTCCCCGGCTCGACCCGATCGTTTCCGGAGCCGCGCTCCATCCATCGTCGACACGCGGAACGCGGCTGATCTGCCCGAGGTAATTAAAAAGCACGTGAGACTCCGGCATCGATTGCAGCCGGTCTCGGACAGCCGTGTCGGGAGAGAGATAGCGCAGGACACCGTAGCCCAGACCGTGGCTGGGGATTCGGCGAATCTGTTCCTTGACCGATTTCAGGATGCCGCCCAGGTCCTCGGAATCGGGGGTAACGAGCGTAAGCGGATAGATCGAGGTGAACCATCCGATGGTGCGAGATACATCGACGAGGTCCATGCCCGGCAGCATTTCGCGCCCATGGCCCTCTACGTCGATCAGCAACTGATTTCTACCGGTCCACGCACGAAATGCGAGAGCCAATGCGGTCAGCAGGACGTCATTGATGTGGGTGTTGTAGGCGCGCGAGACCTGTTTCAACAGGGCCGCGGTTTCGGACGCCGATAAAGAGGACTCAACATGACGTGTCGCGGAGACCAGGTTGGCGGTGGGGCCGTTGGGACCATCCACGGGGATTTGCGGTACGGCCGCGCTGGCTGCACCCGTCCAGTAGTCCGCCTCCCGCGAAGCCTGCGACGATGCCGCAAACGCGCGCAACCCGGAGGCCCACTCTTCAAACGAAGCCGTTGGCTCAGCTAACGTAATCTGCTCACCGCGTGCGAGCTGATGGTAGGCAAGACGAAGGTCTTCCAGCAAAACGCCCCAGGACAAGGCGTCGATTGCCAGATGGTGAACCACGATGAAGAGCCGCCAGGATTCCGATTCGGCCAGGCGGAAAAGCCGCGCCTGAAGCAACGGCTGCGACAGGCTGATTCGCTTCTCCGCAAGCTCCGCTGCGGCCGCAATGTCGGCGCCGTCTTCCACGGAAAACAGCTCCACGACGGCGCCGCTGACAACCTCCTGCAGCCAGGCGCCGCCGTCTTCAAAGAAGCGAAGCCGCAACGCGTCGTGCCGCTCATAGACGGCGTGCAGCGCCTTTCGCAGCATCTCCTCGTCGATGTCCGCCGGTACGCGAAGCAACACGGACTGGTTAAAGTATCCGGGATCTTCCTGGCGCTGCTCGACAAACCACTGCTGCACCGGCGTGAGCGGGAACCTCCTCACCGGATGAAACTCTTTCGCGGCCGGTTTGAACGCGGCCGCCGCCGCAGCCAGCTCGGCGATGGTCTGATGTTGAAACAGGTGGCCTGGCGCGAGATGCAACCCCGCCTGGTTCGCTCGCGCGATCGCCTGAATACCCAGAATCGAATCGCCGCCCAGGCCGAAAAAATTATCGTGAATCCCCACGCGATCCAGGCCGAGGACGTCGCGCCAGACTCCGGCCAGGGTCTCCTCCTGGGCGTTGCGGGGCAAGCCCGTCCCGGCCGCTGCCGAGGCCGCCGGCGCGGGAACGGGAAGCGCGCTGCGATTCAATTTTCCATTGGGGAGCAGCGGCAGGGCGGGAACCGCCATCATCAGAGACGGGACCATGTATTCCGGCAGACGCGCCTTCAGCGCGGCGCGCAACTCGGCGTCGGGCAATACGCCTCCATCAAACACAACCCAGGCGGCCAGGCGCTTGAATCCGCGCTCTTCCAGCGCGAGCACGACGCAATCTCGCACGCCGGGATAACTGCGCAACACGTCCTCCACCTCGCCCGGCTCGATGCGGAATCCGCGGATCTTAACCTGATGGTCGATGCGGCCCAGGAACTCAATCGCGCCGTCGTCGCGATAGCGCGCCAGATCGCCGGTGCGGTACAGCCGCGCGCCGGGCACATCGCGGAATGGATCGGGAATGAACTTCGCGGCGGTCAATTCGGGACGATTGAGGTATCCCCGCCCCACGCCCGCGCCACCGATGAGCAGCTCGCCGGGCACGCCGATGGCCACCGGCTCCAATTGCTCATCCACGATGTGAATCTGGGTATTGGCGATGGGCCGGCCGATTGGGACGGACCGGCGGTTGGCCTCCCTGCGGCAGTGCCAGAACGTGACATCGACGGCGGCTTCCGTCGGGCCGTAGAGATTGTGCAGTTCCGCGTCGAGGGCAGCCATGAACCGTTCCTGAAGATCGAAGGCCAGCGCTTCTCCACTACAGATGACACGGCGGAGCGAATCGCAGGAGGAGACTTCGGGCTCTTCCAGAAACACGCGAAGCATGGAAGGCACAAAGTGCAGGGTGGTAATGCCCTCTTCGCGGATCAGGCGGACCAGATACCGGCTGTCGCGATGGCCGCCCGGCTTTGCAAAAACAAGGCGTGCGCCCGCCATCAGAGGCCAGAACAGTTCCCACACCGACACGTCAAAGCTGAACGGAGTCTTCTGTAAAACACGATCGCCGGCGGCGAGTCCGTAGGCGTCCTGCATCCACAGCAAACGGTTGCACACCGCGCCATGTTCATTCATCGCCCCCTTCGGGCCGCCGGTGGAACCCGAAGTGAAGATGGCATAGGCGAGATGGCCCGGACCCACCACTCTCTCCGGATTCTCGGAGGATTCCCGCGAGACGAGGTCCCAGTCACGGTCGACACAAAACACGCGGCCAGCCCGCCCAGGCAGGGCCGGCAGGAGATGCGCCTGCGTCAGCATCACTGGAGCATTACAATCCTCCATCATCCGCTGGGCTCTTTCGGCGGGATACTCGGGATCGATGGGGACATACGCTCCGCCGGCCTTCAGGATCGCCAGAAGGGCGACGATCATGTCCAGCGATCGCTCCATCGCGATGGCCACGGGAACATCGGGCCCCACGCCCACTCCTCGGAGATAGTGGGCTAACCGATTGCTCTGTTCATTGAGAGCCGCATACGTCATGCGTTCCTTGCCGCACACGGCGGAGATCAACCCGGGCGTGCGGGCCGCCTGATCTTCGATCAGGTAGTGAATTGGACGCAGCTCCCAGGCCCTGTCCGTGCGGTTCCAGTTCTGAATCTGCCTCCGCTCTTCGGACGAAACCACGGGTATGGAACGTACGGATCTGGAGGGATTCTTCGCGATCTCCTGCAGAAGCAGCGTGAGATGGCCGCTCATTCGCGCGGCGGTCGCGGGATCGAAGAGATCGCTGTTGTATTCCAACGCAGCCGAGAGTTGAGACCCGGCCTCTTCCACATAAAGCGTCAAATCGAACTTTGCCGTCGTGCTGTCGGCTTCCACCGGATGGATGCTCAATCCGCCGGCGGACACGGAAGGGGGCGGCACATGTTCCCAGGCCAGCATCACTTGAAACAAAGGGCTGTGGCTGGTGTCCCGCCGCACATCCAGAGCCGCGACGATCTGCTCGAACGGAAGCTCCTGATGTTCGAAAGCCGCCAGGGCGACCGACCTGGCCCGTTCGAGGAGCTCGCGGAAGGAAGGATCACCTCTCAAATCGATCCGCAGCGGCAGGGTGTTCACGAAGAGTCCAATCAACGGTTCCAGCTCGGGCGAATTGCGATTTGCGACGGGAACACCCACCACCAGATCGTCCTGGCGGCTGTAGCGCGACAGCAGCACCGCCCAGGCGCTCAGCAGAATCATGAACAGGCTGGAGCCGGACTCTCGTGCCAGGGCCCGTAATCCCAGGGTGGTTTCATCGGGAATGCGAAACCGCCGTATGCCGCCACGATAGGTTTGCACCGCCGGCCGGGGACGATCGGCTGGTAGTTCGAGCAACTCCGGCGCACCGGTCAGGTGCCGCTTCCAGTACTCCAGGTGGCGGCGCCCGCTCTCCCCCGCCAGTCGCTGGCGCTGCCGAGCACCATAGCTCGAATACGGAATCGGCAGCTCAGGCAAACGAGGCTCGATCCCATTGCTGTACGCCTCATACAGCGTGCACAACTCCCGAACCAGAACGTTCATGGACCAGCCGTCGGAAATGATGTGATGCATGGCCACGGCGAGGTAGTGCGACGAATCCGATACGCGGAACAGAGCGGTTCGGAACAGCGGCCCCGCGGCGAGGTCGAAGGGCTCATCCGTTTCCCGTGACGCCAGGCCTGCCGCCGCCTCGTCGCGCTCGCCTTCCGGCAACGAAGACAGATCGGTAACGCGCAGGGTGAAGGGGGACGCGGGCATTACCCGCTGAACGGCCTTGCCTCCCTCGCTGGGAAAAATCGTCCGCAAGGCGTCCTGACGCGCCACCAGATCGGCGAAACTACGCTCCAATGCTCGAACGTCGAGCTTCCCGTCCAGACGCAGGACGCTGGCAATGTTGTAGGCGCTCCCAGTCTCCTCGAACTGCGCCAGAAACCACAAGCGCCGTTGAGCGAAGGAATGCTCGGCGTCCGGATGGATGGGTGCCGGTGCCGGAAGCAAGCGCGGTCCCTCATCGGAAAGAGCAGGCGACTTCGACTCGATCGTGGGCGCGAGTTGGGCGATGGTGGGGTAGTCGTACACATCGTCGATTCCGATCTCCACGGCGAAGCGGCTCCACACGCGCGAGATCAACCGCGCGGCGGTGAGGGAATCGCCGCCAAGCTCGAAGAAGTTATCCTCAATGCCCACCCGGTCGCGTTCGAACAGTTCGCACCAGATCGCCGCGAGCTCGCGCTGGATAGGTGTTGCCGCGGCCAGGTTCACACCATCGACAGGCCGATGGCAGGTATCGGGCGGAGGCAGCGCGTCGCAGTCCACCTTGCCGTTCCGATTCAGGGGCAATGCCGGGAGGAACACAAAGCTGGCCGGAATCGTCCAGACAGGGAGCTTTGTTCCTGCGAACTGGCGGAGATCGGCGGCGTTCAATCCGGGAGCGACCACGTATGCGGCCAGCCGCCGTGCATTCGCGCCGTCCTCGCGCGCGACAACCACCGCTTCCTCCACCAACGGGTGTTTTGCGAGAACGCTTTCCACCTCGCCCAGTTCGACGCGGTGCCCGCCAATCTTGACCTGGGAGTCCTTGCGGCCGAAGCATTGGATGCTCCCGTCAGGGAGCCACCGGCCCACGTCTCCGGTGAGGTACATTCGCTCCCCGAGCACGAACGGATTGTCCACGAATTTCGCGGCGGTCGCTTCGGGAAGGTTCAGGTACCCGCGAGCCAGACAGGCGCCCGCAACACAAATCTCGCCTCGCGCGCCGATGGGCGCAAGCGCACCGGCATAATCCAAAATATACGTCTGTGTATTCGAGATCGGTGTTCCAATCAGGACCGGTTCGCTCGCGTCCGCGATCTTGCTGACGATGCACCCGACGGTGGCCTCCGTGGGCCCATATTCGTTGTAAATCTCCATCCCCGGGTTCAGAGCGCGCAGCACCGAGATCTGCCGGGCCGTCAGCTCCTCGCCGCCTACGATCGCTTTCCGTACCGCGGTCCGTTTCAGCCTCATCAGCTCGATGATCCGAATGTGCGATGGCGTCAACTTCACCACATCGATCCCGCTCTCTGCTCCGAGCGCATGAGCCAGGCTGGTTTGTATGTCCTGGCGCGGATAGACACGCAGGACCTTTCCCCTGGTGAGTGCGCAGAAGATGCAGGTGATGGTGAAATCGAAGGCGAGCGAACTGTAGAGTCCGAAGTTTCCGCAGGATGTGTCCTCGAAGTAGTACCGATTGGCCCAGTTGACGTAATTCGCCAGGCTCCGGCGTTCAATCTGGCAGCCCTTTGGCGATCCCGTCGAACCGGAGGTATGTATGACGTAAGCCAGGGTCCGCGGCCCACTCCGGGGAAATGAGCCACCAGGATCGTGCGGAAAGTCCGCCGCATCCTCGGGGAGCAGGACCAAGTCGCAACCGAGATCCGTCAGCGCGCTGGCATGAGCCGCATCGGTGATTACCAACCGCACGCCGCTGTCCTGAACCATCGCGCGGATACGCTCCGGCGGACAATCCGTATCGATCGGAACAAATGCCGCAGAGCATTTCAGGATCCCCAGCACGGCGACAATCATGGAGTCGGAAGGGTCCATGAGAACGCCCACCATCTTCTCGGGGCCAGCATTCGATTGCTTGCGTAGGTGACTCGCCAGCCGGTTAGCACGGCCGTTGAGTTCTTCGTAGGTGACCTCGCGGGCGTGTCCGGAAAGCGCCAAGGCCTGAGGAGACAGCATCGCCTGCCGTTCAAACAGTTCCACGACGTCCGTTTCCAGCCCTGGAGCTTCCGTTCGATTGAAGTCCCGCAGGAGGCGCTGCCGCTCCGTTGGACTCAGAATCTCGATTTCCGCGACGGGAAGATCCAGGACCCTGAATTTGCCAACAATCCCGCCAAGCTGGGACGCGATTCCCGCGGCCACAAACGGCTCGACGGCATCGGATCGGGCATCGAACTCGATTCCACCCTCATGCAGGTGCAGATCGAATCTGAGGCCGCAGTCTTCGGGCGCCGGGGCATGGCGATGCACGCGTTCGTCGAAAAGCCAGACACGCATCTTCGGCCATGGCAGGTCCGGGGCCACTGCACCGCTGGACTCGACGCTCTCTGCGGCCGCCGCCAGGATCTCGCGCAGCGTAGCGCCGCTGGAAACTTCGATCGTCAGCAGATGAGTTCCCGCAGCAAGCCCGCCGGAATCTCGTAGCGGTGGTGTAACGAATCCGATTGTTGGAGCGCCCAGATACCGGGACAAAAGCAATGCGATGGCAGCGGAGACGATTGCGAACTCGCCGAGTTCATCGGAGGCGAGCCGACGGAGAACCTCCTTCGAAGCGTCATCGAGGCGGGCAGTGAACGTTCCGGCTGGTGCGAACACTTCCGTCTTCATCACAGTCGAAGCCCCGCGCGCAAAGTCTTTCTCGCCGGAACGTCGTGAACAATGGCACGCTCCGGGTTCTCGCCGAACGCTGCGAGGATTTCCTGGAGGTTGTCCGCCATCCTCTGGATGGTTAGCTGTTGGAACAGAGCGCGGTTGTATTCCAGAGTGATCTGCAGACCCGTATCCGGTTCGTCCGAGGTGAAAAACGAAAGATCGTACTTTGCAAATCCGCTATCCCGGCTCACATCTTCGATCTCAATACCCGGCGCGATACAGGGCCCGGTGCGAAACGTTGTCGACGGGACATGATCCGCCTGAACGTCGAACAGCGGCGGCCGCCCCTTCAGCCTGGGAGCTTTTAAATCCTCAACCAACAGATCGAAAGGATAGGACTGGTGCTCCAGGCTTTCCATCAGCATCCGGCTGGTGGTCTGAACCACCTGATCGATCGTTTGCCCTGGAACGATGCGCTGGCGCAATACTACCGTGTTCAGATAACAGCCAACCTGGCCCTCAAGTTCACCGTGTTCGCGGGAGGCGGCCTGGGAGCCAATTACCAGATCTTCCTGGCCGGTGTGTTTGTACTGCAACACGAACACGCCCGCAAGAACGACCGCATACAAGGTGGTGCCGTTGCGCTGAGCTGTTCCCGCCAGGGCGAGCGAGACGTTCCGCGGGACTGTGACGGTCACGCGGCCGGCGTCAAACGCCGGGCGCTCCGGTTCCGGGAAATCCGTTGCCAACTTCAATCGCTGCATGTCCCGCGACAGTTGGCCCAGCCAGTAGTCCCGATGGGCCTTCATTGCGCCCGAGTCCTCCTGTTGCTTCTGCCAGGTGGAGTAGTCTTTGAACTGCAGAGGCAGAGGAGAGAGCGGGTTGGCTTGTCCGGCGGCGAACGAGCTGTATAAGGCGGCCAGCTCTCGCAGCAACACACGCGCGGACCAGGCATCCGCGATGATGTGATGAAGCGTCAGCAACAGCAAATGGGTACGCGGACCAAGCTGTGCCAGCGTCGCCCGGAACAAAGGACCGTTCTGAAGATCGAACGGGCGGAGGGCCTCTTCCTCGCGTAAAGCCGCCGCCTGCTCTTCGCCGTCCGAACAATCGGCAGCCCGCATTCCGAAGCCGCACTGTTTTGCGCTGCGCACGAGTTGAACGATCTCACCCTGCTTCAGTTCGAAGACGGTGCGGAGGCTTTCATGCCGCTCCACCAGGGTGTCCAGCGCACGGGTGAGCGCGTGATGCCGGAGATCTCCGGCGATCCGGAGCGCCGACGCCATATTGTGCGCGGTGGAGCTTTCCACCGTCCTGCTGGCGAGCCAGATTCGCTTCTGTGTGTGTGAGGCCGGGTACCAGGGACGATGTGGCGCCAGAGGGATTCCGGCGCTGGACGGACGCCCGGCCCCGTCAATCCGTGCAGCGAGCTCCCGGATGCTCGAACACTCAAACACATCGCGAATGGTAACTTCCGAGTGCATCTCGGAGCGGATGCGGCTGACCAGTTGGATTGCTCGCAGGCTGTGGCCACCGATTTCGAAGAACCGGTCGTTCACGCCAATCCGGTCTCGCCCCAGAACACTGCACCAGATCCGAACCAGCTCGGATTCCGCGGCCGTGCGGGGCGCATCCGCGCCGGAAGCTGTCATGGGGACGGTGGCTGCAGGCAGAGCTTTGCGGTCGACTTTGCCATTGGAGGTTCTGGGAAGCGAGTCCAGCACGACGATGACTTCCGGCACCATGTAGTCCGGCAACTTCCGGGAAAGCGCGGCCTGAATGCCGGCGGCGTTCACACAACTCCCGTTGTCGCGCGCCACGATGTAACCGGCGAGCAAGAGGAGTCCGTGCTCTTCCCGAGCCACGACCGCGGCCTCCGCCACCTGTTCGAGCGCCGCCAGAACCGTTTCGATTTCACCCAGCTCGATGCGATGGCCGCGGATCTTCACCTGCGAATCCCGGCGGCCGAAGAACAGGATGTTTCCATCGGGAGCGTAACATCCGATATCGCCTGTCCGGTACATCATGGAACCATCACGGAAGGGGTCCGGTTGAAAAACCGCCCCGGAACGCTCGGCGTCAAAAAGGTAACCCCGGCCCACGGCGGCGCCGCTTACACAAATCTCGCCCTTCACGCCGATCGGACACAGATTCGAAAACGGATCCAGTATGTAGATCCGCGCGTTGCGGATGGGCCGCCCGATGGGGATGGAGGCCATTGACGGAGCGTGTTCCATCGCAAAGTGCGTGATGGAATCGGACGCCTCCGTGGGCCCGTAAGCGTTCATCAGCCGAATGCCGGGAAAACGCGCGAACCAGCGCTTCACCACGGTCGGCTTCAGAGTCTCCCCGATCGTAACCATCCATTGAAGGCTGGAGAGGCGCTGCTCTGGCCAGACTTCCATCTCGTCGAGGAAGGCACTCAAATACGAAGGAACAAACTGCGCGTGGGTAATGGCGTCGGTATCGAAGCTCCGGGCGAGCGCTCTGGCGTCGGCGATCATTGCATCCGAATAGATCACCGTTTCGCCGCCGCTTATCAACGCGGCAAAAAGTTGCCACACCGAAATATCGAAGCAATGGGAGGCCGTCTGCGCCACACGGCTGGAGAATCCGAGATCCAGGTCGCCCACCATGGAGGAAATGTGATTGAACATCCCCCGGTGCTCCACCATGGCGCCCTTGGGAACTCCGGTCGAGCCAGAAGTGAAGATGACGTAGGCGAGTCCGGCGGGCACGGACCTGTGCGGCCTGCGCGGCTGGCGTTCGGCAGGCGGCGCTCCATTCCACGAAACCAGGGGGATACCCGAAGGTACGGCGGCTGCCAGTTCCGGGGGCAATTCGCCGGCGATTACGGCACTGGGCCGCGCCTTCTCCAGAATCAAGCGGATTCGATCCGCCGGGTAAGCCGGGTCGACAGGAACATAGGCGGCGCCGCATTTCCACACGGCCAGGATGCTCTCGACCAACCGTTCCGAGCGATGCATCAGAATGGCGATGCGGTCTTCGGCATGGATGGCCACCGTAGCCTCGAGGTGAGCGGCTAATGAATCCGATCGATCGTCCAGTTCCCTGTAGGTGAGCGACGTTCTTCCGCTGCGGACCGCCACGCGCTCCGGCTCCTTCGCCGCCCAGCGCTGGAAGCTATCCACGACGTTCTGCTCCGCTACATCGGGGCGATCCGTCGCGTTCCATTCGCAAAGAATCCGCTGCTGCTCTTCGGCGGTGAGCATCTGCATGCGAGCAATTGGCCGCTCAGGCTCGGCAGCCATGCCGGTGAGGATCTCGCGGTAATGCCCAAGCAACCGCTGAACAGTGGCCCGATCGAAGCGTCCGTTGTCGTACATCGCCTTGAGCGAGAGTCTGGCGCCTTCCGGGCTCACCACCAGGGTCAGAGCATAGTTGTTCGGTTCGACCGCACGAACGTCGTGAATACGGAAACCTGTCGTTCCCCGCTTCAACGACTCCTCGACCGGATAGTTCTCGAAGATCAGGAGGTTTTCGAAGAGCGGCGCGCCGGCGGGTACCGGGCTCCAACCCTGGATCTCGGTGAGACCGCACCAGGAGAACTCGTCGCGCTCAGCCGTTCTGGTTTGAATGCCGCGGAGCCATTCGGCGGCGGGCAAGATGGGATCGATACGCACGCGCGACGGCAGCACGTTGATGAACATGCCGGCCATTTCATCGGACCCGGCAAGGGCTGGCGGACGGCCCGACACCGCATGTCCGAAGACCACGTCGGATTCTCCGCCGTGGCGGCTGAGCAGAAGCGCCCACGCTCCCTGCGCCAGCGTACTCAGGGTAACTCCGGCTTCCTGAGCCGCCGCGGCAGCCCTCGCGCTCAGAACCTCCGGGAGCAGGATCTCTTCTTCCGCGATCTTTCCGGGCCGCGCGGCGCCTTCCATCTCCGGCTGGCCCAGAACCAGCGGTGTGGGCATCGCAAAGCCATCGAGGTCCTCCCGCCAGAAGCGTTCGGCCCGCTCGGAATCCTGAGCCTGGAGCCAGAGAACATGATCGCGGAACGGGCGCAACGGCGCGAACCGCGGCGCGCGTCCCGACGCCAGCGCTTCATAAGCCTGCACCACTTCGTTCAACACCAGCGCGGAACTCCATCCGTCGAGCAGGAGATGGTGCTGTGTCCAGTGAAAGCGCCATTCGTGTTCACCCGTGCGGAACAGACCCAGCCGCATCAGTGGCGCACGCGTCAATTCGAATCGAGTTTCGCGATCGCGATCGAGGTGATCGGGCGAATTCGCGGACAGGCCCCGCAGATCTTCAAAGCGCCACGGCAAATCCACGCTTCGCAGAACAACCTGCACCGGCTTGTCGATTCCCTGCCAATGATAGGAAGTCCTTAACGCCGCGTGGCGGGCAATCGCGGAGCGCCAGGCCTCCCGAAACACCGCTTCGTCCAGGACCCCTTCGATGCGACACGTCAACTGGTTCACGTAGGCGCCGGAAGCAGGCTCATAGATCGTGTGAAACAGCATTCCCTGTTGCGCGGGAGTCAGTTCGTAGACGTCCTCCAGATCCCCGGCTACATTGGCGGCCAGCGCGTCAAGGGCCTGTTGAGAGATTCGGGCAGCGGGAACGTCGGACGGGGTCAGGGTGGAGACTTCCGCAGTGCTGCAATGAGCGGCAATCCGCTCCAGGTGGTTGTTGAAGCCTTCCGCGAGTCTCATAATCGTTTCGCGATCGTGAATCCCGCGGCCGAATGTCCAGTGGACTCGCAATCGCCCGCCGGACACCAGGGCATTAATCTCCAGGAGATGATCGCGGCGCTGCCGTGGACTACGCCCGCCGCTGGACTCCGTGAGGACCTTCCATTCGAAACCCGAGGGGAGCGCCTGGTCGGTTTGACCGATATAGTTGACCAGGACCTCCGCCGAGGGCAAGGCCTCCAGGCGTTGCCGCGCGGGATCGCCGGCACTCCCGTACCTCAGCAGGCCCCAGTTGGCGCCGCGATTGGGCACGCTGCGCAGTTGCTCCTTGACCGCTTTGACGGTGTCCGGGAGAGAGGAAGAGGCACGCAGAACGACGGGGAAGATCGAGGTGAACCATCCGACGGTTCGCGTAACGTCAAGGTCGATGGCCGGGTGGTCCCGGCCGTGTCCTTCCAACTCGAGCAACAAAGCGTCTTCGCCAGTCCAATCGCGAAATGTCAGGACAAGGGCCGACAACAACAGATCGTCGATTCGCGTGTGGTACGCACGCGAGCCGTCATGGAGCAGAGCGTGGGTGATGGAATCGCTCAATTCGAGCGATACGTCCTCGGCGTCGCCGACCAGATTGCCATCCGGAATCGGCGCGCGATCGACCGGCAAAGGCTGGTTCTCAGACGTTGGGATGCGGAGCCAGTGCTCGAGCTCCGAAGCCAGGGCGCCCGATCGCGTGTACCTTTCCAGGTGGTCAGCCCACTGGCGATACGGAGCGGTGCCCGGCGGAAGATGGACAAGCTCCGTTTGGCCGCGATACGCGATGTAAATATCCTCGATCAAGCTCCCCCACGAGACGGCATCGATGGCGAGGTGATGAACCACCAGCAGGAGCCGCGCCGCCTGGCCCGCGCCGAATCGAAACAAACCCGCGCGAAACAACGGTCCATTGGCAAAATCCAGCGAGGAGTGAAGCTCTTCGGCGAGCGCGGCGAAATCGGACCCGGTTACGTGATAAGTGGTCAATTCGGCGCGCTGGTCAGCCGCGACATCCTGGGCC
The DNA here is from genome assembly GCA_049520275.1 of Bryobacteraceae bacterium. Classification (GTDB taxonomy): domain Bacteria; phylum Acidobacteriota; class Terriglobia; order Bryobacterales; family Bryobacteraceae; genus CAWACP01. The sequence goes on from JBEKPY010000032.1 coordinate 26,326, forward strand.
CAAACCCCATCCGTTTGGCGAAAGCGCAACCGCAGGGCTTCATGCCGCTGTACCGCGCCATCGATGGCCAGTTGCAGCCGTTCTTCGTCGATGCTCGATGGAACCTCCAGCAGAACCGATTGGTTGTAGTGATGCGGATCTACCTTCATTTGGGCAAAAAAGCGGCGCTGGACCGGCGTCAACGGCGAGGGGCCGGCCGCCGGCGTCATTGCCGGACGCGAGCTATCCAGGCGCTGCGCGGCAACAGCGAGCTCCGCAATGGTGGGGTGCTGAAAGATCTGCTTCGGAACCAGCCGAAGTCCTTCTCTCGACGCTCGCGCCACAATCTGCATGGCGATGATGGAGTCGCCGCCCAGGGTGAAGAAACTGTCGTGAATCCCGGGGTTCTGGATGTTAAGAGCCTCACTCCAGATACGGCAAAGAGTCGCCTCTGTCGCGTTGCGCGGCGGAGCGTATCCCGCGCTTCGGGCCTGTGTCAAACGGTCCGGCGCGGGCAGCGCTTTGCGGTCGAGCTTCCCGTTGGCTGTGAGCGGCAGACGGGCCATGCTGACGAAGAATGCCGGAATCATGTACTCCGGCAGCTTGCGCGACAGCCGATTCGCCAGATGTACGGGGTCCCACTTCCGGCCGTGTTTCAGAGCCACGTACGCGCACAGATATGTTTCCCTGCCGTCGTCGCGGCGATCCATGACGGCGGCGTTTTCCACGCCTTCGATCGCGCTCAGAGCGGCCTCGATCTCGCCCAGCTCGATGCGATGGCCGCGAATCTTGACCTGATGGTCCTTGCGGCCGAACAGAAGTACATTCCCGTCCGCCGACCAGCATCCCAGGTCCCCCGTACGATACATGCGAACGCCGCGTTCGGTCCGGAATGGATCTTCGCAAAACGCCAGGCTCGTTTTCAGGGAATCGTTCAGATAGCCCCTTCCGACGCCGGTTCCGGAGACACAGATTTCTCCTTTGATGCCGGCCGGGCAGAGGTTGCCCTGCTCGTCGACGATATAGATGTGCGTGTTCCGTATCGGTTTGCCGAGAGGAATGCTCGCTGTCTCCGGCAAACGGCACATCTTGCAATGGGCAATATCGTCGGAAGCCTCGGTCGGCCCGAAGGCATTGACCACCGGAATCGAAGGGAAAAGGCGGAACCACGCCTCGATCAATTGCGGCTTCACGATCTCGCCGGTCACGCACAGATACGTCAGGGCGGGAAAGGCGTCGCTCCGTTCCAGGCGGGGCAACAGAGCCGCCAGGTAGGACGGGACCAGTTGCAGAACGGTGACCTGGTCCGATTCGATGCCATCGCGCAAGGCGCCCGGATCCAGCACGACAGCGTCGCTATAAATGACGGTGGTTCCACCCGCCAGCAGCGCCGCGAAAAACTGCCAGACCGAGATATCGAAGCAGTGTGACGCATTCTGGGCAATCACGCTCTTCGAAGTGATCTCGAAGTCCTCGACCTTCGCGAGGAAATGATTGAGCATGCCCGCGTGCTCGATCATGACCCCTTTGGGCTTCCCGGTTGAACCGGAGGTAAAAATCACGTACGCCAGATCGCCGGGCTGGACGGGAATCCCCAGGTCCGACGCCTCGTAACCGGACGACTCGGCTTCCGTGCGGTCCCAGTCGGCCTGCGTAAGGATCAACTTCGGCCGAGCCTCGTCCAGAATGGTCCGGATGCGCTCCTCGGGATAACGCGGCTCGATCGGAATGTATGCCGCGCCGCATTTCCAGATGGCGAGGATACACTGCGCCATCCGTTCGGAGCGCTCCATCACTATGGCGGCAAGGTCCCCCGAGCCCAGTCCTGTCGAACTCCGGAAGAAGCGCGCCAGGCGATTGGCGCGTTCGTTCAACTCACCGTAGGAAACTGGACGGCCCTCGCAGCGGAGCGCAACGCGTTCGGGATGAGCGCCAGCGCCCTCCTCAAATCGCGCGATGAACGTACGGTCGGCGTCGAACTCGGCTTTTGTGTTGTTGAAAACTTCGAAAAGCTGTTGTGTTTCGGCGGCAGTAACAATTCGATATTCGCCCAGTCTGCATTCCGGGTGTGCCGCGAACTCCTCCAAAAGCTGCACATAATGCCCGCCCATGCGGCTGATGGTGGCGCGGCCGAAACGCCGGTCGTCATAGAGCAATTCAATTTGCCACGGATCGACGGGAGTAACCTGCAACGTCAGCGGAATGTCCGTGCGGTCGTACACCTCGACATCGCTCACCTCCCATCCACCGGCGCTGCGCTGCAGCGACTGGTCGAGAGGGTAGTTCATGAAAACGATATTGCTCTCGAAGAGCGGAAGATTGCCCGCAATGCCACTCCACTGCCGAATGTCCGAAAGAGCCGCGTATTCGTACGGCGATCGCAGCGCCTGCAACCCCTGCAGGCTCTTCAACCAGGGCACCAGGGCTGCCTGCGGGTCCACCTGCGCGCGAATCGGAACCGTGTTGATGAAAACGCCGAGCATCGATTCGATGCCGGCCAGTTCAGGAGGCCGGCCGGCCACGGTAGCACCGAAGACAACGTCCTTCTCGGAACAATATCGAGACAACAGCAGAGCCCACGCACCCTGCATGATCGCGTTGAGCGTGAGTTGATGCCGGGTGGCGAGCGCGCGCATGCGGTTCGCAAGGCCGGCAGGCGGGGCCATGATCGCTCGCGCCTCAGCCACGCTCCCCGTGATCGGTCCCGCGCGGTCGGGCAAAGGCGTAGGTCCCTGAAAGCCTTCCAGATGCTGTTGCCAGAACTCGCGTGCCCGGCCCGAGTTCTGGCGCTGCAGCCACAGGATGAATTCGCGATAGGCAGGCGCCGGCGGCAGCGTGGAACCGTCGCGCTCGCTGAGCTGACGGCACAGATGAAACAGCTCCCCAAGTACGATCTGCAAACACCAGCCATCCATGAGCAGGTGATGATGGGTCCAGTAAAACCGGAATTCCGCGTCGCCGGTCTGGACCAGACGGCACCGCATCAACGGCGCCTGGTCGAGACGAAACGGAGTCCTCCGGTCCGCCGCAAGACACTCGCTCCAGCGTTGTCGTTGCGCTTCCCGCTGGGTGCCCCGCCAGTCTTCGAAGGTCCAGGGAAGAGTGGCCTCCCGCCGGACTACCTGTATCGGCTTGTCGAGACTGTGAGCATGGAAGGACGTGCGCAAAACCGGCTGGCGATCCACCAGGGCCTGCCAAGCCTGGCGGAATATCGCGGCCCGCAGATCGCCCGAAAAGGTACAGCTCAACTGGCTCAGGTAGGCGGACGACTGCGGTTCCGAAAGCGCATGGAACAGCATGCCCTTCTGAATCGGAGACAGTTCGTAGATATCCTCGATCATCGTGAGATTAGAGGACCCGCCGGGTGTCCTTGCATCGTGCAAGCATCAGGAGTTGCCCATGCCGGCGATCAACGCGTCCAGTTCCGTTTGATCGAGCCGCGCGCCCGGAAAGTCGGACGGCGTATAGGCCGGCGAATCCGCTGTCCGGCAGCTATCCACGAGTGCGCCGAGGATGACGGTGTACCGTTGCGCCAGCCGCTCGATGGTGGCGCGATCGTGCATGTTCTTACTGAACGTCCACGTCATCGCGAGTTGTCCGGCAGTCACGATCCCGTTGATTTCGAGAACGTGCGACCGCCGGTTAGCGGAAGCTACCTCGGGACTGCTCAATCCGAGGACGGGTTTCCATGCATCGCCGGCCGTTAGCACACGATCGGTCTGGCCCAGATAGTTAAAAAGCACCTCCGCGGCGGGTTGCGCCAGGACCTCGGCGTCGCGCCTGAGGTAGCGAGCCAGGCCATAGCCAAAACCTCGCAAAGGTATCGCGCGAAGCTGTTCCTTGACCGCCTTCAAAGCCTGCACCGGTGAAGCCCCGGATTCGCCGCGCAAAAGCACCGGATACAACGCCGTGAACCAACCGGCCGTTCTCGAGCAATCGAGATCGGGAAACAGGTCTTCGCGCCCGTGCCCTTCCATGTCCACCAGCAGCCCGGACGAGCCAGTCCATTCCATGAAGGTCAGCAAAAGGGCGGTCAGAAGAATATCGTCGATTCGTGTATTGAAGGCGCGGGGCGCTTCATGAAGCAGATCGTGCGTGCGGGACCGATCCAGAGAGCACTGCACGTCCGCAGCGGAGGCAAACGTGCCGCTGTCGGACGAGCCTGCGCGATCCTTCGGGATGGACGTTACCGGAGCCGCACACACATGCCTCCAGTAAGACAGCCCTTCGAAATCGGTCCGGCTGAATTCGTGCAGGCGCGACGACCATTCCATGAAGGAGCTGGTCTTCGCCGGAAGCTCCGCGCCGCGGCACAGGGCGTACAGATCCTCCAGCAGGATTCGCCAGGAGACGCCGTCAATGGCCAGATGATGCACCGCGACGAGCAGAAGCGATGGACCGCTTCCCGGTCGCCGGAATAGATGAACCCGGATCAGCGGCCCGTGGGCCAGATCCATGCCGCTCTGAATCTGGGCGGCGCGGCGCTCCACTTCCGAATCCGTGGCCACGTTCGACCAGGTGAAGGGGATCTCCGCGCCCGGCACATCGTATCGTTGTTCCCACTTCTCGCCGATCTTGGCAAACCGCAGGCGAAGCGCGTCGTGGTGCTTCAACAACCCCTCCACGGCGAACTGCACCGCCTCCGGCGCCAGGTCCGGAGGGACTTCCAGCATCACCGACTGGTTGAAGTGGTGCGGAGCCGCGAAGCTCTGCGAGAAGAACCACTCCTGCATGGGCGCAAGCGGCACGGCGCCCGTGACTGCACCTTGCTCCGCCACTACTGCCCGCGCGTCGACGGCCACGGCCGCCAGCTCCGCGATCGTCTGATGCTCGAAGAACTGCTGCGCGGACAACTTGATCCCCGCGTGGTTGGCACGAGCTACCGCCTGGATGATGAGAATCGAGTCGCCTCCGAGCTCGAAGAAGTTGTCGCGAATGCCGACCCGGTCGAGCCCCAACACTTCGGCCCAGATGCGCGCCACACGCTCCTGAATTTCCGATTCGGGAGCGTCCCCGCCGCCACCAGCCGCCGCGGCCTCTCTGGGAGCGGGCAGAGCCTTACGGTCGATCTTGCCGTTGGCCGTCAGCGGCATGTCGTCCAAAACGACGAATACGGGAGGCACCATGAACTCGGGCAACCGGTTTTTCAGGTACTCGCGGAGATCCGCGGGCGTGACCGGCCCATCCACCGTCACATAGGCAGCCAGGCGTTTCTCCCCGGGCTGGTTCTCATGAACCACAACCACCGCATCGCGGATTCGGCGATGCTGCGCGAGCACCGACTCGATCTCACCCAGTTCGACGCGGTACCCGCGGATCTTTACCTGAGTGTCCTTGCGGCCAATCAACTCCAACTCTCCGTCCGGCAACCACACACCCAGATCGCCGGTGCGGTAGAGCCGCTCCCCATCCTGGAATGGGTTTGGAACGAACGCCGTCTCCGTCTGGTCGGGACGATTCAGATATCCTCGCGCCAGGCCCACGCCTGCAATACAGATTTCGCCGATGCACCCTTCGGGAACCAGCTCCAGGTTTGCATCCAGCAAATAGATGGCGATGTTATCGATCGCCTTCCCGATCGGAATCCTCGCCGCATAGGAAGCGAGCGGGTCCACACGATGATGCGTCACGCAGACCGTCGCTTCGGTCGGCCCATAGGAGTTGTAATAAGCGATGTTCCTGGCGAAATCGCGCGCGTCGTCGACTTTGGCGTTGTCCCCCGCACTGACGATTCGCTTCACCGAATGCAGCTTGCCGCGATCCAGTGCGGCCAGGTACACGGGAGGCGCGGTGATGGTGGTCACGCCGTGCTTCTGAACCAGCTCCGAAAACTGTGCCGGGTCCTTGATCGCGGCGCGCGGGATGGTGACCACGGTTCCTCCCGCCATCAATGGCACCAGGACCTCGAACAGGGAGGAATCGAAGCCGGCGGAATAGAATTGGGAAAAACGATCGGAGGCGTCGATCCCGAACGCGGCAATATGATGCAGCGCCATGTTGACGAAGCCGCGGTGCTCCAGAATCACACCCTTGGGTTTGCCGGTCGAACCGGAGGTATAGATAATGTAGGCGGCGTCGTGAGGCTGGGCTGCTGGCGATGGATCGTCTGTGGACGTTTCGAGCGCGTCCAACTGAAGATCGAGCGCGAACATAGGCGTGGCATAGAACGCGCTCAACTGCGACATTTGCTCCGAGTGAATCAGCAGGACCCGCACACCGGCATCGTCGATCAGGAACTGAAGCCGTTCTTCCGGGTACTCGGGGTCCAGAGGGAGATAGACGCAACCGGCTTTCAGAACCGCCAGGAGCGCCGTAATCCACGATTCGGAAGCGTCCGATACGACACCCACCACATCGCCGGTCTGCAACCCATATTCGCTTTTGAGGAAGTGAGCGAGCCGGTTCGCGCGCTCATTCAACTCGGCGTAGGTCAGCCCCGCGCCGTCGTTGACAACCGCGAGCGCGCCGGGCTGGCTGGCCGCCCGTTGCTCGAACACCTCCGCGATGGAAACCGCGGGCAACACCCGTTGCGTCTCGTGGCGAGCGTACCGCGATCGCTCCGCGTCATCCATTAGCGAAACTCCGCTCAACGGACGATCGATGTCTTCATAGCCGGCGAGAACATTTCCGAGGTGGCGTGCGAAATGACTGAGATACTCAGGGGAGAAGGCGGCGGCGGCCCCGCTCAGATGGATGCGCAAGCCGCGCCCGCGCCTGACTTCAATCGCGAGATCGAAGCGCTCCGGATTCTCCAGGCGGGCGTGCACACCCTCAAACTGAAGCGACACGTTGGTCGACAAACTGGCTGCGTTTCCCGACTGCTTAGCTGCATCCGCGATGGAAAAATCCCGATAGGTGTAGCTATCCGAGACCGTGCGCCGGATGGCGTTCAGATACTCCCGGACGGCGCCATCCGCCGGAACCTCCGCAATCAAAGGCAGGGATCCGCTTTCGCCCGCCATCAAGGGAGACTCCACCTGCACCACGGGCGATCCGCTGTAGGCGCTCAAAACGTGAAATATTCCGCCGGCAATGACCACGAACGCACCCAGGTCGTTACCGCCGGAGAGATCGTCGATGAGCGCAAGGGCGGACGGAGGCAACTCCACTTCCTGCTCTATTCGCCCGCTCCGTGGAAGCGCGTACGCCCGCTGATGCTGTCGTAGCTGGAAGCCGCCACGAAGTTTCCGAATCGCGAGCTTCCAGAAGTTCGCGTGTTCGCAATACCCTTCGCTGGTTAGTGTCTGATTCATCGCATTCATTTTGATCTAGTGCGTCCAAATTTCCTTCTGCGCGTACAGGTTCTCGGACACAATTCCGCGGGCCCGACAGTGGGCCACCAGCTTGCGCGACTGGATGTACGATTCGGACTCTTCATTCAGTTCGTTATCGAGGATGTGCGACAGCCACGGCTCCTGGCCCATCGCGTAGACATACACCTGCTTGAAATGGAAGCGATCCACCAGCGCGGACGCCTCGTCGAACGTGGACCCTCGCGAGCGCCGGGACCGGTCCACTTCGCGCGGCAGCGCCTGCGGGAAGAACACGCCGTAGAGCCAGGAAGGCGGCGCACCTTCGCATTCCATCCCCAGGAACAGGATTTCGGGCTCACCGGCCTGCCGGAAGACATGCTCGAACAGCCGCGTCTCGGGATTACAGGAATCGGCCACGCACAGCACTCTCCGTTCGCCAATGCGGACCAGATAAGCGTTCTTGCTCTGGATCAGAAGATCGTGGTGCTCGCCCAGGAAGGGGATCGCGGTAATGCTGCCGTTGGGAATGGGAATCTCGGTCATGTCGCGCACTTCCATGACATTCGGAAACCCGGTATTTTGCAGGGCAAGCTGCAATGACGGGTCCTGCAGGAAGCCGTCGAGATTGCGGCCCACCACCACGGTTTTCACCTTGTGGCGCAATTGCAGCAGCGTCTCCAGCAGGATGTGATCGTGATGGCTGTGCGTGATCAGAACGTAGTCGATCCGATCCGGCAGGTCGGCGTAGGTATAGCGCGGCAGGTCCGCCGAATAGGTGTAGCTTACGATGGGGTCCACCAGGATCGTGACGTTCTTCGTCTCGATCAGCAAACACGCATGCCCGAGGTAGCGGATGCGCATCTGGTCTCCGTCGTAAGCCGGGGCCGGCGGCGGGGCGGCCTCCGTGAAAAAGGACTGAAACCGAAATTCGGCCGCACCCGCGATGTCGAAGCAATCGCGAATCGCTCCGTACGATTGTGCTTCCCGCTTCATGCGAAACAGGCGATCGAGACCCGGATTGCGAAACGGCGTCTCCAGGAACACCGTTTGATCGTCCTTGAGGCGGGGCGTGCTCATGATGAACGGGCGCTCCTTGTCGCGAACGATCTCGGAAAGCGCGATGCTCTGGGCGCTTTCGGCATACATCTCGCTGCGATACAGAAGCGGCTCAAACACGCGCACGGTCGGACTGTGATTCACGTCGTAGCACAGCTCGACATAGCCTTTGAGGACATCGGGCATCTCTTTGTAGATGGGGTCCAAAGCCATGCCCTTCGCCTTTTGCACCAGGGCGGAAGAGAATTGCTTCAGAGCGCGGCCGAACTCCAGAACGCGCTGGCAGCGGCTGGTGGTCTGCTCCAGCAGAGCTTTCACCTCGTCGACCCGCTTGCCCCCAAGGTCGATAAACGGGCCGCCCTTCATCGCAGGGTTCTTCAGCGCCGCCACGTGCAGTTGAGGCGAGGCCACGTAGGACTTCATGATGGGCAGGTAGCGCTCCAGGAGATTCAGGGCGGCCGATGCCGGGGGAATCAGGAGAACCCAGGCGTACCAGTTGTTCCACAACGGCTCCACCTGGATGTTTGGCTTGAGATAGACTTTGCATTCGCCGGTCATGGGGTCTTTCCTCTCGACTTTGTGTGAAATGCCAGATCGATTGCCACTTTGACCGTTTGTCGCGGCTGCACCGGATCGAGAGGAATGCTGTGCAGCCGGACGCCGCCGTCGTTCGCGGCGTAATTCAGAATCGTTTGGAATCCCTCGGCCAGCCGGCGCACGGTGGACTCCTGGAACAGCGAACCGTTGTACACCACATTCATGTCGATAACTTCGCCGGTGGGCTCGGCCAGAATCCAGAAGTCGGTCATTGCTTCCGCCGCGGTCGCTTCCAGTTCGGGATAGGCCTTCTCGGAAATGCGCAAGCGCCGGGAGCCGTTCTCGCGGCGAGCCAGACGTTGATTCTGAAGCGTGAATCCAACATCGAAGAGAGGATTCCGTTCGAAACTCCTCTTCACTCCCAGTTGCTCGACAATTCGATGCAGCGGATAAAGCTGGTTGGCGTGAGCTTCGAGTGTCGTCTCGCGAACTCGATCGAGCAGAATGTCGAACGGGTCGGACCCGGCAACCGTCGTCCGCAGCGCCACGACGTTCAGATACGGCCCAATCTGATTCTGCAACTCCGTGCGCACCCGTCCCGCTAAAGGCGATCCGACGACGATGTCGTCACTGCCGGTACTTCGATAGAGGAGCGTTTTGAGGACCGCCAGCATGACCATGAACTGCGACGCGCCATGGCGCCTGCCGATCACATCGACCTGCCGCGTCTGGTCCGCGCCCAATTGAAAGCGATAGGACTGGCGGCGGTATCCGCGCGCCTCCGAACGCGGTACGTCCGAAGGAAACTCGAGCGGCAGCAATTCCCCCGCCAGCTTGTGGAGCCAGTAGGTTCGCATGTCCGCTCCCCGCTCTCCGGCAAGAAGTTCGTTCAGCCATGCGGCGTAATCCTTGTAGTGAATTGGCAGCGGTTCCAGATTCGACGTCCGGCCATCGGCCAGGGCATCGTATGCCTGCTTGAACTCGTCGATCAGGATTTCGATCGATACGCCGTCGGTAACGATGTGGTGCATGGCGCAGGCGCATAGATGTCTCATCCCGCCCAGGCGGACGAGGGTCACGCGAAGGAGCGGCCCGGTCGCCAGATCCATGGCCGGGGAGGCCTCCCGTTGCAGGATGCGCACCGCTTCCGCTTCCGGATCGCCCGCGCCGCTCGCATCGAATCGGGCGGCGGCGAACCGGGATTCATCCGGGGCGAGCACCTTTTGTCTGGGACGATGCTCCAGCGCGGGAAAAACCGTTCGCAGAATCTCGTGCCGCCGGATGAGCGTCCGAAATGCTTCGTCGAAGAGCTCCTCGTCCAGATTCCCTTCGATGAGAAAGCACCCGGGGAGCATTGCGCCCTGTGCCTGGCCAGTCTGTTCCTGCACCCACAAGCGCATCTGGAACGGCGCCAGCTCATAGGTATCCTGCCGCGCCGTGGGAAGGATCGGCTCGTAGCGGGCGCCCCCGCGGCGCGCGATTTCCCGCGCCAGACCCGCGATGGTCGGGTGAGAGAATATGCCGCGGATCTCCAGATCGCTGGTCATCTCTTCGTGAATCCGCGCCGCTACGCGAGTGGCGGATAGCGAATTGCCGCCGATCTCAAAGAAGTTGTCGAAGACTCCGATTCTGGACTTGCCGATGGCTTCCCGCCAGATGACCGCCAGTTTTTCTTCCATGGCATCGCGAGGCGCCGCGTAAAGGGTGCGAACACCCGGATCGGGCAGCCTGGCGCGATCCACTTTTCCATTCGGAAGCAGAGGGAATTCCTTCAGGACCACAAACCGCGCCGGCGTCATGTACTGCGGCAGCCGGTCCTGCAAATGCCGGCCGAGGGGCGCCAGGACTTCTTCCTCCGAATGGTCCGACGCGACATAAGCGATCAACAGGGCGGATTCGCCTTCCTCGCGCAGCACGACAATGGCGTCGCGCACAAACGGATGCAGGGTCAGTGCGGCTTCAATCTCTCCCAGTTCAATACGGAACCCTCGCAACTTGATCTGCGTGTCGGCGCGGCCAAGGAACTCGATATTGCCGTCTTCGCGAAAGCGGGCGAGGTCGCCGGTCCTGTACAGCCGTTCGCCTTCCTGATAGGGATCTGCGATAAAGCGCTCGCGGGTCAACTCGGGGCGATTCAGATACTCGCGCGCCAGGCCGGAACCGCCGATATACAGCTCGCCGGCGATGCCCGGAGGAACCGGTTGCAGGTGACGGTCCAGGATGCGGGCTTTCTTGTTGAGCAAGGGCCGGCCGATCGAGGGCGCCAATTCGTCATCCCGCTCCACGATCGCGCCCGTCGAATAGACGGTGTCCTCGGTCGGCCCGTAGATATTGAGCACCTGGCGGACCGCCGTCTGCCGGTAGATTCGCTGCACGATGCTGCGAAGCAGGCGTTCGCCGGCGAGCTGGAAAGTGTTGACCGACTCGGGCAAAGGTCCGGACCTCAGTAGTTCCGGCACAACCGACGGCACCGTACTGACCAGCGTTACTTCGTTGGCCGAGGGCAGTCGTGGCAGATCGAGCGCGTTCTCCGCAATGACCACCGTACCCCCGCATGCAAGGGGGACGAAGATTTCGAAGACGGATACGTCGAAGCAGACGGAAGTGGAGAACAGCACGCCTCGAAGCTGCTCGGGCGCATAGAACGAGCAGGCCCAATCCACCAGTCCGCTGAGGCCCGCCTGAGTGATGGCGACACCCTTCGGTTTCCCGGTGGAGCCGGAAGTGTAGATGACGTACGCCAGATCCTGCGGCTGCACTGTGGCTGGGGACGCCTCCGCCGGCGGGTGCTCGCCATCGACAAACACAAGCCGGGCTGCGTGCTTCGAAAGCACAAGGGCGCAGGCCCGATCCGTGAGCAGGACATCGATGCCCGCGTCGTCGAGCATCGACTCCAGCCTGGCTTTGGGGTACTCGGGATCGAGCGGAACATAAGCGCCACCCGCCTTCCACACCGCCAGCAATCCCGCGATCAGGTCTGCTGTCCGGCCGGCACAAATCCCCACCCTTGTCTCCCGCCGGACTCCGAGCTTTGCCAACTCGCCCGCGATGCGCATGGCTCGGTCATTGAGCTGGCCGTACGAAACCCTGCGTTCGCGATCGACGACCGCCGTGCGCTGAGGATCGCGCGCCACCTGTTCCTCGAACAGCGACAGGGCGGAAGCGGCCGACGCTGGAAGAACCGGGCCGTTCCACATTGCGGCAAGCGCCGTCATTGCCGGCTCGGATAGCAGCGGCATGCGGGAGATGGCGGCGTCCGGATCGGCAACGGCGGCGCGAAGAAGCGTCTCGTAGATCTCAAGAAATCGCCGGACCGTCTTCGGTTCCAGGACATCGCTGCTGTAATCGCAATCGATGTGAAGTTCCGAACCCGCATCGGTGACGTTGACGCTCAGATCGAAGGCGACAAATCGAACCTCGGGCTCGGCCGGTTGCAGGGTCAGTCCTGGAATCTCCGGAAACCGGGAGACCGGCTCCAGGTTAAAGACGACGGAAATCAACGGCGACGCGCCAGCTCCCCGGCGCGGTCCCAGCTCGCGCAACAACTCCGCGAAGGGATAATCCTGATGTTCCATTCCATCGAGCAAGGTCTGCCGGCTCTGCAGCAGGAACTGACGGAACGAAGCGTCCGCATCGAAGCGGCTGCGCACCGGCAACAGGTGCGTGCAGTAGCCCGCGACACTCTGGCCCTCACGGGAGAATCTGCCAGTCACCGGAAGACCTACGATGAGGTCGTCCTGTCCAGTAATCCGGTGCAGAAGGACGTTGAACACCGCGGTCAGCGTCGCGTATAACGTGCAGCCATGGGAGCGCGCGAGCAGGCGAAGCCCATCCGCGAGGGCGGAGTCGATACGCTGGGTGAGACGTCCGCCCCGGTACGTGTTGAGCGCGGGTCGCGCGCGATCTAATGGAAGCTGCACGGACGGACTATCGGGCCCGGTCTGTGCCAACCAGTAATCGCGATGCGCCTGCATTTCGCGCGATTCCATCCGGTTCGCGGCCGCCGCAAGGTACTCGCGGAACTGCGTCGGCCTGGCAGGAACGTTCCTGCCCGAATAGAAGTCCGCAATCTCGCCCACTAACAGCGCCATGGAAGCGCCATCGGAAATGATGTGGTGCGCAGTGAGACTGAGGATGTGCCGGCTATTCTCACGCTGGACCAGATTCGCACGGAACAACGGACCTTCCAGCAGGTTCATCGCTTCCCCGGAATCGGGCTTGTCCTCGAGCGCAACCTTGAATTTCGACGCCGGCCAGACGATTTGTTCCCGATCTGACGCGATGGTGGTGCGCAGGGCCTCGTGCCGTTCGATGACCCGTTGAATCGCCTGCCGGAGACGATCGCGATCCAGTTCACCCACCAGCTCGACGCTCGTGTTCACGTGATACGCCAGGTTCCCGCCGCGTTCGATCTGGCTCAGCAGCCAGAGTTGACGCTGCGCCTCGCTCAAGGGGACGCGAACCGCCGCATCCACCCTGGCATCCGGAAGCCATCCGCCGCAGCGCAGCTCGGCGATGGTTTCGTCGATGGCGGCCGCGAACCTCCGGAGATCCTCCTCAGTGTGCGCGGTCGACAGGAAGCACGTGCGCCACTCCCAGATGTAGATTCCCTTCTCCAGAAGGTGATAGAAGAACAAGTCCAGATTCGAAGAAAACTCGAACCGGAACATCGACCCGAAGTGCGCGACCCGGATCGGCACATTGCCCTCCTCGAAGGACCCGTTCAATTGCTCCGCGAACTCAGCCGTCCGTTTGTTCAGGCGATCCTGTGTGGCGCCCTTGTCATCCAGCAGGTAGCGCAAAACGGCCCGCGCGGCCGCCATCGAAAGAGGATGCTGGCAGAATGTACCGCCGAATGCGGTGCGCTCCGCGGCGGGGAACGATCCGTCGCCGTACTGCCACATTCCGCCGTCGATGCCATCCATGAACCGTGCCTTGCCGGCCACGACGCCTATGGGCAGTCCGCCGCCGGCGACTTTGCCGTACGTGGCAAGGTCCGCTTCAATGCCGAACCAACCCTGCGCCCCCTTCGGATGAACGCGGAGGCCGGTGATCATTTCGTCGAAGATCAGGGCCGCGCCACACTCGGTGGTGATCCTGCGGAGTTCCCGCAGGAAGTCTCCAGGCTGCAGGGAGGGGTTCCGCGATTGCACGGGCTCCACCATGACGGCCGCCAACTCGCCGCCGAGCGCACGGACCTCTTCGAGCGCCTCCTCGGCGCCGTATTCCAGCACGGCGATGTCCTCGACGGCGCCGGCAGGCACTCCCGGCGCAACCGCGACCGTTTCCGTCTTCCCGCCCTGAACGCGCGCTGCCGCCAGCGTTCCGTCGGAATGGCCGTGATAGGAATGCGTAAAGATGACGATCTTCGTGCGGCCCGTGGCCGCGCGTGCAAGCCGCATCGCGGCCATCACCGCCTCAGTTCCGCTGTTGGAGAACGCAACGCGCTGGTGTCCCGTCAACCGGGTGAAGAGGGTGGCCACTTCGCCAACCAGATCCGAACGCGCTCCGAGCTCCACGCCACGACGGAACTCCTCTTCAATGGCTCGGTTAATAAACTCCGGCTGGTGGCCGAACAAGTGGACGCCAAAGCCCATCGTGAAGTCGACGTAATCGTTCCCGTCAACGTCCCACAGCTTCGATCCCTGCGCGCGTACACCCACGATGGGATAGAGCATTTCCTTCGTGGAGAATCGAAAACCCACCGTTGCGCGGCTGTCCGCCAGCACCCCACGCGACTCCTGGACCATTTCCCTGGATCGCCGGGTGCGTCCGTTGTAGCGGGCCACCAGGTCCTCCAGATGCTCCCGCTGTGTCCGGCTGAGTCCCTGCGTTGCAGGCGAAACGGGCGCCCCCCAAGGCAGCAGAGGCGCGGCACGCTCCGGTGCAACAGGCGCGGCGGAAGGGGAAGGCCTGTGAGGTTCCAGCGCCGGAACATTGTGTGGCGGAACTTTCATCTGCCGCAGCATCTCCATCTGCTGGGCGATGATCTGTTGCACCATCCTGTTCTGCTCCGCGATTACCCGTTCGATCACCGTCGGCGCGTCCGCCGACGACGGTTCGGAAATGGGCGGCGGCGCCGTGGCGGGAAGAACCCGATCGATATGATCGGCCAGGGCTTTCAGTGTGGACAGATCCTCGAAGAAGTTGCGGATGGCGAGTTTCACGCCATACTCGCGTTCGATGGACTGCAGGACGTCCATCAGCACGAGTGAGTCTGCGCCCATTTCAAGGAATGGTGTTGTCTCGCCGACGTCCGCGGCATCGGCGTGAAGGAACGTCGCGACGACGGCTTTCAGCCGGAGAAGAATGCTCTCACGGCGCGGCCCGACGATCGCATCTTCGTGTTTGGCTGGAGCCTGCACGGTCCTCGGCGATTCCTTGAACCAGATCCGAACGCGGTGGAATGGACGATGTGGCAACGGCGGCCGGCGGCCTGGCTGGCCAGCAAGAGCTGGCTGCGGCGCTTCCTCGAGCAGCACATGCGCGTTGGTCCCGCTCGCTCCGAACGCACTGACACCCGCGATGCGCTTTCGCTCGCCGCGCTTCCAGGGAGTCTGTTCGCGACAGATTTCCAGCGGCAGCTCACTCCAGGAGATCAGGGGGTTGGGATTGCGCACGTGCAGACTCGCAGGCAGTTGCTCATGCTGGAGCGCCAGCAGAACCTTGATCACCCCCGCAACGCCCGCGGCCGATTCGGCATGGCCAATGTTCGACTTCACCGAGCCGATCCGTAGCTTCCCGGGCCGCTCCCCGCCGTCACCGAACACCGCCGCGAGAGCGCGTACCTCGATGGGGTCTCCGAGTTGCGTGCCGCTCCCATGAGCCTCGACATAGTCCACCTGGGAGGGCGCGACGACGTCTGCCAGGGCCTTCCGGAGCACCGCTTCCTGTGCCCGCCCGTTCGGAACAGTGAAGCCGCTGGAGGCGCCGTCATGGTTGACGGCCGAGCCACGAATCAGGGCGAGGATGGAATCGCCATCCGCGAGCGCTCTGGATTCCGTCTTCAGGACCACAACTCCGCAGCCCTCGCTCCGCACGAATCCATTGGCCGATTCATCGAAGCTCCGGCAACGCCCATCGGGAGAGAGCGCGTGGGTCCGGCAGACCGCCACGGTTGTTTCGGGCGCAAGGATCAGGTTCACGCCGCCGGCAAGCGCCATGCCGCATTCGCCGTTACGCAGGGCCTGGCATGCCTGGTGAATCGCGACCAGCGACGACGAGCAGGCGGTATCCAGAGCCATCGCCGGGCCGGTGAGCCCCAGAGTGTAGGATACGCGCCCGGCAGCGGTGTTCAGAGGATTGCCGGTGAAGAAGTAGCTGTCGACGCCGTTGTTCCCGCCATTCTGCATCAGCAGATGCGCGTAGTCGTGGGTGGTGATGCCCACGAAGACTCCGGTCTGGCTGCCTTTCAGGTCCGCCGCCGGAATTCCGGCGTTCTCCAGCGCTTCCCAACTCACTTCGAGCAGCAGGCGATGTTGCGGGTCCATGCTCTCCGCTTCGCGTGGTGAAATGCGGAAAAAAGCCGGATCGAACAGGTCGACGTCGCGCAGGAAGCCGCCATGACGCGTATACATCTTGCCTGGGTCGTCCGGATTGGAACTATAGTGCTGGTCCAGACTCCAGCGCTCGCGCGGGACCTCCGAGATCGCGTCGATGCCGTCTCGCAGGACGCGCCAGTAGCTCTCACCGTCAATCGCGTCGCCGGGAAATCGGCACCCGAAGCCGACGATGGCGATGGCTTCGCTCTTTTCCGCCGGCGCCACGGGCGCTTCCACTGGCGCGTCGCCCAGAAGGTAATCCGCAACCGCCTCGATGGTTGGATTGTCGAATATCAAAGTGGCGGGGAGCGCGCGGCCCGCACAGGCTTCCAGGCGCGTGCGAAATTCGAGCGCGAGCAGGGAATCCATGCCCATGTCGAAGAAGCCCCGGTCCCGCTCCGGAAGCGTGTCTCGTAACTGCAGGACCTCCGCCGTCTCGCGCTGAAGGAAGCGAATCAGTTCGTCGCGCGACCGGGGCAGCGACGGGGTTCCCGCGGCATGGGCCGCTTTCCCCTGGTCCATTCGAGCCAGCAGGAGCCGATGTCCGCGGGCTTCATAGGAGCCTCGGAACAAAGGCCAGTTGACATCCGCCACGATTGTCTGAGTCTCCCCGCTGCCGAGAAGCTTTCCCAGGGCCGCGAGGGCCTTGTCGGTGGCGAGCGGATTGACGCCGGCACGCCGCAGCAGCGCGTCCGATTCCGCGGTATTCATGCCTCCTTCGGCCCAAGGACCCCAGTTGATCGTCAATGCCGGCAAGCCACGTGCGCGTCGATGATGTGCCAGAGCGTCGAGGTACCGGTTTGCCGCGGCGTAATGAGCCTGGCCGCGAGAGCCCCATACCGATGCGATCGAGGAGAAACAGACGAAGAAGTCCAGCTCCAGGCCTCGCGTCAGCTCGTGCAGTACCTGGGCGCCTTGCACCTTGGGCCGCAACACCGCGTCCCATTCGCCCGGGCCGATTTCGTCGAATGCCCGATACCCCGCAACGCCGGCGGCATGAATGACGCCACGCAGGGCCGGCCCGCAGGAGGCGAGCAGGATATCCATCTGCTCCCGCTCGGCCACGTCGGCGCGCTCGCAACGCACCGCGATTCCCCGCGCTTCGAGGGCAGCAATAGCGGCGCGCGCCTGGTCGGTCCGCGGCCCTGCTCTTCCCACCAGAATCAGTTGCCGCGCTCCCCGATCGGCGAGCCAGCACGCGACTCGCAACCCCAGGGCTCCGAAGCCACCCGTGACCAGGTAAGCGTGGCCGGGCGCGATCTTCAGTTCAGCGGCGCTTCTCGGCTCCGCTTTCGCCAGTCTGGGAACCAGGCGTTTGCCGCCTCGGAAGGCAACCAGGTCCTCAGGACCGCCGGAGGCGATCTCATGGATCAGACTTTCGACCTCACCGGGAGCCGAAGCCGCATCCAGATCGATCGCCGCGCCCGCGAGTTCGGGATGCTCCAGAAACAACACCTTCGCCAATCCCGTCAGGGGCGCCTGTGCGACACCATCCAGTTCGGGCGCGCCGGCGGCTTCCGTCGCGCCGCGGGTGATCAGCCAGATCCTCGATGGTTTTTCTGTTCGTCGCGCTGCCGCTTGCGCCATGTCCAGCAACAGATGTGCGCACCCGGGATCGTCCAGCCCTTTCATGAAGACGATCCGGTCGAAAGATCCCGCATGGAGCGACTCGACGTCCTCCCCCAGAACGCAGCGGATTGCTCGCGCCTCCGCAAGCTTCGCCAGATTCTCCGCCAGGTCCCCGCGATCGCGAACGATGAGCCACGATTCTTCCCCGGCCGCAATGGAGGGCGCTGGCGGCGCCTGCTCCCAATCGACCCGATAGAACCAGTCCGGCGCCGATGCCTTCGCATTGCGCTTGCCGGCCAGTGGATAGTGCTGCCGCTGGAAGGACAGCCCTGGATTCTCTTTCGCAGGCGCCGCTTCGTTGGTTTCGGGCGGCTCCTCGACGATCGCGTGAGCGTTGGTGCCGCTGAACCCGAAAGCGCTCAGTCCGGCGATGCGCCGGACGCCCCCCCGTTTCCATTCCACCGGCGCAGCGGCCACGCGAACGCGGATCTCATTCCAGGAAATGTGCGGATTGGGCTCGCGAAAATGCAGGCTCGCGGGAATACGGCCATTCTGAAACGCCAGCAGAATCTTGATCAGCCCGGCGATGCCGGATGCCGGTTCGAGGTGCCCGATGTTCGTTTTCACCGAACCGGTCCACAGGGCGGCTTCGCTATCGCGACCCTGGCCGTAAGCGCTCGCCATGGCTTCGATCTCGATCGGGTCTCCCAGGGATGTGCCGGTACCATGCGCCTCCACGTATCCGACCTGGCGCGGCTCCAGCCCCGCATCCGCCAGGGCGCGTTGAATGACCGAGCGCTGCGCCGCCACGCTGGGAACGGTCAGCCCGCCGCTCGGTCCGCTGTGGCCAACGGCGGTGCCGCGAACGATTCCGAGAATATTGTCCCGGTTGCGAACCGCATCCGCCAGGCGCTTCAATACCACCACGCCACAACCCTCGCCACGGCTGTACCCGTCGGCCGACGCATCGAAGGATTTCGACAGTCCATCCGCGGACAACATGTGCGCCCGTGAAAACGTGGCCATGACGGCGGCAGACAACATCAGATGAACGCCACCCACGAGCGCGACTTCGCTCTCACCGGACCGAAGACTCTGGCACGCGAGATGGAGGCACACCAGCGACGAGGAACACGCCGTGTCGACGGCCATGCACGGACCGGTCAGTCCCAATAGATAGGACAACCGTCCTGCCGCGGCATTGAGGGCGCTGCCCGTGCCGGCGTAGGCCCCGGCTTGCTCGAGCTCCGCACCCAGCAACACGGCATGATCGAAACAAGTGATTCCGAGAAAGGTGCCGACCGGGCGTTCGTAAAGGCTGCCGGGCGCAAGCTTCGCGTTTTCGAGCGCCTGCCAGGCCACTTCCAGCAGTATCCGTTGCTGCGGGTCCATGCTGGCGGCTTCCCGAGGCGAGATTCCGAAAAACGGAGCATCAAAATCCTCGATGCCTTCAATAAAACCACCCCTCCGGACCGGCATCGAAGTGGCATCCCAACGCTCGGCCGGAACATCCCGGATCGCACAGATACCCTTGTCCAGAAGCTGCCAGAAGGACTCGGGACTATTGCACCCTCCCGGAAACCGGCAGCTCATTCCAATGATGGCGATCGGCCCGTTTCTCGAGGCACGCAGCGCCTCGATTTCCGCGCGCCTCTGCCGCAGCTCTTCGAGAGCCGTCTTCAGCGTTGCGGCGTGATTTGGATTGGAACTCATGGCGCGATCTACGGACGTCGTGCGATCTCCTCTTCGACGAGAGCCGCCAGTTCGTCGTCGGTGAGCGACGCCCCTTCCCCGGCTGCGGCGGCCATGGCGCGCGGAGATTCCAATGTCAGAACTTCCGACAAGAGATATCCCGCCAGCGCGTCGAGCGTCGGATAGGCAAATAGTAAAGTCGCCCGCAGCGGACGGCCCAGGGACGCTTCCAGCCGCGTCTTCAATTCCAGAGCCAGGATGGAGTCGAGACCCAGGTCGAACAAACCCTGGCGTGGAGGAATCGCCTGGGAGTCCTTCAGCTTCAGCGCGTCTCGAACCAGGTTCGCAAGCTGTAAAAGCAGGAACTGGCGACGCTCGCCGGCGGGCATCTCCGTCAAACGGAGCATCAGTTCGCTCGGCCCGGCGGGACGATCCGTGACGGGCATCATCTGGGAAAGGAACATGGAATTGCGCGCGGCGGGATCGAAACGGAAGAAGCGCTCCCAATCGATGTTGGCGACCCCGACCTGAGTCCGGCCGCTGCGCATAAGAATCTCAAGGATCCCGAAGCCGGTTTCCGGGGGCAGGGCCTCAACTCCAAGGTGCGCGAGCTTTGCGTGCGCGAGACGGCCGTACTCCGTGGCAGCGTGGCCGATCTCCTTCCACGGTCCCCAGTTGATGCTGAGCGCGGGGCGGCCCTCGGCGCGGCGCTTCCATGCCAGCGAATCCAGGGCGCTGTTCGCGGCGGCGTAGTTTCCCTGACCGGGCATGGGCACCAGCGAAGCCATGGACGAAAACATCACGAAGTAGTCGAGGGGATCATCGCGCGTGGCGTTGTGGAGGTTCCATGCGCCGTTCATTTTCCCCGAGGCGCTACGCTCGAAGCGCGTCCAGTCCTGCGCGCGGAGCAGGGCGTCGTCGAGTGTCCCCGCCAGATGGAAAACACCGCGAATAGATGGCATCGTGCGCCGTATCGCGGCAAGAGCGGCTGAAGTTTCCCGCTCGCTGCCGAGGTCGGCCTGGAAGACAGGGGCGCTTCGCGAGATCGATACGACATTCCCCGCCCCACGCTCGCGCAACCACGCCGCGAGCCGGGTGCCGATTCCGCCGGTTCCGCCGGCGATCACATAGGTCCCGTCGGCCGCCAACGCGAGGGGAGCATCCTGGGAAACCGATCCCTCCGCCTGCAACCTGGCCACATGAAGCCCACCGCGCCGGACGCCAAGCAGGTCTTCGCTTCCGCAATCGCGAATCGCCGCGAGAAGTTCCCGCGCCGCCTCCTGCGGACTCGATAGAGGATCGAGGTCTACCAGCCCTCCCCAGAACTCGGAGTGCTCCACCTTGATCGTGCATCCGAGTCCCCAGAGCTGAGCCTCCGTCACGCTCCCAGCGTCTCCATCGAGCACCGGCATGGCGCCTGTCGTCGCGATCCACAGGCGAGCGTCCTCTCTCAGCTCATGCCGGGCCAGAGACTGCGCCGCCTGAAGCAGGCCCTCCAATCCGTTGCCGCCGAGATAAACAACTCGCTCCGCCAGCGATTCATCGGGGATTTGGCCGGCACGCCGGCAGGTTCCCCCCGAGCCGCGAATGAGCGCTTCCAGTTGCGCCGCGATGTCGCGGCTGTCTTCGAGAATCAGCCAGTCTCCCGCATCGGCGCCCCGCGCCGCGGTCCTGGATACCGGGATCCACGCACGCCGGTAGAATTGATAATCCCGCTGCGACTGCAACGGAGCCGCGGAACTGCGCATGCGCTGAAGGCGAAGCCCGCGGATTTCAAAGAGCAGCGAACCGTCCAGACCGTAGACGGAAACATCCCCTTCCCGAACTTCGGATGAACCGCCCGCACCCAGCACGGCGTGACTCCACGCTGGCTGGGGCGTCGCTGTTACCACGCGCAACTCCCGAACGCCGGCAGGAATGTAAATCGAATCCTCCAACAGATTCGCTGGCAGCGCGGCCAGCGCCACCCGGCTGCAAGCGTCCAGAAATCCGGGATGAACGGTGTAGACCCCGGAACCAGTGTCTGTCGCCTGAATCCTGCCCAGAGCCTCCCCGTCACGCCGCCAGATTCTTCCAATGCATTGGAGTTGTTCGTCTATCTGAAGCCCGTAGCTCCGCAGCTTCTCGTGAAACGCGGTTCCCGGCCATTCCTCAGTGCAGCGGCTCTGTATCGTGGCCGGATCGAATCGCTGCGTGGCGGGAGGTGGCGCGGGAAGCGCCGAAGTGTCGTGCAAATCCTTGAGGCGCGCCAGGTGCTGGAGATTGCTCAGGATGAGATTCGCATCGGGGCCGAAATCCAGCAGGCACGCAATCTCCGTCGCGCCAATCGATTCCAGGCGCTGCACCAGCGGGAGGCACGTTTCCGGTGTGCCGATCAGTCCGCGCGACTCCGCAAAGCGATCATAGAGGAACTCCACGAACTCGCTCAAATCGCTCGGACTCAGCGTCCGTACATCCACGTTCTGGCCACGGCTGCGCGCGAGGCCATTCAGCAGGCCGATATTGTTCTGAATGTAGGAGCAGAACGGTTTCCTGGCCAGTTGGCGCACCTCCGGCGCGTCGGCGCCCACGAAGGTGTGAAGCATCACGGTCACGACGCCCGATTCGGCATCGTACCCCGCCTGCGTACGCGCTTCCCGGTATAAGCGGATCTTGCGAGCCAGTTCCTCCTCGCCCTGGTCGAGCAAATGCGTCAGGACATGCGCGCCAAGCTCGCCGGCCCGCACATACGATTCGGCTTTGGAGGCCGCTGTTATCCAGACGGGCAGTTCGCGCTGAACCGGGGTCGGGTAGGCTCTGACAGTTGTTTCCCGCCCGAGGCCGTCCTGTGCGACGACACTCTCACCTCTCCACAAACGCCGGAGGGTGGCGATGGTGGAAGCGAGATGTTCGTAACGGTTGGAATATCGCTCGGGAAAAAACGCGAAGTCCTCCGGATTCCAACCGGGCGCAAAGGAGATTCCCACTCGGCCGCCCGACAGATTGTCCACCATGGACCACTCCTCGGCGATTCGCAGCGGATGATGCAGCGGAGCCACCACACTTCCCGCCCGAAGCGAGATCCGCTCGGTGACCATCGCGAGGCTGGCATGCAGGACCGCGGGATTCGGATAGAGCGAGCCATACTGCGTAAAGTGCCTCTCGGGAACCCACACGCTGGAAAAGCCGTGCCGGTCGCCGAAGCGCGCACTCTCCACCACGAGACGGTACTTGTCCCCCGCCAGGGCGTCTTCACTGGCGGCAAAGAACATCAACCCGAACTTCACGAGGATGCCTCCCATTCGTCGCCTGAAGGCGCGCGCTTGCGCACAGGGACCATTCACGGTCCGCCAAATCCGTTCGCCGGAACACCTGGAACGAAAACGATCCGCCCGGCTGACGGTTCAGGACGGTCTGCATTTCAGCCTGGGAGCCGGCCTCGAAGAACACCGGCTGGTGAAGCTGTAAGTCGGAAACTTGGTAGTGTGAGCCCGGCGTTGTTTCGGACGCCGCCCGCAAGGCTATTTCGACGTAGGCGGAATACGGCAGTACCGCCGCACCCATCAGGCAATGGCCCTGTATGTAGTCCGTGCTCCCCGGTATTCGCGATCGCCAGACGTACGTCTCCGGCAGATGCGCGAGCCCTTCCATGCGCTCCCCAAGGAGAGGGTGCGGCTTCTCCGCGGCTTTCGACACGAACCCCGGAGCGGCGTCGATCCAATAGCGCTCGCGTTGGAACGGATAGGTGGGGAGGCCCGCAAGCCGCTGGCGGGAAGACCCGCAATCCACCGCGCGCCAATTCACCTCGCTGCCTCGCATGTACAGCTCGCCGAGGCTCTCCAGCAACGTGCTCCAGTTCCCGCGGTGCTGATCGAGGCTGGCCAGCCAGGCGTGCTTTTCCGGTGCAATGCACCTCTTCCCCATGGTCAGCAACATTGGTTTCACACCGATTTCCAGAAAGGCATCGACCCCTGCGCCAGCCAGGAATTGCATTGCCGCCATGAATTGCACAGGCTCCATGGCGTTGCGGCTCCAGTACCCGGCAGTCGCAAGCTCGGCTCCGGCTGGGCCGCCGGACACGGTGGATACCACCGGCACCGAGGGGGCCCGGAACCTCACCATACGAGCCGCAGCTTCGAACTCGGTCAACATAGGCCTCATCAGCGGCGAGTGAAACGCATGGGAAACGGAAAGAGGCGCGGTGTGTGCACCGGAGCGCTCCAGCGCCGCTGCAATCTCCTGCACGGCCCGCGATTCGCCGGAAATCACCACCTGCCGGGGACCGTTGATCGCCGCGATCGACACCGCGTCCGCATGGCGCGCCACCAGGTCGGCGACCCGGTCCTGTCCCGCCAAAACAGACAGCATCGCTCCGTTGCGGCACAGTGCCTTCGTCAAAGCCGCGCGTCGAGCGACTAATATGAGGCCATCCTCGAGGCTGAACACGCCAGCCGCACAGGCCGCCGCGTATTCTCCAATGCTGTGGCCCATGACGATGGAGGGTTCGATTCCCCAGCTTTTCCACATCTCGGTAAGAGCGGCTTCCATCGCGAACAGAATCGGCTGGGTCCAGACCGTTTCGTCGATTCGCGACGGTTGGCCGGGTGGCGCAAACAAAACCTCCAGCAGCGAGCCTTCCGAGTGAGGCCGCAGGATTTCGGAGCAGCGGTCGAGCGTTTGCCGGAAAACCGGCTGGGTGTCGTACAACTCGCGGCCCATCCCGGCGTATTGCGACCCCTGACCCGTGTAGACGAACGCGATCCGCGGCGGTCGCGACGGCGTCCGCGCATCGAAGCCCGCCCGCAGTTTCTCGAGCAGCTCTCCAGCCGACTTCGCGATCAAAGCTCTCCGCACGGGGAAGTGTTCTCTGCCGGAACAGACCGTGAAAGCAAAGTCGCCTAATGAAACTCGTGGATTGGCCGCCAGAAAGCCGACGTACTGTTTGCAGACCTCGTCGAGAGCCCGCGGAGTCCTGGCTGAAAGTGCGACCGGATGGATTCCACCTTCCGCACCGTTCGCTTTCGGCCGATTGGGCCCTTCCTCAATCACCACGTGAGCATTGGTTCCGCCGAATCCGAAAGAACTGACGCCCGCCAGGCGCTTCCTCTCACCGCGCGGCCACGGTGTCAGCGCCAGGGGGATGCGCACGCGCGTGCCGTCTTTCGCGGCGCTCCGGTTGAGCCGCTGGAAATGCAAATGCGGGGGAATCTCCTCGTACCGCAAAGACAGCACTGTCTTGATCAAACCGGCGATTCCGGCCGCGGCTTCCAGATGTCCGATGTTCGTCTTGACGGAACCGGCGAAAATGGAGCCAGTGCGCTCGGCCCCGAAAACGGCTTTGAGAGATGCCAATTCCATCGCGTCACCCAGGGGGGTGCCGGTGCCGTGCGCCTCCACATAGCCGGCTTCGGAAGGATCCACGCCGCTGCGGCGCCAGGCGTCCCGCATTACGGCTTGCTGGGCCGGACCGTTGGGCGCGGTGAGTCCGTTGGTCATTCCGTCCTGGTTTACCGCCGAGCCGCGAATCACGGCCAGCACCGGATCGCCATCGCGGAGCGCATCGCTCAGGCGTTTCAGGACGACAAGTCCCGCGCCCTCGCCCCGCACGTAGCCGCTCGCGCTCTCGTCAAAAGTCCGGCAACGTCCGTCCGCGGAAAGCATCCCCGCGCGAGCGAACATCACGCTCAGGTGCGGCGCGAGGATGAGATTCACTCCGCCCGCCAGGGCCATGTCGCAGGCGCCGCTCAGAAGGCTCTCCGCCGCCTGGTGCACCGCGACCAGCGACGAGGAACACGCCGTGTCCACGGCCCAACTGGGGCCGCGAAGATCCAGCAGATAAGAGATCCTGTTGGCGGCGATGCTGAGGGCGTTGCCCGTTGCCGCATATGGCTCCGTGGCGGAAGCGTGGTTGCTCTGCAGCCTCGCGTAATCGGAGTTGCTGATTCCAATGAAAACGCCGGTTCTTGTGCCGCCCAGACTGTTCGGAGGAATCCCCGCGTCTTCCAGCGCTTCGCGGGCGATCTCCAGAAGCAGGCGCTGCTGAGGGTCCATGGCTTCCGCTTCACGCCTCGTGATTTCGAAGAACTCCGCATCGAAGTTTTCGACTTCATCCAGCAGCCCGGCCCATTCCGGAGCTGTCGAATCAGGCCAGCCGAATCTTCTGAACCGGGCTCCCAGAGCGGGAGCGATCGCGCTCCGTCCCTCCCGCAGCATGCGCCAGAACGCTTCGGGATTGCGCGCTCCCGGAAAGCGGCAGCCCATGCCAACGATCGCCACGGCATCTTTCCCGCCCGCTGCCGAGGGGGCCGTCGGAGCCTGGTCCATTTGCGGGGAAAGATGGCGCGCCAGCGCTTCGATGGTGGGATAGTCGTACAGCAGCGTGGCCGCCAGCGGACGGCCTAGCCACTCCTGGAGCTCTCCCGACAGCGCCACCGCGTCTTTGGAATCGATGCCGAAGTGGCTGAACGGATCGCTTGCGCGAACGGT
The DNA here is from genome assembly GCA_049520275.1 of Bryobacteraceae bacterium. Classification (GTDB taxonomy): domain Bacteria; phylum Acidobacteriota; class Terriglobia; order Bryobacterales; family Bryobacteraceae; genus CAWACP01. Next base: position 52,418 of record JBEKPY010000032.1, read on the forward strand.
GTGGACCGGCACGCGCAGCTTGTCCGCCACCTTCTCCATCAGCCACGCGCGGATGGAGCCGGTATCGACGGCGCGTGGGTTGGCCTTCATGACTTTCGCCGGCGCCGGATTCTCCGGGCGGCGCCATTCCCCTGCAATCTGCAACCCTTCATCCGCGAGGAAACTCGCGCGGCAGAGGTGCCGTTGAATCTTCCCGCTGGAAGTCCTCGGGATGGTCACGGGCTGGACGAGCAACGCCGCGTATAGTTCAATGTCATGCTGCTCGGCCACCGCCCGGCGAATTGCCGCGACAGTTTCTTCGACATCCAGCTTGCGCAGATGTTCGCGTTTCACCTCGCAGACCACCACCAGCCGTTCTTCCCCGTCGATATCCACGCTCACGGCAGCGGCTGCGTTCAAAGCGAGGGCGGCGTGGCTGGCTTCCACCGTACGTTCGATATCCTGCGGGTGATGATTCCGGCCGCGGATGATGATCAGGTCCTTGATGCGCCCGGAAACGAAAAGCTCGCCGCCGAGCAGGAATCCAAGATCGCCGGTCCGCAGGAACGGACCGTCGCCGCCGGACAGCCGTGCCTGGAAGACGCGCGCAGTGTCTGCGTCGCGGCCCCAGTACCCGGCCGCGATGTGCGGTCCAGCCGCCCAGATTTCGCCAATCTGTCCGCTTTCCACGGGTGCGCAGGTATCCGGGTTCACGATCGCGAGCCGCGTACCGGCGGCTGCTTGTCCGGAACTCACCAGTCGCCGCGCGTTGGTCTCCTGCGTGGAAGCCACTGCCGCACCGGCCTCCAATGACCGGCCGTCGAACGAAGCCTCGACGTGCGGCTGATCCGGCTTGCTTCCCGTGACCAGCAGCGTGGCCTCCGCCAGGCCGTAACAGGGGTAGGGAGCCTCCGGGCGAAGCCCGCACGCGCGAAACGCCTCCACGAACCGGTGCAAGGTCTCGGCACGAACCGGCTCCGAACCGTTGTACGCAATCCGCAGGCTGCTGAGATCCAAACCCGCCTTTTGTTCCTCCGTCACCTTCCTGGCACACAAATCGTAAGCGGAGTTCGGCCCGCCCGTCGTGGTAGCCCGGTATTTCGAGATGGCCTGCAACCAGCGGACTGGCTTCTGAATGAACGAAGCCGGTTCCATCAACACCGACAGAATGCCCAGATGCAAAGGGTGCAGTGTGTTCCCGATCAAGCCCATATCGTGAAACAGAGGCAGCCAGGATGCGAAGATCGTGGTTTGATCGTGGCCAAAACAATGCCCGATCATCTCCGAGTTGTGGAGAAGGTTTCCATGGCTCACCATCACACCCTTCGGCGAGCCCGTGGACCCGGACGTGTATTGCAGAAACGCCAGGGCATCCGGATCGAGGGAACCGTCCACCCAGAAATCGGCGTGGGGATCCTGGCCGTCGTCGGTGGCAATCCAACGCGATGTCCGGAGCCCGTCGATAACCGCCGCTTGCCGTTCCAGTCCCTCAAGCTTTGCGGCGGTGGTCAAGGCGAAAACCGCGCCGCAATCCGCAACAATCGACTGTAAGCGTGCGGCGTAACGGTTCTGCCGCGGCGGATACGCGGGCACGGCGACCGCACCGGCGTATAGGCAGCCCATGAACGCGCTGATGAACTCGAGGCTCGGTGGATAAAGAAGAAGCACCCGGTCGCCCGGGTCGACAGCCGCCTGCAGCCTCGCTCCAATTTGACGAGCCCGTGAATCCAGCGCCTGGAACGTGAGACTGCCCGATTCCACCTCGCCGTTTTCGAGAAAAACATACGCCGTCCGATCGGGCCGGGTTCGCGCGTGATGTCGCAGCACTTCCACGAAGCTTCGAAACTCGGGATTTATAGAGAGGACCTTCATGAGACCAGCCGGCCGTTTCTACGCGTGAGTGCTCGCGGCATTCCCGATCTCCAGCGGCGCATACCTTCGTTCCGGCCAGGGCGTGGGAACGAAGCCGTCGATAATCGTGCCAATGCCCTCGGCTCGGGCGAGGTCCACCGCCAGGCGCGCCACCGCGAGATCCAGAATGCCCAGCCCAAACGGGCTGAAGATCACCGGCTCGCCGCCACGGCGGGCTTTTTGCCCCGATAGAATCGCGCCCAGAGTGGCGCGGATACAATCGCGGTTCCCCGCCTTCTGCACCGCCAGATCAAGCGAAGTCCGATTGGAACAAACATGCTCGACGTCGTCGACAACGTTGTCGCCCGCGAGGATTACTTCCGGCGCGAGATCGCGCAACGAGATATGTAAGATGACCGAATTCTCGCGGCAGCCGTCCAGGTTGTCCAGATGCGGAATCGTTGCGTTGGTCGCCAGGCTGACGACATCCGCTTCGCGGAACAGGGTAGTGGCCGAAGGCGCCAATGCGATGTGTCGAGTCCCGCAGAGATCGGGGCATTTCTCCAAAAACCTGCGAGCCTGGGCCGGGTCTGTATCGAAGAGCAGGAACTCCGCAATTTCGGGATGCGTCGCCAGCAGGAACCGGACAGTCTCGAAATTGATCGGACCGCAACCCAGAATGCCAACCGAATGAATCGAGCGGCCCTCGCGAAGGACCGATGCCGCCAGCGCCGCGCTTGCCGCGGTGCGGCACGCGTTGATTACGGACCCTTCCAGGATCGCTTCAGGTTGTCCCGTTCGCGTCGAGTTCAGAATCAATGTGGCGGAGGCCCGGTCCATGCCCGATCGGATGTTGTCGGGGAAAGATGCTACCCATTTCATTCCCGCGACCTGGAACGACCCGCCCAAGAACGCGGGTTTGGGAATGATCCGATCCCTTGTATTGCCGGGGAACCGCAGGAAAGGGCAATTGGGAGCGCTGTAGTCACCCTGCTCCTTCAGCAGGTAAGCTTGCCTGACGCTCTCCATGATCGCCGCCTCGCGCCCCTCGAAGAGTCGGATGATCTCGTTCCCGCGCAGCAGAGTCACCCCGCCGGTACTTTCCAGTGAGCGCTTCACGTTAATTTCCCGATTCATGAAGCCATGGCCTGAAAGTGCCGCCGAAATGCGTGGAAATCCATTCCCGTGAGTACACCGTTTCGAAATATCGGTCCCCCCGGTCGCAGAGAATCGCCACGACAATTGCCCCCGCCGGAATCCGGGTTCTCATCCTGCCAATCGCGGAAATCACCGCTCCCGAGGAGCCACCGGCCAGGATAGCCTCGCTCTGGAGCAGACGGAAGCAACCCTCCACGCATTCGCGGTCGGACACATGTACACAGTCGTCTTCGAGGCCGCTCTCGTACAGCGCCGGTCTTCTCGATGCGCCGTGCCCCGGGATGAGCCGCCGCTGTGGCTCGTTCCCAAAGATCACGCTGCCCACGGCGTCCACCGCGATGATCTTAGTGCTCAAAGCGTGATCGCGCACGTAGTCCCGGCAGCCGCGCAGCGTGCCACAGGTGCTGGTCGCAACAAACAGATAATCCACCTGGCGCCCCAGATCCCGATCGAGCTCCCCACACATGTCGTATTGTGCCCGAGGGTTGCTGGGATTGGCGTATTGATCGATCCAGAAGCTGTCGGCAATGCGCGCCTGCAGTTGTTTCACGCGGTTCAGGCGAGCCGTCAAAAGCTCTCCGCTAACTGGATCGGCCTGGTCCACGACTTCAACCTCAGCCCCGTATGCCTTCAGGATTGCGATGTGGCTTACTGTCGTCCGGCTGTCGACCACGCACACGAAACGAAGCTTCAACAATGCGCACGCTTGCGCCAGTCCGACGCCGAGATTGCCCGAGCTCGACTCGATGATGGTTGTGCGCGGCCCTACATCTCCGCGGTCACAGGCGTCCAGCAGCATTCCCCGAGCAGATCGGTCCTTACCACTGCCTCCGGGATTCATCATTTCGAGCTTGGCGTACAGCGCGAAATCGATCGGTGCGAACACCCGCGTGAGCTGCACCAGGGGAGTATTCCCCACCGCAGCAAGAACGCCGCTCGCCTCCGTGGAAGTGTCTAACCGGGCTTTTGCTTCAGCGGCCACTCTCAGTTCTCCTCACCGCCCATGGAGATGTTCCGGCTGGAGACGGTAACCCCTGGCATTCCAAGGACGGCAGTACGCAGCGGTTCCAAAGGGGTCGGCAATCTCCACGCAGGACGAGTAGGCTCCCATTCCCAGCCATAGTGATACGGCCTGGGACAAAGCTGCTGAGATGCCTGGCGCCAAAGAACCGGGCTGTTCTCGCAGACAGAAACGGGACAGTGACGTCGATATACAATTCCTCCAACGGTCTCGATCAGCCACGAAATCCTCATAGCGCCGCTCTAAGACGACCGCAGAATCGTCGCGCGGCGCAGGAATTATTGTCATCATCGCGAAGTCCCCGGCGCGAGTCAAGGAAAATCTTTTTTGTTTTTCAAAGTCGCCGCTCACCGCCACCGTGCGTTCTCGCCAAGAGTAACCCTGTCGGCCGACGCCGGACATTCGGCATCGGCAAGGGCGAACAACGGACGAAATTAGCGGTGTTTCCCGACCGAGTCGTGTACCGGGGGAAACACTGGTTGTGAGATCGCGAGGTCTGTGGTACCCATAGTAGATCTTGGGGATTTCGACCTGGGTTTGAAATCCTGTTCGCCAGAGGACGCCACGTGCAGGTAGTTCAGATTTTGCTGCTCGAGTCTCCGGAAGCGTGGAAGCGTGTGTTGATCGTCGCGGGCATAGCTGGCGCTGGCAACGCGGCTATCCTGGGGATCATCAACCGCAGCGCCTTGCTGGCCCCAACCGACAGCAACCTGCTCATTCTCGGCCTCTTGCTGCTGTTCGGGATGTGCATGCTGGCGCTCTTCATGGGGAAGCGCTACGCGTTCATCCAGGCCTCCGTGATCGTGGAGAACATGATCAGCGACCGGCTGATCCGCGTCTCCAACAAGATCCGCCACACGGAGCTGGAACTGGTGGAGAGCCTGGGGCACGGCGAGCTGTTCACCCGGCTCTGCCAGGACACGGCCCTGATTTCGCAGTCCGGACTGATGCTGGTGGACGCGGCGCAGCAGTCGCTGGTGCTGCTGTTTTGTTTGTGTTACATCGCGGTGCTCTCGCTCCCGGCGTTCGTCGTCACCGTGGGCACCATCGCGGCTGGCGTGGCCGTCTATTTCCGGCATGCCGGGAAGTTGCAGGCGCTGCTGCACCGGCTCAAGGGAAAGGAATCGCGTCTGGTGGACGCGCTGGGTCACATGGTCGACGGATTCAAGGAAATCCGGATGAATCGAAAGAAAAGCGACGCGGTATTCGTTGAGTTCACGGAGTTATCCGAAGGCGTGCGCGCGCTGAAGATCGACACCCAGGCCATGTTTCTGGTCGACATCATGTTGTCGGACCTGGTGTTCTATTCGCTGCTGGCTGTCGTCGTTTTCCTGCTGCCGCGCTTCCACCACACCACGGGCGCCGCCGTGCTCATGACCACGGCGGCGATCCTGTTCATCATGGGCCCGTTGCAACTGGTGGTGCAGGCGGCTCCGGTGCTGCAGCGGGCCCAGGCGGCCATCGCCGACCTGGCGGTCCTCGAAGAGAAGCTCGACCGCGCCGGCGCCAGCGGCGAGGGGCCTGCCGACGGCCGCTGGCGGGGTTTCCAAACGATCTCCATCGATTCCGTGGTTTTCGCCTACGCCGAGCGCGATGGCGTCAATGGCGCCTTCTCGGTGGGGCCGCTGAGCACGCAGATCCGCCGCGGCGAGACTATTTTCATTGTGGGCGGCAACGGCAGCGGCAAGACCACCGCGCTCAAGCTGCTGACCGGGCTGTACTTCCCCCACAGCGGGGCCATTCTGGTGGATCGCGAGTTGCTGACGCGCGGCAACGTGCAGAACTACCGCGAGCTTTTTTCCACCGTTTTCGCGCAGTTTCATCTGTTCGACCGGTTGTACGGGGCGGAGGACGTCGATCCCCGCTCGGTGCAGGCGATTCTGGAGGAAATGGAGCTGGCGGGGAAAACGCGCTTCGAAGGGGGACGTTTCAGCAACCTCAATCTGTCCACGGGCCAGCGCAAACGTCTGGCCCTGGCGGTGACTCTGCTGGAAAACAAGGAGATTCTGGTGTTCGACGAGTGGGCCGCCGACCAGGATCAGCACTTTCGCAGGTACTTTTATGAAGTGGTGCTGAAGCGGCTCAAACAGGAAGGCCGGACGGTGATCGCGGTCACCCACGACGAACGCTTCTGGAAGCACGCCGACCGCATCATCAAAATGGACTACGGCGCCATCGTGGAAGATGCCGCGTCGGAGGCGCCGGACACCGATGGTGCGCCGGCCTTCGGGCCACGCCGGGGGAGTGTCGATGCCGGGGAGCGGCGCCGAATGAAACGAATTTACGACTGGTTGTCCGGGGTGCCCGGAAGATTGAAGGCTTTCCTGAAACGGCAGATCCCGTACCTGCTGGTTCTCGGGTTCATCCTGGTGTTCCTGCTGGTCTACTTTTACAACAGCATGTTTGTGGCCATCCACCCGGGAGAACTCGGGGTGCTGTGGAGCATGCTGGGCGGCGGCACCGTGGTGCACACGGTGTACCGGGAAGGCCTCCACTTTGTCCTGCCCTTCAACCACATGTATGTCTACAACGCCCGCAAGCAGCGCTTCGCCGACTCCATCGATGTGCTGACCGTCGACGGGCTGACCGTGCACGTGGAGTACTCGGTGCGCTACTATCCGAATCCGGACCTGCTGCCGCTGCTGCATCAGCGGGTGGGCCCCGACTACCTCAACGTGGTGGTGCGGCCGGAAGTGCGCTCGGTGATCCGAACCGTGTTCGGACAGTACAAGCCGGAGGAGATCTACACCACCCAGAAGGCCATCCAGGAACGCGTTTCCGTGGATTCCAAGATTCAGATGGAAGCGCGCTTTGTCTCGGTGGACGACGTGCCGCTGGAGCGCATCTCGCTGCCGCCGACCTTGGCCCAGGCCATCGAATCCAAGCTGGCGCAGCAGCAACTGGACGAGGAGTACGTCTACCGGCTCGCCGTGGCCGGCAAGGAAGCGCAGCGGAAACTGATCGAGGCCGGGGGGCAGAAGGCCTACAACGACGTGGTGAACCAGAGCCTGACCCCGTCGTTGCTGGAGTGGCAGGGCATTCTGGCCACCCTGGAGCTGGCCAAATCTCCCAACGCCAAGGTGGTCATTGTGGGCGGCAAGAACGGCCTCCCCATCATTCTCGGGAAGGAGTGAAGGGGTGAAGAAGACACTGGCCGTCGTTCTGCTATTGGCGCTTGGAATCGCCCTGTACCTCCTGCTGCGGCCCTCCGGGGCCCCGATGGCCCGCGGTTCGCCGGACGAAATCCTGATCGGTGTGGCCTGGCCGTTCGCCGTGAATCAGGACGGCATGGACAAAGGGCTGATTCTGGCCCAGGAGGAGATCAATGTCCGGGGGCTGCTGGGGAAGCGCATCCGGCTGTTGATGCGCGACGATCGCATGAACCGCGAGCAGTCGAGAAGGCTCGCGATCGAGTTCTCGCGCAACCCGTCGATGGTGGCCGCCATCGGCTACTACGACGACAAGTTCGCCGTGCGAGCTTCGGCCATCTTCGAACAGAGCAGCCTGCTGCACATCGTAGCGGGCGCTAACAACACCTATATGACCACGCATGGTTTCCGGTATCTGATCCGCTCGGTGCTGCCGAACAACCTGATCGCGCGCAGTCTGGCCCGCCTGTGCACCGACCGCGGCTACCGCAACTTCGCCATGGTCGCCGAGGATGGTCCGTTCGGAGAGGACCTGATGTTCCAGATCGGAACGGCGCTGGGCGCCCTGAACGCCAGCACGGTCTACGAGTCGACATACGTACCAGGGGAGGTCGATTTCCGCGAGACCGTCGACCAACTGAGAGAAGCCGGAGGAGATGCCATCCTCTTTCTGGGGTTAGAACACGAAGGCGCCGCGTTCATCAAGGCGGCTCGCGGCATGGGGCTGAAAACCCCGATTGTGGGGGCCTTCAGCGACACGCCCGAAATGCACGAAATCGCGGGTCCGTTATTGGAAGGCGTGATGTTCTACGAAATCTACGACGTGAATTCTCCAACGCCGGAGAACCGCGCCTTCGTGGCCAGGTACCGCCATCGCTTCGGCGAAGATCCGGAACCCTACGCCGCGCAAGGATACGACGCATTACGAATTCTGGCGAAGGCAATCGGAACCACGGGGTCCACCAACGGTCTCGACCTGGCATACGCGATCCGCTACATGGATCCGTGGGAGGGAGCCAATGGTTCTTACAAGTTCGATTCCACCGGGGAACTGGACGACAAGGACCTCTACCTGAAGATGTTCCGTGGAGGCAAACCGGTCGTGATTGCGACCAGCCATCCGGTTGCTCCGGCCCCCCCCGTGCACGACCAACTGCTTGTTCCTTATTGACAATGGACAGAATATGACCCAATATCTTGTTATTGCGTGGATCCTCGGCAGTTTAATTATTGCCCTGTGCGGCTCCAGGTTTCGGTTCGGATTCTGGGGGTACTTCTTTGGGTCGTTGCTGTTGACGCCCATCATCGGCCTGCTTCTATTACTGGCGGCCGTTCCACCCCGTCCCCGGAAATCCGAACGTGTGTAAACGCGGGTCGGCTGATCGTGAACTCGGCGTACCAGGGATTCCCTTGGGCGTGAATCGTAGAGTACTAAAGTTTTCACCTTACCCGACCGATCACAGAGTTGTTGATCAAATGCATGAGGCAGCCAACAGGAGGTCCGCGCTGGCTGAGTTCGATCCAGATCGCAAACGGAAGTCCTTCCACCACTAAGCCCGGACAGAACGAGAGAGTATGCCTGCACCGAAAAAGCCCCGATTGACAAAACAGAATTCGCGGAAGCCGGCAGATGAGCCACCGGCCCCTACTCAGGAAGACGCGCCCATCCCTCCTGCCGGATTTGTGGAGACGAACCGAGAGACAGTAGCACGATATCAAGGAGAGAACACTGTGCCCGAAACACAAACTCAACAGCCGACGGGTCCCGACGCGGCAATCGACGCCGCCGCGGCCCCGGCCACCCCGGCGGACCCCACCAGTGAGATCAATCGATTGAAGGCGGATATTGTCATAACGAGGCACGTAGCCGTGGCGGCGAGCGCTGGATTGATTCCCCTGCCAATCGTCGATTTCGCCGCCGTGACCGGCGTGCAATTGACCATGCTCGCTCTGATCTGCAACATCTACAAGCAGCCATTTTCGAAGGAAGCGGTCAGGAGCATCATCGCTTCCCTCGTGGGCGGAGCGGTCACCGGCGGCGAAGCCAGTTCCCTCGCCATCAGCAGCAGGCTGAAGTTCATTCCGGTGGTGGGCACGGCGGTCTCCTGGCTGGTGACTCCGGCCCTGGCGGGCGCCACCACCTACGCCATCGGCAAGGTATTCGTTCGCCACCTGGAGAGCGGCGGCAGCCTGCTTACCTTCGACGGGAAGAAGATGAAGGGATACATGGAGAAGGCAATGGAGGAAGGCAAGAAGCGGATGCCGCATTGGGGCAAGCGGGCTCCCGCCGCGGCTTCTTTCGACCCGGCCCCGGCAGTCTAAGAAACAGGTGAACCAATGATAAGAACAACGGCCATGGCGCCGGCGCTCGCGGTGTGTCTGGCCATTTCGCTTTACGCCGCGGAATCCGACACTCAGAGTGCTCCCAGCGGGCAGCAGCCCCCAGCGGCGAGCCAGCCACCCCCACAGACAGCAAACGCACAGCAGGCGCCCGCAGCAGGCACGCCGCCGGCGACCGCGGCCAGCGCGCCGGCCGCGCCCAAAAAACAGGAAATCGGCAGATGGTGGGAGAAGAGTTCGCGGGAGTACAGTCCGCTGCTGCCCCAGTGGCTGTTTCACGCCGAAGGCACGCTGTCATATATGAACGCGTCGGGAAACGCCAGCGGGAGCACATTCGACACCACCGACAGGGTAGACGTCCGGAAGGCTCGCTGCACGGCCCATTCGGTTGTCCGGTGGAGCCGCCAGGATATGGTGTACGGATTCGGTCAGGGGGCGGTGAATTACACCGAGCGAACCCTGCGCGAACAGGTGGATTGCGACGCCACGAAGACCCTCTACTTCGTTGTGGGTATCGAAGACTACCAGAACACCCTGTGGTACATGGATAAGCGGCTGAAAGCGTACGTCGGCGGGGCCGCGACCCTGTTCGAGAATGAGAAACAGCAGCTCACTTTTACGGGCGGTGTCGGACACGCGAACTTCACCTTCGACCGCGCCCGAATCATGGAACTGCCGTTCCCAACCAACATAAACTACAATCCGAGTTCGGGCGGCGCGCTGGGTATCCAAACCTGGCGCTGGAAGGCATGCTCCCGCTTGACCTTCAACGAAGTTGCCTCTTACATGAAATATTTCGACTCCTATCTCGGCTATAACTGGGAGATCGATTTGAGCGGGGATGTCCCTATCGACAAGCGGTTTTCCTTCCACGTGACGTATCGCATACAGGACCAGGCCAACAGCATCGTCACGGCGCTGCATGTGTTTGAGCAGGACCGCGCTTTCCTGTTGGGCGTCAAGGCATCGATGTGACTGGGGGGTGACACGGTGAGAGCGGTCGGCCGCGGCGCCCTTGCCGCCCGAGCTCGAAACTCGCTGGCAGACGAAGTTCGGCCGGCCGATTCAACCGGGGCTACGGATTAACGGAGACCTCGCGCCGTCTCCGCGATTTCCCGTTTCATCGGCTCGATGGCCGTCCCCTCGTCTACGTGTCACTCGGCGCCACCTTCCACGGCGTGCCCGCCTTCTATCAAGCGTGTTTCGAAACGCTTTGGCGCCCGACCGTGGCCGGTGATTCTCTCCACCGGTGGGGCGAAGCTCGATTTCAGGGCGCCGCCGGATAACCTTCTGGTGCGCCAGTTTGTTCCGCAACCTGGGCTGCTCGAGCGGGCCGGCGCGTTCGTCACCCACGGCGTCATGAACAGCCCGAACCAGGCTCGACTTTGGCGTTCCGTTGGTGATACCGCAGCGCGGAGATCAGCACCTGGTCGGCGCGCGCAACGCGGAACTCGGCGCCAGACCCGCGATTTCGGCGCATGAATCGGAATGAACTGGATGCCGCGCGCCTGCGGGGTGCCGTGGAGGCCGCGCTCTCCAATGCGGCTTTCCGCGAAAGGGCGCAGGCGCTCGGCGCATTGCTGCGTGCTTCGGGCGCTTATCGGCACGCCGCGGACGCGATGCCGGCCGTCGTCCGCTCTCGCGCCAGAAGCCCGCGCGCCATGACCGTGGTTGCCGCCTCACGGACGCGTGACGACAGCCGTATTCTCGCGCGTCGAACTCGCGTCTTTCGGTGTTGCCATAGACACTCGACGCCGAAAAGGTTCGGCCTGGTGACGCGGCCGCCGCGCAGGCAGCGCCCGCATCGCCACGTTCAGTCGGTGCCAGCCTTCGGCGCCGGCGGCGCTTTTTGCCTGGGCTCGGCCGCCGTTTTTCGTTTCTGAGACAGCCGGTAACGCGCGAGGAGCTCCTCGCGATTCTGGCGAAGGTCCATTCCGGACGGCGCGGCGGGATAAGGCTTGTCGCCCATCATCCCTTTCCACAGAATGCTGTTAAAGAGCGCGGGATCGACGCGATCCGCGTCCGAGAAGTCCATTCCCCTGGTGACTCGCGCCCAGTACTTCGCGTCGTGCGCCGGCTTCGGCGCCACCATGCCGGTGGGAGCGGGGGGCAGCGGCAGGGACGTATTGTAGAGAATCGGCGCGGGAGCGGGAGTAAAGCTCCACGGGCTTGGCGTGGTGTTAAAGATGTCGGCCATGGGCGCGGCGAGCGCGTCGTTCAGATTCATCGGCGGGAGGCCCAGAACCTCTTCGATGGTGCGCAGGAAGTTGATCGTATTGTACGGAGTGGAGACCAGTGCGCCTTGTTTCACCCAGGCGCCCGCCACGAATGCGATGCTGCGGTGCGAATCGACGTGGTCGCCGCCATCCTGCGCGTCGTCTTCAACTATGAAGATCAGCGTGCTGTTCGCGTACACGCTGCTGGCGATCTTTTGAACCAGCAGGCCCACCGCATAATCGTTGTCGGCCACCTCCAGATCCGGCGTATTCACGCCGTCAATCGCCCCCGGGCCTCCGGACCCGGTGGTGTAGTTTCCGGTGTGATCGTGCATCAGGCGAACCAGGGTCAGCGCCGGCAGATCCTCCGTGCTGCGTCCGGCGTGGTGGCCGTTGACATATCGGGCGTCGAAATCCCGCACCCATTCGGTGTAGCGCCAGTAATCCGGAAGCGCGTTGTCGAAGCCGCGGAAGTACGGGTCGGTGAACGGGGCGAGGTCGGCATTCGCGGGAAAAGCCACCTGCGTGCGGGTTGCGAACGGATCGCGCAACACGGGTATGGCGTACCTGGACAGTGTGGGAGGCAGTTGATAGCGGGTTCCGTCCACAAAGAAGCCATAGTTGCGGACCCTGAGCCCCGCCCGCAGCGCGGCGTTCCATAAATAGCCGGTATTGATTTCGTTCTCCGGCCCATCCGGCGCGGACACATTGGTCTGGCCCGCCAGCGCATCCGGATCCTGTGGGGTCAGAGGATTGGCGGCCAGCCGCCCGGCAAGGGTGGGAATGGCCACGTTCACGTTGCGGTTCAGACCATCGGAATCCAGACTGGTGCCGCGGAGCGCGTACGCCACCGGGTACTGGCGTTCCACCACGTCGGGGGCCTGCGCGGAGGTGCTCCACAGCCAGCCGTCATAGCTGACTTCGGCGGTGTCCAGGAAGTTGTCGAGGGTGACGAAGCTTCGCGCCAGGTTATGGAGATTCGGAGTGATGGCCTCTCCAAACTCGGTCAGATCGGGATCGCCATTGCCGATTCCGAGATCTCCCAAAACCTGGTCGTACGTCCGGTTTTCCTTGATGATGAAGATGACGTGTTTGACGCCTGCGCGCACGGCCGCCATCACCGCGGCGTCGCTGGCGCTCTCGGTGCCGGCGAAGTGGTTGTTCGCGGCCACCTGCTGGGTCAGCGTCGCCAGTTGCGCCGGTTCGGGGAGCGGGAAGCTCTGCAGACCGGCTTTGGTCAACTGAGGATTGTATTGATTCGATTCCATGCAGGTTTTCGACAACGGCGGCCCGTAGCCGCCATAGCAGAAGCCGGGATTCGGTCCCGTCGGCGACTTCCCATTGGCCGCGTACACGGATGCCGGGCTGAGCGGGCTGGCGCCGCCGGCGTGCACCACGCTCACTGAGTTCGGGTACCAGCCGGTGGGAATAAGACCAACTACATGGTCGCCGCTGTTGGTTCCGCCCAGCGCCACCACCGCGATACAGTTCAGGTTGCCATTGGTCACGTAGAGTTGCTTCTCGTCCGGCTCCGAGAGCGTTACGCTGTTGGGGTTCGCGCCCTTGTACTGCGCCACCGGCGAGGGCACTACCGACGCGACTACCGGGATCGTCTCGACGACCGCGTTCTTCACGGTGTCGATGACGTCAACGGTATCCGATTGGTCTTCGGCGACATACAGGAAAGTCTGGGCGGCGTTCAGCGTCATCCTGTTCGGTTGTCCGGTCACGTGGATCCGGGCCGCCACCGCTGGCGTGCCACCCAGATTAACGACGTCGATCTCGCGGTCGCGAATGCTGGATACGTACGCTGTCGCGCTCTGTCCTTTACCCTTCACAGCCACCCAGAACGGGTATTCGCCGCCCGGAACTCCTTGCTGCGGGTTGCTCGCGCTCTTGCCGGGGCGCAGGTCGAGTTCCGCCTGCTTCAACCAGGCGCCGTAGCCTCCGGTGAATACCGTGATCGAGTCGTTGTAGTAATTCACGACTACCAGCGTCTGGCCATCGCTCGAAATAGCCACGCCGGCGGCGCAGGCCGACACGCTAAGTCCCACGCCCCCCGCGCTGTGGCCCAGAGGAAGCGGAGAACTCGGGTCCTCCGCCCAGGTTGCCGGGGCGCTCGGGGTGGCGGGGCTCAGCGAATAAATGTGAAGGTTGTCGTTGGGGCCGCCGGCCACATAAAAATGTGTGCCGGACGGATCGAAGACAATCCCGTTGTAAGTATTTGGAACCTGCAACACCTGCGTCTGGGTTGGAGTCAGATTCGAGATGTCGTAGATGAACACGTACTCATTCGAGTCCGGGGGATGCCATGGCGGCGTTGCTGCCGATGTCACCGCCGGCACGGTGTCGGTGTTATAAACGCGATTGAACCCGCTGGTCAGGACCAGCAGGGTCTTGCCGTTTGGACTCACCACGGTGCTGACCGCCTGTCCGGCCAGCCAGTCGGGCTTGTCGGCCAGGCCGGGGTTCAACGGTTGGAACGCCGACCCTGTGGGCGCCAGCGGCGTGATCTGCTGGCCCATATTGGGCAGGAACTGGGGGCTGGGCTGGGCCTGGGCCAGCACGCCCGAGATGACCAGCGCAAGCGTCGGACCGGCCGCTCGAAACGAGAAACGCCGATAAGCTTCCTTTGTCATTGCTGAGGCTCCTTATGGGTGGCGGAGTTCTGTGCAGCGGTTACACTGGCTGATCCCGCCCTGGTGGGTTGGACCTGGCTGGGCCGGAGACCCAGCACGGTGTCTGGGGACCGCTTCAAGTAGAGTTATCGGCCTGGTCCTCTGGTACCAGTACCTCGGCCCCGTAGAATTCTCAAAGAACAAGAACGACGTTGCCGGAGGGCGTCACATTAGCGTTGCCGAGGTCCAGGAATGGCAGCGCGGAGAAAGCCCGGAAAGACAAAAGTCAGTTCATCAGGTCGGCGGAGTGCGGGTCAATCGCCTGGTTCGCCAGCTTTACGAAAGTCCCAAGGGGGCAGTCGAAAGTCGCATTGCCGGCGCTGCAACCGGGGATGAAGACCGGGGCGCTGGGCGGCGGCGCAGCGAGGGTCAGGGGCGTGAGATTGCGCAACTGGTCCAGAGTCTGCCCGACGTAAGAGGCCCGGACGATGTACTCGCCAGTGTTTTGGGACTGACGGAGTTGGAGCACGAGAGCGCCGCCCGGAGAGCAGAAGTCTTTCTGATATCCCGGCAGAAGCCAGTCGAGGTGGAACAGGCCGGCTAATCCGGTGATGTCGGTGTCCGAAGCGATCAGCACGATCACTTTCGTCGACGGATTCCCCAGCGAGCCCGTCAGCGTATTCCCGGTGGCTGACTGGACCATGGATCGAACGATGTGCGAAGCCAGATTGGAACTCTGCACTCTATCCAGATAGGGCGTGCGGAACTCCAGATCGAGGACCAGGTTAGGAACGCGAGAGGTCTGGCTAACGCCGTCGGCAGTCAACTGGCCCCACCCGGCCGGCAGCCCATCGGCGTACTCCATAAGGAAAGGATCGATGGCCAGGGCAACGTCGGTCAGCCCTCCGAGGTCGACCGGTGCGCCGCCCGTCCCGGCTGTGACGGCAAATGGAATCGCGGTGACGTCGAACTGATTTGCCGGGGCTGCGGGCGCCGGAGTCTCGCTCGCGGGATAATTCAACAGGACCGAGCGCGTGAGGGCGATTTCCGGGGCCCAGGCGGAGGCCAGCAGTTGCAGATTGCCGCCGACACGACCGTTCACGGCCGCAATCGCCATCCGCGAATCCAGCAGCGCGACGCCGGCGCCCACCGGATTGAACAACGGATCGATGGCCGTCGTCGGGGTCAGGGATTGGACGTTGGCCGGGGCCGCCGGGAGAAAGCCCGCCCAGAAGTGTTGCGCGGAGTCAACGGTCCGCTGGATCGCGTTGGCATGAAAGAAAACGAAGCTGGCGTCGGCGGAGTCGTTGCCGGTCAGCAGTCCTTCATCAGTGAGCCAGAGACGGTAGTAGCCGCCGAGGATGGTCTCCAGTTTCTCACCGTTGGGGGTCAGAATGCCCGGTAGAGGGCCGACGCCGAAATCCGGGTAGTCTTGCACGGAGAAGGTGTTGAGGACGCCGGATGGCGCGACCGGAGACCGCACGTTATGACGGCCGAAAACGATCACCTGCTTGAGCTGGGTGTCATCGACGGGCTGAGCTGCCAGCCCGAAGACGCAGACAAGAACGGGAAGGAAGAGCCGAAGGGAATGGATTGTCATACTTAGTTCACCAGGTCGGCGGATTGCGGGTCGATTACGTGGTTCGCTATCGTCACGAAGGTCCCGAGGGGACAGTCGAAGTTGGCATTATCGACGCTGCAACCGGGGATGAACACCGGGGCGCTGGGCGGCGGCGCAGCGAGCGTCAGGGCGGTCTGATTGCGTAGCTGGTCGAGCGTCTGAGAGACGTAGGAGGCGCGGACGATATACTCCCCGGTGCTCTGCGACTGGCGGAGCTCGAACACCAACGCGCCGCCCGGACCGCAGACGTCGGCTTCGTAACCCGGCAGAAGCCAGTCGAGATGGAACAGGCCGGCGAGTCCGGTGATATTGGTGTTCGAACCCGTTAGTACGATCGCTTTGGTCGCCGGACTTCCCAGCGCGCCTTTCATCGCATTCCCGGTGGCCGCCTGAACCATGGAGCGCACTATGTGGGAGGCCACATTCGAACTCTGCACTCGGGCCAGATAGGGGGTGCGGTATTCCAGATCGAGGATGACGTTGTACAAGCGGAAGGTCTGGTTGATACTGCCAACGGTCAACTGGCCCCAACCGGCCTCCGCAGCCGGCAGTCCATCCGCGTACTCCATGACGAAAGGATCGATAGCGCCGCCAACATCGGCCAGCCCTCCAAGGTCCACCGGCAAAGTGGTGCTTCCGGCCGCAACGCCGATGGGAATGGAGGTGACGTCGATCCTGCCTGTCGGGGTCGCCGGGACCGGAGTCTGGCTGACGGGATAGTTGAACAAAATGGAGCGCGTGAGGGCGAGTTCGGGCGCCCAGGCGGAGGCCAGGGACTGTGGATTAGCGCCGAGGCGTCCGTTCACGGCCGCGACCGCCCTGCGGTAATCGAGCAGCGCGACTCCCGCGTCCACCGGATCGAACAGCGGGTCGATGGCCGGTGGGCTGTAGGAATTGACGTTTACAGTGGCCGCCGGGAGCATGCCGGCCGCGAAGGCTTGCGCGGTGCCAACAATGAGCGGAGTCCCATTGGCCCGGAGGTATACGAAGGCGGCATCGGCTGCGTCATTACCGGTCAGCAGTCCCTCCTGGGTGAGCCACAGTCGGAAATACCCGCCGAGGATAGTCTCATCCGTGCCACCGTTGTGGGTGAGGACGCTGATACCCGGCTCGAGGAACGCCGGGTAGGGCAGCGCGGAGAAGGCGTCGAGGGCGGTGTTCGGCAAAATAGGAGTCCGCACACCATGACGGCCGAAGATAATAACCTGCTTGAGCTGGGTATCGTCTGCGGGCCGCGCCGTGGGGTTGGACAAGCGTGGCTCGCCGGTGAGCGTGGGGCTCAGCGGCGTAGTCGCTGGGCCCATATTGAGCGCGGGTTGTGCGTAGGCCGCCGCGCCGGCGATAATTAACGCAAGCGTCAGGCCCGCCGATGAGAGCGGAAAACGCTCGCAAACTTTTTCTGCCATTTGCGGGAGTCTCCTTAGTCTGTGAAGTCCTGCGTGCGGCGGTTGCCCGGGGTCAATCTGAAGCGAAGCGATCGGCTTTCGACAGATGACGGAAGCCAGAGCGGTCCCAGGGGCCGCCTCAAGTAGAGCTATCGGCTTCATGCATTCGCACCATTACACCGGGGCGCCAGCCGAAGGCGGCATGATCGGGAAGCACCGGTGGCGCTATTGGCGGCCACACCCAATCAAACGGGGTCAACCTGCCGCGCGTGCCGGTGAAGATGCCGGATGGCGCCATCGAGCGGCGGATCAGGTCCTCGATCGATCCTCGCTGAGATGCTTGATTAGCGATCTTCGACGAATGGCTCGCACGACGCCACCCTCGCTAGAGCCAATACTGTTCAGTTTGCGCGGGAGGGACACGCGGCGCAAGCCGCGTTCGTTCGGTGCTGTGCAAAAACGCGGCTTGCGCCGCGTGTCCGATTGGCGGACGAAGGCCAAAGTGAACAGTATTGGTCGCTAGAGCAGCGAGATCGGCTTTGTTTCCGTGCCCGTCAGGAGCGCGGGCGTGGGGAGATCGGTGGGCGGAAGGTTCAACAGCCGCGGCTTGATCACCAGCAGCGCGCCGGCGCGGTCGGTGTTGCGCGTGTTGTTCCCGAGCAGCCGGCCCAGCACCGGCACGTTCGCGAGGCCGGCGATGCCGCTGAAACTGGCCGCGTCGGTCCTGCTTATCAGCCCCGTGAGCACCGCCCATTCGCCCTCGTGAAGACGGACGGTGGATTGGAATTTCCGGTTGTTGATTGCCGGTATGCCGCTGGGCTGCACCGCCCCG
Organism: Bryobacteraceae bacterium; assembly: GCA_049520275.1. GTDB lineage: Bacteria > Acidobacteriota > Terriglobia > Bryobacterales > Bryobacteraceae > CAWACP01. The sequence goes on from JBEKPY010000032.1 coordinate 70,588, forward strand.
AGCAGTGTGTAGGAGGCCTCCACCTCCAGGGTCACCTCTTCTGTTCCGTGAATATGCGGGGTGATTTTCAGCTCGAAGCCGAGATCCTGGAACTGAATGGTGGGCGGAGGCACATAGGACGCGGCCGCCGTACCGGTGCCGGACGCCGAGGTGGTGAAGGTACTGCTGATCAGCGGATACTTGCTGCCCACGTGCAACAACGCAGGCTGGCCCTGGGACGCCGTCAGATGCGCCCGGTACACGGTGCTGGTAATGGCCTTTGTCACGGTGGCAAACAGGTTCGCCTGGGCAATGCCGATCCCGAGGATGGTGGCGCCGCCGCCAAACGTGAGGAAACTGGAGAAGCCGGACGGAATCGCGGTCGTGGCCACGTAATTCGCGATCGTCCCGAAGTCGATCAGGGGGAACGAAGACGGCAGCCCCGCGCCCCACTGGAGCGAATCCGAGTCGTCAATGTCCAGCAATTCCACTTCGAGGTCCACCTGCGGGTGAGCCCGCAGCAGGCTTTCCAGCAGGGCCTGGGCCGGGCGAACCTTGGAGATCTGATCGCGCAGCAGCACCATGCGGTTCGTGGTGTCCACCATCACGCGCTGGATGTCCATGGTGGAGCGCACGGCGTTGACCATTTCCTGAAGTTCCTGGGTGTTGACCGTCTCCGGGATGGGAATAGTCACCGAGACGGTTCGTTCGAACTCCTTGCGCTTGGCGGGAGTGTCGGCGGCGACAAAGACCAGCCGGTCGCCCACGGGGATGACAAACGTCCCGGTGGCGTCTTCCAGAGCGCGCAGCGCAGTCCGGTAGTCCACCTGTTGCATCTGGAACCGGGTAGGGGGAGACGGAGAGTACTCCGAGTCGAACACCACGAGCAGGCCAAAGGCCTTCGCCACCTGCTCAAACAGAGACTTGCCGTCGCCCCGGACATCGAAGTCCCGTAGGGCCGGTGTGGCTTTTAGTTCGGTGGGAGGCAGGGGTTTGCGGGCTTCGGCGGCGTCACTGGCGGTGAGTTCGCCAAACAGGCTGTCATCGAGACCGGCATCCGGTTTGGCCTCCTTCCCGATAGCGTCGGCTTTGTCTTTCAGGCCGGGGTCCAGTTTGGCGACGGATTCGAAATCGCGTATTCGCAGAGCGTACGCCGGATTGGCTGGGTCCAGTGCATATGCATGTGAATAAAGGACATAGGCGCGAGCTACATCGCCTTTTCGCTCGGCCTTCGCGGCTGCCCGGGCCAGTTGGGAGGCGGCCTCGCTGGCGTCGCTGGCGGCCGCGAAACATCCCGCAAAACAGGCCGCAAACACGACCAGGGCAATGCAAGGGCGAAACCCCACAACAGGCATGACGGCGCCCGGAGCCGGAACGTGGACAAGCAAGTGACCGCGGGATGTGTATAAACAATCTGTCGCAAGGAGCCGATGTAAAGCTCAGGCATGCCCGTGACACTTGCTCCGACTCGTCCTGCATTCTCGCCCCCGATACCGCAGAACATTGAGGAACTGGGCATTCCGCACTCCCTGCTGGTTGACCTGGTAATGCGGCGGTCGCTGCTGGAAGGTGGCAGCACCCTGCAATCGCTGAGTAACGCCCTGCGGGTCCCCGTGCCACTGATCAACCTCATTTTCCAGCATCTGCGCTCGCAACACCTTGTGGAGGTGAAGGGCATGCAGGGCAACGACTACAACTTCACCCTCTCGGCCTCCGGCAAGAGCCTTGCCGCAGAACGTTTTCAGTTGAGCCAGTATGCCGGCGCGGCGCCGGTTTCGCTGCGCGATTACAGTATCGCCACCAAGGCCCAGACCGCCCGCGTGCAGATTGACCGCCGCTCCCTGCGGCAGGCGTTTTCGGACCTGGTGGTTCCCGACGGCCTGCTGGACCAGCTCGGTCCCGCCCTCATTTCGCAGAACTCCATCTTTGTGTATGGACCGACCGGAAACGGCAAGACCAGCCTGGCGGAACGCATGCTGCGCGTCTACTCCGACACGGTTTACCTCCCGTTTGCGGTGGAAGTGGACGGACAGGTCATCAGCCTGTACGACCCGGTAGTCCACCAGCAGGTGGAAACGGAAGAGGCCCTGGTGGATGCACGCTGGACTCTGTGCCGCCGGCCGTGCATCGTAGTGGGCGGCGAGTTGATTCCGAGCATGCTGGAGTTGCGTTTGGACGAAAGCTCGGGCATCTACGCCGCGCCTCTGCAGATGAAGGCCAACAACGGCATCTTCATCATCGACGACTTCGGCCGTCAGCTCATGTCGCCGCGCGATCTGCTGAACCGCTGGATTGTTCCGCTGGACCGGCGCGTCGATTACCTCATGCTGCGTTACGGCGTCAAATTCCAGATCCCGTTCGAGCTGATGGTAGTGTTCTCCACCAACCTCGATCCCGGCGATCTGGCCGACGAAGCGTTCCTGCGCCGCATTCACAACAAGATTTTCGTCGACGCCGTGGACGCCCGCTCCTTCGACCTGATCTTCCAGCGCGTGGTGGGGGCCAAAGGGATCGTGGTGGAGCCCGACAGCGCCGAGTACCTGCGCGAGCTATGCCTGCGGGATGGCCGCACCGAGCTGCGCGCCTGCTATCCCGCGGACATCTGCAGCATCCTGACCTCGATCGGGAAATACGAGAGCCGGCCGCCCATTATGACCAAAGGCGAGCTGGAACGCGCCGCGGCCCTTTACTTTGCGCGGAGCTGACGGCGGCCTGCCGGGCCCGGACCCTCTCATTGCGTGCTGCCGCACCGCGCTTCGCCGGAGGTCCGTGCAGCGCCTGAGCGGCATCGGCGAAACCCCGGACGGAGTCCTCAGTGGCCGTGGCTGGGCGGGACGTAGCCGGGGGGGAAGGCCGAGCCTTCGCCGAAAAAATACTCTTCCATCTGTTTGATCAGGAACTCCTGCGCTTCCTGGGTACCCAGGTTGAGGCGGTATTCGTTCATGATCATCTTCATCTGCTCCACCCACAAACGCCAGGCCTCCTTCGACACGTTGTCGTAGATTCGCTGGCCGAGGGGGTGACCTTCGAAGGGAACCTCATCGAGTCCCGGCATCTCGCGCTGAAACTTCGCGCAAAACACCATGCGCTTAGCCGGCTCGCTCTGGATTCGCGGACCTGACGCGCCGCTTCCGCAGCCCATTGTATTGGTTTTCTCCTTCGTTCAGGATAGCGCAGCGGGCAGCGGCGGCTCGGCGGAAGAACGGCCCAATGTCGATTGTCTAACGGCCCCCGTTGGCCGCGTGTCGGAGCGACCCGGAACATAATGGTTACATCCGCCGCATGCGAGTTGGACTCATAGGTACGGGCGCCATCGCCCACAAGCACGCCGAGGCGTATCGCAACATCGGTTATCGGTTGACCGCGTGCACGGACCTCCGCGAAGAAACCGGCCGGCGCTTTGCCGCGCAGTACGATTGCCAGTTCGTGCCCGCGTACGAGGAGGTGTGCCGCGATCCGCGCCTCGATTTCGTGGATGTGTGCACGTTTCCCGATTTCCGCTTGCAGCCGCTGCGGATCTGCGCCGAGGCAGGCCGGCATATCCAGGTGCAGAAGCCCATGGCCACAGATCTGGCCACGGCGCGGGTGATAGTGGAGACGGCGCGGCGCGCGGACATCCTGCTCAACGTGGTCAGCCAGCACCGCTTCGACGATTCCGTACAGTTTCTGAAACGCGCCATCGCGGCCGGCCGGCTGGGGCGGATTCTGCAAGCCGACGCGTACGTGAAGTGGTATCGCCCGGCCGCCTATTATTCGCGCCCCGGCAAGGGGAGTTGGCAGACCGAAGGCGGCGGTGCGCTCATCAACCAGGCGATCCACCAGGTGGACATTCTGCTGTTCCTCGCCGGAGCGGTGGTCGAAGTGTTCGGGACGTGGCAGATTGGCGCGCTGCACGCGATTGAGTCGGAGGATGTTGTCTCGGCCGTGCTTCGCTATGCTTCGGGGGCGACCGGCGTGATTCAGGCGTCCACCGCCTTCTGGCCCGGCTACAGCGAGCGCGTGGAGATCCACGGCGCCAACGGCACGGCGATCATCACCGGCGACAAGCTGACAACATGGGATGTGCGGGGTGATGTGCAGAACGATGCTGGCGAACCGGCGCCGCTCGCGCGCGAGGTCAGCTCCGGGGCCTCCGATCCGATGGCCATTTCGCTCGTGCCATTCGAACGCCAGTTCCTCGATTTCGGCGAAGCGATTCGTACCGGCGGCCGGCCATGTTCGTCGGGCGAGGAGGGCTTGCGCGCGCTGGAGCTGGTGATGTCCGTGTATCAGTCCTGCCGCGAAGGGCGCAGGATCACGCTCAATGAAGGACCACGAAAGAATGACTGAGAACCCCTGGTGGGAGGTGCGGGTCCCGGCGTCCAGCGCGAATCTGGGGCCGGGATTCGACGCGCTTGGACTGGCCCTCGAGATCTACCTGACGTGCCGGTTTCGCCGCGCCGAGCGACTGCTCATTCGGGCGCTCGGCCGCGACGCGGAATCGATCCCCACCACTGCGGAGAATCTCATCTGGCAGACCGCGCTGGCCGTGGCTGCGGATACGGGGAGCGAACTGCCGCCGGTGGAGCTGGAGATCGACAACGACATCCCGCTGGGCAAAGGTCTGGGATCGAGCGCGGCCGCGCTGACGGCGGGCGTGGTGATGGCCGATCAGTTGCTCGGTTTGCGTTGGAAGCCGCTACGGATATTGGACGAGGCGGCGCGCATCGAGGGACATCCGGACAACGTGGCGGCGTGCGTGCTGGGCTCCATCGTGGCCAGCGCAATCGACGGTGGCGGCGTAGCGCGCGCGGTGCGGCTGGAGTTGCCCAGGCGGTACGGCATCGCCATCGTCGTGCCCGATTTCATTCTGCCCACAGTGCAGGCTCGCGCCGTGCTGCCGGCTTCCTACAGCCGCCAGGATGCCGTGTTCAACGTGCAGCGCTCGGCGCTGCTGATTGCGGCTCTGGCCACCGGAACCACCAGCGCCTTTCCCGCCGCGCTGCAGGATCGCTTTCATCAGCCCTATCGCGCGCCGCTGGTGCCGGGCCTTGAGGAGATCCTGCGGCTGCGTGCCCCGGGTCTGCTGGGCTCGGTACTCAGCGGGGCGGGGCCGTCGATCCTGGTCTTCTACGAGCGCGGATACGAGAGCGTGACGGATCTCGTCCGGCAGATCTTCGCCCATCACGGGCATGCGGCCGAAGTGCTGATGGCGGCCATCGCCGACCACGGGTATGAGCTGAAGCGGATGGGAGACGCGGCGGAGTGATGCGCGCTCGCCGTCGTAAAGCGACCGCAGGGGCGCTCGGCGGGACCGGTCCTTCCAGATTGAACTCCTCGATTGGAATGGTGGTGCCAGGCCGAAAAGCCTCGAATAGCTCGTCGGCGCGATCGCGTTGGACGCGACATGGCGCCCCCTCCCAGTGGTGGACCGGTGTACTCGGGTGTGCGACACAGAAGTGGGGGTGCGGGCGAAATCCCCAGAAAACGCAGAAATCCTTGCGTACTGCTACTTCAGCCTGCCCTGCCGCCACACCGACGAGGAAGGGTACCACACGACCGCGCTTTGCAGCCCAAAAGTGCCTGTATTTGCAGGGCGTCCGCATCGGCTAAGTTCGGTTGCGGCGATTCTTCCATTTCTATGTCGTGCACCCGGTGTACCATCCCGACGAGCCTGAAAGTGGGATAGGATAGACTGCCGGGGAACGATGTCGTCCATCTTCATCTGTCATAGCTCAATCGACAAACCATTCGTCCGAATACTGAAGAGCCGTCTTGAGCGGTTTGAGATTCGTGTGTGGGTGGACGAGGACGAAACCAGGCCGGGTGCTGATCGGAAGTATATCGGCCGCTATCGAAGAAATGGCCTTTCTGGGAATCGTCCTCTCCCCGAACTCAGTCGCGTCAAGATGGGTGAAGGAAGAGCTTGAACTTGCGTTGAACAATCAGATTCAACAGGCACAAGTCCGCGTCATCTCTATTCTCTTTCGCGAGTGCGCGCTGCCCGGCTTCTTGAAAGGCAAGGAATATGTGGATTTTTCCGCTTGGAGCCGAAGCAGAAAAAACGACCATCAGAGTTGACTCGCCGGGATTTTGTGACCCGACAAGCAGAGTCATCAATCGCGACCTCTTCTCGGACCGCCTCAAGGCCGCATTCGAGGCGTACCTTGCTGAACTCCGTGCGAGCCCCAGCGATAGTGGTGTCTGGAAGAAGGCCAGGCGCAGAATCTGGTGGCTGATCCGGATGAGTGCATGAGCGATAAGGAGGAAGAATCTCTCCTCCCGGCCCGCCATCCACTCAACCTTCCCTCTTCGCCCCTCCGCTAACACCCGCCCCCTACCCCGCCACCCGCTCCTGAATCAGCTCCCAAAAGGCCCGCGCCGCGTGGCTCAGCACCCGCTTTTCCGGATACACCAGCCGGATGGGCCGCTCCACGTGCAGGTCCCGCACCCGCACCTCGCACAGGTTCCCGGCGGGCCACTCCCTCGTTGGGCGACACCAGCAGCCGGTTGGTCTCCACCGTGGCATCTCAACGTCCATGCTCAGCGCCGCCCTGGCGTGCTGAAAACTCGCGAATCACAATCGCGCGGTACGGCGAAAGCACGTTTGTGGGCGATGAAGGTTTCCATGCCCAGCTCGGTGATCGGAATCTCCTCGCTACGGCGAGCCGCTACTGGAAATGGACCTGCGACGAAGCCTCGAAGTGCCGGTGATTCCTATACTCCAGATCTACCTTCCAGGCGCCGCCCGCGGCGTACCGAACCACAATGCTGGCGGAGACCGGCAGCAGGTGTTCAACGTCTCCAATTCGCACCCGGTCCCAGGACGCTTCCTCCTCCCATCCGCTCATCTCGAACTCTCCCGGAAACCCCGTCGCTCTTGCCTCCAGGTGGACGACATCGCCGCCAGGGTCCTCGACAAAAACGCGTCCGCTCTCTCCTGGGTAGAAACGTCGGAACTTCCAGTAGAGATCGCCAAAGCATCCATCCGGTGGCGCCACGAATTCATACACCAGCACACTCCTTCCACGCATCTGCATGCGTCCACTGAACTGGAGCGTGGTCGGACATTCCGGGTCGAAAAGCGGCTTAAGCTCGGCGCCGAACCCACCTATCCATTTGAAACCCGGCAATGCCTCAAACGGTTTGCCCCAGGGACGGCCATTCCTGGTCACTCGCTGCCGGCTGGTGCTGCTTCCCCGAAAGGTCACTTCCGATCCGACCGTCTGCACATATTTCCACTCCCGCCCAACATCGTTACCCGAGTAGTGTCTGCCGATTTCATCCGCGACAAAATTGGGCAGGTTCGCCGCGTAATCCAGGTTGACCCGGCGTGCCTGCTCCAACTCATTCTGGTAATCCACTGAAGGACCTCTGAGCGCATTACCCTCACCCTGCGCCGGCGCACTTGTCGCGGGAAGGTCCTTCAGCCGGTTTCCCGCCTGGCGCCACGCGCGGCAGCCGATCTCTCTCGAGCGCTCCTCATCGGAAAACGGCGTCAGCAAGCGGAGGTTCTTCACTTCGAGGAAGCGATACCGTTGCGATTCCGCATCGTAGATTTCATCGATGGGGCTGCAGGTAATCTCCACCCGGTCGCCGAATGTGTAATGCGCGACAATCTCCTCCACAGTCACGTGGCCACCCTTCGCCAGCGCGGCATCGATCAGCACGCCGTCGGCAAGCCGGATCGTAATCGATTCCTGCCCGATGTGCTGCAAGCCCCCGGAGAATACAACGCTCCGGCGCCCTTCATGTCTGGGGGTGAGCCGGTGGTTTCCCTGAGCCCGGTCGATCGCGTCCTGCAGTCTCCCACGCCAGCCCTGTTGCGGCGTGCCGGAACCCTCACCCGGCGTCTCCTGTGCCGGCGTGTAAGCCAGAATCAGGAAACACGCAACAAACAGCCTCGGCCGCGGCAGACATACAAACATGCCTGCTCCCGATGCCCCAGTCACTCTTCCGGTTTCGAATCTTTCGATACCTCCCGTTCCCGCGCCGCCACCCGCTCCTGAATCAGCTCCAAAAAGGCCCGCGCCGCGTGGCTCAGCACCCGCTTCTCCGGATGCACCAGCCGGATGGGCCGCTCCACGTGCAGCTCCCGCACCCGCACCTCCTGCCACGCACAGCGGCAGAAGGCCGCAGAGCGCAGCCTGGTCCGTGGGCTAGATGAAAAGATCGGCCGTGACCTTGAACACTAACGCGAGTTTCTTAGCCTGCTCCTTGCTGATGGAACGCTTCCCACTCAGCACCTCCGAAACCCGGCCGCGCGTGCCCAGCACTGGCAGCAGGTCCCTGGCTGTTCGTCCGCTCGTCTCCATCAGGTAGGCCAGCATTTCGTTGGGCGCAACCGGGGGCAGAGGGCGCTGGCGATCGTCGTAAGCCTGCACCAAAATCGCCATAGTCTCCAGCAGCGCGGATTCCTCCGGGGACAAGCGGTCCTCGCCCTTGCCGATCAAATGCTCCACGGCGGCGACCATACGGTCGTACTCTTCCTCGGTCCCGATCACTTTGACGACAATGCGATTCGCGAGCCGGGCGTATTTCCTGGGGTCGACGGACAGTGTAGCGCTCATGATTTCCACGCGGCCCGAGGATCGGCTCGTTGCCATCTACAGTCTAACGTTGAATCAGCAGTTGCAGAAGGAAATCTTCCGCAATGGTCTCCTTCGCAATCATCTTCCGGCTATCGAACGCCGCCGCTGCCAATTCGATGTGGGCCAGCACTTCCGTTCTCGTCCACTTCTTCGAGTTGTCATCGTCCGCCGTGTGCCGATACTGCTGGAGCCGGACGAACGCGTCCGCGACAGCCCGCAGGTGGCGGACTGAGGAGTGATTGGGATTGGGGAACGATTTGCTGCGCGTCCTGGTGCAGGCGTCGTTCATCTTCCGATGCTCGAAGGCGCGCGCGAGGGCCGCTCGCTGGCGAGGCCTCTTCCAGTTGGCAACGGCGGCGGTGGTGAGGAGATGGAAGACCGCGTAATACGCCGTCGAAACTGCTCTTCTCAGGCTCGCCTGTCGGGGACGCTTCTTGTCGAGGTTGGCGAGAAGCTGCGCCTGCTCGATCAGATGGTCCGCGAACGCCATCGCGCTAAGCCCAGGCGGGTTCTCTAAGCTTCGCCTGTTCTGATTGGCTGCGGAAACTGAAATAGGCCTGAAGGCCTGATTGATCGGTCCTGGTCTCAGTCATGATCCTGTGGGATACGCGCTGAGTCACTTCCCGCAGGTTTTCGGGCCGGCTGGCCTCGTCCGTCAGAATGATGGTGAAAAATATGGAGGTATTTCCGATCCAGTCGGTACCGATATCGTAGCCGATGCGCACAACCTCGGCAGCCAGGGCCCTCGCGGCCCTTTCGACACCGGCCGCGATGCTGCGCTGGTTCACAAGACCGCCAGGGACAATCGACACAAGTTCATTATCCCGCGTTTTCGCGCGGACTGTCTCTCGGTCGGTTCTAGCTGGGGGGCAACCCGAGGTACTGGTGTATCCACCTTGTGGCTTCCGCCTTGGCGACCTCAATACCAATGCCCAGTCCTGCTTGGCCTAGCTTGCTGCCAAGCTGCCTTAGCCAGGTTGCGGTTCGGCGCCCCAGGGTTTTTGAGCCACCGTTTGCCGAATCTTCTTTAACCGCGGACTGCAAACTTGCTATCTCAGAGTCCAGTACACCCAGACCGCTGAGGGCGTTGGCGAGTGAGGCCCAACTCCCTCGTTCGATTGTAATACTGTGGACTTGCGCGAAATCCCGCGAGGCGATCACGTTGTTCCCCCCGAAGATATACGTAATCACGCTCTGATCGACCTTCTCTTTGGGTAGCTCGTCAAAACTGTCAGTCACCAGTCCGAGATCGTCCTTCAGTTCAAGAGCAAGACGTAAGACTCTGGTTCGGATGGTGTCGATCAGCCCCACGAAAGCCGAGCCGGCGATCTCCTGCCACGCTCTGCTCAGACCGTATTGTCCTCCGAAAAAGGACCACTCATACCTGAGGGTCAGATTTGGCGGCCAATCGACGATGAAGCACGAGTCCACACCAACACCTTCGTAGGAGGCTATAGGCTGAAAGAGGATCGCCGAATCTGCGAAGTGCCTGTGCTGCTGTTCCAACACTATTGATGGTAATGGCTGGTCACTTATCTTCGATCCAAATCGGCCCACGAAGCACCCCCTCGCTATTGCAACCGTTTCTTCACGGCGTATGCCAATACCAAGCACCTGCGCAGGAGTGTCGCAACCGAGCCACTGTCTGCAGCGGCAAGAGCGATTATCTCGTCAAGCAATTCTCTCGGTGAGCCAAGCCTGTCTGTCATCTCCCGCCCGATCCGCCCTCCCATTTCCGAAAGGCTGGAAACGCACGCATCGATTGGTCCTATTCTCAGCCTACCCCTACCCCGCCACCCGCTCCTGAATCAGCTCCAAAAACGCCCGCGCCGCGTGGCTCAGCACCCGCTTTTCCGGATACACCAGCCGGATGGGCCGCTCCACGTGCAGCTCCCGCACCCGCACCTCGCACAGGTTGCCCGCGGCGATGTCCTGCTCCACGCACATGCGCGGCAGAAAGGCCACCCCCTCGTTGCGCGACACCAGCAGCCGGATGGTCTCCACCGTGGGCATCTCCACGTCCATGTTCAGCGCCACCTTGGAACGTTGAAATTCGCGAATCACAATCGCGCGGTACGGCGAAAGCACATTGTGGGCAATGAAGGTCTCCATGCCCAGTTCTGTGATCGGAATCTCCTCCAGACTGGCAAAGCGATGGCGCGGTGAAACCACGAACGCCAGGTGATCGTGGTAGATCACCAGCGACCGCAGCCGGTCGTCCTCGGGATCGTAGCTGATCACGCCCAGCTCCAGGTCGCCGTCGATAAGCTGCCCCGGAATCTTGCTCGACAGGCAGCGCCGCACCTGCACCTTCACCTTCGGGTACATCCTGCGGTACTGCTCGAGCGACGGCAGCATGTACAGCGTGGTCGATTCGTTCGCACCGATAATCAGCCGCCCGGCCGAGTGGTCCCTCAGCTCGGCAAGCGCGGTGTCCAGCTCGCTCTGCAGATTCTCGAACCGCCGCGCGTGCTCCAGCACGATTTGGCCGGCGTCGGTGACGATGAGATCCTTCCCCGAGCGGTCGATCAGCTTCTCGCCCAGGTCCGATTCCAGCTTCGCAATGGCCAGCGAGACCGCCGGCTGGGTCCGCAGAAGCTTTTCCGCCGCGCGCGAAAAGCTCTTCTCGCTCACTACAGTGCGGAATACCTTGAGTGGGTACAGTTCCATAAGTCCTGCTTATGCCATTACTATAGCTCATGTACGGAGCGGGAATTATAAATTTGCCAAATACGTGGCACCCTCGCATACTGGAAGTCTCAGGAGGGAAACCCGTTGCCTGATCGCGTATACATCTTCGACACCACCCTGCGGGACGGCGAACAGTCGCCCGGTTGCAGCATGACCGTACCCGAGAAGCTGCGGATGGCGGCAAAACTGGTGGAGCTGGGCGTCGATATCCTCGAAGCCGGCTTTCCCATTGCGTCGCAGGGCGATTTCGAGGCTGTGGATGCCATCAGCCGCGAGTTCCCCTGGGTACAGGTGGCGGCGCTGGCGCGGGCGAACAAGCTCGACGTCGAACGCGCCGCCGCCTCGCTCCGTCACGCCCAGAGGCCGCGCATTCACACTTTCATCGCCACCAGCGACATCCATCTGAAATACAAGTTGCGCAAGACGCGCGAGCAGGTGCTCGCCGAAGCCGTCGCGGCGGTGGAGCTGGCGCGCCAGTACACCGATGACGTGGAGTTCTCGGCCGAAGACGCCACCCGAACCGACTACGACTACCTGGAGCAGGTGTCGCGCGCAGTGGTGGCGGCCGGCGCTCGAACCGTGAACCTGCCCGACACCACCGGCTATTCGGTGCCCGACGAATATGGCGAGCTCATTGGCCGGATGGCACGCGCGCTGGGCGACAGCGCCATCGTGAGCGTGCACTGCCACGACGATCTCGGCCTGGCGGTGGCCAATTCCATTGCCGCCGTGCAGGCGGGCGCGCGCCAGATCGAGTGCACCATCAACGGCATCGGCGAGCGGGCCGGCAACGCGTCGCTGGAAGAAATCGTGATGGCGTTCAAGACACGGCCGGACCGGTTGCCCTTCGAGACCGCCATCGTCACCGAGTTCCTTTTCCCGGTGAGCTGCGTGCTCACCGACACAATTACGTTCGGGCCGCAGCCGAACAAGGCCATTGTGGGAGAGAACGCGTTCGCGCACGAGGCGGGCATTCATCAGGACGGCTACCTGAAGGAGAAATCCACCTACGAGATCATTGACCCGAAGACGGTGGGCGTGCCCGAGAGCCGCCTGGTGCTGGGGAAGCACAGCGGGCGCCACGCGCTGAACCAGCGCGCGAAGGATCTCGGGTTCGATCTCACCGGCAGCGAGCTGGACGCCTTTTACCACCGCTTCACCACCCTTGCCGACTGCAAGAAGGGCTTGCGCAACGACGAGATCTCGCACCTGCTGCGCGAGGTGTGCGGCATGGCGTCTCAGGCCGCCGCCAGCGATTAAATTGTGGGGCAGGCCCGTGGCCTGCGCGGGGCTCTCAGCCCCGCCTCTGCCACGAACCGAACAACCCAGTGGACGGCCTGAGAGGCCGCCGCAGGCTGAGAGCCTGCCCCACAGGGCCGGAGTTACATACTAGTCTCATGAACCTTAACGTCCTCATACTGCCGGGCGACGGCATCGGTGTCGAAGTCACCCACGAAGCGGTGAAAGTACTGCGGCGCGTTGCCGCGAAGTACAACCACACGCTGGAGCTGAGCGAAGGGTTGCTCGGAGGCGTCGCCATTCATCGTTGCGGCACGCCGCTGCCGCAGGAAACCGTCGATCTGGCGCAGAAGGCCGACGCCACGCTGATGGGCGCCGTCGGACTGCCCGAGTTCGACAACGCGCCGCCCGACCAGCGGCCCGAGCGCGGCCTGCTGGGCTTGCGCAAAGTGCTCGGCGTGTTCGCCAATCTGCGCCCGGTGCGCACCTACCCCTCGCTGCTCGATTCTTCGCCGCTGAAGAACGATCGCATCGCCGGCACGGACATGATCATCGTGCGCGAGCTGACCGGCGGAATCTACTACGGTACGCCACGCGGCATCTTCGGGGAAGGCGCTGAGGAGCGCGCCGTGAACACCATGTCCTACACGCGTCCGGAAATCGAGCGCGTCGCCCGAGTCGCCATGTCTTTGGCCCGCAACCGGCGCAGGAAGGTCACCAGCGTGGATAAATCGAACGTGCTTGAGAACTCGCAGCTCTGGCGAAAGGTGGTCGTCGAAATCGCCGCCGAGTACCCCGATATCGAGCTCGATCACCTGCTGGTGGATAACTGCGCCATGCAACTGGTGCTGAACCCGCGCCGTTTCGACGTGCTGCTCACCGAGAATCTCTTCGGAGATATCCTTAGTGATGAAGGGGCTGTGCTGGCTGGCTCCATCGGCATGCTACCATCAGCCTCGCTGGGGGACAAGCGCGCGTCCGGCGCGTGGACCGGTCTCTACGAACCGGTGCACGGATCGGCGCCCGATCTGGCAGGACGAAACGAAGCCAATCCGCTCGCCGCCATCGGCTCGGTCGCGGCCATGCTTGAGTACAGCTTTGGCCTTAAGAATGAGTCGGCTTCGGTCAACCGGGCTATTGAAGCGGTCATTGAATCGGGCCGCGTAACCGGCGATCTGAAACCCGCTGGCAAGCCGGCTACTACATCTGAAGTAGGAGACGCTGTCGCGTTTCTCGTGTGAACATCATGCAACCTCGCACCATCGTTGAAAAAATCTGGGACAGCCACGTGGTCGCCGAAAACCCCGGCGCGCCGCCCCTTATCTACATCGACCTGCACCTGGTCCACGAAGTCACCTCGCCGCAGGCCTTCTCCGGCCTGCGCGAGCGCGGTCTGAAAGTGCGCCGGCCGGACCGCACCTTCGGCACGGTGGATCACAGCATTCCCACCACGCCGCGCGGGCTGCCCATCGTCGATCCGATCGCCGCTGCGCAGGTGAATCAATTCGAAACCAACTGCCGAGATTTCGGCATCCCCTTCTTCGGGCTGCATAGCGAGCACCAGGGCATCGTGCACGTGATCGGCCCCGAGCAGGGCCTCACCCAGCCGGGCATGACGCTGGTCTGCGGCGACAGTCACACCGCCACGCACGGGGCGTTCGGCGCGCTGGCCTTCGGCATCGGCACCAGCCAGGTGGAGCACGTGCTGGCCTCCCAGTGCCTGCTGCAGCAGAAGTCGAAGACCTTCCAGGTGCAGGTGGACGGCACGCTTCACTCCGGCGTCGGCGCCAAGGATATCATCCTCGCGCTCATTACGAAGATCGGCATCGGCGGCGGCACCGGCTGCGTGATCGAGTACACCGGCCCGGCCATTCGCGCGTTGTCCATGGAAGAGCGCATGACCGTGTGCAACATGTCCATCGAGGGCGGCGCGCGGGCCGGTCTTATCGCCCCGGACGACACCACGTACAACTTCCTTCACGGCCGGCCGTTCGCCCCGAAGGGCGCAGCATGGGAGGCTGCGTTGAAGCTCTGGAAACAGCTCCCCACCGACGACGGCGCCGTCTATGATCGCTCGGTGACCATCGACGCCTCCGCGCTCGAGCCGATGGTCACGTTCGGCACTAACCCGGGCATGGGCATGCCGATTTCGGGCTCGGTTCCCGATCCGGCGACGGTCGCCGATCCGCTGGAGCGCGAATCTCTCGCCAAAGCCCTGCGCTATATGGACCTCGAACCCGGTACGCCCATTGAGGGTCACGCCGTCAACGTGGTGTTCATCGGAAGCTGCACCAACTCGCGCATTTCCGACCTGCGCAGCGCGGCCACCGTGCTGAAAGGCCGCAAGGTGGCGCCGGGCGTCCGCACCCTGGTGGTGCCCGGCTCGATGGAGATCAAACGCCAGGCCGAGGCCGAAGGGCTCGATCGGGTTTTCCGCGAGGCCGGCGCCGAGTGGAGGGAAGCGGGCTGCTCCATGTGCATCGCCATGAACGGCGATCAACTCCAGCCCGGCGAATACAGCGTCTCCACCAGCAACCGCAATTTTGAAGGCCGTCAGGGCAAGGGGGGCCGTACGTTTCTGGCCAGCCCGCTGACCGCCGCCGCCAGCGCCGTTGTCGGCGCGGTAACCGACGTAAGGAAACTGCTCAATGGAAAAATTCACGCCGTTTGAAAGCCAGTTCGTGACGCTGCCGGTGGACAACATCGACACCGATCAGATCATCCCGGCGCGGTTTCTGAAGACTATCTCGAAGGCCGGGCTCGGCGACCAGCTTTTCTACGACTGGCGCTACGACTCGACGGGCGCGCCCCGGCCCGACTTCGTGCTGAACAAGCCGGAGTCGAAGGAGCGCCGCATCCTGCTGGGCGGCGACAACTTCGGCTGCGGCAGCTCGCGCGAGCACGCGCCGTGGGCGCTGACCCAGTACGGCTTCCGCGCCGTGATCAGCACGTCGTTCGCGGACATCTTCCGCCAGAACGCGCTGAAGAATTCGCTGGTGCCGGTGGTGGTGCCGCGGGACGTGCATGCCTGGCTGTTCGCGAATCCCGAGGCCACGCTGGCGTTGGATCTTGCCGGCCAGGCGCTGATCCTGCCCGGCGGCCGCCGCGTCGAGTTTCCCGTGGAGGCCTTCGCGAAGCACTGCCTGCTGGATGGCGTGGACGAGCTCGGCTACATCCTGCAACACGAAAGCGCCATCGCCGCCCACGAAATTAGGCGAAATTAGGTGACGAAATTAGGTGACGTACACCTCATTTCCGAATTTCGGTTTGCGCCCTCGCTTCTGCGGTCGAACCGGCCGCCCGAGACATACCTCCATCCGTTCCAGAAACTCGACGTCCCCAATGGGCCGGCCCGTCTCGTTCGCCTGCCGGAATCGCTCAACGAACCCGGCATCACGCACGCCGAGTTCCAGGACTTCGGCCCAGCTCCGCCTTGTGTAGTTGTCTCTCCAGCGCGCCATATCGAGCGTAACCGGCGTGTTGCGTCCCTCAACATGCGTCGCAGCGCTGGACCACGGCCAGGCGAGCGCACAACTCACCATACCCGCCCGAACCGGGTTCTGCTCCACATAACACAGCGCGTTCCACAAATGCCGATTGTCGAGTGGGCACGACCGGTAACGCCCCTGCCAAAGCTGCCCGGTCTGTCCCCGTTGTACGTGAAGCCATCGTGAGCACCCATGATTGGTGAGGCGGAATGTCCACGCCATCGAGGCGAGGCCGTCTGGCTCGCACACAACGTGGTAGTGGTTGCCCATGAGGCAGTAACCCAGGATTCTCAACCCGTACTGCTGGCTGTACTTCTCCAGAAGCTGCAGAAAGATGCGGCGATCCAGGTCGGAGAAAAATACGTCCTCGCAATGGTTTCCGCGCTGCACAACATGGACGGGCACGCCGGGAACCACAAGCCGGGAGATATGGGGCATAACCTCGATGTGCCCTCGCGCGGGCTTCCCTCTCACGTTCGTAATTCGGAAATGAGGTGTACGTCACTGTTTTGGACTACAATCTCTACTAGACCCAGGAGATCCCAGGGTAAGCTCATGCACATCTCTGTCAAAGGCGAGTACGCCTTGCACGCGCTCTTCGACCTGGCCATGCAGCGCACTCGCGAACCGGTCAAGATCGCCGGTATCGCCAAACGCCAGAAGATCCCGCAGAAGTTCCTGGAACTCATCCTCGCCGGTCTGAAACAGGGCGGCTTCGTGGAGTCGCGCCGCGGCGCCGAGGGCGGCTACTTGCTGGCGCGCCCGGCCGACGCCATCACGGTAGGAGAAGTGCTGAGGTTCATCGAGGGCAGCCGGAGTAACAACTCGCCGAAACAAGGCCCCAACGACGACGATCCCTTCGCCGACATGTGGCGCCGCGTCGACCACTGCATCGCCAACATCGTCGACCGCACCACGTTTTCCGAACTCTGCCGCGCCTGGCAGGAAAACCGGGCGCGCTACATCCCCAACTGGGAGATCTAATGTTCTTCGAAGATAATTCACTCAGTATCGGCAGGACCCCGCTGGTGCGGCTCAACCGCGTCATCGATGGCGCGCCCGTCACCATGCTGGTCAAGATTGAAGGCCGTGGACCGGCCTACTCGGTAAAGGACCGGATCGGCGCGGCCATGATCTGGGACGCCGAAAAGCGCGGCGTCCTCGGGCCCGGAAAGGAACTAATCGAGCCCACCAGCGGCAACACCGGGATCGCCCTCGCGTTCGTGGCGGCGGCCCGCGGCTATCCCATCACGCTGACCATGCCGGAAACCATGTCGCTGGAGCGGCGCAAGGTGCTGAAGGCTCTCGGAGCGAATCTAATCCTGACCGAAGGGGCGCTGGGCATGAAGGGCGCCATCGGCAAAGCCGAGGAGATCCTCGCCTCCGATCCCGATCGCTACGTGCTGCTGCAGCAGTTCAAGAACCCGGCCAACCCGGAGATTCACTTCCGCACCACGGGCCCGGAAATCTGGGACGACACCGACGGTCAAATCGACGTGCTGGTCTCCGGAGTGGGCACCGGCGGAACCATCACCGGCGTATCGCGCTACATCAAGAACGAGAGGGGGAAGCCGATCCTTTCGGTGGCGGTGGAACCCTCCAACAGCCCGGTAATCACTCAGGCGAAGAAGGGCGAGCCGCTGAAGCCGGGCCCGCACAAGATTCAGGGTCTCGGCGCGGGGTTCATTCCGGACACGCTGGATCTGGCCATGGTGGATCGCGTGGTGCAGGTGACCAACGAAGAGTCCATCGAGATGGCCCGGCGGTTGTCGCGCGAGGAAGGGATCCTGTCCGGCATCTCCTGCGGCGCGGCGGTGGCCGGCGCGGTGAAAGTGGCCCAGGAGCCCGAGTCGAAAGGAAAGCTGATGGTGGTGGTGCTGCCCGATTCCGGCGAACGGTATCTCTCGAGCGTGCTGTTCGAGGGGCTTTTCAGCGAGTAAGGGCGCCCGGCCGCGCGGCGATATCCGGGAAGGCCTTCAGCAACGCTTTGTCGAACGTGGCCAGCGGACACCGCTCTTGCACCGCCAGCTCGACGAAGAAGGTGTCGTAGACGGCAACGCCGGATGTCAGAGAGCGAAGCAGAGCGCCGTGGCAGAGCGAGCGCGTGGGAACGGACTCAATGCCAAGCTGGGCCGCCAGGCGCAGTCGAGTGGGCCCATCCTCGGGTGTCAGGACGCCGGTGCGAATGGCCATCCAAACCACGTTGACGAGTTCGGCTTCCCAGATCGCCGGAGCCATGCCGTTGCTGACGGTCGCCATGAACCGGCCGGCCTCGCCGGCAAAGCGTTCGGTTCCGAGGAGAAAGTACGCTGCGACGTTGGTGTCGATAACGGCCCTCACCCGCGGCCTGTTCCGATCCAGGCGTCGATCTCGCCGGCGGTCGGGCGGCGTGCCTGCTTCGCCCAGCCTGCTTCGATCTGTTCGACAACCGATCGCCGCTCGGCGACATGTTCTTCGAGGAGTTCCCGCACTTCCTGTTCCATCGAACGGTGGCGGCGGCGAGCCAGGGACTTCAGGGACTTCACGATTCGCGCGGGAACGTTGCGGATCGTCAGGGTAGACATAATGCGCTCTAGTGCTAGCATCATGCTAGCATAGATGATTATGCGAGCAATACTTCTCTCTCTTCTATGCGCCGCCGTGGCCATCGGTGAGATCCATCACAATCCGGGCAGCACAACGCCGGTGCCCCACGAGAAGTACATCCACGTTGTCAGCGAGGCCGATTCGCCGATCCAGCAGACTTACATCAAGGCCAGGGACGGCCTGTATATCGCCGCCGCGATTCGCAAGCCGAAAGGCGACGGCCGCTACCCCGCCATCATCATGTTTCACGGCGCACCCGGCGGACGGGGCATGGAGCAACTGGTGGGATGGTCGAGGGGCGACTTCGGCGGGCCGGTGTGGGAACGGTTCCTGCAGGAAGGATATGTCGTCGTGGTGGCCGACTATCGGGGCGGCGACTGGAATCTCATGTCCGTGCCGTCGACGAACGGAATCGTTACTTCCATCGACGACGGGCTGGCGGCGATCGACTATGTCAGGTCGCTGCCGTACGTCGATCCGGGCCGTCTCAATCTCTACGGGGTCAGCCTGGGCGGCAACCTGGTGATGCAACTGGTCTCCCGCGTGACGGTGAACTCGGCCATCGTAGGCGCGCCCGCGGCGCTGTGGTTTCTGGGCATGACCTGGCCGGCCGGCGCGCCGTCCGGGCCGGATCGCGTCAAGGGCATGAAGCCCGACCCCGAGATTTCGCGCAGGAACATCGAGCCCATCCACACCCCGATTTTGATTCTGCAGGGGACCGCGGACGGCCTGATGCCCGTAGCCATCATGCTGCACGACGCGCTCGCCGCGGCCGGCAAGTCCGTACGCATGGAGGTCTACGAGAACGGCTACCACGACTTCTGCCTCGGGCCGCAGGGCCAGAAGCGCCCCGACCTGCCGCACGGCGAGATTCTGATGGACGCGGCTCTGGACGCGCTGGAGAAGTCCGTTCTCTTCGTGAAGGGCAAGCTGCAGTAACCGGACACGCGGCGCCAGCCGCATTATGCAACTTTCTGGTTGCATATTCGTCCGGTCTGGCGTATCATGCAACCTGGAGGTTGCATGTGGTTGCTTCCCAACTGAACCGGATCGAACGAACCACTCTTATCCGCGCCCCGCGGTCCCGCGTCTGGAGCGCGCTCACCGGCGTACGCGAATTCTGCCAGTGGTTTCGCGCCGAAACCGCCGCGCCCGATTTTCAACCGGGCGCCCGTGTGCGCCTTATCTCCACCCACCCGGGCCCCTGCGAGAAGGCGGAGTTCTTCGTGGACATTGTGGAGATGGTCCCCGAGCAACGCTTCTCCTGGCGATGGCACCCGGGCGCGCCCGTGCCGGGAGAGGACCTCTCCGACGAGCCGATGACCCTGGTGGAGTTCGTGCTGGAAGACGCGGAGGGCGGCACGCGGGTGACCGTCACCGAATCGGGCTTTGACCGGATCTTCGCCAACCGACAGTCCCGCGTGTTCAAGGAGAACGAGGAAGGGTGGCAGTACCAGATGGCGGCCCTTGAGCGGTACCTCAGTGAGCCCGCGTAAACTGCCCGAGAAAGCCTCGGCAATTCTGTTTGCCGCGCTGGGCGATGAGACCCGGCTGCGGCTGGTGGTGCGCCTGGCCCGTGGCGAGCCGCTGTCCATCAGGGAGCTCGCTTCGGGAACCGGGATCACGCGGCAGGCCGTAACCAGGCACCTGCACGTTCTGGCGGGCGCGGGTCTGGCGCGCGGATCGCGCCGCGGACGTGAGCAACACTGGTCGCTGGATCCGCGCCGGATGGAGCAGGCGCGGGCGTTTCTCGATCACATCTCCCGGCAATGGGACGACGCCCTCGCGCGGTTCAAGGCGGTGGTGGAAGGCGACGAGCAGTAGGCCGCCTTAGTTCCCGGTCGGAATAATCCCGGCGTTCTCCACCATGAGAATCACGGTGCGACGGGGGGCGCGAGTGCGATGCACCACTCCCTTCGGCACCACCAGCCCCTGTCTCGGGGAGAGTTCCACGGTCCGGTCTTCCAGGTCGATCACGAGCTGCCCATCGACCACGTAGAAAAACTCATCGTCGTCGTCGTGCTTGTGCCAGTGATACTCGCCTTCGACGACCCCGAGGCGGACCACGGATCCGTTGACCTGACACAGGGTCTGGTTGAACCACTTGTACGCGCACGCATCGGCAAGGGCCTTCTCTTCGATCACTTCCAGCGCGCGGTAGTGGACGTTCAGGCGTGTTTCATAAGGGAAGGTTTGCGGATCGCTCATCAAGCCATGATAGCTGGCTCGTGCGCACTCGCCTGCGGAGCGCAGAAACGCGGCTTCCGCCGCGTGTCCGCCGCGCGCCGCAAAGGAATCAGGATGTAGTAGTACAAGGCCGGACGAGGGGGCCGCCGTCACCGGCCGCGGAGATTAGTGAACCGCCGCTGCCGCGGACGCAGCGATGTTGATGGTCGTTTCGACGGTCAGGCTCTGGGACTCGAGGCCGGACGTGGGTGCGTTGTCCACATAGACTTCGAGCGGCACATTTCCGGTCCCCGTCCCTTTTGGCACGGTGACGTTGATCTGGTAAAGCCCGACGTAGCCGGGCGCAAGCCCCGCATAGTTGGTACCCAGGCTGGGATCGCACTGCACTCCGCCCATGTAAACACTCCACGCGCTTGGCAATGTGAATGGGCCGGCGCCCTGCGGCGGATAGCCGTCGTTTGGCTGGTTTTCGACGTTCCCCAGGCCGGTGGCGAAAATGGACACAATGTCGCCCGGGTGCGCCGGGTTAGACGAATTCGCGATGGTAGCGGTGTTGGCGTGCGCCACGGCCGCCTGTCCGGTGGCCGAGCCGGTCAGGTCGAAGACCCCCGGCGCGGTGTTCTGAGTACGAACCCACACGGCGTTGGAATAGGTTCCGGTTCCACCGGCGCAGGCCGCGGCCGTGCCGACACAGACCTGGAACGTCGCGAAGCCCCAACCGTTATTCGGATACCAATCCGATGGTTCCACCATGTTGATCACCGTCGGGCTCACGTAAAGCAGGGGCGCGGGCGCGTAGTTGTTGTAGGGATCACCGCCATTCACATACACCTGGACCCCGTTCAGGGACGTGGGCAGGGGGAAAACGTAGGCCGGAGCGGACATCGCGCTGGGCGCCAGACCCTGGCCGTACAGCGTCAGCAGTTCATTCGGAGCGACCGGATTGGTGAAAGGTGCGGAGTTCGCCGCATTCACAATCCCCTCCGGATTCAGCCACACGCTGCCCGTTGCCGTAAGCGCCGGCGCTTGCAGCCCAAGCATCACCGAGTACAGTTCGGACTGACCCGTCGCAAGGAACGTCCCGTTAGCGCCCAGAGCGTACTGATAGCGGTCGCCGGGCGTAAAAACGCCGGATGCCGGTACTGTGTACTGGGTAGCGGAGGTGTAATCCTGAATCGAGCTGGTGTCCGAGCGCATGATCTCCCGATGGGTGATGGATGTGCCCGTCCCGGTGGCGCTGGTGGAGCCGGTGAAAGCTTCAAAAATGTTCGAACCGGGCACCGAGGCATCGTTCTGGAAGCCACCCAGAACGTAGACGCCCTTCAGCGAGGCGTTCGACGCCGTACCCCCCAGCGCCTTGATTCCCACAAGCAGGTCGTAATCCCCCGGTGTGCCGCCAAGGATCATCGATCCGTCGGCGGAGACGTTGAACGTCTGGGTTCCGCTGACGAAGTTGGACGCGCCGGCCCCGCCGAAATTGAGGGTGCCGGTGTTGCCCGAGAATGCGTAGCCCACGCCAGCCATCTGTTGTGTCTGGATGGTATTGCCCAGATCGGTCCCGGCGCCCGTCACCGCCAGCGTGCCAATATTCCCGCCGCTCGCAGTGAAGGGAAACCACGCCT
This sequence comes from Bryobacteraceae bacterium, assembly GCA_049520275.1. Lineage (GTDB taxonomy): Bacteria > Acidobacteriota > Terriglobia > Bryobacterales > Bryobacteraceae > CAWACP01. The sequence goes on from JBEKPY010000032.1 coordinate 92,950, forward strand.
CGCGAATCGTGCTGATGTTGGCCTGGTAGAAATCGATGTAGGCGCCGTAGTAATTCCCGCTCAGAGTGGGAGTGGTGCTGTTCACCGGAATGCCAACCATAATCACGATATTGCTGGAGTTGTTGCCAGAATTGCTGGCCACGAATGCTCCATTGGCCCCCACCTCTCCCACATTGAAGCTCTCGCTGAAAAGAAGGTCCTGAATGTACAGCGTCCCATTGCCGGAAACGCGGTAGGTTGGGGCTGGAAGGCTGCTCGAATAAGTATAATTGAACACGCCGGTGGTGACCGTGGACTCGAGTTCCTGTCCCGAAAACGTGTATTCCCCATTTCCATTGCTATCGAGAGTGGGAGTAAACGTCATCGTGCCCATGACGCTGTAGGCGGTGCTCAGGGAGGTGCCGGTGGGGTTCAATCCGACGATCTGGATCTCGCGGACGAAGTACGTGCCGCTCAGCATCGCGTTGCCGCCGGCGTCCGGAGTATTGCAGACCGTCACGGTATCGTTGAGGCCGCATATTGGGGGCGTCTGGGCGCCCAGAGTGGCCGCCAGAAGACCGGCCAGGAAGATTGCTTTGTTCCAGGTAATCAATGACATGGTGTGAAGTCCCATTGGACGCTCCCGCCGATCCGGCGGTTGCCTTGAAATCATATCAAACGCTGCGCGGAGACGAGCAGCGCAGTCCCGGAATCGAACAAGACGTCAGCGCCGCGTTCCCGTAAGCTCCTGAGCCTGCTGCGGCGAAGTATGGCGGTCACCGTGCGCGCCCCTGGGGCGAGAGTTTCCCCAACCTCTCTGGAGGACCGACGTGGAGCATTACGAACATTTACACGAGCGCATCACCGAGCCGATCAGCGCGGAGTACGTGGAGCAGCGTAAGGCCGACGGATGGAGTCTGGTCGGCGTCATCTGGGAACGGCAGACCGGGACCGGGCGCGAGCCGGAGCCCGAGATCGAGGTGCCCTTCGGTCTCCGGGTGGCCGACGATTGCCGCCACCTCACCGAGCATTCGGGCGAGAAGGAAGCCCTGCTGCTCATGCTGGAGATGATTGTCCAGGACCGGCGAGTCACCGAGGTGGCGCTGGAACTGAACCGCCGCGGATACAAGACGCGCGGCGGCCAACAGTGGTCGCCGGCGGCGGTATTCGACATGATGCCCCGCCTGATCGAGGAGGGCGCGCGCGAGTTCTCCAGCGAGGAGTGGGCGCTGCGGCGCAAGGTCTTTGCCGGCGGGGTGTAATCAGCGAGTGGGCGGGGAATCCTGGACGCAAGCGGTCCCCGCTCTACAACCTTGGTTAGTCGCTTCTCGTTTGCAAGAACGCGCTCCCCTCACCGGAGCACCGATTCCGCACACGACGCAAGCCAGCGTCCGGTCATTAAAGGCCGCCTCAAGGGCGCCCGATCCATGGCGCCCCTACAGCACCGAAGCCGGCTCGCGCCACTCGCGGCCCTGCGATTCGGCGACGCCCGGGTAGGTGATGTGGCCGTTGCAGGTGTTCACGCCTTCGCGGATGGCCGGGTTGGCGGCGCAGGCCTCGCCCAGTCCCTTGTTGGCCAGCTCCAGCAGATACGGCTGCGTGGCGTTGGTAAGGCCGAACGTGGAGGTGTGGGGCACCGCCGCGGGCATGTTGGAGACGCAGTAGTGCAGCACGTGGTCCACGAAGTAGACCGGATCGGTGTGGGTGGTGGCGCGGGAGGTTTCGAAGCAGCCGCCCTGATCGATGGACACGTCCACCATCACGGCCCCGCGTTTCATGTCGGGCAGCATGTCGCGGCGCACCACCTTGGGGGCCGAGGCGCCGGGGATCAGCACCGCGCCGATCACCAGGTCGGCGTCGCGCAACGCCGCGCGGGTGGCCCACGCGTTGGAGGCCATGGTGGTGATCTGGGTGTTGTAGATGTCGTCGAGATCGCGCAGGCGGTTCAGATTGCGGTCTATGATGGTGACGCGCGAGCCCATGCCCACGGCGATTTTCGCGGCGTTGTGGCCCACCACGCCGCCGCCCAGGATGACCACGTTGGCCGGGCGCACGCCGGGGATGCCTCCCAGCAGCACGCCGCGTCCGCCGTTCGGCGCTTCCAGATACCGCGCGCCAATCTGCACGGCCATGCGCCCGGCCACTTCGCTCATGGGCGTAAGCAGCGGCAGCGAGCCGTCGGCCTCGCGGATGGTCTCGTAGGCCACCGAATTCACTCCCGAGGCAACCAGCTTTTCGGTGAGCTCGGGCAGAGGGGCCAAATGCAGATAGGTGAACAGGATGAGGCCGCGCCGGAAGAACGGGTACTCGGAGGGCTGCGGCTCCTTCACTTTCACGACAAGGTCCGCGCGCGTCCAGACGTCCGCGGCCGCGGACACGATTTCCGCGCCGCTCTGTTCGTACTCCTCGTCGGGAATGGAACTGCCGAGCCCCGCCGTGGATTGGACAAGCACGCGATGGCCGGCTTCCCGCAACGCGGTCACGTTGCCGGGAACAAGACCCACTCTGGTCTCGTGGTCTTTCACTTCCTTCGGAACGCCGATGATCATATTGGTTGGTTTATCAATGCGCTCCCGCCGGCGCTTGTGGAGCCGGCGTGGGGTTGGACTGCACGGTAACGGGCGCGGCCGATGTTGCCGGCGGCGCCGATGAAGAGTTCGCGGGCTGGGCGGCGGGGCTTGTGGCAGGGCTGGCCACGCCGGAACGCCGGGGGCCCAGTCCCATGGCAATCAGCGAAAGCGAGGTGAGCTTGCCGTCCGGGGTGAGGTTCTGATCCGTCTGGAAGCGCTTGAGCGCGTCCACTGAATCGGAGCCCCACGTGCCGTTGACCGGCCCCTTGTAATAGCCGCGCGCCGCCAGGGCCTGCTGGATTTCCTGGTAGCGCTCGGGCGTGGGCGCCGCCGGCAGCCTGCGCCTGGCGTGGTGGGAATGGCTGGAACTGTGCCGCGTCGACCTGGTGGCGGATTTCTTCGTGGTGGACGTCGCCGCGGCGCCAGACGCGCCTGTCGCGACCAGGCCGAAGGCCATAAGTAGAGCTGCTGCCCGCATTATCCACATAAATTCTATCAGGGCGGAAGGGGGCGCGCTGCCGGCGGGAACGGCGGGCGTCGGGACGATCCTCCGGGGGGCTTGTGGATCCTGCCGGGACCGGCGGCGAGAGCCGCGTTCTTGCGGTGGCGGGCGGCACGCGGCCGCCGTCGCAATCCTGCTATGACCCAGGTCCCCGGGCCATAGGCTTCGAGCGTCGGGGGCGGTGCGGCGCAGCCGGCCGGCATGTTGGCAGGCGTACGCACCTCTGAATTATCCATCCCCGTATACAAAAACTCAGGGGAACTGCCGATAAGAGGAGCGGAAGCCGGGATGATCCTGGTGTCGCCCGCCATGGGCGCGGGTCAGGGTCCGGCACCGGGAATGGGTGTGCGTGTGGAGGGAGAACGTCGTGACGAGAACTGAAGCGGAAACGGTCCGTACCTCAGGAGAGCTGCCGGAGGGCCCGGCGGGGCTGCCCACCGGGAAGACGCCATGGGCGCTGGAGAATCTGCCGCCGTTCCCGGCCATCGCCACCCAGTTGCTGCAGGTGGTCTCCAGGGAAGATGTGAACCTGAATGAGGTGGGCCGGTTCATCTCTTCCGAGCCCGTGTTCGCGGCCGACGTGCTGCAGATTGCAAATTCTCCCGCGTACGGGCTGCGCAGCCAGGTAAAGAGCATCACCCACGCCATTGTGGTTCTGGGTCTGGAACGGATCAAGGGCATCAGCCTTACCCGCGCGTTCGGGAAGCACCTGAAGCCGACCTTGAAGGTGGTCGCCCTGCAACGGTGCTGGCAGAATAGCCTGGCCGGCGCATTGCTCGCCGAGAAACTGGCGCGCCCCTGTGGCATCGAGCCCGGCCTGGCCTATACTGCCGGCTTGCTGCGCGATATCGGCCGGCTGGCGCTTCTGGTGAAGTACCCCGTGGAATTCGCCAACATGCTGGCGGTCTCCCAGACCAACGGCTACGACCTGATGTACACGGAGCGGGAGTTGTTCGACGTGGACCACTGCCAGGCTGGCTGCTGGCTCACCGAGAGAATGGATCTGCCCGCGGAGCTGCGCGAAGTGGTGGGCCATCACCACGACAAACTGAATGGCGAGCCCTTTGGGCTGGTCCAACTGGTTCACGTGGCCGATGCGATGGCTGACGCCCTGGGGTTTGGCGTCCTCGTTCTGCCGGAGCCTCCGAGCCTGGACGAGGCGCTGGAGCAACTGCCGCCAGCGGCCCGTTCACGCATCCCCGACGACCAGGAGGAATTGAAGGCGGAAGTCACCGCGCGGTTGCAGGTCCTCTGCAAGAATTAGTAGCGCAGGGTCCACGAGATTGCCGGACAAGCATGGGGCGGCGGGAGCCGTTTCAAGAGCGCCAGTGCCCGCAAGCCGCGCCTCCATCGAGCGGACGCTCTCAGATGCCTTCGCCGCCGGTGAAGCGCTCGGCGCGGTGCAGAACGCCGGAATCCTCCAGCGCCTTCATGATCTGCTCCACGGCGGCCTCATCCTCGCTGGCCAGCTCCGGCAACTGTAGCGGGTCGTCGGGCGGCTCCGCCGACACCACAATCGCTATCAGCCCGGCCGCTGTCAGGGCCCGGACATTCGCGCTGCCCTCGGTGGTGGACACCGCGGCTCCCTGGCCGAACAGGTCTCGTTCAAGCAGCGTTGCCAGGCGCTTGCGGCCGGGCAGCCAGATCACCGCCGGCTCGTGCCCCAGCCGGTCCGCGCGCTCCCGTGCGCTCACCGGGCCACGTTGCTGGTCGTGCAGGAGAATGCCGCGAATCATACCCGCAGCCAGGGTGGCGTTGGAGAACGGGTCAATCAGGATGAACGCACCGGTGGTCCGGTTCTCCTGATAGGAATCGAAAAACACCGGCCGCGGCACATCGATGGTCACCACGCCGATTTCGTTCAGTTTCAGGTCGCGAGCGGGCTCGTTCGCCAGCGTGTTCACGTCCACGCGGCAGCGAACGTTGCGCACCGTAGCGCGCACCTGGCGGGTGGTGTGCTTCAACAGGTAAGAGCGGCCGGGCTCCAGCGGTGCGTCGTTCATCCACACCAGCGTCGCGTCGAAGGAACGCGCCACGGCGGGCGGCGTTTCGTCGGCGCGCACAATCATGTTGCCCCGGCTGATGTCGATCTCGTCGGTCAGGGTTAGCATGACAGACATCGGCGCGAAGGCTTCCTCCAGACTGCCGTCGTACGTGGCAATCTCCTTCACCCGCGCGCTCCGGCCGGACGGCAGCACGCGCACCTCATCGCCGGGCCGGATGCTGCCCGATGCGATTTGTCCGGCGTAACCGCGGAAGTCGAGCGAAGGCCGGATCACGTACTGCACCGGCAAGCGAAACGGCCCATCGCTGTCGGCGTCCTCCACCGGCACGGTCTCGAGGTAGTCGAGGAACGTCCGGCCATGGAACCAGGGGGTTCGCTCGCTGCGGGCTACTACGTTGTCGCCTTCCAGCGCGCTGATGGGGATGAAGTAAGTTTCGCGGAATCCCAGCCCGCGCGCGAACGCGAGAAAATCGGCCTCGATCGCCTCGAACACGTCCTGCCGGAACTCCACCAAGTCCATCTTGTTGACCGCCACAACCACCCGCCGGATGCCCAGCAACGAAGCGATGCAGGCGTGGCGCCTGGACTGAAGCAACACCCCCTTGCGCGCGTCAATCAACACGACGGCAAGCTGGGCCGTGGACGCGCCCGTGGCCATGTTGCGGGTATACTGCTCGTGCCCGGGCGTGTCGGCAATGATGAACTTGCGGCGCGCCGTCGAAAAGTACCGGTACGCGACGTCGATGGTGATGCCCTGTTCGCGCTCGGCTCTCAGTCCGTCGGTGAGCAGGGAGAAGTCCAGCGGGCCGGAGGAACGGTTCAGGCCGGAATTCTCGACGGAGGCGAGCTGGTCCTCGTAGACGCCTCGCGATTCGTACAGCAGGCGGCCGATCAGGGTCGACTTGCCGTCATCCACGCTGCCCGCCGTGGAAAACCGCAGCAGACTCTTTTCGGGACCTCGCGCCAGACGGACCGCGGCCGCGGCGCCGGGGCTGGCGAGTGCCTGGCCGGTCCGGGCCGCCATCAGAAATAGCCCTCGCGCTTCTTCAGCTCCATGGAGCCATCCTGGTCGTGGTCGATGACGCGGTTCTCGCGCTCGGAACGGCGCACGTGGATCAGCTCGTCAATGATCCGCGGAACGCTGTCGGCGGCGGAGCGCACCGCCCCGGTGCAGTATGTGCAACCCAGCGAGCGCATCCGGCTCATCACCATCTCCGGCTGCTCACCCGGCTCGAGCGGGGGGTGGTGTTCCGGCGGAATCAGCGTCCCGTTGCGGACAATCATGGGACGGGGCTTCGCGAAATACAGCGGCACCACCGGGATGTTCTCCTGCTCGATGTACTGCCAGACGTCCACCTCGGTCCAGTTCGACAGCGGGAAGACGCGGATAGTCTCGCCCTTGTCGATGCGCGCGTTGTACAGGTTCCACAGCTCCGGCCGCTGGTTCTTCGGGTCCCACTGGCCGTGGCCGTCGCGGAACGAATAGATGCGCTCCTTGGCCCGCGATTTCTCCTCCTCCCGGCGCGCGCCCCCGAAAGCCGCATCGTACCCGCCCTCCCGCAACGCGTCCAGAAGAGCCTGCGTTTTCAGCAGCGCGCAGCATTTCTGCGTGCCCAGGCGGAACGGGTTGGCGCCTTCCTCAATGGCCTTCGTGTTGGTGTGGACAATCAGCGTGGCCCCGATCTGGCGTGCGAAGTTGTCGCGAAACTCGGTCATTTCCCGGAACTTGTAGGTGGTGTCAATGTGCAGAAGGGGGAACGGGATGGGGCCCGGCCAGAAAGCCTTCTGCGCCAGCCGCACCAGCACCGACGAGTCCTTGCCGATGGAATACAGCAGAACAGGGCGCTCGAATTCGGCCGCCACCTCGCGGAAGATGTGGATGCTCTCAGCTTCCAGTGCGCGGAGATGGGGTAGCGTTCTCATGCAGTTAGAGATATTGTACCATCCCGATGGACTTACCCTGATTTGACGGGGCTTAGTGAACTGTTCCCGGGGGCGCCTGATCAATTATAAGACAGTTCACCGGTCTGTCCGGATCGGCCGCCATGGCGTCCAGCAGCGCCCGGTACTGTTCCAGGACGACGGCAGCGGCGCCCTGGGTGAAATGAGAGGGGCTGTAATCGCAGCGCAGTGAGAGCCGCCCATCGGTGATGTTGGCGTGGAGGTGCAACTGAAACGGGGGCGACGGCGCGGCGGTGGGGCCGAAGGTGAACTGAAAGCGGAGCACCGCGAAACCGCGCCCGGACGCACGCTCGGCCTCGTCCAACTCGCGCCGGCACTGCTCCATGAGTTCGTTCGAGCTGGGCGCGCCGCACACGGACATGCGCACGGGCAGCATCCGGCCACCGGTGTGGACACCGATCAGCAGCCGGTCCTGATCGGCAATACGCGACACGAGCACGCTCCATGCCGTCAGCAGGACCATCATCCGGGGCCGATCGAGACCGCTGGCCGGCTGATTCGCAAGCGCCGGTTCCGCCGGCAACGCGGCGCGGGGAGGGATGCTGGTGGAAAAGCGGCGTGAGTAGGCGCCGGCCAGGTGGTTGTGTAATGCGATGAGGCTGTCGGCCATTTCGCTTTCCATGGGGACGTAGGTGGAGCGTGGCGCGGGCACGCGCTCCATGACGATTGTCCGCTTGATGCGCGGTGAAAACAACGCATAGCCGTACCGGGGGCCAAGAGCGAGTTAGTACCAGGCCGGGCCCTTAACGCAAAGCAGGCACGCTGGCGCGGTACAGGGCGGGCAATCCGAAGGCTCTGCCGCAGTCGCTCGCGAAGAGGAGCGCCCGGGAATCCAGTTCCCATGCGGGCGCCCAACTGTTGCAGTTGCCGGCGGTGAGTGGCCGCGCCTCATTGGTGGTAAGATTCCGCAGCCAGATCCGTTGCGGCCCGGGGACTGTCGCAGCAGTGAAAGCGGCCCATTTCCCGTTCGGCGCGATTGCCGGCTCGGCCGCGTCTGTTCCCGCCGGGGGCTCCCCGGGCGTCGCCGTCCTCGTGGCGGGATCGAATCGCATCATTGTCGATGTGCCGTGCGCCAGCAGTTCGAACCACACAACTCCTCCGGGCACGGGCGCCACCGGCCTGAGCGCGTGCCCATCGAAGAGCAGCTCCTCCGTCCTGTTGTCGTGCAACCAGTGCAGTACATAGCGATCCCGCCCCATGGCCTGATAGAAGACGCCATACCGTGTGACGGCGGGAAACCCCGAAAACAGTTGGCCATTCTCGACGGCGAATCGCGAAAACCGCTGCCCGGGTTCGTTCCTGTAGCTGGACATGTGTCGTCCGGCATCCAGAAACGCGGCGAGCGCGATGGCCAGCGCCGCCCAGACGACTGCTTTTCGCGGCAGCGCACGCCACCAGGCCCATCCCAGATACACGAACAAAATAAGCAGCAACCAGAGTTTCGGGAAGAGCCAGGTGGGACGAAGGCGAAGCGTCAGCAGGATATAGCAGGCAATCAGAAAGACGCTCTCCCACCGGCCCGCGTCCTCCAACAGCAAAACCAGGAGCAGCAGCAACACGATGAAGTGGTAAGAGGCGGTGCTCGTCGAAAGCAGCAGCACCGCGATCATGAACCACGCGAAGGCGCGCCGTTCGCTCGCGCGCCGGGAGAAAGAAAGTCCCAGCACCGTGAAAGCCACAATCGCCAGAGCCACGGCGGCACGAAGGAAGAAAAACAGCCAGGGCGCGTTCCAAAGGGGGTTGGGATTCAGCCCGGGATCCACCACGAAGAGGCGCCTGAACAGCGTCACCAGCGTTGCGTTGTTGGGATTATAGGGATCGACCGAGCTTCCTTCGAGCGTCCGCGGCAGAATCCCCGTGCCGTAATAGACTACGTCCGCCCATCCGAAGAGTGCAACCGCGGCGGCGGCGAGGAACACAGAGACAGCGACCATTCCCGCCACGGCCTTCCACTTCCGCCTTGCTGCAAAATACAAAACGAATGGGCCGCCGTAGAGCTTCAGCCCGAAAGCAACGCCGCAAAACAGGCCACTGGAGTATGCATGGTTCCGATAGAGACAATACCAGGCAAAAGTGAGGAGAAACAAGAGAAACACGTAGTATTGTCCGAACAGGAAGTTGGTGTGTAACGAGCCGATTCCACAGAATGCGAGCAGGGCAACCTGTTCGATACTGAATCGCGACACGCGCGAAAGAAGCCACACGGCCGCCGCCAGCATGCCGAGGCTGAGCAGGAGCCAGATCCGCTTCGCTGTTTGCGGGGGGAACCCCGCCAGCCCCACCATCGGCAACATGGTCAGCGGTGTATTCGGGGTATAAGCGCCGCGCTGGAGCCCGAAACCGGCAAGACTCATCTGCCGCTGGAACCACGTCCAATTGTAGTAGTCATGCAATGGCAGACCGTTGCGCACCGCGGCGGCGGCCGTGTAGTAATTGGGAAAGTCGGTTGCCGGCCGGGTCCAGCCGAGACGAAAGGAGGTCAGCAGAAAGGCGGCGAATGCAAGGAGCGCGACCGTGCGCATTTGCGCGGCGCCGAAGGGTCTCGACATCGGGGTGAGTCTCCGGCTGATAAGGTCCAAAACCGCTCCGTCGAGAATCGTGCTCTCGGCATGGCGTTCGTTGCTAATGGCGTCCCGCAGGGGCATGGGCTTGCCGGCGCCCGCGGCGCAGAAACTCGGCGGATTACCTGCAGGCACTCGCCGACGGACGCCTTTATGCGCAAACTCGTCGCACTGGCAATGATTGCACGGATCTTCTCATGATGCAGATGGGTAGCCTGTGAATAGTTTGTAATTGTTTCCGCAGCGGTCAACAACGTGTTTCGGAGTTTCTCACCGTCGCGGTTCAATGTCGGCAACCGGGACGGGCGCTATGGTGGTTGCGGTTGGGACCGCGGCGGGAAGCGTCACCGTGAAGCGGGTGCCTTCGTTCACGCGGCTCTCAACGTCGATGGCGCCGCCGTGCGCCTGGACGATCCATTTCACGAAGCTGAGCCCGAGGCCCAGACCCTTTTCCGAATCGGCCGAAGGAACTTTGTAGAAGCGGTCGAAGATGTGCTGCAGGTGTTCGGCGGGGATTCCGACGCCGGTGTCTTCCACGGTCAGCCGCACCGTGGCGGGTTCGGTCCCGGCCACTCGGAACTCGCGGTCCAGCCGCACATGCACGCTGCCGCCATCGGGCGTGTACTTCAGAGCGTTCGACAGCAGGTTCGAGATAAGGCGCTCGAGCTGAACGCGATCCGCGGTCATCGGGCATACCTCGGGAAGATCGGTGGTCAGCCGGACATGCTTCTCCTCGGCGGAGACCTGGAACTCCTCCACAAAATCGTGCGTCATGGCGGCCAGATCCAGCTCGGTCATCTGTAACACCAGTTGTCCGGTTTCGGACTGCGACAACAGCAACAGCGCGCGGACTATGTGCGAGAGACGCTCCACGTCTTCGAGCGCCGCCAGCATGGCCTCGCGATACTGCTCTTCGCTCTTCGCGCTGAGCAGCGCCACCTCGAGCTGGCCGCGGATCACCGTCAGCGGCGTGCGCAGTTCATGCGACACGTCGGTGGAAAACTGGCGAATCTTGTCGAACGAAGCGCCGAGACGATCCATCATGCCATTAAAGGTCGCAATCACGTGGTCGAGCTCGTCGCCGGCGCCGCGCGAGGGGATGCGGATGCTCAGGTTCGAGCCGGAGATGCGCTGCGCCGCCAGCGCCACCGAGTTCACGGGCCGCAGCGCCCGGCCCGCCATGAACCAGCCCCAGACGCTGCTCAGGCCAATCAGGAACGGCAGCATCCTGAGGTATCGCGTGGTAATGCCCTGCAGCGTCCGCTCTTCCTCGGCGACGGGCCGGCAGATGGCCATGTAGTAGGGGCGCTGGGATCTGTCGGTGAGCACGCCGGTGCGAATCCGATAAGGGATCCCATCGTGGTCGTAGCGGGTCTCATATTCCTGCTTGGATCGAAGCAGGCGTTGCAGCCTGCCGCGGATTTCCGCGGGGGGATCTATCCCAATGGACCGGTAGACGTCGGCCACCGCAATGTATGGGGTTCTAATTGGGTTTCCATCGCTGTCGGCCAGCATGAACACGCTCTGGAGCCGCGGGACAATGACCCGCTCCTCCGCTTCGTAAGCATCGAAGAACCAGTCCCAGCCATATTTTTCGTAGTGCAGATAACCCTTGGCGGCGGCCCACTCCTGATCCAGCGTCTCGTCCACCTGTTCGTACATGATGCTGCGGAGCAGAGGATAGAACAGCGCGCCAATCAGGATCAGCAACAGGGAGAAGAAGAGCACGTAGTTGAGCGTTAGGCGGAACCGGAGGCTTCGGGTGAGCCGGAGAACCCGTCCCGCCCAACCCGGCACTCTCGCCCAGCGTGTCATTCCCGCCTGCGCGATCAGTTGTTCCGCGCCGCCTGGGCGGGCGTTTCTTCGGCGCCCTTCTCGGAAATGTCCAGCATGTAGCCGATGCCGCGCACGGTGTGGATCATTTTTTCCGGATAGAGGTCGTCGATCTTGCTGCGCAGGTGGCGGATGTATACATCGACGATGTTGGTGAGCCCGTCGTAATCCATGTCCCAGACATGTTCGACGATCATGGTGCGGCTGAGGGGGCGGCCGCGGTTGCGCATCAGGTACTCGAGGATGCTGAATTCCTTGGGAGCCAGCTCGATGGGGTCGGCGCCGCGGGTGACTTTGCGGCGGATGCAATCGAGAGCGAGGTCGCCCACCTGGAGGCGCTCGGGGGTGGGCTGGCCGCGGCGGAGAAGCGCCCGCACGCGCGCCAGCAGCTCGACGAAAGCGAAGGGCTTCACCAGATAATCGTCGGCGCCGAGCTCGAGGCCCTTGACGCGATCATCCACGGCGTCGCGCGCGCTGAGAATGCACACCGGCGGGCTGGCCTTGCGATTGCGAATCTTCTGGAGGACGGTGAGGCCGTCGGTGTCCGGGAGCATGAGATCGAGGATGACCAGGTCGTACTCGGCGCTGTGCACCAGGTTGACCGCGCTGGCGCCGTCGCCGGCCACGTCCACCGCGTATCCGGCGCTTTCCAAACCGCGCGAGAGGAAATCCTGAATGCGCTTCTCGTCCTCGACGATGAGAATCCTCATACGCTCACGTTCGCCAGTGTAGCACCGCGTGCCCGGCGTCTGGCGATCGCTATAAAACCCCGCTCCACTCGCGGCATCCCCCTCGCAATGGCCACCCCAGACGTGCGACATTAGTAATCGCATGGATATCAACAAGATTCTCGAAGAACTCCGAGCGGAACGCGAGCAAGTGGGGCTGGCCATCATCAGCCTGGAGCGGTTGGGCGCGGCGCAGGGCAAGCGGCGCGGACGTCCGCCCAAGTGGCTGAGCGAGGTAACCGCCGCCACTGCAGCCGCGAAACCGAAACGGCGTGGCCGGCCCCCGGGCAGTGGGAAAAAGAAAGCGAAGGCACAGTAGGAGGGGCTTTCCTCTTCTGGTTCCGCTTCCGGCCGGACGGTCCCGAAAACGGACAGCGCCGGACACTGGATCTGTGTAGAGGTCACGTGTCTTCAATAGTTTGGGCGTGGAGCGCAGAGTGCGTTTGCACATGGCAATCATGTCCGAGCTGATACGCGACATACGTTTCGGGCTGCGCCTGTTACGGAAGAGCCCGGGTTTCACGGCGGTAGCGCTGGCTGCGCTTGCGCTCGGCATTGGCGCGAATTCGGCCATCTTCAGCGTGGTGAACTCGGTGCTGCTCCGGCCACTGCCCTACGCGGACTCCGGCCGCATCGGCGTTATATTTGAAGCGAGCCCCGCCCAGGGCTGGCAACAGATTGGGATTTCGGGCCCGGATTTCGCCGATATCCGGGAACAGGCGAAGAGTCTGGACGATCTCGCCCTGATCGAAAACGGAACCGGCACCGTTCTGGGGTTCGGCGAACCGATACAGGCCCCGGGCCTGCGCGTCACCACGAACGTGTTCCGGCTGCTGGGGAAGAAGCCCATGCTCGGCCGCGATTTCAACCCGGGCGAAGGGTTTGAGAACCGCGTCGCCATCCTCTCCTATAACGGCTGGCACCGGCTTTTCGGCAACAACACGTCGGTGATTGGGCGCCGGGTGATAGTGGACGACATCCCGTATACGATCATCGGCATCATGCCGGCGGACTTCTGGCTGCCCCTGCCCGCCGACCTCTTCGCGCCATGGTCCACCGGGGACTTGCGCCGCCGCGACCGCATGGCCAAGTCATTCACTGTCCTTGGCCGGGTGAAACAGGGCATCTCGTATCGCCGGGCTTCCGCCGAGTTGGACACCATTATTCATCGCATCGACCGTGCGGAGCCGCGCATGAAGGACTGGAGCGCCAGCATCACGCCCATGCAGGAGGTGATGGTAGAGAACGTCAGGCCCGCCCTGCTGGTGTTGTTGGGAGCGGTGGGTCTGGTGCTGCTGATCGCCTGCACCAACCTGGCCAATCTGATGCTGGCCCGGGCGGCGTCACGCGGGCGCGAGACGGCGATTCGCACGGCGCTGGGGGCCACCCGGCGCGTGCTGATGAGGCAGTTCTTCGCGGAAACAATGCTGCTGGGCGTGTTCGGCGGCGCCCTCGGATTGCTGCTGGCGATGTGGGGCGTCGATCTTCTCAACCGAGTCGTTCCGGCGAACATCGCCGTGGGACAGGGCACCTCCACGGTGGTGCGCCCGGATCTGGTGGTGGACGGGACGGTGCTGGCATTCACCGTCGCGTTGTCGCTGCTCACGGGGCTGCTCTTCGGCCTGGTCCCCGCGATCTCGGCATCCCGGACCGACGTTAATGAGGCGTTGAAAGAGGGCGGACGCAACACCTCATCGGGCTCGGGCCGGCGAATGCGCAACGCGCTGGTGGTCTGGGAGGTGGCGCTCGCACTGGTGCTGCTGGTTTCGGCCGGCCTCACGATGAAGAGTTTCTGGAAGCTGCAGCAGGTGAATCCCGGCTTCCTGGCGGATCATGTCCTGAGCATGGAAATGGAGCTGCCCACCGATGCCAAATACCAAAAAGACGCCGAACAGGTGGAGTTCTTCCGCCGCGTCCTGGCCAATGTGGCCGAGGTGCCCGGCGTGGTCAGCGCGGGCATTACCTGCGCCCTGCCGCTGGACGAGGACGATCGCAAGACCGGTTTTCGGATTGAAGGCAGGCCGCTGCCGCCGTCCGGCCAGTTCCTGCCCGCCGATTACCGCGTGGTAAGCCCGGGATTCTTCCGCGCACTCGGCATTCCCCTGCTGCGTGGCCGGGGCATTACCGAGCGGGATTCGCACGACCGGCCGCTGGTGGCGGTGATCGATCGGGCTCTTGAACGGCGAGACTGGCCGGCCGGCGTCGAAGGGCCGAAGGACCCCATCGGCCAGAAGATCTCGATTCACGGCCAGGCGATCGAGATCGTCGGAGTGGTGGGTGAGGTGAACGGCTCCGGTCTCAATCGCGTCCCCACGCCAACCATCTACCTTTCCTACCAGCAGGCGGTGGAGCCGAGGATGGCGCTGGTGGTGCGGCATCCGCAGGCGAAGGAGATGGTCAACGCCATCAAGCGAGCCGTCTACGCGGTGGACAAGGACCAGCCGGTATACAAGATCCAGACCATGGACGACGTGGTGGCCGGGTCGCAGTCGTCCTCGCGCTTTACGCTGCTGTTGCTGGGCGTCTTCGCGGCTACGGCGCTCGCTCTGGCGGCCATCGGCATCTACGGGGTCATCTCTTATTCGGTCACCCAGCGCACCGGCGAGATCGGCATTCGCATGGCCCTGGGCGCGGGCCGGGAATCCGTGCTGCGTCTGGTGGTGGGCGATGGCATGGCGCTGGCGGGCGTGGGAATCGCCGTCGGCCTGGTGGGCGCACTGGGCGTTTCGCGTCTGCTGGGCAGTCTGCTGTATGGCGTGAGCGCGAGCGATCCGCTGGTCTTCGGGCTCACCGCCATCGTGCTGGCCGCGGTGGCCTTGTGCGCCACGTCGATTCCCGCCCTCCGCGCCGCGCGCATTGACCCTGGCGAATCGCTGCGATATCAGTAGCAACGATGAACACCACCGGCTGGACGCTGATTCTGAAATCGATTGCGTTCCAGACGGTGACGGGCGGCATTCTGTTCGGATGCGCCGGCACGTTGCGCTGGCCGTATGGTTGGGCGTGGCTGAGCTGCATACTCCTGATACAGCTCGCCACGGTGTGGATCCTGGCGTGGCATTCGCCGGATCTTCTGGAGGAGCGGTCGCGGCTGCAGCCCGGCACGAAGAGCTGGGACAAATTTGTCTGTCCGGGGATGGCTCTGGCCGGGCCGATGCTGACCATAGTCGCGGCCGGCCTGCAGCGCCGTTTCCATTGCGAGCGTTGGCCTGTTTGGATGCCGGCGGTTGCGGTGCTGGTCACGCTGGCCGGTGGCGCGGTGGCCGCTCTCGCCATGTACGTGAATCGGTTCTTCTCGACCACGGTGCGCATCCAGAGCGAGCGGGGGCACGTGGTGGTGAGCGGGGGGCCATACCGCGTGGTTCGTCATCCCGGCTATGTGGGCATGCTGCTGGTGTACGCGGCCATTCCGTTCGCGCTGGGCTCGAGGTGGGCGCTCGCGCTTGCGGCGCTCACGGTGATTCTGGTGGTGGTCCGCACCGCGCTGGAGGATGGCACGCTGCGGGCGGACCTGCCCGGCTACGCCGAGTATGCGGGGAAGGTGCGGTATCGATTGTTGCCGGGAGTGTGGTGAGCGGCGGTGCCAAAGTACTCGCCGGCGATGCGTAGAAGATCGACATCCGTTTCTACGCCTGACTCAACGCGGTGCTGTTTGCCCGGAGCAACGAAGTAATAACCCACTCTGACCTGACCAGTACGGAACGTCGTAATCCTGGTTCCGACGCGAATGCGAAACGAAAGGGCGTAGACTACATGAAAGTCGATGCCGGCCTTCCGGAATGGTTCACGAACCTGGGATGCGTACAACTGGAAATCGGCCAACGCCTCATTGGCGTCGCTGTCGGCTTGGATTTCCTTCTCGCTCACAGGCGGAAAGAAGGCCACGACGGTTGGGCCGCGAACAACAATCGCCGGCTGCTCTCCGACAGCGGCGGCCAGGGACATGCCGAGGATCGTTAGCAGCACGGCATTGCGGCATCTCGTCTACACCCGGTCTAACACGAAGACGGGGCTGTCTCGGTTACCATGCGATCAATGCTGGTGCTTGCCTCTAGATCGCCGCGCCGCGCGGAAATCCTCCGCGCGGCCGGACTGCCGTTCGTCGTTCGTCCGGCGGATGTCCATGAACAGCGCCGTGCTGGCGAATCGCCCGCGAGCTACGCCCGGCGCCTGGCCATCGACAAGGCCGCCGCGGTGAAGATGTCCCCGGGCGAGGTGGTCCTTGGGGCGGACACCATCGTGGTGTTGGACGATGAGGTGTTGGAGAAACCGAGCGATGCCGCCGATGCGCGGCGCATGCTCGCGCTGCTCGCCGGCCGCACCCACGAGGTGATCACCGGCGTCTGCCTGCGCATCGGTTTCCGTTCGGTGGTGGATGCGGCCGTCACCCGCGTGATGTTCTCACTGCTCACGGCGGACGAAATCGACGCCTACGTGGCCAGCGGCGAACCTATGGACAAGGCCGGGGCGTACGCAATCCAAGGGCTTGCATCGAAGTTCATCGAGCGCATCGAAGGCGACTACTTCAACGTGGTGGGGCTGCCGGTGGCGCTGGTGTACCGCCACCTCGGCGCTTCAGGAAACCGCTGAACCGCAGCCCGGACAGAAGCGCGCGCCTGGCGACAGCGGCGATCCGCACTTCGCGCAGAAGCGGCTCGGAGCCGGCCCGGCCGGCGGCTGGCGAGCCACCAGCTTCGCCACGGCAACGACGATGGCGGCAATGACGAGCAGCACCAACAGGCCAATCAGCCGGCCACATCCAAATGGAAACATACTCGCTCTCAATGGTAACCCGAGGCCGGATACGATGGAAGTAGCTCCATGCAATTCCTAACTGAAAGTCTCATCCAACTCATTACCCAGACGTCCACGAATCTGCCGCCGGACGTTCGCGCGGCCATGGCGACGGCGATCGCGGTGGAGACCCCGCATACGCAGGCTTCGCAGGCGCTCGGCATCATCGCGTCCAACATCGACATGGCGCATGACGACGAGGGGGCCATCTGCCAGGACACCGGCATGCCGACGTTCATCGTGCACACACCGGTGGGCGTGAACCAGATCGCGGTGGGGCGGGCCATTCGCGATGCCGTGCGCGAGACCACCCGGCGCGGCAAGCTGCGCCCCAATTCCGTCGACTCGCTCACCGGAAAGAACAGCGGCGACAATCTGGGCCCGGAAACGCCGGTGATCCACTTCGAGCAATGGGAAGAGGACGAGATTGAGGTCAAGCTGCTGCTGAAGGGCGGCGGTTGCGAGAACAAGAACATCCAGTACTCGCTGCCCGCGGACCTGGACCACCTCGGCCGCGCCGACCGCGACCTCGAAGGCGTGCGCAAGTGCCTGCTGCACGCGGTGTGGCAGGCGCAGGGACAGGGCTGCGCACCGGGCGCCATCGGCGTCTGCATTGGCAGCGATCGCGCGCACGGGTACATGGTGGCCAAGATGCAACTGTTCCGCACGCTCGACGACGTCAACCCCGACGCCGAGCTGGCGAAACTGGAGACGGAAATCATGGCCGAGGCCAACCGGCTCGGTGTCGGCGCCATGGGGTTCGGCGGGCGCGCGTCGCTGATCGGCTGCAAGATCGCCGCGGCCAACCGCCTGCCTGCCAGCTTCTTCGTGTCGGTGGCCTACGATTGCTGGGCGTTCCGCCGCCTCGGTGTGCGGCTGGATGCCGCGAACGGCGCCATCACGAAGTGGCTCTATCGCGATCCCGAAAGACCGGTGCAGAAGATGGCCGCCTCAGCCGGTTTCCCGCTCACCGGGCGCGAAGTGGCATTGCGCGCTCCGCTGTCCGAAGAGCAAGTCCGCGCGCTGAAGGTGGGCGACGTGGTGCTGATTTCCGGCGAATGCTTCACCGGACGCGACGCCGTCCACCATCATCTGATGAAGCACGAGCCGCCGGTGGATCTGCACGGCGCGGTGCTCTACCACTGCGGTCCGGTGATGCTGCAGGAAGGCGGCGAGTGGAAGGTGAAGGCCGCGGGGCCCACCACCAGTATTCGCGAGGAGCCCTACGAGGCCACCGTGCTGGAACGGTATGGCGTGCGCGCGGTGATCGGCAAAGGCGGCATGGGCCCGCAGACGCTGGCGGCGCTGGAGCGGTTCGGCGCGGTGTACTTGAACGCGATCGGCGGGGCCGCGCAGTATTACGCGCGCACGGTGAAGAAGGTGCTGGGAGTGAACTGGCTGGAGTTGGGGGTTCCCGAAGCCATGTGGCATCTCGAAGTGGAGGACTTCGCCGCCATCGTCACCATGGACGCCCACGGCAACAGCCTGCACGCGGACGTGGAGAAGCAAACCGGCGCGGTGCTGGCCACGCTGCGGGAGGCCTGAGAGCCGCGTTTTTGTTACACTGGGATTGCCGCGGTAGTGCGGCATCCCCTCCCTGGCCAGGTAGCTCAGTTGGTAGAGCGCAGCCCTGAAAAGGCTGGCGTCGGCGGTTCAAGTCCGTCCCTGGCCACCACCTATAACCTTCTCATTTTCATAGGCTTGTGGAGATTATCCGTCGTCGTCGGACTCCGGGAAAGAGCCTCTGTGGAGTCCAAATGGAGTCCAAACTCGGTCTGCACTCGAATAGCTGCGCTCCCTCCGCTGGCACCACTCGGGTGGTAGCCATCGTCCCTTCCCATCTCATAGATTTATAAATCACTTGGTATGCATGGGAGCCATGGTAGCCATTTTGATGATGTTTGCCGGTGGGGAGAGAAACTGCCCTCCTATATAGGGAAGCACCCCAAACCTCCCATGGCCCCCAAAGCGCGCCGTTTCGCCGGCCGGGGCGCGTTCCCCGCCACGACAGAAGTGTTACGCTACTGAGCCCCGGTCTTGCCAGTTGATTCCTGGTAGGAGCATAGATTTCTCGTCTCTCTCGGCATTCTGCTTCTCTTGCAGTTTGTGACAGAGGCTGCCGAACTTTAGCAGCGTGTCTTTGCGCGTCCGCTTGTATGCGATGACATAGCGTTCATCGTCCACGCGGGTGGCGAGCCTGAATTCGACAAGTGCATCAAGCGTCTTTTTGACCCAGGTGCGCTTGGGAATCTCTGGGCTCCGAGAGCCAGTGCTCCGAAAGCCGAAATACTCCTGGAGCTCTTCCGTGAGGGTGCTAACCGAGACCTCGAGGGAAACCGCCGCACTTCGCTCTCCCGTGCCTTGAGCGCGTGCGGCGTAGGCGGTAAAGCTAAACGAGTGACCCGCCCGCTTTCTCCCATGCCGGGCAGCAGCGCAGCCTCCGTGTCCCTCACCGGTGCCGCTTATTACTGAGTTGCTGGACCGGTGGGGAATTGTCCGGGGTGCAAACGAGAGTCTGTTTGAGGCGTTCGCGCGGGCTCTCGACATGAGCTGCCCAGAACTCCGGGCGGAATTGATGCGTCGCGCGGGTCTGAATCCCAGGTAACGAAGATGATCAGCAGGAAGCTCTCCGCGCGACTGGAATGGCTGGAGGCGCGTACCGTCAGTCCGAACCGTTTCATTCGTGATCGACCTTGTGGCCCCGGATGGAAGGGTGACAGAATCGCTGGTGCTCGAACCCGGCAAGCCGCTGAGGAAGATTCGGGGGAGCGCCGCGGCCGCCCGCCAGGACCGCCCCTACCCTACCGATATATCCGGATGACGCCGTCGCACCGCCGCGCCATTCGGCGGCGGGTGACCTCCAGTAATCGGAAACTCGTTGTCCGCAGATTGCTGTGATCGCCGTTTCACGAGACTGATCCGGTTGTTGGACGGAAGGGCTCGACACGGGAGGCGGCTCGGCGTTCACGACGGTCAACTTCCGGATGCGCCGTTATCCGGGACCAGAGCCTTTTCCGTTCCGCGGCGTCCCGATCCAACAGCGTTTTCGCGAGGTCACTTCTTTTCCTGGGCCACGCTGCACGCCGCTCCTTCGGAATCCAGGAATTGCGCTAACGAGCCGAAATCCTCCACCTTGGGAGCCATCGGAAACTGGACACCCTTTGCGGCCAAGTCGGCATGAAAAGCCTTCAAGTCTACCACCGAAAACCCCAGCTCCACCGTTCCCGGTGGATTCTTCTCCGAAGCCGGATGCAAAGCCAGCGTAATATCGCCTGTAGCAAACTCGCTCCAACCGGGTGATTGAAATTTAAGCGGCAAGCTCAACGTGTCTCGGTAGAACTTTACAGCCGTGTCCATGTTGGACACGAACTTCATCACGTACGTCAGCCTCATCGGTACATGATACCGCACGCGGTTGTTTCTTCGAGGCGTCTGCCCCAACAGCCCCTCCTCTGGAGGGCATCGATCCACTCCCGAGCGCGTGCACAGATTGGACCTGTTAATTCATCGTATACCGGCCAATCGACTTGTGTTTTCAATCGCTTCGCTGTGTTTTTCGGGGAAGTCACGATTGGCCGGTATATTTTTAATTAACGCCGTGCCTGGGCTGGCGCACCGTGCGCCCACACCCGGCGGAGGGCCACTCGGAAAGTGGATGCGGGTCCAATGGCGTCCCGAATCAACTCTGAGGGGTTTGCCCTGGACTGCCGGGCATCGCGTCTGCCGATGACCCCAGCAGGTGGTCCAGGGCGATGCTTCGTCGTATGCGTCTGTTCGAATTCCATGATCTGGGGTGGTTTCCCGTGGTTCTGCGTGACGGCATCACCGAATGCCTAAGGCTTTATGCCGAACAGATCGGACTGGAGAAAGTCATCGCTCCGCTGCTGGCGGAGGTGGTGCAGACCACGGGTATTCGGCGAATAGTGGATCTGTGTTCCGGCTCCTGCGGGCCGATTCTGCCGGTGGTCGAATGGCTTGCGGACACAGGCATGCCGGTCGACGTGGTCGCGACTGACAAATACCCGAACGCCGTGGCATTCCGCAGGGTTGAATCGTTGTCCGGAGGACGCGTGCACGGCTGCCCCGAAGCGGTGGATGCCACGCGCGTGCCCGAGAGTCTGAGCGGCATTCGTACCGTGTTCAATGCGTTTCATCACTTCGACCCCGACGCCGCGCGTGCGATGCTCGGGGATGCCGGTCGCAAAAGGCAGCCGATCGCTATCTTCGAGATCACCGACCGTTCCACGTGGCAGGCACTGGCCACGCTTCCCGGCAGCTTCCTGCTCATGTTCGCGCTGGTGCCGCGAATGCGGCCGCGCCGCTGGGCCCACTGGGTGTTCACATATCTGCTGCCGGTGCTGCCGCTGGCATTCGCGTGGGACGGGTTTGTATCGTGCCTGCGCTCGTACAACAAGCGGGAGCTGACTGAAATGTCGCGCAGTGTGCCGGCGGACTATGTCTGGACGTTCCGGCGCGCCGCTGCTCCAGGCGCACCGATCCGGCTGACGTGCTTCATCGGCATCCCGAAACAGACCGCGAGTGCCCGGGTCCCAACCGATCACCGAACGTCGATCCGGCGCGAACGTTCGAAGACACGCCCTAGTTGCGGCAACGGGCCACTGCCGATAATCCCGGAGCGTACCGCAGGAGCTTGTCCGCGAGAAGGTCTGTGACATCGGAATCGACGGAAGGAATCCCCGGTGGGTGCTCGCTTTCATCAGTATTGAGAACTCCGCAACACCGCTGGAACTCAGGCACCGTAAGCCGCTGGCGCAGATCCCCGACCGCGCGACAGACTGGGTGGGGCGACCGATAACTCCCGTTAAGGCCGGGCAGTCAGACGAGATTATCGAAAGTATCGCTGAAGGAGTTGCGCTCCTGGTCCGCGCGACGAATGGGTGAAAAGGTGAGCCTGGTACTCTCGGATGTGCTTCGAGGGCCTAACCGGTCAGGTGGCTTGTTGTAGTACTGAGCGAACTCCTCGACTGCGCGGAGGTAAATGCGAGTCGTAATCGGGGACAAGTTGCGACGCTGGAGTTCCTCCAGCATCGCTTTTCGTAAATGGGTCACGGGAAACTCCTTGTGACCCACGATATTGCTGTTTCACCACATCGCCGCTGGCGACCAACGCATGCCGCCCGGGTTTATGCCCACGCGAAGCGTCTGCCGCCTGCGGCGGCTTCGTTCATCCCGAGATATCGCTTGCCGCCGACTGGACTGGTATGACATGGCAGCCAGGAACCACCCGTCGATGCTTAGATAGAGCGATGTTTTTTCCCTGTGCGCCCGCGCTGAACGAGGTGCTTGCTTCGTGGGGGCACGTAGTGGAACCGAACCAGATAAATGTTCTCGCCTCTGCCGTGCTTTGCGACCTTGAGCAGATCGACGAGACCAAGGAATCCCGACTCGCGCGCCAATTCTGGCGTGATGTCGGGGAAACCGATCGGCGTGATCGAATCCACCTCGATTTCGCCTTCTTCCATGCGGTACCGGCGGCCGACCGTGACGTGCGGGCGCGTCCAGATTCGGACGCTACTGGTGATTTCTCCACACCGAACCCTCTCCCGGAGACGCTTCGTGAACACCATGAAAAGAGTCTACACTCGACGGACGCCTTGTTCCGCGCACGGCGACTACTGCAATCCGCGCCTTCAGGTCCGCTTTGAGCGCCTGCTCCTTCGGTGATTTCCCGACGCTCCGTAGCCACGACTCCAGCCGGCTGAAGCGTACCAACGTGAATCGTCGCTGGCGCCTTCACGGCGACTCTCAAATGCGTGCTCGGGCCGATGCCCGCCTCCGTGAAGCCGCACCGGCGAAACTCGGCGACAGCGAGTGCGGCGGCCTGAAAGAGCGAATCGGCCGCGACCTCAACCGAATGCGTCAACCCCTCCGAATCGGTGAAAGAGACGATGCAGGTGCGTGGACCGGGCACGGCCAGCATAGGCGAAGAAAAGACGAAGGAGATTTCCGCCCGGCAAAGCTGGCTGGACCGAGGGCATCACGGTCGTCTTCACGTGACGGCGGATCGACCATCACGAGCAACTTCCCGCGGTTCGATGCCCTCTCCCAGGCCCGTGAACCGCGAATGCCGGAGGTGGCCGTCCGGCGTCCACTCGACGAACTCGAACTGTCCTATCAGCGCGGGCTTCAGCCACCGGCATCCCACAGCCCATCGCTGCGG
>JBEKPY010000033.1:0-58111 GCA_049520275.1 Bryobacteraceae bacterium
AAACGCGGCGGCGGCCAGGATTGGCCGCCCCACAAAGGAATCCTCCATCATACGCACATTCTGTTCTTGGATTTGCAGGCCCGTTCCAAAAGTTAAGTGCCATTGGGCTGAGAGCCTGCCCCGCAGAGCACCCGAGCCGCAAACCAGTAGCAGGGCGGCCTGAGAGGCCGCCGCAGGCCTGACCACGGGCGAAAGACAAACGCCGGCCTTATCCGCGGATAAGGAGACCACTGCCGCTTCGCCCCTGGTCCGGCCTGCCCCACTTCGAATTGTGCGGGCTGCGAAAATTCCTGGGTGTGGTAGTACAAGGTCCGGCGGTCAGAAGGCGAAGGCTGCCAGGCCCGCGAGGAAGCCGAGGCCGTAGGCAAGGTGGTACGTCGCGAAGACCGCAGGCAGGGCGGGCAACAGATCCCAGCCGTGCCGTCGCGCGGCGGTCACCGAAGCCGCCACGGAAGCCGCCGCGTACGCGCCAGCCAGCAAGCAGAGGACCGCCAGCGGCCATCGCCAGAGGGTGGACGCAATGGCCAGCGCCAATGCCAGCAGCACGCAGGCGCCGGGCGCCAGATGCCGCCATGAAGCCGGACGGCCGTGCTTGCGAATGACCGCCACCTTCCAGAAGCCATACTGAAAATACTGCGCAAACAGCGCCCGCAGCGAGCCGCGCGGCCAGTACCACGAACGAATCCGCGGCGACTGCCAGATGCGCCCGCCACCGCGAACGATGCGAAGATTCAGCTCGTCGTCCTGGTCTCGGAGCAGCGATTCGTCGAACAGGCCGATCCGTTCGAGCGTCGCCCTGCGCCAGCATCCGTATGGCACGGTGTCCACGGGTCCTTCATATTCGGCGTCGTGGAACTTCGCGCCGCCGGAACCGAAACGGGAGTGGTAAGCGGCGGCCACCGCCCGCGCCAGCCACCCGGTGGCACGCGTAAGGGCCGGTCCACCTACGTTGTCCGCGCCGGTTTCATCGAGCACCGCGAGGCATTGGCGCACATAGTCCGGGGCGTATTCCGAATGTGCGTCCATGCGGACGATGACGTCTCCGCGCGCGGCTCGCACGGCGGCATTCAGGCCGCTGGAGACATAGCCACGCGGGTTGTCGATGACCGTAAGCTTCGGCCAAGCGCGGGCCCACTTTGCCAGCACGTCACGGGTGCCGTCGTCGCTCATGCCATCGGCGGCGACGACCTCCCATTCGAGATTTCCGTCGAGATGGGAAAGATCCTGCGCGGCAAGCGAGGCGAGGAACCGTTCGATGGCCGCCCGCTCGCGGCGAACGGGCACGATGACGGAGACGATCACTTCACCGCGATGGGCACGGAGGCGACGTGATCCTCCCAGGCAAGCTCCAGCTTGCCGGCGCCGCGGCCCTCGTCCGAGAGGGTATAGCGCAAGGTCTCGACGAGCGCCGGCGGCTTGCTCATGGTCATTTTGACGCTGCCCAGATCCTGCGTCTGGTCGTAGCGCAGGCCCCACTGGCCGGTCTGCTTGTTGACGATGAGCTGCCAGGCGTCGGGGTCCTCCACCAGAACGAAGAGCGTGTAAGTGCCTGCGGGGACGCGGAGGCCGGCGATGTCCAGGTCGGCGTCGGTGTGCAATGTGGTGGCGGAGTTGGCGCCGGCGCGCCATACGGGATAGTTCGGGTCGTGCGAGATCTTCCCGGCGGGTCCGAAGAGATGGCCCTCCCGGCCGCGCACCGACGGCGCGGAGTATTTAATAGTGATGGTCTTGCCCGAGATGGTGACGGCAGCCTGGGCGGGCGGACTCTGCTGCTGCGCGCACACGACACCCGCGGAGACGACGAAGGCGAGAGCGAATTGGAAGGCGGTTTTCATCATGGAATTCACCAGTGAACATCTTAGCAAGCCGGGCGGACCGCGCCAAAACGGTAACAGCCCGCGGCGAAAGTTGCCGCGGGCGACAGGCCCAATGCCACTTAACTTTTCATCGGAGGCGCAGTGCGGTACGTTGTGGGGCAGACCCCCGGTCTGCGCGGGTCCCCCGGACCCGCTCTTCGCTGGCAGCATCAGGCATCTGTTCACCCGAACAGGCCGGCCGAGGGCCGGCCGCAGCCCGAGGGGCTGCCCCACGAATTCTGTATAAGCGTCCGTTGATGGAAAAGTTAAGTGGTATTGGGGCGACAGGCCTGCTCCGCGAAGCAGCGGAGCCACAGCCCGGATATGCGGGGCTGAGAGCCCCGCGCAGGCCGAGGGCCGGCCGAGGTCCTGCCCCACTCCGGATCGTTCGGGTGCGTACATCAGGTCTTTCTTACCGGCCGATTTCCGCTAATATGGTGTTCCAGCGCATAGCGGATCAGATCCGCGGTTCCGTGCAATCCCAGCTTCTGCAGAATGGCGGCGCGGTGGAACTCGACGGTTTTCGTGGAAATGGACAGTTGGCTGGCCATTTCCTTCGCCGTAAACCCTTCGGCGATCAACTGCAGCACCTCGCGCTGGCGGCCGGTGAGTCTGGGCGAAGCCATCGTCTCCGGCCGGGCGGATTCTTTCAATCGGCTGGCGATCTGCGGCGTGATGTATACCTTTCCGCTCACCGCGGCGCGGATGGCGGCGCTCAGTTCGGAGACGGCGGAGCGCTTGAGCAGGTATCCCGAAGCCCCCGCGCGCAACGCCTCGGCCACGTAGGCGAGATCGGTGTGCATAGTGAGAAAAACGATCTTCGTTTGGGGGGATTCAGCCCGGATTTGGCGGGCGGCCTCGATTCCGTTCAGCAGCGGCATGGAAATATCGAGCAGAACCACGTCCGGCCGATGCTGCGCCGCCGCCTGAACCGCAGCGCGGCCGTTATCCGCTTTCGCTACTAGATCGAATTCAGGCTCAATTAAACGGGCGAGGCCGTCGGCTACCAGGGTATGGTCTTCCCCGAGCAGGACGCGTATTTTTCCCACTATGCCTCATATAGTATCATGCGTTCTGTGATAATGTTGCCAGTATTGGCGCGCGGACGCGAATTTCCGTGCCCGCGCCCGGCCTGGAGACCACTTCCAGGCTGCCCTTGATGAGCCGCGCGCGTTCTTCCATGCTGGTGAGTCCGAGGCCGGGCCGCGCTTCGGCCGGGTCGAACCCGATGCCGCTGTCCCTCACCCTCAGCTCGATCCAGCTATCGGAGCGCAGAACTTCGACGGCCGCATCGTGGGCGCCGGAGTGGCGGGAGACGTTGCGAAGCGCCTCCTGAGTGATCCGGTACAGGGCCACGGCGACGGGGTGCGAGACATCGGGCGGAACTTCCGGCGCGGCGAACCGGATGGGGACGCCGTCCCGTTCGGAGAACTCGCGGGAGAGCGACTCGAGCGCCGGGACCAGGCCGAGATTGTCCAGCACGGTGGTGTGCAACTGCCAGGCGATTCGCCGGACCTCCTTTAAGAGCTCGCCCACCTGTTCGCGAATTTGCCGCAAACCCTGGCGCAGTGCATCGGCGGAAGGCGCGGTTTTTTCCAGCGCGTCTGCGTCCAACTCCAGAACGGCAATTCTCTGGTTCAGGTCGTCGTGCAATTCCCGCGAAAGCCGCCGCCGTTCCTGCTCCTGGGCCTCAATCAGCGTGCGCGCGAAGATGTCGCGGTGCGTAGCGGAGCCGGCGCCCATTTCGACATCCACCAGAACCATGACCACGCCGTCGATGCGGTTGTCGCCGGTGCGGTAGGGCCGCACGCGCAGCGAGTAGCGGTGGCCGTTGACGTCGCTCACCTCCACCGCCTTCGGTTCGAGGCTCTCGATGACGCCGCGCAACAGCCCCTCCAGACTGGGCACGCTGAGGGTGGACTTGATATCGCCGATGGGCCGGCCGACGTCCGGCGGAATCAGATTCAGTATTCTCTCGCAAATGGGCGTGAAGCGGCGGATGCGCAGGTCGTTGCCGAGCATCACGATGGGCATGCTGACGTTGGCCAGCAGGTTCATGAGGTCGTTGCCGGTCTGCCAGAGCTGCTCGTTGCGCGTGCGCAGTTCTTCGTTGACGGTGTTCAATTCCTCGTTGGAGGATTCCAGTTCCTCCTTGGCCGTCTCCAACTCCTCGTTGGTGCTCTGCAATTCCTCGTTGGTCGACTGAATTTCCTCGCTGGCGGTGCGTGTTTCTTCGTTGAAGGCCGCCTGTTCCTCGACGATCGACTGCAGGTATTCCCTGGCCGAAGCGAGTTCCCGGCGCAACCGGGCGTTCTCGCTATCCGGCTTGGCGGACGGCCGGACGGCCGCGGCCGGGCGCGGAATCCCGGCGCTCGCGGAAGGCTTTGCGGGTTCGAACAGAATCAGGAAACGGCGCTGGCGGCCGGGCGAGCCGCGAATGGGAATCACCTCGATAGCGAACTCGGTGTCCCCGGATTGCGGGTTTACGCGCAGGCCCTCGCGGCGGAACGCGGCATCGCCGTCGCGGGCTTTGCGAACGGCGTTGCGCAGTTCCAGGGCCAGCCCTTCACGCGCCATGCGCAGCAGATTCAGGGTGGCGGCGCCAGCGGCGGGCTCCAGCCATGGGCTGGTGCGGCCGCGAAACTGCACGATGTTCAGATTGTCGTCGACAACGACGCCCGGGGGGCCGTACCGGTCCAGCACCTCGCGGTCGCCCTCGCGAGCCAGATCCGCCTCCGTCCAGTCTTCCGCCGGCGGCTGCGGATCGGACTTCCGCGGACTCGCGGGCGTCACCGGAAAGCCTGCCGGAACGCGCCGGGCGGCGGGTTTGCGCCGGTAGACCCGGCATTTCTTGTCTACCGGCGTGAACAGATCGGCGAACGGCCCCACCGTTTCGGCAGACCCCAACAACAGGAATCCATCCGGTTTGAGCGCATAATGGAAAACCGGAACGACGCGCCTCTGTAAAACAGGTCCGAGATACATGAGGACATTCCGGCAACTGATCAGATCCATGCGCGAAAACGGCGGGTCCTGGGCGATGTTATGGCGCGCGAACACGCACATGTCGCGGAGCTGCTTGCCGATGCGGTAACCGCCTTCGGCGCGCAGGAAAAAACGGCGCAAACGCTCCGGGGAGACGTCCTCGGAGATGCTCAGGGGATACAGGCCGGAACGCGGCTTCTCCAGAGCGTTTTCGCTGATATCGGTGGCGAAAAACTGGATGGTGGCATCGCCGGACGCTTCGTCCAGATACTCCAGCAGCGCGATGGCCAGCGAATAGACCTCTTCGCCCGAAGAACAGCCCGGCACCCAGATGCGAATGGGCGCCGATCCGTTGCGGCCGGCCGCGATACTGGGGAAAACGACCTTCTTCAGCGCCTCGAATGCCCCGGGGTCCCGGAAGAACCGGGTGACGTGGATCAGGAAATCCTCGTGCAGAGCGGCGATCTCGGGGGGCCTGTCGCGCAGCCGCTGCAGGTAGGCGTCCATGCCGTCCACGTGGCCGAGCGCCATGCGCCGCAGGATGCGCCGGCGGATGGTGGCTTGTTTGTAGTGAGAAAAATCGACGCCCGTCTCGGTTCGCACCAGGGTGAGAATGCCGGTGATGGCGGCGTCGGACCTGGCATCGTCCCGCTCCCCGGCAACGGGGGCGGCGCTGGAGACGTAGGGATGATCGCCCAAACGGGCCAGCTCGCGGGCGATGTCTTCCGGCGGCAGGACGAAGTCGACACAGCCGGTGGCGATGGCGCTACGCGGCATGGCGGGCTCAGTGGCGCTGTCGCCGTCCTGAGCGAAGGTGATGCCGCCGGCCGCCTTGATGGCCAGGATTCCCCGCGTGCCGTCGGTGGCGTTTCCGGAAAGAATAACGCCAATGCAGCTACTGCCGCGATCGGCTGCCAGCGAGCGGAAGAAACGATCAATGGGCGCGCGGGGCGCACGATGAGGTCCTTGCGGCGACAACACCAGAGTGCCGCCCGCAATCGACATGTCGGCCCGCGCCGGAATGACGTAGACGTGGCCGGGCTGCACCCGGCGGCCCTGGCCGGCCTCGCTGACGGGCATTGCCGTATGCCTGGACAACAGTGCCACGGCCTTGCCGGCGAGCTGGGGAGCCAGATGATGGACGAACACGCAGGCCATCCCGGTCTGGGCCGGCAGAGCCAGCAGGATGCGCGTGAAGGCTTCGATGCCGCCCTCGGCGCCACCGATCGCCACAATAGGGAAAGTGCCGCCGTTGGAGCCCTTGCGGGTCTTCTTCGCCGGGCGCGCCCGCTCTTTCGCCGCGGCGACGGTGCGCTTTTGGGCCGGCGCCCCGACGGGCCTGGCCTTTTTCGTTTTCTCCCGAGGAACTCGCGCAGAGGGGACCGCGCTCGCGCCGCCGGAACCCGCGGCTTCCCGACGTTCGGGACGCCGCAACTCGCGGCCTTTTCCCTTCCCCGCAACTCGCGCAGAACGGGCCGAGGCCGCGCCGCCGGAGGTTGCGGCTCCCCGACCTTCATGATGCCCCGGCTCGCGGCCCTTGCGCTTCTTCGCCATCGATCAGACTAATTATGCGCCGTTTGCTTCCAAAAGGGTTAGGATTATTCCTGACGCCGGCGCCGGATGGCGGCACAGGAGCGGGACAAAATGCCAGTATACGATATCATCGCGCTGGGCGCGTCCTCGGGAGGCGTAGGGGCGCTGCAGCAGGTGGTCAGGCACTTCCCGCGCGATTTACGGGCGAGCATTTTTATCGTTCTGCACGTTTCGCCCGGAGGCAGGAGCCTTCTTCCCGAAATCCTCACGAAAGCCGGATCGCTACCCGCCCGGCACCCCGAGAACGGCTGGCCGGTGGAGCGCCGCTCGATCTACGTCGCGCCGCCCGGTTATGACATGACGGTGCTGAATCATCGGATTATTCTGGGTCGTGGCGCGCCGGGCAGCCAGCACCATCCGGCGATCAACGCGCTGTTCCGCTCGGTGGCGGGCGAATTCGGGAAGCGGGTTGTGGGAGTGGTGCTGAGTGGCTCCCTGGAGGACGGCGCGGCGGGGCTGCTGGCCATCAAGCGGCAGGGCGGCATCGCCATTGTGGAGGATCCGGCGACGGCGCAATACCGCGGCATGCCGGACAGCGCGCTGGCCAGGGTGGACGCGGATTTCGTGCTGCCGATCGAGGAGATCGGGCCGAAGCTGGTGGAACTGGCGACGGGTGCGCAAGGCACGCGCACCTGACAATGGGAATTCATCGGTGGCAGCGGGTAAAGAACCGCGAGCACTTCAACTAACAAGCCGGGAAATTCCCGGCGGAGTTACGGTGCGGCCGGGCAGTTAATCGCCGGGGCGATTACGCGGATACGAGCTCGCGCAGTTCGTTCTCGGCGCGGAACCAGTCGTCTTCAGGAGAACCGCCCTGATAACCCCGTGATTCCCAGTAGGAAAACGCGAGCGTGGCGATTTTTTCCGTAGAGATAATGTCATTGGATGAAGCGGCTGCGACAGGGGTCGCTTTCTTATGCCGGCGCGGCGCGGAAGGGGCGGTTTCCGGGGTCCTGACTGCTTTCGCCCGTGTCTTGGTTGTTACAGATTCGTTAGTCTTACTAGGCATAATTGGTTTTTACTTCCCTAGTACAAATGTACCATACGATTTGCCGCCGCTCGATGAATTCGCTTTATGTGTGATATGGCCGACAGTTGGCGGACGCGCGTGTGGTGAGTCGTAACATATTGTGCCGGCTTGACTTACTCGCCAGTCAGGCGAATGCCAAGCTCGCGCAATTGCCGTGCGGGCACCGGAGCGGGCGCATCGCACATCAGATCGGTTCCGCGCGCGGTTTTCGGGAAAGGAATTACATCGCGGATGGAGGTTTCTCCGGCCAGAATCATCACCAGGCGATCCAGCCCGAGGGCTATGCCGCCGTGCGGCGGGGCCCCGTATTGCAGTCCCTCCAGGAGGAAGCCGAAGCGCCGCTGGGCCTCCTCCTCGCCGAATCCCAGGGCGGCGAACACCTTCGACTGCACATCGCGGCGGTGAATACGGATGGACCCCGAGCCGAGCTCGACGCCGTTCAGCACCAGATCGTAGGATTTCGCCCGGCAATGCGCAGGGTCGGCCGTGAGTTTGTCCAGATCCTCGTCCAGAACCGAGGTAAAGGGATGGTGCGCGGCCATCCAGCGGTTCTCGTCCTGGTCCCACTCGAACATGGGGAAATCCACCACCCACAGGAAACGGAACTGGCGCGGGTCGAGGAGCTTATGACGGTCGTTGTGCTTCTGGCCGGCGAACAGCCGCAACTGCCCGCAGGCCTGAAGGAAGGTGTGGTCGGGGCGCTGCCCTTTGGGCGGTCCGGCCCAGCCGGCCAGCATCAGATAGTCGCCCTCTTCGCCGCCGCTCGCCTGCAGCGCGGTTTCCGCGATGGCCGGTTCCAGTTTTTTCAAATCGTCGTAGACACGCAAGCCGCGGTCCGTGCCGAAGGCCTTCAACTCGTCGCGTTCGCGGCGGGTCAGAGGACCGGTCCTGGGGACGCGGATGGCCACCGGCGGGAAGGCCAGTTCCAGCGAGGAGAAATCGCCCTCCAGCAAGTGGAACGGAGGGAGGCGCAGATCGGGCTTGTCGATTCCGTAGGAGCGCATGGCCTGTTCGTGGGTCATGCGGGGGAAGGGCGTTTCCACTTCGAACCCGGCCACCGCGCAGGAGTGCCGCACCAGCGGCTCGATTACCTCGAAGATCTGCTCGGCCTGCGGGAAGGACATCTCGAGATCGATCTGGGTGAACTCGGGCTGGCGGTCGGCGCGCAGGTCCTCGTCACGGAAGCAGCGCACGATCTGGAAGTACTTGTCGTAGCCGCTCACCATGAGCAACTGCTTGAAGAGCTGCGGAGACTGCGGCAGGGCGTAGAAATGGCCCGGCTGCACGCGGCTGGGCACCAGGTAATCGCGCGCGCCCTCGGGGGTGGAGCGGGTCATGAACGGCGTTTCGATTTCGAGGAACCCCTGGGCGTCCAGCGCCTGGCGCACCGCGAAGGCGATGCGCGAGCGCAGCATGATGTTGCGCTGCATGCGCGGCCGGCGCAGGTCCACGTAGCGGTACTTCAGCCGCACGTCTTCCTTTACGTCCGCGTTGTCTTCCATGGGGAACGGCGGCGTGCGCGATTCGTTGAGGATCCACAGGTTGCTGGCCAGCACCTCCACCGTGCCGGTGGGGATGGCCGGGTTCACGGTGTCTTCGGTGCGCTCCTCCACCAGACCCTCGACGGCCACCACGTACTCGGCGCCCAGCAGTTCGGCCTTCTTCAGCAGTTCGGCGTCTTTGTCGGCGCGAAAGACCACTTGCGTGACGCCGTCGCGGTCCCTCAGGTGGATGAAGATGACGCCGCCGAGGTCGCGGCGCCGGTGCACCCATCCCATGAGCACGGCATGCGTGCCCGAGTCGCTCGGCCGCAACTGGCCGCAGGAGTGCGTTCGTCTGAGGTCGCCCAGGAAATCGAGAGGTACGGATTCCATTCTTGTTTACTCGTTATCTCCGCTCGCTCACGTTCGCGGCTCGGTAACGGAGCCACCCACATGGGCGAGCGGTGTTCGGAATTTCTCCAGCAGCGCTTCCCGGTTGAGTTTGAACTGCTCGCCGGAGCTCATCTCTTTTAGTGTGTACTCAGCGGCGGCGATCTCGTTGTCGCCGACAATGAGCGCGTAGCGGGCGTGCAGCTTGTTGGCCAGCTCGAGCGCCCGCTTCAGCTTCGCTTCGAGTCCGGTCTCGACCGACAGGCCAGCCTGCCGCAGCGCCGCCGCCAATCCCGCGCAATGACGCGCCGCCTCCGCGCCCATGGGGGCCAGATAGACGTCCAGCTTGTCGCCGAACTCGCCTGGGTGCTCTTCCTCGACGGTCATCACCAGACGATCCTCGCCGATGGAGAACCCGATTCCCGGCGCGGCCACGCGCGAGCCCAGCGATTCCGCAAGCCCGTCATATCGGCCGCCGCCCAGCACGGAGTTCTGCGCGCCCAGCGCGCCGTGCACGATTTCAAATGTTGTGCGCATGTAGTAATCGAGTCCGCGCACCAGACGCGGCTTGACCTCGAACGGGATGCTCCTCGCCGCGAGATGCTCCTTCACCGTCTCGAAGTGGGCGCGGCACTCCGGGCAGAGGTGATCGAGGATGGAGGGCAGGGCATCGACGATGGGCTGGTCCTCGGGCACTTTGCAATCGAGCACGCGCAGCGGATTTGTTTCCGCGCGGCGCTGGCAATCGCCGCACATGCGGGGCGCAACTTCCTTCAGGCGCTCGCGCAACACCGCCGAAAACGCGGCGCGGCACCCGGGGTGCCCCACGGAATTGAGCAACAGAGTGAAGCCGCCGAGCCCGGCGCGGCGCAGGATCTCCACCACCAGCTCGATCACCTCGACGTCCACCAGAGGCGACTCCGAGCCGATGGCCTCGGCGCCGATCTGAAAGAACTGCCGGTAGCGGCCTTTCTGCGGGCGCTCGCGGCGGAACATCGGCCCCATGTAATAGAGCTTCTGCAGGCCGGGTATCTGATCGAGCCGGTGCTCGATGTAGGCGCGCATCACCGAGGCGGTGGCTTCGGGCCGCAGGGCCAGCGAGCTGCCGTCGCGATCGTCGAAGGTGTACATCTCCTTGCCGACGATGTCGGTTTCCTCGCCGACGCCGCGCGCGAACAGCGCGGTTTCCTCGAGGATGGGCGTGCGGATCTCGCGGTAGTGGAAGGTGCGAAACACTTCTCGCGCCGCTCGCTCGACGTGGTTCCAGACCGCGCTCGAGGGGGGAAGAATGTCCCGCGTTCCTTTGACCGCCTTGATCATTGTTCGTTCCACGCGGTTCGTTCCACGCGCCGGGGGTCAGGCGTCTTCACGATACGCCCGGCAGGCTTCCACGTAATGCTGGCAGTTCAGCCGGAACCGCTCCCGTTCCTCTTCGGTCACCGGGCGGCGGATGCGGGCAGGCACGCCCATCACCATGACGCCTGGCGGCACCTCCATCGCCTCGGGTACGAGCGCGCCGGCGGCCACTACCGAGCCTCTTCCGATTCTCGCGCCATTGAGCACCACCGCGCCAATGCCGATGAGCGCGTCGTCTTCCACGGTGCAGCCGTGCAGCACCACCATGTGGCCCACGGTGACGCGATTTCCGATGACCAGCGGGAAATCCGGAGCATCGCAATGCAGCACCGAGTTGTCCTGGATGTTGGTCTCCTCGCCGATGCGGATGAAGTGCACGTCGCCGCGCGCGGCCACGTTGGGCCACAGGCTGGAGCGCTCGCCGATGGTGACGTCGCCAACCACCTGGGCGCTCGGATCCACGTAGGCGGACGGGGCAATCGCGGGCAGTTTCCCGCGGTGGGCGCGAATCATGGATAAGTACTCAGGGTAGCATGAGGGACATGGGCCTGTTGCTCGGCACCGGGTGTGCGGCGTACGGATTTGGTCCGCGAACAGGGGGGCGGTGCCAGTGCAGGTGAACGTCGAGCGGCTCGAACACCCCCACCTGCCGCCTCCAAGTTGATGTCGAACAGATACCAGAAATCGGAACTTCCAATTCTGATATACTTTTCGCGGCACTTGTAGGTGCGGGGGGTATCGCGATGGATCTCATTCGTGGTCACGCAGGGAAGTTCCTAGCCGTGGTCCTTGCTGCATTCCTAATCCTCAGACACAACCAGGCGATGCAGCACGGAACGCTTGACGGCTCGCCGGGGTTTTACGTGGTTCTTTGGTTATTCCTTGCTGTTACCTGTTATTCCTGGGGGTGCCTGTTCGACGAACTTCGGCGCAGAACAAGAAGTGGCTTCGCTTCCAGCCATTACCGGAAACTCGGTGGGGGGACGGGACGCGCACTCGAGCCATTTGTCTATTTCTCAGCATCCCTGGCGCTTTCGGTTCTGTTGTTGTCAATGGCGTTTCTCGTTTGGTCGAGGTCGATCGGGACTGGTTTGAAACCATGAAGCTGAAGGTCGCGCCCTCCGCGGAGCCTTTCGCCGGAAGCAGTCCGGCTAAGACGGTGCGTGCCGATTGCCACGCACACCTCGAGCTGAAGCGGGAGCTGATGCGTTATGCCGACAATGAGATCCCCGGAGAGTCGGTTCTCGTGGCAGGGCACCGCGGCTCCGGCAAGACGACGCTGGCGCACCAGACGATTGAGGAAGTTCAGTTGCTGGCGCCTGCCCGCCCTGGGCAAGGGACTTCGCAGCCGTCGTCATCGCTCGCTCGTCCCCTTCCTGTGTTCGTACACGGTCCTGATCTGCTTAAGATCGAAGGCGAACCCGACGATCAGACGACGTTCGGGCACCGACCGAGCAACCTCGAATCCCGGTACGATGCCATGGCAGGCACGGCACTCAAGGAGATCGCCCGTAGCTTGCACCGCAGCTTTGCCGAGGAAATTGCGACTTGTTACGAGGCCCGGGCGCGCCATCTTAACCAGCCTGCGGCCGACGAGCAAGCCGCACAACTGCGCATGGAACTCAACCGGCAACCCGACTTGGCGACGTTGCGCGAGTTCTGGGATGGACCCGGTTGGCTGACGTCTGGCGTTCTGATCGACCAACCCACTTCTCAGCAACAAGGTTATCGGGAACTGAGTGCGCTCGCGATGCTCGTTGAAGTCGCAAGTGAGGCGGCGGAGAGCTCGAGACCAATTCCCGATCCTCAGCGGGCGCCGAGCCCTTGGATCCGTGAGGTGAGCGACGTGATCGGCAGCGGTACGAGCGTACTGGTGGCGGGCGTCGGGCTGCTTTCGGCAGCAATCGTCGTTGGATTGGTCCTGAGCATCAGCCACAATCTGGTGATGGCCGTGATTGGCGCTGGCATCACGGGCCTGGTCACCACTGTTTTGCTTGGGTACATGGCGGGCAGGACGAAGCGGCCCAGCCTGATTGTCGACACTACGGTGGCCACATTCGACATCACCCTTCCGCTTCTTGTTCGGCGAGTAGTCGCGGCCGGATTGGCGCCGGTTTTTGTGGTGGATGAGTTGGACAAGGTTCCCGACCTCCAGGACAGATTGCCAGCTCTGATCCGGCGCATCAAGCATTTCACGGGCGACCGCGCTTTTTTCTGCTTCCTCACCGACCGCGACTACTACGATTTTCACCTCGCCATCGTAAAGGAGAAGGCCTACCCGAATGAGCACACGTTTTTCTACCTGCTGCTGTTTGTGAGCTATTCACCGAGAGATCTTCGCACTTACTTGGACATGCTCCTGGGCTTGAATCCACGGACAGATGGCACGAACATCGCAACCGACCTAAGTGCTGAGGCGCTGAAGTGCGTGATTTTGCATCGGGCGCGAATGCACGTGGGGGACATTCGCAGAAGCCTAGGTAAATTCACGGACGACAAGAACGAAATCGATTTGGACGAGTTTTCTTTGGCTTTGCATCCGGAACATCGCTGTACAGTACTGGCGCAACTAGCGGTCGAGGCGGTATATGCACGTCCTGAACTGCGTGATCGTGTTGCGATCGAGCCGCAGTTCGCCCAATTGACGTACGACGCCCTATACTACCCGGCGCGCATGTGGCGCGAAGGCCGGGCAGAGCTTGACCTTAGTTTCGAGGCGTTCAAGAACTATCTCCAAGCGCGAGTGGCGAGGCTCAGGCGCGAGCCGTCCGCAGTGTCCGAGCCGGACACGAGGCTCCTGTATCAGAGCGTGAGTGCCGTGGTCCGGCTGCTCAAAGAGCCGAGGACACTGGAAGCCGAAGTGCGCCACATCAACTACTGGACGGAGGGTCTGTCCCAGACGTTCCAGTGCGCGCTGGGCGCCGGCCCCTTGTTACGCGATACGGACGATGGGAGATGCGAATGGGTGGTCGACGAGTCGGGACGGGGGGTGAACGCCGGATCACCGCAGACGGACCGTTTGGCGCGCGAGGCCGAAGGACCGGTAGCGGTGAATCAGGCCTGTGCGGAGATTCTGGATCTCGACAATCTGCTGCGCGATTTTTCAGGCGATCAGCTCAGTCTGGCCACCCTTCCGGACTCTTTCACCCCGCTCCTTGACGCCGCCCGCACCGACTGGGCGAAGACCAGCGCGGCAATCGACCGGTTCCGACGCGAGGGCCTGATCAAGGGACCATATTCAGAAGAAAAAGAGGATGCGGATACTATCCAGAAGTGTTATGAGACCCTCAACAAGGCATCCGCTCGTCTCTGCACGAGCATCTTCTGTGCCTGGATGTTGAGCCACGATCTCGCCATGGGTGCGCAAGAACTGCGACAGCGTGCTAGCAAAGACCAGCGCCTCATTGACTCTCTGGATCCCCTTGCCCTGTCTCTTCGAGATCAGGTACCGCCATCCCTGCTGCCCGATGTCAACCTGGCGACAGTTTTGGCGGGAGTAGGGATCCGGACATGGCTGTCGCACATCCGTCGACTAATGACCGGATTTGGGCCGCTACCGGCTGCGGCTACTGGCCCTCGGCAAAACTCCGCACTATCGCTGGAAACTCCGACGGCAGCACCTTGACCTTTTGAATCACCTTGACGAGAGGATCCTTCTCAATTTCGGCAAGAATTCTGGCGTCCGAGACGTTGGTCAGGATGATTACCGGGGTCAGAGGGTGTTTCGAGCGGAAGTCCTGCAGGAGACTGATCCCTGTCTTTGCTGGCACGTTCGGCCTCGCATCGGGTTCCTGATAGGGCCCTGGATCCATCAACGAGTCGAGAATGGCGATGTCGCACGAGCCGCTTCCAAAGGCCTCATGTGCGGCTTCGGCGGAATCGAGGAATCGAACCTCCATGTTGTCGCTTTCCAAGTCTTCCCGAAAGAAGCTCATTGCGAACGGCTCATCGTCAACGAACAGTACACGGAGCCTCTTTAGGTTGGGTAGTACAGAGATCGTGCTCATAGGCGAATTAGTCCAGTAACACCCGACGCGGTCTCTTTGCGCCGGAGTTGATTTGGCAAAACGATGGTGAACTCTGTGGGCTCGGCCGGCCGGCTCACCTTGATTGCACCTCCATGAGCCTCAACAATCCCTCTCACAACCCATAAGCCAATGCCCTGCCCGGCTGCGACCATTTTCTTGGCGACCGGCGCTCGCACTCCGCGGTGGAAGATGACCTCCTCCCAGCCTTTCTCGATCCCCAGACCATAATCCTGCACTAGGATCTTGAAATCGCCTCCGTCCGCTTCGCACCGTATGACGACCTTAAAGTTGTTAGGATCTCTCTTTGCGTACTTGATAGCGTTGTCCAACAGGTTGAAAAAGATCTGATGAAACCGCATACGATCAATCCACAGTGGCGGGAACGTGTAATACTCCTCGACCGTGATGCCGTCTCGTGAGAAGTGCCGAATCTTGGCCAGAATCCCGACCTGCCGAACCACCGGTCGAAGGACATCAGCAAAAATCCTAGTCTCTGCCAACTGCAAGGCAGGGTCTGCGGAGCCGAGATGCTCGACCATATCTGCCAACAGCTCGCTCCACGCCAAGGCATCATGGAGAAAATCCAAGCGCACCTCTGGGTGTGTGGGCACGAGCCTTGCGACGGAGGTCCCCATACGATCCAGATTGCCTCGAATCCCCACCAGCGGACCCTTGAATTCGTGTTTGAGGCTCTCGATAGCAGCCATGCGGTATTCCGCTTCCATCAAGCGAAGTAGGTGTGGCACAGCAGCCTGGAAAATAGCATCCACGATCGCTAGGTCGTCATCGGAGAAGTGCGTCGGGCTGCCCGAGGAATCCAGTTTGTTGATGCACCGAAGCACACCGAGGAGCTTTCCGGCTTGATCGCTGATCGGTGCCAGAAGGATGGAGTCGACGTCGAGAGGCCCGGACGTAGTATTCGTCTCTACACTTCTTCCTTTCCAATCTGGTTGATTCATCGCGTGCTGGGCGAGCCGTGGCCTTTTGTCGATCAGCACACGCCCTGTGAGACCGACCCCTGCCGGATAGTACCGTTCAGATGGGATCAGATCGGCGTTCCACTCCACTCCAGTAGTCGCGGCCAAGTCTAGCCGTTTGCCAGCGACATCCGCGAGAAAAATGGAGCATCCTTCGCAGCGGACGGCCTCCGCTGGAATCAGCCTCTGTACAATCCCTTCGAGGAACTTCGTCGAACTTTCGGCCGGTTCCGCGATGACGTTCACCTCAGCTGCGGCGGTCAGACACAGATCATTGAGCCACGCGTCAGCCACCTGAGCAATCTCCTCACCGACGCGGTCCAGGTCCCTGAGTTCTTTGGGGGCGGGTTCAGTCTCCTGGAGCAATTGGAGAACAAACCGCACGTGATTTGCATTAAACGTGTTGAAAACCGGGAGGACGATGAGATAGGGCGCATTGTAGTCGCGCCATACGTCTTGGAGTGCTGTCCTAAGATGCGGAAACCCGAACTTCTCACCTGGATCGGGATCACGGAGATCATGAACCATTGCGGCCTGCGTCTCAATCGCTGGTCGCGCCAGCAATTCTCCCAACTGTGCGTCCTCAACACGGAGAGCGTGAACCGGGTGGCAGGCGAGGGAGCCGAGCAGTCTGTGGACGGGGCTCAGCGCCGCCAGCATCGCGACCTTCGCACCCACGAGTTCTGCAAAGGCTGAAATCAATCGAGCGTAGAAACGATCTGGTTCGTGGCTGGCGGCTTCCTCCAGCGTGCGGCGGAATTCGTAGTGCCTTTCGGCGTCAGCCAGTTTAGGGCGCGGTTGGCGGGTGGGGCCAACTGAAACGGACACGGTCGCACGTTGCGGTGGCTTGGGCATGAAGCCCTTCTCGGCGAGCCATTCCGCGCCGTTTCGAATGCTCTCAAACGGATCCTTAGGCGTGCTGTCAAGCTCGACGATTAGCCACGGCCGGACCGGCAGTCCCGGCAACCGCCGATTCCAGGTTGCATTGACGAGTTCGTCGATTACTTCATCCAGAGGAACAGTGCCGCTGCCCAGGTCCACGAACCCTCGGGCATATCGATGGGACCATCTGCCAAACCGCGGGCTCCAGTCCTTCAGGTGTACGCCGATCATTCGGTCGTGGTGACGGTGGACGGCTCGGACAGGAGATTCACCGGCGATTCGAACATGGGCTGTGTCCGGCAACCACAGCAGCTCTTTGTGATCCCACAATACCTTGAACGCCAGATCAAGGCTGTCTGGCGATTTAAATACGTGAGGGTGGAGCGCAAGTCGGTGCTCTTTGGCGGCGGCGGGAGCTATTGCGTCATCCCAGTACTCAATGTAGAGATATGGTAGCGCGTCAGGCGAGGATGCCCGGGATGTGCCCGACTCCCCCTCGCCAGCGTCGGAAAGATACTGCATCCGATCTTGGAGGCTGCCACCTGCGAGTCCGAGCAGCATCAGCTCTTTCCCCTTGCGCCCAAGGAGATGCTTTAGTTCGCTGTACGGCGGTAGCGTTGCCGGAGGCTGAGCGAGCTCGACGCCCTGGAACCCGGCTTCGTGAATCGCATCGAAGACTCTCTCCAGATCGAGAATCTCGCGGCCAAAGATGATGGTCTGATAACCACAGTGCCAGGATTCATCCATCGAGGCTTATGCTCCCGACTGTAGCCCAAGAATGGGGATGTCCTTGCTCATAATATCAGGAATCTGGAGTCTGCAGCTCCTCATACGGGAGAGAGCCACCTTTCATTCGATTTTCGTGGACAGCGAAGTATCTGGTGGGACCCGTCGCCGCGATCGAACGAGAAACCGTCGTTCATCAGGGCGGAAATGATTTCGCGAGCGGAGACATTCCGCAGCCGGGCGTAGTTGATACCCACGGATCAGACCGTGACGGCAACGCGAGGTTCGACGGTGACCTCGACTTCATCGGAGGGTTCCTCGGGAATGTGTTCGCCGTGCTCAAGGATGCTCTCCACCACCAGGTGGACGAGATCATTGATCCTCTTCACGGCTTCCGCCTCGGTGGCGCCCCAGGTTGACGCGCCCTGCCGTTCGAGCGCCGGGCAGTACGCGTGCCACCCCGCAGGATTGCCATCGAAGTCCTCGTCCGGCTCCACCACCACTTTGAAGTTGTAGGTCTTCATAGCCCGAGTTGCGTTCAATTTCGCTTTCAGTGTAAGGGGGCCGGGCGACTTCGTCAAGGCGCCCGAGTGCCAGGGATTCCTGGACGACATTCACGGCGTTGCTCGGGGCACCGTGGCGGAGTAAAGGCC
Source organism: Bryobacteraceae bacterium (assembly GCA_049520275.1). Lineage (GTDB taxonomy): Bacteria > Acidobacteriota > Terriglobia > Bryobacterales > Bryobacteraceae > CAWACP01. The sequence continues at coordinate 17,958 of JBEKPY010000033.1, forward strand.
TGAACGCCGCCGGCAGGGCTTATGTGACCTGGCGGTCACTTCCGTATTCCGCACGCCCGCCTCGTCGACGATTCTTCGAGTTTTGAGATCTCTCTGGAAAGTGGTAGACTATGCGCGTTTTCCGCCGGGTGAAGATTCGGCGAGGGAATTGAAAGGAGAATGTGACGATATGGAGATCTATTGGGTGATCCTCATCGTGATCTGCGGCGGAGCGGCGGGCGGTTTTGTGAACGTTTTCATCGGCGACAGCGGGCTGCATTTGCCCAGGGTGCAGAATGACGTTTTCCAGCCCGGGTTCCTCGGAACGGTGCTCATAGGCGCGATGGCGGCGCTTGGTTCCTGGTGCGCGACGAAATCGATCGTGCTCTTCGGCACAACGGCGCCCGCGCTCAACTTCTCGACAGGCGACATTGCCAACGCGCTGATTGTCGGGTTCGGCGGAGCGAAGTGGTTTAAGAGCGAGGCGGAAAAGGACGTGCTCCAGAAGACCGCCGCAATTGCCGCGGGTAAGCCGTCGGACCCGAACGCAGCCATTGTCATTGGGAGTGGGACTCCCAATCAGGCGCTGGCGGCAGCGTTGGGGATGCACCCGTAGGCCGGCAACGGCGGCGCGCCCTGGTTATCAACGCACCAGCAGCGGCACACCGGTATGGCATTGCCGACGGCCACGGTGTTCCGCCGGGTACGGGTGTGTGCAAGGGGGCCTGTGGCGGCGGCGCCAGAGGCCGCCGAAGAAATCACTGGCCACCGGACCGTATCTGTGATATAAACAACTGACAAAAGGTAGTGGAAATGTTTGCTTGGGCGGTGTGTCCCGGGATTCCACGGCTGAGGTCAGAGGGCGGGCTTTGTCACCGGTGGCTTACTGGGAACAATGCTGGTGACCGCCGGTGTGTGGGGCGCGTCTGTCTGGAGAGGGTTGTTACAGCAGTCCGAACGCCGAACTGATTGAAAAGAAACGGCGATTCGTCCGATGGCTTCCGGAAGCCATTATGCATACGAGAGAAAGATAGTCCGGGCGCAACTTTGATAGGGGAAGCTGGGCGGATGGTTTGGCCGCCCCGGCGTGATCGCCGACGTGGTTTTGTATCGGGCGGACTGGAGGGGCCGGGCTTGTCGACCGGCTGCCGCCACCGTGGTCCTGAAGCTTGACCTCGGAATGGCCGATACATCATAGTAGTGGGAAGCGTAATCGATATTACGGATCTTCCCGCTTGGCCGGAGACTCCTGTCAGGGACTAAGACAGCATGCGCCAGGTTTTTCTCAAAATCGCTTTGACGCTGTTTCTTGCGTCGCTTCTGATCGCGATTCCGGCTTCTGCGGCCACTCGCAAGAGCAAGGCGAAGAGCAGGAGCCATACCCATCGTCAGGCCCTCGCGCACACGCCCGTGCGGAAATCGGGCCAGTACCCGAGCGTGAGCTATGTGGCGCCGGCTCACACGGCCTCGCGGGTGCACGCCCGCCGGCACGTTTACATCAACCCGTACACCTCGCCCACGTTCGCGGACTCCACCGCCGGCGATTCGGTGGACGGAGAAGATCTGGTGGTGCGCCGCGCCGCGGTGCAGGCGCTGGGTCCCTACAACGGCACGGTGGTGGTGGCGGACCCCTCCAACGGCCGGGTGCTGAGCATGGTGAACCAGAAGCTGGCGCTGTCGGGCGGGTTTCAGCCCTGTTCCACCATCAAGCTGGTTGCCGCGGTGGCCGGCCTGAGTGAAGGGGTGATCACGCCGGAAACGAGCATCCGGCTGAGCCGCCGCCGCAGCTTCGACCTCACCGATGCCCTGGCGCACTCCAACAATCTCTATTTCGCCAACATCGGCGACCGGCTGGGGTTCGAGAAGATTCAGTATTATGCCCGCCTGATGGGGCTGGGCGAGAAGGCCGGCTGGAATATCGCGGGCGAGGAGCCCGGCACGCTGCCGGCCGAACAGCCGAAGGAAGGCATGGGGATGATGACCAGCTTCGGCTCGGGCATCTACCTGACGCCTCTGCAGCTTGCCGCGCTGGTCTCGGTGTTCGCCAACGGCGGGACCCTGTATTACCTGCAGTACCCGAAATCCCAGGAGGAGATCGCCAGTTTCCAGCCGAAGGTGAAGCGCCAGTTGGATGTCGCCAGGTACGTGCCCGAGATCAAGCCGGGCATGAACGACGCGGTGGAGTTCGGGACGGCGCGGCGGGCGAACTACGACCCGACGCAGCCGATCTTCGGCAAGACGGGGACTTGCTCGGATACCCGCACGCCCACGCATCTGGGCTGGTTCGGCTCCTTCAACGAGGTGGGCGACCGGAAACTGGTGGTGGCGGTGCTGCTGACCGGCGGCAGGCCGATCAACGGCCCGGTGGCCTCCGGCATCGCCGGCCAGGTGTACAAGATCCTCGGCGAACAGAATTACTTCGGCCCGCAGCAGACGGCGTGGAACGGAGCCCCGCTGCTGGCGACCATGGGCTGCTGCCAGTAGAACAGTTGCCACCGTGACCGGTATTCGAGGGGAGCAATCCTGCACCCGTGAACTCTTTACCACCTGTTTTCAATCAGTTCCGTGGGCTCCGCGCCCCCGTTGCGACAGCGGCCGCGTGAAGGCATTTTCATGCTTGAAACAGAGGAATTGGGTTCTTCCGGAAATGCGATGCGCACGACCTGTTTTCAATCAGTTGCAAGGGGCTCCGCCTCCGCCGCGACAAAGGCAATCCAACGGCATTTTCATGGGCGGGGATGAGCGGCCCCGCTCATGGGCGGTTTTGTTTGGTTGTACGGGATCGCCGCTGGACCGGGCCTTCAGCTTGCGGATTTCCGGAAGGCGTTGCCGGGTAATGTACATGTCGCCCTGACGGTAGCACGGGCAGGTGCGATCTGGGCGCGGGGTGTGGAACTGCTGTCGAATGTGGCGCTTCGAGAGGTGTGGTTGTTGCGAACGCCGCAGCGGAGGCGGTCAATCGCGCGGGAATGGCTTTGCCTCAGCGGCGGCTATGGCTGCGGCGAGTTCCGAAGAAACCGTGCTCGCTATCTCCAACCCGCATCGTTCACATACCGCCGTCCGCCGCACCTGGATGGCGGAGGTGCGCACGCTGCGGATCAGTTGTGTGGTGGAAACGCGGCAGCGGGGACAATAACCGACGCTGGTGGCATCGTCAGGGGGGAAGGGCAGTTTCGGTTTGTGCGGCTTCTGCATGGTCCTCAGCGCGAATAAAGGCGCCCATCATACTTGTTGGCGCGGCGGCAAGGGTGTCTCAGGTTCTGTTGCAAGAACTTCGTCGGGCTGAAAAGCGCTTTGCGGGCGCTGGCAGGAAGGCCTTGCAGGGTTTGCCGGCGCTGTCGAATGGGCCGCACGTGCGCTCGGTCCAGAAGTCGGCGAGGCCTTTGGCGAGCCGGGCATCGATGGCGTCGCTGGCCGGAAGGCTGCCGTGCAGAGCAGCTTGCCGCAGCCGATGGCCAGGCGGGTCGGGGACCCGCCGCAGGCGTGGGCGCCTGCCCCACGTCGTGACAATGATTGGCATGGTTATTCCCTGACGGGCACTAAACTAATGGGTCGTGATCAAGCCGCCAGACCTCCGGAATTCGAGGTCTTCACCGTTCTTATGACCGGCCTGCCGATGAACGGACGGCATTCGCCGGAACGCCACTGGAGACCCTGGGCATGGAGGCGTACTCGACCGGCGCCGCAAACGCGGGTGGCGCCGCGTGTCCGTGCGGGTAACATCCGCTTTCGTGTTATGCACCCGTTGGCCACGGCGGCCTCGGCATGGCTAATAATGGAGCGGTGAAGCTCTTTCTCATCGCGCTCACCGCGCTTACCATGGCCCACGCCCAGGACACCACTCGCGTAGACCGTTTCTTCGACGAGTACTTCCATTTCAACCCGAGCGCCGCTACCGCCGCCGGGTTCCACCAGTTTGACGCGCAACTGGAGAATCCATCGCCGGCGACGCGCGCGGCGCAAATCGAATTTCTTCGCCGCGCCGAACGCGAGTTCGCCGCAATCCCGCCGTCGGCCGACCGCGATCTGCTGCTGGCGCACATCCACGGCGACCTGCTGGAGCTGGAGCGCATCCGCATGTGGGAGAAGAACCCGGATGAGTACTCCAGCGGCCTCACTAACAGCATCTTCATTCTGATGAGCCGCTCGTTCGCGCCTCCCGAGGATCGGTTGCGCAGCGTGGTGGCGCGCGAACGGCAGATGCCGGGCGTGCTGGAGACGGCTCGCGCCAACCTGAAAAACCCGCCGCGGATCTATACCGAGGTGGCCATCGAGCAGATGCCGGGAATCATCGGCTTTTTCGAACACGACGTGCCGGCGGCGTTCCGCGCGGTGAGCGATACGCGACTCATGAATGAGTTCGCGGACATGAACGGGCGCGTGGTGGAGGCGCTGCGGGGGTACGAAGCGTGGTTGAAAACCGATCTGCTCGCGCGCTCGCACGGCGATTTCCGCCTCGGCGCCGAACTGTTCCGGCGCAAGCTGGAATACGACGAGATGGTGGATACGCCGCTGGACGAGCTGCTGCGCACCGGCTACGAGGACCTGCGCCGCAACCAGCGCTGGTTTCGCGACGTGGCCGCGAGCGTCGATCCGAAAAAGACGCCCATGGAGATCATGGACGACCTTGCCCACGATCATCCCGAGCCCGGCGGGCTGCTGGACGCGTTTCGAAACACCCTGGGCGGGCTGCGCGACTACATCCGGGAGCATCACATTGTCACCATTCCTTCCGATGTCCCGCCCATTGTGGAAGAGACGCCGCCGTTCATGCGGGCGCTGACATCCGCCTCCATGGACACGCCCGGCGCCTTCGAGCAGGTGGCGAAGGAAGCCTTCTTCAACGTGACGCTGCCCGAGCCGGGCTGGCCAAAGGAAACCGTGGAGGAGCTCATGGAAGGGTTCAACCGCGGCACCATCGTGAGCACGGCGGTTCATGAGGTCTACCCCGGGCACTATGTGCAGTTCCTGTGGGTGAAGCAGGCGCCGTCCAAAGTGCGCAAGCTGTTCGGGGCGGGCTCGAATTCGGAAGGCTGGGCGCACTACACGGAGCAGATGATGCTGGACGAGGGCTATGGCAACGGCGACCGCAAACTTCGCCTGGGCCAGCTTCAGGACGCGCTGTTGCGCAACGCGCGCTACATTGTGGGCATCGAGATGCACACCGGGAAAATGACGTTCGACGAGGGCGTGGAGTTCTTCGTCAAAGAGGGTTACCAGACGCGCGCGAACGCGGTGCGCGAGACGAAGCGCGGGACGTCGGACCCGACCTACCTGGTCTACACGCTGGGCAAACTGCAGATCATGACATTGCGCGACGACTACAAGAAGAAGATGGGACCGGCGTTTCGGCTGGAGCAGTTCCACAACGAGTTTCTGCAGCAGGGCTGGCCGCCGGTGGTGCTGGTTCGACGGGCGCTGCTGGGAGGCTGAGGGCGCGGCCGGAATCTCGCGGCTGAGGAGCACATCCCGCCGGTCTGCTCGCCCGGCGATTAGAAGTGCAGGCCCACGGTTGCGGTGAGCGCTCGCGGCGTGACATAGTGCGTGCCGCTGAAGGTGGACAGGAAGTTGTACAGTGCTTCGCGGTTGGTGAGATTCACCGCGGACAGGCGGAGGCTTACCTTGTACTTGTCGCCATGAAACAGGTTGTCGTGGCCCACCGCGAGATCGAACAGATTGCGGGGCGCGATGCGGGGCGGGTTGTGATCGTCGTTCTCGGTGCCCGCGGCGGGGATACTGATTAAAGTCGATCCGTACTGCGACGCGGAGCACAGGCCGTTCGGGCTGATGGGACTGGTGGGGGTGGCATGAACGCTCCCGCAAAACAGCCCAGCCTGGAACTGCTGATCGGGGGTCAGCCCGGACACGTCGACAATGCTGTCCGTGCCACCGGGACCGTTGGCGCAGTTGCCGCCGGCGCAGGGCACGGGTCCGGCCACCAGGCCGCTGTCATAGCGCCAGTTGAAGCTGATCCACGGCAGCTTTTTCCAGGGCTGGTATTGCAGGTGCGTAGTCTGGTTGAAAAGCTCGTCATGGTCGATGCGAAAGACCTCGCTGCCCACCGGCGCCGCCCCGATTCCGCTGACCTGCGGTTCAAAGAAGCGCGCCGCCACGCTGGAGAAAACGATGAAGGCCGACAATCCGTGGAAGTCCGGCAGGCTGCCGCGGACGGCATAGCCGGGGATCTTCGAGCGGGCCCACTCGATCGGGAAAGTGATCGGTGAGTCGCCCAGCACGCTGAAATCATAAGCGCGGTGCGTGTATTTCCAGATGTACTCGCCGTCCAGCACAAAGTACCTTCCAAAAGCCTGCGAGAGCCCGGCGTGGAATTCATTGCGCAAGCCGGGACTCAGCGGCGTGGTGGTCACGCAAGGGCTGATCGTACTCGCCATGATCGCGCTGATCACGGGGTCGTTGCATCCGAGGCTCGACAGGACCAGGTTCTCGTTGAACGGCGTTTCCAGAGTGCGCGCGTAGGAGACACGCAGCACGGTGTTCGTGGGCTTGAAGTTATAAGCGATCCCCAGCCGGGGCTCCCCTTGTTTAGCGGTGACAATCGCATCGTAATAATCGAACCGGACTCCGAGGTTGAAGGTCCAGTTCTTAATGGTCATGGTGTCCTGGACGTACGCGGCCAGTTCCCTGATGTCAGCGTGGCCGTTGTAGCCGTACAGGCCGCTGGTCGAATTCGGGCAGCCGTCGGAGGCCGGCAGGGACGCCGTTCTGGTCAGATCGTAACAGGCCAGCAGCGGATTGAAGTTCGGATTTGCCTGCAGCGGTCCTCCGCACTGGCTGGGGTCGGTGAGGCCGGCGCCCGTGTACGGGCTCCCGTCGGCATTCAAACAGACCGCGTTCAATGTCGGATCGACGATTCCGAACCTGTCTTTTTCCGTGAGAATCGTGTCCGAGAAGGTGATTCCCGCCTTGATATTGTGAATGCCTTTTATGTACGAGACGTCCGTACGCAGCCCAACGTCCGTCAGCCGGCGATTCTGGCCGATGGTCTGGAGCTGCAGATCGGGTTGGAGGTCGGCGAAAGGATTGTTGCTTGGGTAGTAGTTGTATTGATCCTGCCGTGCGAAACCTCCGAATGTAAACACCGTGTTTGGATTGAGCGCACTGGTCCACGTGGGCGCGATATTGAACGTTCTGATCTGGGAACGCTGGTCCGTGGGGCCTACGGGCAGGCCGTTGGGTCCGAGACCTCCGTTGTTGACAACCAGCCCGGACCATGCGTCCGCGGTCTCCGCGTCGAACGAATTTGGCGTCTGAAACCAGGAGCGGGTAAAGCCGAGGTTCACGCTGATGGTGTCCAGGTCGGTTGGTTTGTAATCGACCCGGTCGAACAGGTTCTCTTCATTCCCCTTGTCGTGCATGACGGTGAACTCCGGCCCATCCAGAAACCGGCTGGTGTCCAGCCCGTTGGCGGAAATGAAGTTGCCCAGTTTGTTGCCGCCGTATGAGAGATCGAAACCCTCGTTGGTGGTGCCGAAGCTGCCGTAGGAGGCGGTCACGTCGCCGCGCGGTTGTGTCACGCCGAGACCCGAGCGCGTGGTCACCACGATCACCGTGCTGGTCTTGTCCCCGTATTCGGCGGGAGGCGCTCCTTCGAACACCTCCATCGATTGCACGGCGTCGAGGGGGATCTGATTGGAGAACACCTTGCTTTGCTGGTCGGTTATTGGCTGGCCGTCGAGTGAGAACGAGTTTGACGCGTGATCGCCGAATCCATGGAAGAGGCCGTTCGAATCGGCGCTGATGCCTGGCGTGGCCAGCGTCACCAGCGAGCTCAATGAGGAGGATTGATTCTCCAGAGGCAGCTTGTCAAAGAGTTCGCGGTCGATGTCGGTGTGGGTGCTGGGAACGGTTTCCAGCAGATCGCTGGCTTCGGTCACTTCGACGGTGGTGGTTTCAGCCCCGATCTCCAGCCCGATCTTCAGCTCCACCGGCACGGGCGAGCGCACGTCCACGTCCTGCTGATTCGCCTGGAAGCTCAGCGCGCCGGTCTGAACATGGTAATTGTTGAAGGGCACATTTCGGAATTCGAAGCTGCCCTGGTCGTCGGTCCGGACGCTGCGCGAGTAGTGAGACACCGGATTATGGATCTCGACATTGGCGCCCTTGATGACTGCCCCCGAGGGATCCAGAACGGTTCCTCGAATCGTTCCCGAATTACCCGATTGAGCGCTCAGAACGCCGCTGCCGAGCAACGCGGCGAGGATGGCAAGGACAGCCCAGACGCGGTTTGTCATTTCTCGATTGTGGGGGGCCGTGGAAACAATACCGAGGACAATCCGACCGATGGCCGGATGCGGGCGGTGGGGGGACTATTCCTGGCGATGAGCGGAAAGGGCGCAAAAGCGAGGACAGACAACTGCTTCCACCACCGCCAGGGAGCGTTGACGGGGATCCGCGGAGTGGGGATGCATCCGTCTGTCCCCGTTTTTGCTCTGCCCCCGTTCTTACGCCACCGCTGACAGGAGGGCGTGGTTCGTTCATTGCCGGTATCCGCCCGCCTGTCGGAAATCACTTTGGAACAGGGGTGCGCCCCGGTAACTTCGATCCCGTGGGCGTCCGGATCATTGCGAGGAGAAAGCTGGCGATTTCGCGCGGGCAGGAAATCCGCACGCTGACTTTCGTGCTGGCCGCGAGCCTCGCGCCAGCGCTGGTGTTTACGATCGGAATCGCTGTTACCCTTCAACCGGACCTCTCCGATCTGTCTCCGATACGCAGTGAGAATGGAGACGCAGTTCTCCTCGACTGGTCAAGTCTGTTACGCGAGGACCACAGCCCAGCACTTCGCAGCGGTGTGGAAGTCCGCGCTCTCGGATACATGATGGATGGCGAGCGCGTCCCACACGAGGGCGAGCCGGTGAGGGAGTTCTACCTGCTCCCCGACGCCGGGCATCTGTTCCATCCGGCTCACCGCGATGCCGACCAGATGATCGCGGTGCATCTCGCGGATGGCGTCCGCGTCCGGTTTTCCTCCCGAGCGCTGGTCTGGGCATGGGGATCGCTCCAGTCGTTGCCGGGCGATGCCGACGGCCCCAAACCGCTCTACACTCTGGAACGGGCACACGTTCAGCCCGCCGATACTCGCGAGATCCGAAGGTATTACCAGTAACGTCGCGCCCCCCGCGCTCACCAGTGCAGCAACTCGCGAACGCTGCGCGCCTGGCGCTTGCTGACAATGAACTCCTGGTCGTTGTTGAGCGTGATCAGCCATCTCTGGCTGCTGAGTGCGCTCATCTTGCGGACGTGATCCACGTTAACCAGGGCGTTGCGGTGGATTCGGCGAAAGCTGGTGCTGTGAAGGCGCTGCTCGAGCACCTTCAATGTCTGCGTGGCCAGATACCTTCGCTTCGTGCTGACGATCCAGACCAGGTCGCCATCGGCCTGGAACGCGAGGATCTCGTCGGCGCTCAACAGAAAATACTCTTCCCCAACCTTGCCCACGATCTTTCGGCTGAGCGGGGCTTCCCGAGGGCGGGCGATCTCCTGCAGGTGGGCCAGTCTCTCCACGGCTTCTCTGCCGGTCAGGCGCTTCGCTCGTTCGATGGCGGCGATCAGGCGCTCCCTGCCCACGGGTTTCAGCAGGTAATCGATGGCGCCGGCTTCGAACGCTTCGAGAGCGTACTTGTCATAGGCGGTGACAATGACAACGACGGGAATGTGCGTTCCACGCCGGATGGAACGGATCACATCGAGACCACCCATGACCGGCATCTGCAGATCCAGCAGCACGAGGTCCGGGCGCTGGCTGGAGATCCGGTCCACGGCCGTCGCGCCATTGTCCACCTCTCCGACGATTTCGATGCTGTCCACCGATTCGAGCTCCTCGCGGAGAATCCGCCGGGCGATCGGTTCGTCATCGACGATCAGCGTTCTCAAAGGCACGACGGAGCCCCACGGCTCAGACACTTGTATCACGCCCTCGGCGGGCTGCCGCACATCTTTTGGATAAGCGGGCGGCGGCGGCGGGTGAGCAACCTGGAACTGGCGGCAAGCGGACATTACGGTTCCTTACACAGACGCGGCGGCGGGTGGCGCGGGTTTCAGCGGCACCTTGAATCCGACGGTGGTCACGCCATCGGCCGAACGCGCTTCGAAGCGCGATTCATCGCCGTAGCACAGGGTCAGGCGCCGGCGGACGTTGCTGAGTCCGATGCCGCCGGGGTTCTCGCCGCCCTGGTTCTCCAGAATCCGTGCATCGCATTCTCCGGAGTTGACCACCTCGACGAAGACGCCGCCGGCGTCGGCCCGGATAGCGAGGCGAACAAAGCCGCTGCCCACTCTCGGCGCCACCCCGTGCTTCACCGCGTTCTCCACCAGCGGCTGGATGGAAAGCATCGGAATTGCGGCGTGCAGAGCCGACTCGTCAATGGCCAGTTCGCTGTGCAGCCGAGGACCCAGGCGCAGCTCCTCAATCTCCAGATAGGCCCGCACAATACTCAGTTCTTCTTCGATCTCGATGAACGTGCGATCGGCGCGGAGGAGATAGCGGAAAACGTCGGCAAGATTCAGCACCAGCCGCCGCGCCTCGGGGTTGGAGCGATCGATGGTGCCGTACAGCGTGTTGAGCGAATTGAACAGGAAGTGCGGATTGATCTGCGCCTGCAGCGTCCGCAACTCGGCCTGAGAGACCAGACTCTGCATCTGCAGGCCGCGAAGCTGTTCGACATGTTCGACTACCGCGGCGCCGAACTGTGCGAGAATGCCAAAATCCTCGCTGAGAAAACGCCGTCCTCCTTCGCGCGGCCCCAGCAGCAGGTAGCGCGCGTCACCACGCGAAAAGCGTAAGGGAAGAACGGCCCGGACCCACGAGGGTACATTCCAGTTTGCGGCATCGAGGACAGCGATAGGACCGGTCGGCGCCAGGCCTTCGAAGGGGCGCGTCTCGGTGAGGTCGAAACGCGAGGCGCGCAGGAACCCGGCGATGGTTTCCGAAGCGTGCCGCAGATAGTCCGCTTCCCCGCTCGTTGCGCGGGCCATTTGCTGCAGCTCGCGAAGCGCCTCGTCCACGTTCGCACGCAAAAAGATCACGCGGGTCAGGAAGCTCTGGAGGCGATTTCGAACGTGGACGAACAGGGCCAGCAGCAGACAGGCCGACACAAACAGCACGCCCGCGTCGAAGGGGCGCTGGAGGCGCTCGATGAACTGGGGCGCCCGGACGATGCGAATGGAAACGAGCAGCGCCGTGGCCGTGAGCGATGCATTGACCATGAAGCGCAGGAAGGCATCGAGCAGTAGAAAACGATAGCCCTGCAACAACACCAGCAAAGCGAGCGGCAGGCCCGCATGGTGGAGAGCCACCTCCCGCGACCAGGCGCCGCTGGTATGTACGGAGCCGAAGTGAAGGAAGGAGATGGCGAACAGAAACAGCCCCATGGCGCCAGCCAGCCGTGAACCGGCAGCGTGATTCCGCTCGCGCCATTCGACGAACACGGAGATCACGGTGAGCGTGGTGAAGCCGACGGTGACCAGCAGCAGAGCGGCATTGTGCGCGCGCGGCTCGCGAATCAGTATGTCGCTCATGTGGAGCGCCACGGCGGTGAAGCTGAGCGCATATCCGCTGACCCATAGTGCGCGGTGGCGCGATTCCAGGGAGATATGCAGGAGCACCGCGGGCAGCAGGCTCAGCACCGAGAAGCTCCCAGCCACGACAATGTCGGCGGCCGTCCCGCCTCTCGGTCCGGTGGCCAGAGCAACAAGGGACCCCAGATTCCATAGCAGCGCAAGGGAGGCGGCCACTACGGGCAGACCGTTGCGATCCTCACGCGCACGCCGCCAGTCCAGCAGGAACAGGTACAGAAGCATGCCAAAGACGACCGCGCCGGCACAGTGTCCAATGGTGTTCACCAGAACGGGTTCATGGATACTGAGCCACTCGGGCATACGCTCCCTACGATAGCGGATGCCTCGGCAACAAGCGAGCCGATCCCGGTCCCAAAGCGGTTGCGGAGGACAGGAGACGCGCGATCAGCCCATGGTTCCGATCAGGGAATCAATGCGCACCAGTTCGAGTTTGATCCTTCCGCTCGCCGTCAGATATTCCGGTCTTGCGGCGAGGCGGCACATTCCGACGATCTGGCCTCCATTACCGGACGCGGTTTCCAGCGCCCGCCCGCGGAAGTCTTCGAGGTTAGCCGCGGCAACACCATAGTGGCGAGCCGCCGTTTCGAAGAGCTCCGCCGAGGCGGCGTCGTTCAGAGGCTTCAGCCGCAGTGTCTTGGCGGGGTCCCAGAAGAGGCGTCCGAGAGCGCCGAGCGCGAAGGCATCGCGCGCGGAAGCCACGATGGACATTCCTCGAACGAAGTAGATCCGCTGGAAGAAACGAAGAACGGGGAAGCTGGCGGAATCGACGCCGTCCAGAACGATTCGCGCCGGCTGCTTTTCGAGCGCTTTCCACAGGATTCCGCGAAGATATACGCTGGTCTGCTTTGCGGTCCATTTGGCGGGGGCACTGCCGCCGGGCAGGCAATGCAGGATGTGCTTGTGCCCGGTGGCCATGAGCGCGAGAGCGAGGCTTTGCAGGAGCAGATGGGGGTTCGCCGAGTAGTGCACGAACGCGGTTCCGGGCACCGCCAGAGAGCACTCAGCGAGAAGACGGGTTTTGCCACAGCCCCTCGGTCCGAGCACCAGCAGCGATTCGCCGTTGCGGAGCGCGGCTTCGATCCGTTTCCGCTCCCCGCGGAGAGCGATGAGCGGCAGGTGAGCGGCGTCGGCGGAGCCGCCGTCCGCAAACGGGAGAACCCATTCCCCGGCGCGTGCGCGGCGGGCGCGAATCAGCGGGAACCGGGGTGAGGGAGCCTGATGCGAGTCCACACGATTCTCCTCGAAAGGCGAACCTTGCAGGAGTCATCTTCCCCGGTGGGGCGGTTGCAGGGTGGACTCCAACACCTCGATTCATTATTGGCTCCGGTGACGATGCGGTCAACTGCAAAGAGACGAGAGGTGAGTGGTGGAGGCGGCGGGAGTCGAACCCGCGTCCGAAAAAGCCCGCCGTGAAAAGACTACGTGCGTGTCCGGTTCGTGGTTGTCGGCTGCCACCTCGAGAACCGGCGAAGTGAGCGGCAGCTTAGCCCGATTGTCGTCAGCCTGCTGCTCCGAGCAGAAGCCCTCGGCCCAAGCCTGTGAGATGACACCCGTGGATGGAGTACAGGCCCCCCACCCGGGGCGGCTACCTAATTAATTAGGCGGCGTAAGCAAACTGCTGGTTATTGGCAGTTGTTGGTTTCCGATCGTTTTACGGGAGCTCGGAACCCGGCACGCCTTCCCACAACGATTCAATCCCGTCGAATCCGTTGCGCCCCCTTTCAACCAATTTAATGATAGCACCACGCGGCCCGACGCAGGCCAGGGACAGAAAAGGGACATGCGGCGGCACCCGTTTCCTCGCCCGGCGCCGCAGGAACGCGGCTGTCGCCGCGTGTCCGGTGGTGCCTGAAATGTGCGTTGAGGCCGGAACAGGCGCCCGGCAACGGCGCGGATGTAGAATGCGGACGACGGACTTCTCATGAGAAAGACCTTCGCTTTCCTGCTGGTGGCGGCCACCGTCGCGTGGGCCGATCCGCCGGCCAGTATTCCACTCCCCAATCCCGACACAAAAGGGGGCATGCCGCTGATGCAGGCCCTGAACGCGCGCCGGAGCGGGCGGGAGTTCAGCGACCGGAAACTGTCCATCGCGACTCTCGCGAACCTGCTGTGGGCCGCCGACGGCGTCAACCGCCCGGACGGAAGACGAACCGCGCCCTCCGCCATGAACTGGCAGACCGTCGACATCTACGCCGTCTTGCCCGAGGGAGCGTACCTCTACAACGCAAAGGAGCGCCGTCTGGAGCTGGCGGCCGCCGGCGATCTGCGCGCGGCGACGGGTCTGCAGGCGTTTGTGGCGCAGGCGCCGCTCGATCTGGTGTACGTGTCGGATTATGCGAAAATGCCAGGCACGGCGGACTCCGACAAGGTATTTCTGGCGGCCGCCGAGACCGGCTTCATCGGACAAAACGTGTATCTGTACTGCGCCTCGGAAGGGCTCTCCACCGTGATCCGCGCCATGATCAACCGGGACGCGCTGGCAAAGGCGCTGAAACTGCGGCCGGATCAGAAGATCACGCTGTCGCAGACGGTGGGGTACCCGAAGCGCTGAGGAATCGAGGAATAATGCGGAATACGAAGCTGTTTGCCGCGGCGCTGGCGGTCGCCGCGGGAGTTGCACTCGCCCAGACCGCCAACCTGGGCATCTTCACCGACGAAGGCAGCGTCGGGCAAACGCCGCCCGGATGCAAGGCGCACTACGATACCGCCACCGGCGAATACCGCATCACCGGGGGCGGCGCCAACATCTGGAACACCGCCGATGCGTTCTACTTCGTTTGGAAGAAGGTCTCCGGCGATATCACGCTGACGGCCGACGTGCAGTTCGTTGGCACGAGCGCCGCACAGCATCGCAAGGCGGTGCTGATGATCCGGCAAAGCCTCGATCCCGGATCGGCGTATGCGGATGCGGTCTCCCACGGGAACGGACTCACCTCGCTGCAGTTTCGAGGCGCCCCGGGAGAGTCCACGTACCAGGTGTTCACTCAGGTGGACGAGCCGGCGCGCATACGCATCGTCAGGCAGGGGAGCCGCTACACGATGTATTCCGGCAAGCCGGGCGAGGAGTTGAAGGCGTCCGGCCCGGTTGAGTACATCACGTTGCAGGACCCCGTGTATGTCGGCCTTGGAGTGTGTTCGCACGTGGCGACAACGCTGGAAACCGCGGTGTTCTCCAACGTGAAACTCGAACAGGCGGAGCCGGCGAAGTAGCGGGGAGGAGATATGGCGCGACCGAGAACGGGGCTGGCGGTGCTGCTCGCCCTGCCCGTTTGCCTGGTGGCCGTGCGGGCCATTGGCATCGAGGTCTCCGATTTCTTCGACCCTTGTTTTAGCTGGGCCGTGCCGAATCCCGGCACTGGCTTCATCCGTGCGAACGATCCGTGCGTGGAGCACAGTGGCACGTCCGAGACGAAGATTCAAGCGGCAGTGCGGACGGCGGGCGTTTCGGGCGTGATCATCCTGGCGGCGGTTCTCGGAATCTGGGGCGAGGCTCGGTCTCGCCGCAAGATGACGGCGATCGGAGCCTGTCTGATGATCCTGGAAGCGATTCCCCTCGTGTTCAGTGTCTGGCCATTGCCGCTGTTGGCGGGCGCTGGGTTCATCTGGCTGGCGCGCCGGGATTTCGAGCCGCCGAGGTAGCCAGTTTAACCGGCCGCGGCGGCCCAGTTGCGGCGCTCCACAATCATGTTCGGCTCGTAGCTTCTCCCGGCGGTGAGGCGCTTTTGTTCGCGTTTCGCGACCCACAGCATCAGCGGGCCGACAATGGCCGAGACGAGGCGCGTGTCCAGACCCGATTCCCGCAGAATATCCGCGCGCAGTTCTCGGATGCGGCGGCTCACCGCTTCGTTGGTGTCGCGCAACCGGCGTTCCATGGCCCACAGCATGCCCGTGTAGGCGTGGCGCAGGCTGGAAAGCTCGCGCGCGAAGCGTTCCCGCACGCGCAGGTCGGGGTAACTGCGGTACCGTTTCCAGCCTTCGAAGGTGGTGCGGCAGATGCGGAACAGGCTGGGACCGTTCACTTCGAAGTCGCGCAGAAAGGCCAGGTCGAGATACCGTTTGGAAGCTTCGCGGGAGATGGCCGCGTGCTCGAAATTGAAACGGTCCTGGCCGTGAATATCGGCCAGGTCCACGTCGAGCAGGCGTCCCTCGGACTGGATCTGCCGGTACAGCGGCGTGCCCGGCACGGGCGTGTACAGCATGAACTGATGAAAATCCGTGTCGTGGGAAATCGCGTAGTCGATCTCCTCGCGGATGTTCTCGGGGGTGTGATGCTCGAGGCCGATGATGGTGGAGCCGAGCAGCTTGATGCCGTGCTCGCGCAACTCACGGGTCAGCGAAACCGTGTCGGCGCCCTGCAGTTTGGCGTAGTCCGACTGCGGCGATTCCAGCCCCAGCCACAGCCACGAAACACCCAGTTGCACCAGCTCGTCCATGCTGTACTTGCGAATCGCGTTGGCCGAGGAGAACACGTACAGGTCCCAGCTCTTCCCGCCCTCGCGCATGCGCTCCAGCAACCGCAACGCTCGTTTGCGCTGCAGCAGGAAGTTCTCGTCCATGATGAAAAACGAGTGCACCTTCAGCCGCTCTTCCTGGCCGCACATGACGTCGTACAACTCGTCGCCGGTCTCGAAGAAGTTGTGGAACTTCCCCTTGCCGCCGAAGAAGGACGAAGTGGTGCAGAAGTTGCAGCCCATGGGGCAGCCCACCGACGGGATCACCGTGGCGGCCGGCGAGTGCAGCCTGTAGGGAATGTGCATGCCCATGATGCGATGCCCGAAGCCGGAGACGATGTCCGGGTGCTTCACCGGCGCGTCCGCATCCTGTCCGAGGTAGCGGCGCATCCAGGAGATGCCTTCGCCCTTCACGATGTGGTCCGCGTCGATCCTGGTTTCGATATCCGGGATGGCGGCGACGTGGCCTCCCACGACGATGACCGAATCCGGCGACAGTTCGCGCACCATGCGGCACATCTCGCGCACTTTGCCGACGTTGACGATGATGCCCGAAATGCCCACGACGTCGTAGTGGCGCGACGTCAGCTCGGCGGCGAATTGCTCTCGCGTGGGGAAATCCAGCAGCGTCGACGGGTTGGCGACGTTCTGCTGGATCATCATGAGCCCCCAGGAGCGGTGGAACATGCGGATGGAGAACTCGCCCTGCATGCGCGTGACCTGATTGTGATACAGCTCCATGGGATTGATGGAGCGGCTGCCGAACTCGTCGTTCTGGGCATAGGGGCCGAACACGCTGCTGAACAGCACGCGAGCGTTCGGGCCGTGGGGATGAGACTTCATTGGTGCTCCGGCAGCCCCAAATTATCACGCGTCTCGCGCGCGGCATGTCATAGTTTGGTAATAATTCTGGTCCGGCAATAATCTCAGTGATTACGCGGCCCGACTCGGGCGAGGACGTTACGAATCGCGTCGGCGATGCGGCCGCCGGAGTCTTCCAAAGCGCCCTGGAACCCGTTCGCGTTCCTGAGGACAACGACGCCCTCTGATGCATTCACCTCAGGTTCGCCGGCCAGCGCGAGGATGGTGAGGGTTCGGCCAAACTGAATGGCCTGCACAGGGTAGCTCGCGGGCCTCGCCAGCCCGAGGTCGATGCTCGTGTATGCGCTGCGGATGGGGCCGGCGAGCGCGCGCTCGGATCGGCCGGGGAGCACCCGCGCTTCGGTGACGCGCGCGGGCGCGAGGTTGCGGATTGCGTCGCGGGCTACGCCGTACAGCCGGCCGGTGATGGCAAGCGCGGAATCGCTGTTGCCTTCGCCTTGCGCGCTGAGGAACAGCAGCGAGGATCGCTCCATGCCGAAATCCTTCTCGAGCCGCGCGGAGGCGACGTCGACAATGGATGGCGTCAGCGTCGTGCCTTCGGCCGTCACCAGAACGGCGAGTCCACCCTTGTTGTCGGCCACCGCAATTGCCCGCGCATAGCCATCGCCAGCCGAACCCGCGCGCAGACCGGCGGCAAGACACGGCGCCGCACACAAGAGCCAGACAACGGGAAGTCGCCTGATAATAGGCGGCCGCAGCCGGGATTGGCTGCCGCACAACGCAGCCAAGCCGCAACCCAGGGGCAGGGCGGCCTTGGCCACTGGCGAAGGACGAATGCCGAGCCTATCCGCGGACAAGGAGACCGCTGCGGCTTCGCTTCTGGTCAAGGCCGCCGCGGGCTGAGAGCCTGCCCCACTTCGAATCGCCGCGCGCCGCAAAGAAATCAGGGTGTAGTAGTACAACACAGCAGAGCCGCAACCCAGGGACGAGCGGGGCTGAGAGCCCTGCGCAGGCTTGACCACGAGCGCAAGACGAATGCCCGCCTTATCCGCGGATAAAGAGACCACTGCGGCTTCGCCCCGGGTCCGGCCTGCCCCACTTTGAATCGTTGTGGTCATGGGTTCAGATCGAGCAGACCCTCCGGCGGGTCAATCACGATGCGCCTGGCGGCGACGTCGATCTCACGGCAGATCGCCCGCGCGAAGGGGATCAGAATGGGCGAGCCGGCCAGCTCCAGCAACGGCGGTCCACCCGACTCGCGCCAGCCGGAAACCGTGCCGACGGTGCGCCCCGTGGCGCGATCGAACACCGCGCACCCCACCAGATCGGACAGGTAGAACTCGTCCTCGGGCAACGTGGGCCGTTCGGAAGCTGGCACGCACGCGTCGGCTCCGGCCAGCGATTCCGCCTGCGACATCGTGTCGATGCCGCGAAACTTCAGGATGAGCCGGTCGCCATGCCACCAGACACGCTCAACCTGCAGCTCGGCGCCGTTCACCAGAACGCGCTCGAGCTCGTCGAAACGTTCCCGGCGCTGGTTGAGCGGGACGGCCACCACTTCGCCCTTGATACCGCGCGGGCGAATGAGATGGGCTACCGCAACCAGTTCCGTATTCAATCCAGGATTTCGAGCTGAAAGCGGCGGTTGAGTTTCATTCCGGCCGCCCCCAGCAGTGTGCGGATGGAGCGGGCCGTGCGCCCCTGCTTGCCGATGACCTTGCCGAGGTCGCTCGGCGCGACGCGTAGTTCGAGTACCGTCACCTGCTCGCCCTGGACCTCTTCCACGTGGACTTCGTCGGGAAGATCCACCAGAGCGCGCGCAATGTCTTCCACCAACTGCTTCATGGATTCCAAACGGATAGACGCTTCTTCAGCCCGCAACCGTTTCAGGAACCTGTTCCGGAACCGGCGCCGGGTTGTTCTTCAGCAAGCGGCTCACGGTGTCCGACGGCTGCGCGCCGTTCTTCAGCCACTGTTGAATGCGGTCGTGGTCCAGCTTCACGGTTGCCGGCGAGGTCACCGGGTTATAGAAGCCCACCACTTCCACGGAGCGGCTGTCGCGCGCCCGTTCCTTATCGATTACTACCACGCGGTACGACGGCTTCTTCTTGCCGCCAACCCGCGTCAGACGAATCATCAGCATTGAACTTCTCGAATCTCCTAATCTTTATGAGACCACACAGGATGGCCTCGTCACCAGCGCCTACTGCGGAAACCCCGGGAATCCGGGCGGTAACTTCATCTTTCCCAGCCGTTTACCGAGAAACGACCCGCCCGAGATGCTCTTCATCATTTTACGCGCCTGGGCGTACTGTTTCAGCAGCGCGTTCACTTCCTGCACCGACGTTCCGCTGCCTTTGGCGATCCGCCGCCGCCGCGCGCCGTTGATAATCATGTGGTTGTCGCGCTCGTGCGGGGTCATGGAGTCGATGATGGCCACGATGTGGGTGATTTCCTTTTCGTCCACCTTGACATCCTTCAAACCCTTCAGCGGGCCCATCTGCGGCATCATGCCCAGCAGCCCCTGCAGCGGGCCGAGTTTGCGAATCTGCTTGAGCTGGTCGCGGAAATCTTCCAGCGTGAACTCGTTGTCGATGAGCTTGCGCTGCATCTCCTCGGCCTTCTTCTGGTCGATGGACTCTTCCACCTTCTCGATGAACGAGAGCATGTCGCCCATGCCGAGGATGCGCTGGGCCACGCGGTCGGGGTGGAAGGGCTCGATGGCGTCGAACTTCTCGCCGGTGCCGACGAACTTCAGCGGCTGCTCGGTGATGGTGCGGATGGAGAGGGCCGCGCCGCCGCGCGCGTCGCCGTCCATCTTGGTGAGGACCACGCCGGTGATGCCGAGGCGCTGGTGGAACTCGCCGGCGGATTTCACGGCGTCCTGGCCGGTCATGGCGTCGGCCACGAAGAGGATTTCGGTGGGGTTGAGCGCTTCCTTCAACTGGTGCAGCTCGGCCATGAGCTGCTCGTCGATATGCAGGCGGCCGGCGGTGTCCACCAGCACCACGTCGCGGCCGGTCTGCATGGCTTCGCGGCGGGCGGCGCGGGCCAGATCGAGCGGCGCGGTCTCTTCCGGCTTTCCTTCGTAGAGGGGCAGCTTCAGATCGCGCGCGATGACGGCGAGTTGGTGGCGCGCGGCGGGACGGTAGACGTCCACCGAGACCATCATGGGGCTGTGGCCGTTCTTCGAAAGATAGCGGGCGATTTTGCCGGTGCTGGTGGTTTTGCCGGAGCCCTGCAGGCCGACGATCAGGATAACCGTGGGCGGCTCGTTGGCGAAGCGTAGTTTGGAGGCGTGGCTGCCGAGGATTCTGATGAGCTCGTCGCGGACGATTTTGATGACCTGCTGGGTGGGGGAGAGGGCGGTGAGCACCTCTTCGCCCATGGCTTTCGTCCGGATGGCCTCGATGAGCTGCTTGACCACTTTGAAGTGGACGTCGGCCTCGAGCAGGGCCACGCGGATCTCGCGCAGGGCCACTTCCATGTTTTCGGCGGTGAGTTTGCCTTCGCCGCGCAGGTTCTTGAAGACGCGCTGGAGCTTTTCCGAGAGGTTGTCAAACATGGGTTATCGGGGGCAGTCACCATTATACGGGGGTGGGGCGGGCGGGGTCGGCGGGCGAGTGGGTGCCCCGAATTGGGCTCGTTTCGGCGTGCAGGATTCCAGGTTGTCCGCGGGATGCTGAAAAGACAATCTCAGCCGCCGATAAACGCAGATGAACGCGGATAAGCCATTTTTTTTCATCGGCGGCCAACTCGTTTCCCGCATGCTGATCGGCTCCGACCGGACCGCCATTGCGGGAGTTCGCGGGCGCCCGGAATTGGGTTCTTCCGAAAATGCAATGCGCACAACCTGTTTTCAATCACTTGCGGGGGCTCCTCTGGTCGGCCGAGACAAAGGCGACGCCGCAGCATTTTCATGTCCGGGGATGAGCGGCCCCGCTCATGGGCGGTTTCGTTTTGTCGCGCAGAGTTTGGTGGTGGTCCTGGGAGTCCAACCGGACTGCCACCGCCGGAGCGTCGTGGCTGGCCCGGAATTGGGTTCGTCTTGTAATGCAGGCGCTCGGGTGCCGTAGCTGGCTCGAAGTTTTTTTTTGGGCGCCCGAGGATCTGTGCGTCTCTGAACATGACGCATTGACGGTAGCACGAGGCGGACGGGATATCCGGCGATGATTGAAGGAACAGGTGTTTAAGTTGTTGCGAACGTCGTGGCGGAGGCGGTGCGCTCACGTGTGCGGCGCTTGCTCAACCGTGTCCAGGCACAGCCAGAGATGAGCGCCACCTCTCTGCAAAAAGGTTCACGTATGCGAGTTCCGCCCCAGGTAGATGTTTCGGTCCTGTCGTCCCATATGTGTACTCCCTTTCGGCGAAGGGCGTTTCGAAGCTGAATCTCCTCTCTGTAGACGGTCACCTCCGTTGGGCCCCGCCAGGGACAGTGCTTGCAGTTCCACCTTGCATTCAAGCGCAAAGGCGAGGTCGGCGAACGTATGGAGGGTCATGTTACGGCTGCCACTCAGTAGCTGCGTAACGTATGCTTTGCTCTTGCCGATTCGTTTCGCCAGCTCAGCCTTGTTCACCTGCCGTTCCTTCAGCAAAGTCGCAATCAGCTCGGCCGCTTCAATGGCAAGCGATTCCTGTTCGAAGATGCGGCGCCGTTTCGCGTCCTGAATGAACTCTTGAAGCCTGGTTTTCACAGTGTCCGCCGTTTCTCTCAAAATCAGACCTTATGCCTTGCTGGCGCATCTGCCATAAGTGCATCTTCGCCCCTGATGCGTTCTGCCCGAGCGATCTCAGTGGGCGGTATCGGACCTTTCTTCTTAATGAACCCGTGCGTGATTACCCATGTATCGCCAACGCGAAAACAAGGCATCCTGAGCTGAAAGTCCTTAAACTCACAAAACTTCGTACCCTCTATAGGCTTGAACTTCTGGTCGTTGTTGATCCATCCGCGATCGCCGAGCAGCTTGAACAACTTGAGCAATCGCGCCTTGTCGCGATCAGAACGCTCTTCGAAGAACTCCAGACCGGGAGCGCCCGTACGCGTGACCGCGAACGCCACAACCGAAACGACTCCTCTGTGCGCAATGGGCCTTTCCATCCACGATCCTAGGTTAACATATACGTTAACCCGGAGCAAGCCCTTTCTTCGTCAAGAGTGGCCCCGGACGTCCTCTGCACCCATCGGTTTGACGAGTAAGAGTTTATCGCAATTTCAGGGATCTTAGCAGAAAGTCGCGACACCGATACCAACGCGCAGCGGGCCAAGTCTCCTACCTCAAACAACACCACCCGCACGAAGCAGAGGAACTCCGCAACCGACTACGCGCTACGCGACCAACACAACAGGCGATGCGCCCCTGGCTGTCCGACAGATTTACATGGATGTCCGACAACGCAGTACAATGAAGCCATGCCGGACTCCCGAGTCACTGTTCGTCTTCCAGGCGAATTGAAGAACGCTCTCGACGCGGAATCGTCCACCACGGGCCACTCGCCTTCGGACATCGTTCGTGTCGCATTGTCGCGCCACTTGCGCAAGCGGCGGCTGCAGCGAACGTGCTTTGATGTCGCCAAAGAACTCGGCGTCATCGGGGCCGCGAATGATTTGCCCGCCGACCTGAGCACGAACCCGAAGCATTTTGAAGGATTCGGTGAGAGCTGATCGCGTCCTCGTGGACACCGGTCCGCTGGTGGCCATTCTCTCCAGCCGGGACTCGAACCATCGGCGGTGCGTCGCGGAACTCCAGCGTGTGCGAGCACCGCTGCTCACGTGCTGGCCTGTGCTGACGGAAGCGGCGTGGCTGCTGCGCGGACGACCCGAACTGGTTCTCAAGTTGCTCGGCTTGCCGGGTACCGATCTGCTTCGGTTGCTACCACTCCACGAGTCCGATGCTCCGGCGATTGGGGCACTCCTGAAGAAGTACCGGGGATTAAGGCTACAACTCGCCGACGCCGCGCTGCTCCACCTCGCGCATCGGGAAGGGATCGAGTCCGTGTTCACTCTCGATGTCAGGGATTTCAGCGTAATGCGGACGCAATCGAAGCGGCGATTGCGGCTCCTGCCTGCCGACTAGAACCCGCACAAACTTCTACCCGTGCGCAGGAGAACAACCATGAGGAAGCGGACCCCGTTTCTCGTCGAGCTGGCGAAGCGCGAACTCAAACGGCAGCGGCTGCTCGAGCTGTTTGATTTGACAGAACCGAGCCGATCTGGAAGCCGGAAGATCGTCCCGAGATCGACGACGCCGGGGAATGGGTGCGCCGCATGCGCGCCGAATCGGAGGCTCGTCTGGAGCGCATTGAGGCCGGCCGGGAAGCCGAGTGAATGGCCGCGTACCTGGCGAACACCAACATCCTCGTTCTCGCCCTCCGTCGAAAACTGGGCAAGTGGGAGTTGCTGAGAGGACTGGTAACCGCTGGGGCGACTCTGGGCTGTTCCGCGATCATCATCAGCGAAGTGTACGCGGGCATGCGACCCCACGAGAGGGCTGCGACGGGGGCGCTGCTGGCGGAACTCGACTGCTACGACGTAACCATCGGGATCGCGCGCAGCGCCGGCCTGCTCAGAAACGGGTGGAAGTCCAAAGGGCAAACGCTCGCTCTGGATGACACTTTCATCGCCGCGACGGCTATTGCGCACCGCCTCATTCTGCTCACGGATAATCGAGATCAACGGGGTAATTGCACCGTCTCCTGTTCGCCCTGGTACGAAATCACTTTGTCCGGGTTGTCCGTCACTTCCACCCCTCCGCCGTGGCCTTTCCCGACAACAACAACGTGAAAGGTCCGCGCCGCCAGCATGCCCGGGAACGTGCCCTTCCGGGCATCGATTGCAAGCTGGTGTTTTGCGTCATCCCAGTGGAACGCGATCGTCGAATAAACACCCTTTTCGTAGTTGTAGTTGTCGTTTTCATCCTCATACAAAGTGAAGCTGCCGTCGGCGCCGGGATAGATGCGCAATTCAATGGGGTCGGCCGGCTTCTCGGTGGAGTATTGAACGAACGGGCCCATCGGCACGATCGACCCGGACCGGACCATGAGCGGCATCTTATCGATGGGAGCATCCACGACCACGCTCCTGCCGCCGGCGAGCGTCTCTCCGGTCCAGAAATCGATCCACCGATTCCCGGCCGGCAAATAAACGGTTCGAGTCTTCGCCCGCTGCTCGAAAATCGCCTCCCTGGCGTGAATTTCCGGAGTCTTCCAGAACATCTGCGCCCGGAACGCGCCGAGGACCGCATTGGAGGTCTCAAACGCGAAATCATATTCCCTTCCGGCCTCCAGATCCACGGGAACGGTGTAGGACTCCATCGAGTCGTAGTTGTGAGGAACTTCTTTGCCGTCCAGATACACTCTTCGCGGCCCGAAACTCTTCATGTGGAATCGATACTTTCCGGTTTGCGAGGGAATCAGTTTGCCCTCCCAGCGCATCGAGAATTTCGGACCGGTAATAAACGCGGGCCAGCCTGTGTACCAATCCAGATTGATACCCGGCTCCACGTCCTCGTGACACAGCTTCCGGAACTCGTCGTCGCAATAGTATCGGGCGGTCAGGCCCGGCTTGCCGTCTTTCGTTTTGAAGTGCTCGGGCGCGATGAGAATGCTGTCCTCCGGGGGCCGATGGTACATATACTGGGTCACCGGGGAGACCATGATCGCGGGACCGAACATGAATTGATCGTCGATTGAATAGGTCTTCCGGTCGCGCGCGAAATCCATCGGCAGGCCGCGCATGATGGAATACCCATCGTGGGTGACCTGCCAGCCCAGCGAATAGATGTACGGCAGCAGCCGATACCGCAGATTGTCGAATTTCACCAGCGTGTCCGCATATTCGGCGAACTGCCAGATCTCGCGCGGAGTTTCCGAGCCATGCGACCGGAAAATGGGACAGAAAGCCCCAAACTGAAACATCCGGGTGTACAGTTCCTGATACGCCGGGTCCTTGCCGCCGTTCGAGAAGACTCCGCCATCGCACCCGATCACATACGCGCCGATATCGAAGGTCCAATAAGGAATGCCAGCCATGCTGTGATTGATCCCCGCGGGTATCTGCTTCCTGTAGACGTCCCAATTCGCGCCGATGTCTCCCGACCAGGTTGTCGCCGCGGCCCGCTGCTGGCCGGCGAAGGTCGACCGGGTGAGAATGTACACGCGTTTCTGGTCGGTCTCTTTCCGCTGGTTCCGATAAACGCCTTCGGTGATCAGTAGCGAGTAAGGATTGAGATATCGGGCGAAAGAGCCCAGATGATTGTCCTCGACTCTCTTCATCTCATACTCTTCCGACTCCTTGGTGAGCGCGTTGACGATGTCGGGTTCGGTCGAGTCCATCCACCAGCCGTCAATTCCTTTGGAAAACAGCCCTTTGCTCGCGTATTGCCAGTACAAATCGTTGGCCGCCTGATTGTAGGCGTCGTAGTACCTGAACCCGGCCCAGCCGACGGGCGAATACAGGTACCCCCGGCGTTCCATATCCTTGTAAATCGGCGAAGCAGGTCCCAGCCCGGCCCAGATGGAAATCATGACGTGGAAATGCTCCTGGTGAAGCAGGTCGATCATCTCCTTCGCGCGGGGGTACTTCGTTTCGTCGAAGAACATTCCGCCCCAATTGTCATTCCCGCCCCAGTAATCCCAGTCCTGAACGATGTTGTCGATGGGTATCCGCCGCTTGCGGTATTCCTCGGCGATGCCCAGCAGCTCGCCGCGGCTGGCGTAATGTTCCTTGCTCTGCCAGTAGCCGTAAGCCCACTTACCGTACATCGGGGCCGGCCCCGTGAGCTGCCGGTATCCGGCGATGACCCGGTCCATGGACGGGCCAAATATGAAGTAGTAATCGATGTTGTCGGCCACTTCGGACCAGAGCGACATCGTCTCAGGCTTGTCGGCGAAAATCGTTTTGGAATAATTGTCCCAGAAAAGCCCATATCCCGCGGTGGAAACCAGGAACGGCGTGACCGCCTCCGTGTTGGACTGCACCAGCTTCACCGTCCTGCCGCGATAATTCATGTAACCGGACTGATGCTGTCCAAGCCCGTACACGCCTTCGTCCGGCGTCAGGTGGTAGTTCTGCTGAACGTTGAACGCGGCCTTTTCCCGCTCGATTTGCGCCGGCGTGAAGATAGCCCTCCCCCGCTCTTCGAGAACGGTTCGGTTATCGCCGGCGAGATACCGAATTGCCCCGTCGCTCTTGCTCAACCGCACCGTGATCTGGCCCGAGCGCAGCGTGATTGCCGCGGCGCTCTCCGCAAAGCTCACCTTCAGATCCGGCACATCCGTCTGCGTGACGGAGAGGCTGGCTTTTTCGGATGTGCCTCCGGCCGGCCATTTCACCACGCGAACCGTGCCCTCCGAATAGAACTGCGCCTGCACGTTCAGATCGCCGGTGGTGAGTTGAACGCCGTTGCGGATGCGCCGGACCGTCGTTGGCGCCGGCCCCGCCGATGCGTTCAGGCAGAGGACGAGACAGAATCCCGCTGCCGGGAAAGCGGAAGTGGGGAATTTCATTTCCCAAGGTCCTTTCTTGTCTTGTGGAACTACAGCCAGTATACCGGCGGCTGAGGAGCGGGGGCCGGCCTGTGGCTACCGGCTTTCAGCGGGCAGTGCTTTCAACTCGTCCACCAGCGCCCTGAGGCCCTTGCGGCGGTAGATCTGCAGCAGGCGATCCTGCTCCGGCGAGGGCGCCACCACCTTCGCCAGGCGCGGATTGTCCAGTTCCGCCCGCGAGGGAATCCAGACGCGGCCGTCGGCGAACTCGACGTTGCTGACGAAGCCGGTCATTCCGCCGATGGCCATGGGCTGGCCCGCCCGCGAGGAGAAGCGCAACACGGCGTCCTGGGACGCTTCGCGTTTTTCGCCGGGCGCCAGCCGGAGGGCGGCGGGGACCGAACCGGCCAGGAAATCGCGCCCCTGCTGGTCATGCAGAATCCACCCGATCTCCACTGACCGAATCTCGCGATCCGAGCGGTTGTGCACCGGGATGCTGGGCGTCACCGCCTCGTTGCCGCGGACCCGCGCGATGCCGCCGGGCGAATCCACCGGGGCATCCGGAAACTCGACGAAGGCAAACCGCACCTGCCGCTCCGGGTCCACATTGGTGGGGCGTCCGCGGACCATCTGGACCTCAATGCCGCCGGGCGCGTCCACGCGCCGGGACATCGCGGCCAGCATCTCCTGCTGCACTCGGGCCGGACCGCCTGCGTCCAGCAGCTCGCGCAGATATCGCCGGTCGCGGCGCGCCTCCAGCTCGTACACGGTCAGCGCCTTTCGCGAATCGAGGTGGTTGGGACCGTAGAAGCCCAGATTGTCGAACAGGACGCCGTCCAGACCGATCTCCACCACCGCGTCCCCCGGCTGCACCGGGCGGAGCAGACGAAGATCGACGTGCACCGGGAACGTCTCTCCCGGCGCCACGCTCAAGCTGGGAACGGTCACCGAAGCCTTGCCGCCCGGGGTGACATCCTGCGCCAGCACCATCAGGGTGATTCCGCGAATGCGCTGCTGTCCGGAATTGCGCAGAATCAGCGCCACCCGGACATCCACCACCGACGCCCCGCCGCGAACCGATTCGGTGGAACCGCTCGGGTCCGACGAGAGCAGCGCTACCGGAGAATCCTTTGGCAGATCCACCCTCGGCAATACGCCGGCCGAGGCCACCATGCCGCAGAACGCCGCCATTGCGCACAAGGCAACTGCCGCGCCCGCCCATGCCCGCTTACCGCGCATCGTAAACCTCGGTGATGGTGGTCTGTCCCGTGTCGTCGTCCATAGCGCGAGCGGCGGCCGAACCCCGCGTGCTCACCGAAACCACCACGGCGCCGGTGTCCGGCGGAACGTATGAGAGCGATGTTGAGGTTCCCCTCGCCTCGATACCTTGCTGCGACGCCAGAAGCACGTCGCTGGGCAGGGGCGCCGGCTTGTGCGCGCCGCGGCCGGCAATGCGCTCGAGAGCCGATAACAGATGATCCGCCTGTGGTCCGGGCAGATTGAGCCAGAAGCCGAGGACGAAGATTCCCGTGAGGAGCCCGGCCGCCAGCGCGCCGTTCCAGCGCCAATGGAACAGACCAGGCCGGACGCGATAACCGCCCACGCACTCGCCCGCCGCGAGACCCACGCGAATGTTGCCGGTCATCTCCTCCGACAGCCGGTTCCACTCGAGGCCGGGGGGCAGATCCTTCGCCGCCTCGCCCACCACCTGCCGGGTCCGGCGGAATGCCCACAACTCGGCCTGGCAGCGTTCGCAGCTTCGCACATGGAGGCGCACCGGCATTGCCAGCCAGAAGCTGAGATCGCCGCCGGCCAGGAGCGCGAGCCTGCCGGGATCCGGATGATTCACGGCCGCCTCCTTTCCATGTAGCGGCGGAACTTCACCCGCGCGTTCGCAATGTGCGAACGGACGGTGGCCTTGGAACAGTTCAACTGCTTTGCCACGTCCTCGGCTGGCATTCCTTCCACGTCGCGCAGCAGAAGCGCGGTGCGCTCGCGGTCGGTGAGGGTATCCAGCCCGCGTTCCAGCCAGGCGCGCCGTTCGGTGCGCAGCACCATCTGTTCCGGATTCTGCTCGCCGCTGGTGGAGAACTCATCAAGCATGCGGTCGGCAAGCGAGTCGGGCAGGGCGTCGATCTCGCAGAAACTGACCTTGCCGCTGCGCCGCAGAAAATCGATGGCGGTGTTGCTGGCGATGCGCGACAGCCAGTGCGCGGCCTTCTCGGCGTCCTTCAGTTGTTCCTTGCGCTGCAACGCTTTGATGAAGGCTTCCTGGGTCAGGTCCTGGGCGTCGGCTACATTGCCCACCATTCGGTAGATCAGCAGGAAGACCCGCCGTAGGTTGTCGGAAATAAAGCGGCTTTGCTGCTCGTGCGACAGCGGCGTCTCCACCGGCCAGGGTTCCGCGCCCTCCCTCATAATGCCCTCGAATGCGCGAACCGCGGTAGCCATTGCCCAATAAGGGCAGACGTCAAACCGGCCGAAACGTGCAAGCGCATCTTTCTTCCCGCTGAACCCATCGGGCGCGGATCGCCCAAACTTCAGGGGTATCCTGAATTGTAGTGTACTTCGTGAGCAGCCCTGGAGCCTGCTCGCCGCTTTCCAGCGGATCCGGCCGGAAGGCCCGTCGTCGGGAGGACAGACTAACCAGTATGAGACCTGTCGCCGTGGTGGGTATCGGCAAAACCGCGTTCGGCGCGTTTCCTGACCGGGACCTGCGCTCGCTGGCCGTGGAGGCGGGGCAAAAGGCTCTGCAGGATGCCAGCCTGAGCCCCGGCCTTGTCGAGGCGTTCTATCTGGGCAATTTCGCCGGCCCCTCGTTTACCGGCCAGAATCACCTGGCCCCGTATGTGGCCGCCGGACTCGGCATCGGCGGCGTCCCTGCCACGCGATTCGAGGCGGCCTGTGCCTCCAGTGGCGCCGCGTTCTTCCATGCCTGGTCGGCGGTGGCGGCGGGGATCTACGATGTGGTTCTGGTGGCGGGCGTGGAGAAGATGACCTCGCAGCCGACGCCGCGCGTGGCCGAAATCCTGGCCGGCGCGGGGGACATGAGCGGGGAGATGCGCGCGGGCGCGACGTTCCCGGCGCTGTTCGCCATGATCGCCCGCCGGCACATGTATCAGTACGGAACCACGCGCGAGCAACTGGCGGCGGTTTCGGTGAAGAACCACGCCAACGGCGCGAAGAACCCGCTGGCGCACATGCGCAAAGTGGTCACCCTCGAACAAGTGTTGGCGGGCAAGCCGGTGGCCGAGCCGCTGACGGTGTACGACTGCTCGCTGGTGAGCGACGGCGCAGCGGCCCTGGTGCTGGCGCCCGCCGAACGCGCGGCGGAGTTTACGGGCCGGCCGGTGCGGGTGCTGGGTGTTTCGCAGACGTCGGACCGGGTGGCGCTCGATGAGAAGGAGGACATCACCACGCTGCGCGCGGTGCGGTCTTCGGCGGAGAAGGCGTACCGGATGGCCGGCGTGCGCGCGGCCGACATTCAGTTTGCCGAGGTGCACGATTGTTTCACCATCGCCGAGATCCTGGCGTAC
Organism: Bryobacteraceae bacterium; assembly: GCA_049520275.1. Classification (GTDB taxonomy): domain Bacteria; phylum Acidobacteriota; class Terriglobia; order Bryobacterales; family Bryobacteraceae; genus CAWACP01. The sequence goes on from JBEKPY010000033.1 coordinate 47,824, forward strand.
GAGGACCTCGGATTCGTGCCCAAAGGCGAGGGAGGGCCGTACGCGCAATCGGGCGCGACGTGCGTGCGCGGCGAGCGGCCGGTGAACGCGAGTGGCGGCTTGAAGGCGAAGGGACATCCGGTGGGCGCCACCGGCGTGGGCCAGCTCTGCGACGTGGCGCTGCAGATTCGCGGGGAAGCCGGCGAACTGCAGGTGGCCCGCAACCAGCTTGGCCTGGCGCAGAATCTGGGTGGCTCGGGCGCGACGTCGGTGGTGACGATTCTGGGGGCGCTATGAAGACGGGCACGGTGTACACGGAGACGGTGGTGTGGTCGCCGCCGGAGCGGTATGTCAACGACGCGCCGTATCAGATCGCCATTGTGGACCTGGGAGACCGGCGGGTGACTGCGCGGATTCTGGGTGATCGCGTGGCGATTGGGGATGCGGTGACGTTCGTGGAATTGCGAGATGAGGTGCCGTACTTCACTCGTAGTGCTTGACCCACTTGCCGGCCCTTGCGGCGTCAAGAAGATCCTGGACGGTTATGGGAATCCGCTTTTCGGAAAAGAAGCGCCAATCGGGCTTATCTAAATCCTCTTGACGTGCCAAACACACAATTCGTATACTTGAACTGCGTCTGGGATGAGTCGCCGAGCGTCTCAACTTGGGGTCCAAGACCCCAATTGCCCAGTCGCTTCCCTTAAGCAAGGCTAGGTATCCGCGTGCAGGTTGGGTGCACACGGTCGTCTGAATGTACCTCTGTTACGTCGATGAGTCCGGCACGCCGGAAGTTCCGGGAAACACCTCACATTTTGTTCTGGCTGCGATTTCGATTCCCATCTGGCATTGGCGAGATGCGGACTATGAAGTTGCAGCGATCCTGAGAAAGTACGGTCTCGCCGAAGAGGAGCTGCACACGGCCTGGCTCCTACGGAAATATCCCGAACAACTTCGCGTTACAGATTTCGATAGCCTTGCCTGGGCAATGAGGCGGTCCGCGGTTGAGCGTGAGCGCAACGGGGTGCTTCTTGCGCTACAGAAGGCGAGAAAAAACAAGGGCTACCAGCAGCAAAAGAAGACCTTCGCCCATACCCGCGCGTACACGCATCTGACCTTCGACGAGCGGGTGGCCCTCGTAAGAGAAGTGGCGGACAAGGTGTCTTCGTGGGGGTTCGCCCGACTTTTTGCTGAATGCGTCGACAAGATCCACTTCGATCCAGTTCGCGCTGGATGCACCGTTGACGAACAAGCCTTCGAACAGGTCGTGTCGCGCTTTGAGCAGTTTCTGGTGAACACCGAAGAGAACGGCACGCAGAAGAACTTCGGCCTGCTCGTGCACGACAATAACCAGACAGTCGCGAGGAAGCACACACAACTGATGCGGTCATTCCACACGAAGGGCACCCTCTGGACAAGGGTTAGTCGACTGCTTGAGACTCCGTTGTTTGTCGACAGCAGCCTGACAAGGATGGTCCAGGTCGCCGATCTTTGAGGATACGCGATGCGTCGATACCTTGAAAACCAGGAGACCGATTTGTTCGCGCGGATATTCGCACGGGCTGACCGTGCGCGCGGCACTGTTGTGGGCGTCAGGCACTACACGTCCATGAGCTGTGCGTGTGAGATCTGCAAAGCGCACCGGAGGCCCTGATTGATGCGACTATGTTCCGAGTGCATGCCATGAACCTCGCTGAGCGCATGTCGCGCATCGCCACCGAATCCGCCTTCGAGGTGCTGGTGCGCGCGCGGTCACTGGAGGGGCGCGGGCACGACATCATCCATCTTGAAATCGGTGAGCCCGATTTCGAAACGCCCCGGCACATTATAGAAGCCGCCAAGCAGGCGCTCGACGATGGCTGGACGCAGTATGGGCCGCCGCAGGGTCTGGGCGACCTGCGCGACGCCATTGCCGCCGAAGTCCGCCGGACGCGCGGCGTTCGCGTCGACGGTGAAGATGTGTGCGTGGTGCCCGGCGGCAAGCCGATGATCTTTTTCCCGATGCTGGCGCTGGTGGAACCAGGCGACGAGGTGATCTATCCCAATCCCGGTTTCCCCACTTACGAGTCGATGATCCGTTTTGTGGGCGCAGCGCCAGTGCCGGTGCCGCTGGTGGAGGAGCGTGGGTTCTCCTTCGATCTCGACGTACTGGAGCGGAGGCTCTCGGACCACACGAAGCTGGTAATCCTGAACTCGCCGCAAAACCCCACCGGCGGGGTGATTCCGGCCGACGATGTGCGCGCCATTGCGGACCTGCTGCGGGAGCGCGATCTGATGGTGCTCTCCGACGAAATCTACTCGCGCATCTGGTTCGGCGAGCCGCCGCTGTCCATCGCCAGCCTGCCGGGCATGCTCGAGAAGACCATTATTCTGGACGGCTTTTCGAAGACCTACGCGATGACCGGCTGGCGGCTCGGCTACGGTGTGATGCCGCGGTGGATGGTGCAGGCTGTGAACAAACTGATGGTGAACTCCAACTCGTGCACGGCCAGCTTCACGCAGCGGGCCGGCATCGCGGCGCTCAACGGCCCACAGGACGACGTGACCGCCATGGTGCGCGAGTTTCGCCGCCGGCGCGATGCCTTCTGCGAAGGGCTGAACCGCGTGCCCGGGTTCCGCTGCCGGCTCCCCGAGGGCGCTTTCTACGCGTTTCCGAACATCCGCGGGACCGGCCGGAAATCGAAACCGCTGGCCGATGCCCTGCTGGACAAGGCCGGCGTGGCCTCGCTCAGCGGAACGGCCTTCGGCGAATACGGCGAAGGATACCTGCGCTTCAGCATGGCCAATTCGTACGAGCACCTGATGCAGGCGGTGGAACGCATCGAGAGGTTCATGCGGGATTGAACTACTTTTCGCGCTGGAATGCGTCTATATTGTCGATGGTGTGCAGAGTCTTTTCATTGTTCCCGGCCGCCCTCCTGGCGCTCGGCATCCCCTGCGCCGGCGCGGATTACTTCACGCCGTCCAATCGGCTGACCGCCATCGGCGTGGACCGCAACAACCTCTCCGACCTCGTGCTCAACGAGAGAATCCGCCTGATGACCGAGGCCCAGACCTTCGCCATCATGCGCGATGCGCGGTCGCTTGCCGGCGCCGAGCGCATGACCAGCCCGAAGATGAAGAAGCTGGTCGGCGACGCCGCCACCCGCAGTGGCGTTCCCGCATCGCTGATTTCGGCCATCGCGTTTCTGGAAAGCTTCGGCAATCCCACCGCCGAAAGCCCCACCGGCCCCAAGGGCATCATGCAGATCTCCCAGGCCACCGCGCGCGCCATGGGCCTGCGGATGGTCTACGCGACGAAGTACCGGATCCACACCGAGCGCCGCCTCGTGAAAAAGAAGAAGAGCGGGAAGCCCGTCTACCGAAACGTGACGGTGAAGGTGCCGTACCACGTCCTGGTCCGCGACGAGCGCATGGATCCGGCGCGCGCGGTGCCCGCGGCGGCGCGCTATCTGGCCGGCATGGAGCAGAAGTTCGGCGGGCTGGACTGGGCTGTGTGGGCCTATCACTGCGGCGAGGGTTGCGTCGCCGAGTTTCTGGACATGGCGCGCCACGCGAGCGGGCTGAAGGGAAATCCGCCGTCGGTGGCCGAGGTTTTCTTCTCCTCCAGTCCGGTGCACAACCGCGAGATCTGGCAGGCGCTGGCGGAGCAGATGGAGCGCGATTACTCGCCCACCTACTGGTTCCGCGTGCGCCGCGCCGAACAGTTGCTGGCCATGTACGAGGAGGACCCGGACGGGTTCCAGAAGCTGCAGGACGAGTATCGCTACGATTTCGACCCGCAGCAGCGCGCTCCCAATCGCCTGTCCGCGTGGGTGAAGCCGCAGGACCTGACCTACCGCACGTGTGAGGACATCCAGCGCGATGTGGGCACGCGTCTGGTTCGGGCCATGGACAAGCCCGGCTACTTCGGCTTCCTGCTGCGCCGCAATGGCTACGGCTCGCTGGGCGAGTTCGATCCGGAGCGCCGCGAGGCCTATCAGGACGCCTCTCCTTCGGCGCTAGGCACGCTGCTCACCATCGCCTTTGAAACGCGCCGCCTGCATGACGCGTTGAGACCGCGCCATGAGACTTTCGTGCCCATAGAGGTGACCGGCCTGGCGCGTCCGCTCGATTACGCCGCGCGCGCGGGGCACGAATTCGTCACCGGCAAGGCGCATTTCGACGTGCTGTGCAGCGGCCAGGCGTTTGAGATCTCGCTGGCCAATCTGCCTCTCGGCGAGCGCGAATGCCTGCGCTTCATTCTCGACGACATCGGCTGGATGGGCTACCTGGGCTTTGTAGAGGAAGCGCCCGGCAGCGGCGCGCTGGTGATCGGCTGTTCGCCGAGCTCGCGCGATTTCTTCACGAAGGTGTACCAGGAAGCGGTGCGGCCCAGGGATAAGGCGCCGGCGGAGTAGGTCGCTGCTGGCCCACTCTGGGTTTCCGGACGTACTTCACTCGTCCCGCAGCAGGATCATCGGGTCCACGGCCAGCGCCTTTTGCGCTGGAATCCACGCAGCCGCGAGCCCCAGTACGAGCATCGTGAGCACCACCCCGCCCAACACCACCGGATCGTTTGGCGACGCCTGGTACACGATGTAGGACAGCACCTTCGATGCGAGAACGCCCAGCACCAAACCCGCGGCCGAACCCACCGACAGCAATACGATCGCCCGCCCCAGTGCCGCGCGCAGCAGTTGCTTCCGGCGCGCCCCCAGCGCCATGCGAATTCCCAGTTCGCGCAGCCGTTTGCTCACGCTATACGAAGCCATACCGAAGATTCCCGTCACCGCCAGCATTGCACCCAGCAGCCCCAGCACGCCCAGAGCCACGGCGGCCACCCGCGCGGCAAACAACGCAGAGCCCATTTCCTGGTTCCACGGCTTCACGACGAAAGGCAACTCCGCGTCCAGCCCGTGCAGCGTGCGCCGCAGCGCCGTGGAGATCTGGTCCGGATCGCGCCCCGACCGCACCAGCATCCACGTGCCGCTCGACTGCTGCTGTAGAAACGAAAAGAACATCGCTGGTTGCCGATCCTCTGTAAGCGTCCGGTATTTCCCGTCTTCCACCACGCCAACTACTTCCGCCCGCGTTCCGCCCCAGAACTTGAAATGCCCGCCGATCGCTTTGTCCACCGACCCGAAAACTCTGACCGCAAAATGCCGGTTAACCAGAGCCACTTTCGGCGCCTTGCCGTCGTCGTGCAGCGTCAGGTTTCTTCCCGCCAGCAGCGTTGTGCCCGCTGCTTCCAGGTAGCCCGGCGAAATGTTGTAATTCATGGCGTCCGCGGCCTCATTGGTTGGCCGGTAATCGGTGGTGCTGTCGGTGTAGACATAGGAGTCGCCACCGCCCAGGCCCAGCGGAAGGTTCGATACATAGCCCACCGCCGTGACGCCGGGAATGGCCGCGGCCGCATCCAGCATGCGCCGCTGCATCTGCGGCAGCCGCTCGTCCGCGTAACCCGCCATGTGCAGGTCGCTCTCCGCGAGCATCACGTTCTGCGGCACAAAGCCAAAACTGCTGTGGAGCGATCGCGCCAGCCCGCGCACTGCCACCAGCGAGGACGTCACCAGCACCGCACAGATCGCAATCTGCACCGCCAGCAGGACATCCCGCACCGCGAACCGCCGCCGCCCTTCCACTCCTGCCATCCCCGTGCGAATCGCCTGCCACGGATCCGCCCGCATCACCTGCCGCACTGGCGCCATCCCGAACAGCAGGCCGCTCCCCAGCGCCAGCACCAGCGCCACAACATACGTGCCGGCATCCGGGTTCACGGGAACGTTAATCGGGATATCCGGAACAGGTTGCCACGCGCTCAGCAAGTGCAGGATCGCCACGCCTCCGGCCAGCCCCAGCGCTCCACCTGCCAGCGATACCAGCACAGCCGTCATCAGCATCTGCCGCAGGATCAGCCCGCGCCGCGATCCAAGCGCCAGCCGCAGCGCCGTCTCCTTCCCACGATCTGCCGTCCACGCCGCAAACAGGCTTCCCAGGTTCGCGCACGCCGCCAGCAAAATAAGCCCCGCCAGCAGCATCAGGCCCGTCATGAATGCCCGCGCCGGCCCACCGAGCATGTCACCCACCAGCCCGGGATGAGCCAGCGTGAACTTTATGCCGTCGTCATCTCCCGGATAGGTCTTCGCCAGCCATGCCCCAAGAGCATTCAGGTCGGCCGTCGCCTGCGCCGCCGTAAACCCGGGCTTCAGCCGCCCCACCACGAACTCGGAGTGATTGCCGCGATACTGCAGTGCGTCGTAGCCCTCGACGGTGGGCTGCTCCACCATCGGAATCCAAAGCGCCGGCGCAAAGAACAGCTCGGTGCCCCGAAACTCCGGCGGCGCTACTCCAATGATCGTGAACGGGTGCTTGTTGATCCGCACCATCCGCCCCACCACACCCGCATCGTCATGAAAATGGCCGTGCCAGTAGGCGTAGCTCAGCACCGCATACGGAGCGCTGTTCGGCCCGTGCTCATCGGACGCGTGGAAAAAGCGCCCCAGACAGGGCTGAATGCCCAGCGCGTCGAAGTAGTTTCCACTCGCCAGGTACGGCCACGCAGTCGCCGGATACCCGCCGGTGTCCACCCCCACCGGACCCACGATGTCGAACGTCACCAGGCTCTCAAACGTCCGGTTCTTGTCCCGCAGATCCAGATAGTCCGGATACGACTGCGACGGGTACCGGAAGCGCTGCACCATGTAGAGATTCTGCGCGCGCGGCACATTCACCGGTCGCAGCACCAGCGCGTTTAGCACACTGAACACCACCGCGTTCGCCCCAATCCCCAGCGCCAGCGTCAGAATCGCCGTCACCGCGAATCCCGGCGACTTCCGCAACTGCCGTAACGCAATTCTCAGGTCGTTCGTCATCTGGGTCTCTCTTGCACGCAGATACGACGGCGCCCGGCACATAGTTCCCAGCGAATCTGCCCCAGGCTCGCCGTGTTACACATTCATCGGGAAGAACGGGTCAGCCACGTCCCGGTAAGGGACTGCGCCCTGGGGCCGACGTCGCTCCGTAGAGTGACCGGACGCGAGAGGGCTCTTCCCGGAATCGGGCACCCCATGCCAGAATCTGATTGAGAACCCGGAGTTTCTTACGGCTGCAAACGTGCGTTCCTGATACCCATGCTGCGCCACGACGTCACTCTCGCCTTCCGCCGCCTCCGCTCCAGCCCCGGTTTCACCGCCGCCGCCATCGTGACTCTGGCTCTTGGAATCGGCGCCAACACCACCATGTTCTCCCTGGTCGACGCCGTCGTCTTCCGGCCCTTCGGAGTCCGGAACCAGAGCGAGCTGATTTTCTTCAACCACCACACTTCCACTGGCGGCGAAGGCCCCATGATGTCTTATCCCGATTACAAAGATTATCGGGACCGTAATACCGTACTCAGCGGCCTCGCCATGTTCGATTTCGAGCCTTTTAACATGAGCCGCGGTGGGGCGCGGAATAACCGTCTCTGGGGTTTCGCGGTCAGCGGAAACTATTTCGACATGCTGGGCGTTCAACCCTTCCTGGGCCGCCTGCTCCATCCCGCCGATGACGTAAACCGCGGGGGCCATCCGGTGGTCGTCCTCGCCTGGAGCTGCTGGCAGGCAGACTTCGGCGGCGACCCCAACGTCGTCGGCAAGCGGGTCCGCATCGATGGCCTGGACTACACCATCGTCGGCGTGGCGCCCCGGGCCTTCACCGGCACCGAGGTCATCATCACTCCGCAAGTCTATGTCCCTCTGGCGATGTCCGTGCCGGCCGGGCCGAGCTGGATGGACGACCGAAGCAGCCTGCAGGGCTGGGTGATCGGCCGCCTGAAGCCGGGCGTTTCCATGAAGAGCGCCGAGGCTGCCATTAACACCATCGCCGCCGCGCTCCGCCGCGAATATCCAAAAGACGATGCGGGCGTTTCCATCGTGCTCTCCCCGCCAGGCATGGGCGGCACCTTTCTGCGGCCGGGCATCATCGGCTTCTCGGCTGTGGGGATGGTCGTAGCCGGCCTCGTGCTGCTGATAGCCTGCGTGAACCTGGCCGGCCTCCTGCTGGCCCGCGCCGCCGACCGCAGAAAAGAAGTCGCCATCCGCCTGGCGTTAGGCGCCAGCCAGGGCCAGCTCCTGCGCCAGCTTCTCACCGAGAGCCTTCTGCTCTCCATCGCCGGCGGCGCGGCCGGAGTTCTGCTCGCCTCCTGGCTCACCGCTCTGGTCAACGCGTGGCGTCCGCCCATCGACACCCTGACCATGACTCGCGTCGCCATCGATACGCGAGTACTGCTCTTTGCAGCCGCTGTTTCCCTCCTCAGCGTGTTCCTGTTCGGCCTGGTGCCCGCACTGCAATCCGCTCGCACCAACCTTGCTGGAGCCATGAAGAACCACCCGTCGGCGAACAGGCTTCCCCGGCTGACCGCTCGCGATCTCCTCGTCACCGTCCAGGTGGCGCTCTCTGTGGTCCTGGTGATCGGCAGTATTCTGGTGGTCCGCAGCCTGCACCGCGCGCTCAGCCTGAATCTCGGATTTCAGCCCGAACATGCCGCCGTACTCTCGTTTGATCTTGGCGGCGAGGGCTACGACGAGCAACGCGGCCGCGGCTTCCAGCGCCGCGTGCTGGACCGGGTTCGCGCCATGCCGGGCATTCAGGCCGCTGGAATGAGCTCCGGCCTGCCTCTGTATGCGACCAGTGACGCGGCCGATGCCATCTATCTCGAAGGCAAACCCGAGCCCCGCCCAGGCGACGTCCCTCACGGTTTTCTGTACGCCATCACGCCCGGCTACCTCCAGGCCATGCATACACGCCTCGTCGCGGGCCGCGACCTCGATCGGCGCGACAAGAAAGAGGCAACCCCGGCCGCTCTTGTCAACAAGGAGTTCGTCCGCCGGCTCCTGCCCGGCGAAGATCCCAGCGGCGTCATCGGCCGGCGATTCCGCCATGACCCGGCCGGGAAATGGATCCAGATCGTCGGCGTCGTCGAGGACGGAAAATACTATACGCTCGCCGAATCGCCTGAGCTGGCCATTTTTGAACCCATCGAACAGCGCTGGAGTCAGGCCCAGACACTCGTGGCGCGCTCGCCCATGGCCGAAGCCGAAACCGTCCGCCAACTGCGCCGGGCCGTTCTGGAACTCGACCCCACGCTCACTGTTTTCGAAGAAGGCAGCCTCACCCATGCGCTCGGATTGGCGCTGTTCCCCGCAAGAATGGCGGCGGCGGTGCTTGGATCGTTCGGAGCATTGGCGCTGGTTCTGGCGTCAACGGGCGTCTACGGCATTATGGCCTACGCCGTAGCCAGAAGAACCCGCGAGATCGGCATCCGCATGGCTCTCGGTGCCGCTCCGTCGCAGGTGGCGCGCGCGGTGCTGCGGCGCACGGCCATCATGCTGGCAGCGGGCGTGGCCATTGGCATGGTCCTGGCTTTCGCCGGAGGAACGTTCTTCAGCCAGATCCTCTACCGCATCAGCGCGCACGATCCTCTGACTTACTTGTACGCAATCGCGTTAATGGCGTTGGTGGCGTTCATCGCCACCTGGGTACCTGCCCGCCGGGCGATTAAGGTCGACCCGCTGACGGCCCTCCGAATGGAGTGAGCCTATAGCCGGCAGCCTTGTACTACTACGCCCAGGAATCTTCGCAGCCCCCGACAATTCGAGGTGGGGCAGGCCCGTGGCCTGCGGCGGGTCCTCGACCCGCCTGCCGATTTGGTTTGCGGCTCCGCTGCTTTGTACTACGACACCGGAGGATCTTCGCAGCCCGCGACGACTCGAAGTGGGGCAGGCCGGACCAGGGGCGAAGCGGCAGTGCGGCGTCAGCCGCGTTTTTGCGCTGCCGGGCGAATACGCCTCCAGGCCCCGAGGTCTCCAGTGGCGTTCGGGGCAAGTACGTGGACAGATATCGCCGCAGAGCCTATGTGGTGCTCCCTGGCCCGGAATCGGCCGCGGCCTCTCGGGATTCGAAGCCGGTGAACGATTCAGGGCGCCTGCTGCGATTGCAACACGAGCAGAAACTCGCAAACGCGCATGATCGGCCCCCGGTAAGCCCACCGACCTGGGGCAGACGTCGCACAAACGCAGCCTATAGGTCCGAGACGGCGACAAACCAGCTATAGTCCCGACAAACGCGCCAGTGTCTTGGAGCCCAGTCGATGTAGTCTGCCCCGAGCATCGCCTTTAGACACAACAACTTGCATGCAACTACGCTCCGAGTCAAGTGCATTCTGCGGGTGGCCAGTGATTCCGCATCCAGCATTCTGATTGGTGCGGATCGCCGTTGTTTGCGCATCTGGCGGGCAGTCCTGCTCATCTGAGGCAGATTCGTATTTCGTTCCGGGTCTTGTTTCTTGTTCTCG
>JBEKPY010000034.1:0-58678 GCA_049520275.1 Bryobacteraceae bacterium
AGGCGAGGGATGGCGAGAATTCTGGTTTCCGCCGGCGAGGCATCGAGCGATTTGTACGCCTCGCTTCTGGTGGAGGCCCTGCGGCGCCGGCGGCCCGATCTCACGTTCGCCGGGTGCGCCGGCCAGGTGAGGCGTTTCGTCGCCTGCCGCGGCAGTGGTGGGTCTGCTGTGTGCGCGCTCCGGGAAAAGGGGAATTGAGGCGATGGGGCTGGGTCTATGCGGTCACCAGTGGTCCCGGAGTCTGGGGATCGATGGCGGAACAGCCCGCCAGTTCACCAACGCGGCACAGTCGCCGGTCCGCAGCAACCAAAGTAGTAATGACGTCCGCATTCCGAAGATCGAGTGCGATGGATAACTGCAGGGCGTCGAGGGTGCGCAAGCCTTCGCTGACGCCATACCTGGCAAGAAGTCTTCGCGCGGCTTAAAGGTGCTCCTCCTCTACCGAAGGCGCCACGATGATACGGCGTTGGGCGATGTCGGCACGCAGCCGTCTTCGGGCCACTTCAATACCTGCGTCGTCGAGCTGATGCGACCGTGCCTTGATGGCCAACACCGATTCCATCTCGACAATCGAAAGTCGCGAGATCAGGCAGCGATTGCCCGATTGGCTGAGGATGCGCTCCATGACGTCCGATCCCGGCTCCCGGTGGTAGAGCTTTGCGAGCGCGCTCGTGTCCAGGAAGAAGTTCGACACCTATCGATCTTCGCGCGATTCGATTACAGCGTCGGAAAGGGACCCGGGGATCGATGCGAGGGCGGCACGCACCTCATCGAGGCTGATTGGGTCGTGAGCCGCGGCTTCCCATTCATCGGAGGTGAAGTAACCCGCCAGGTCCTTCCCGCTCAAGGCGGGACCCGCGATGGTCACGGTAACATGCAGGTTGTTCGGTAGCGATAGAGCTTCGAGCGGCCGGAGAACGCCATTTTCATAAACGGCTTCGAACGATCTCTCCATACCTCTCCAGTCTAACGGATTAGAAATGGGACCGCGGATCGCATGCCCTTGCGCCGATTCTTTCCTGACGACCTCTGCGGATATTGAGGAAGAGATTTACGCCCGCTGGTTCCTGGGTTACTGTCACATCGTCTGTTGCCGCAGACGAGGCCAGTAACCGAAGATCGTCAGCATCGCGGTGATGCAGAAACCACTCGCCAAACTCCATGTATGCTCTCGTTGGATTTGCCTTGGAAAAGTTCCCAATAACCACCCCCCCCAGGTGCAACGAGCCGCAGGAGTTTCTCCAGGAGTACCCGGAAGGTCCGATCATCCAGGTAGTCGAACAGCCCCGCGGGACCAGACGAAATCATATAGGTGACCCCGGCGAAATCTGAAGATGTTGCCGCAAATGACGGACACCCGGTCCGAATACGGCTGGAGCAGATGGCGGGCAAATTCGGCGGCCTCGGGGTCGATGTCCAGGCAGTCGAAATGCAGCCGGGTATCGGGATGAGTGACGAAGTACCCTCCCTGATCCCGAACCGACGTTCAGTACTGATCCGTGACCGGTCTGCTCTTCAAAGGTCGCAAGCAGTTGGGCGAAATGCCGCTTGCGATTGCGAACGGCCTGGCAGGCCGGACGGGACTGAAATAACCTCGCGGTTTTCGGCACACCCACCCCTGGAGCGTCCTGACAGTGAACGCATCGCCAGCAGCGTCCCAAAGCTCTCGCACGTCGCTGCGTTCAAGCTCGCCTGTTTCAATGCCCCTCGCGATCAAATGGAACCATTGATTCAATTCGTGATATTCGGACTCCTTTGGGCCGCCTTTCGCGGCAAGCGAACCCATGAACGCGCGATGAGCGCCTAAGCGGTCCAATCCGTTTCTCACCACCCAGAGATCCCCGCTGTTTTACGGCGCTGAAACATGGGCTCGCTACGCTAAACTATGGTGAGCGCGAGACTTTTTCGAGAGGCGAGGGATGGCGAGAATTCTGGTTTCCGCCGGCGAGGCATGCCGGCGGCCCGATCTCACGTTCGCCGGGTGCGCCGGACCGCGCATGCGCGCCGCCGGGGTGGAAACGGTGGTGGACCAGGCCAGCCTCAACGTGGTGGGGCTGTTCGAAGTGGTCCATCACATCCCGCGGATCTGGCGCGAATACCGCAAGCTGCTGCGCTGGGCGCGGGAGAATCGCCCGGAGGCGGCCATCCTCACCGACAGTCCCGACTTTCATCTGCGCCTCGCCCGCCGGCTCAGGAAGCTGGGCATCCCGGTGATTTACCTGGTCGCGCCGCAGGCGTGGGCGTGGCGGAAGGGCCGCCTGCCGGGGATGCGGCGCAGCATCGGCCGGTTGTTGTGCATCTTCCCCTTCGAGGAGGAGTTCTTCGCCGCGCACGGCATCCCGGCGGTGTACATTGGCCACCCGCTGACCCGTATTGTGCGCCCGTCCGCGCCGGTGGCGGATCTGCGGGCGCGTTTCGGCATTCCCCCGAGGGGCACGGCCATCGCGCTGCTGCCGGGGAGCCGGCCAGGCGAGGCGTTTCGTCATCTGCCGTACCTGGTGGACGCCGCCGAACGGATTCGCGCGGTCCGTCCGGAGGCGCGGTTTCTACTGGCACTTGCGCCCGGCTTCACGGCCCGCGCGGACCTGACAAATTTCCAGGAACGCTTTTCCGGTGCATCCGTCCAGGTATTCGAAGGCCAGACGTGGGATGTTCTGGCGTGCGCCGATCTCGCGCTCGCGGCCAGCGGCACCGTGACCGTGGAGGCGGCCCTGCTGGGCGTGCCCATGATCGCGTTCTACCGGGTAACCTGGCTCAGTTGGGTGCTGGGCAAACCTCTGGTCCGCGTGCCATTCTACTCCATGGTGAATCTGATCGCCGGCAGCCGCGTCGTCCCCGAGATCATGCAGGGGGAAGCCACCGGGCCGCGCCTCGCCGCCGAGGCGCTGGCGTTGCTGGACGACACCGCGGCGCTGGGCGAAATGCGCGCCGGCCTCGCCGCGGTGTCGCGCAAGCTGTCCGGCTCCGCCGATCCCATGGACGCGGCGGCTGATATCGTGGAATCGTACCTCAAAAAGGAACCCGTTCATGTCCCGTAAGCTCCAGTTCCTGACGTTCGTTGCCCTCCTTGCCGCAGTTCTCGCGCGGGGCCAGGAGAGACAGGCCGGCGCTGGCCGCATCGACATCGACCATTACAAGATCGACGCGGAGATCAACCCGCGCACGCAATCCATCGCCGCCACCGTCGAGGCGCACTTCTCGCCCGTGGACAACAACGTCACCACCGTGGCCTTCGAGCTGAACAACGCGCTGAACGTGACCCGGGTGGTGGACGACGCCGGCCGTCAGATTCCGGCCTCCCGCTCGCAGCAGGATTTCACGCTGCGGCTCACCTTCCCCGAGCCGCTGATCAAAGGCAAGGCCAGTACGGTGACGTTCACCTACGACGGCCGTCTGGCCGGAACCGAGGATTCGCCGGTGTACGGCATCCGCTTTGCCGCCATCCACAACGATTTCGCGTATCTGATGTACCCGGCGCGCTGGTTTCCCATCTCCGGCTACACCACGGACCGTTTCGCGGCGGACACCAGCATCACCGTCCCCAACGGCTACGACGTGCTGGCCAGCGGCATCGCCCACACCGATCATGTGGACGCGGACAGGACCGTGTTCTCGTTCCACTACGCCCGCCAGTCGTTCCCCGGAAGCATTGCCGTGGTGCAGGGCCAGCCGGTGAAGGTGAACTCCGAGGGCGTGGTGAGCACGCTCTACTTCCGCACGCGGGCGAACATGGCCAGCGCGTACGGCGAAGAGGCCGGCAAGATCATGTCCTACTTCACCAGCCTGTACGGTCTGCCGCCACAGGCCAACCTGACTTTTGTGGAAACCGAAGACGGCACGCCCAACGGCTATTCCGGCCCCGGGCTGGTGTTCCTTTCCCCGGGCGCCATTGGCAATCTGGTGGCGAAGCGCGTGCTGGCCAATCAGTTGGCGCGGCAGTGGTGGGGCATGCTGATCTCGCCTCCGACGCGCAATTCGCTGTGGCTGAGCAACGGCAGCGCCCGCTACGCCGAGTTGCTGTACGTGGAGCACGACATGGGCAACGCGGATTACCAGGCCGCGCTGCATGACGACTACGTGGATGCGCTCTCTGTGGAGAGCCCGCCCGTGGCGCAGTCGGGGCGCCTGGAGGATTATTCGGTGGAGTACTGGGCGGTGACCGCGGGCAAGGGCGCGGCGTTCCTGAACATGCTCCGGCTGGCCATGGGCGACCAGAATTTCTTTCGCCTGTTGAAGGGAGTCCCGGACCACTACGCCTGGAAGACTGTCAGCACGCGGCAGTTCGAGGATGCGGCCGAGCAGGTGAGCGGCGAGAAACTGGATTACCTGTTCCTGCAATGGATCGATTCGAGCGGTGCGCCCGAGTTCAAGCTGGAATACACGGTGTTCCGCACGGCCAAGGGCTTCCGCGTGATGGGCAAGGTGGCGCAGGATCTGGACACCTTCCGCATGCCCGTGACGCTGCACATCGAGACCGAAGGCAATCCCGAAGAAAAGCAGATTGAAGTAGTGGGCACTTCTTCGGAATTCAGCGTGGATACCTTCGGTAAACCCAAAGTGGTGACGCTGGATCCCAAGGGCATCGTGTTGCGCTACACGCCGTCCATGCGGGTGGCGGTGGCCATTCGGCGCGGCGAGCAGTTCGCGGAGATCGCGGAGTACGCAGAGGCGCAGAAGGAGTATCAAAAGGCGCTGGAGGTGCAGCGCAACAGTTCCATGGCGCATTATCGCGTGGGCGAGCTGTTTTTCCAGCAGAACAATTACCAGTCGGCGGCGAACGAGTTTCGGGAGGCGCTGAACGGGGACCTGGAGCCCCGCTGGATTGAGGTGTGGGCGCACATCAATCTGGGCAAGATTTTCGACGTCACCAGCCAGCGGGAGCGCGCGGTGAGCGAGTATCACCAGGCCGTGCGCACGAAAGACAACACGCAGAACGCGCAGGAGGAAGCGGCAAAGTATCTGAAGGCGCCGTACGAGCGGAAACGGTCGGATCAGTAGGAGATCATGGCGCGCATTCGTGTCCGTGCTGTATGCGGGCCTCATCTGGTTCGGGTACCCGTACCTCCGAATGGCCCGAGCTCAGGTGCAAGCTCGGTCCGCTCCACCCCCGTGCTCGCTCCAGGGCAAGCTCGATCTCACGGTCCGGCGTCTTCTGCGTTTTCTTGACAAATACCCGGACCACCACAACGCGGCGGCCGACGGCGGTAACGTAGAGAGCCCGCGAAATCCCGTCCCTGCCCTTCATGCGCATTTCCCGGAGAGACCCGCGCACGTGCTTTACATGCGGCTCGCGGACCCGCTCTAATCCGAACTCCTCGATACGGTGATCGCCACCCGATGCATCGAGAGCGGGTACGATTTGCTGCATAACGACAGGGATTTCGATCCGTTCGTCCGGCACCTGGGCCTGTGTGTTGTGGATTGACGGGCCAATGGAAAACTGCCCAAACGGATGCGGTTTTGTGCAGGATTCGGGGGTTGGTCAGTCGCACGGCGGCATCTTTCGCGAGTGGTGAGGTGCGGCTTACGTCCGACCTGTAAGTACGAGCTTTTGAATGAGGGCAGGCTGGGAACTTTTTCGTCCACACCGGTGTCCCCTATAGTTATGGTCCGCTTAACAGTCCACTTTACGACCGCAGTTTCACTGGGGCTCGCGTGTATGGCGCAGGTGCCTCGGACGCCCGATGTGGAAGCCCAGCGTGCAGCGATGAAGAAACTCAGCTTCCTCATTGGCAAGTGGTCTGGGGAAGCATCAGTTCTGCGGGCGGCTGGGCAATTTGTCGACTTGACCCAGACTGAAGAAGCACAATTCAAACTCGATGGTCTGGTTCTTATGATCGAGGGTGTCGGCCGTACGAAACCGGACGGCAAACTCGCACTACAGGCTCTGGGGCTGATCTCTTTCGACGATGAGTCCGAAACCTATCGGATGCGAGCCTTTAACGACGGGAGATGGCTCGAATCGGAGGTAAGGCTGGCCAATGAAGGCGCCGCAATTACCTGGGGTTTTACCTTGGGTGAAATAAAGACCAATTCGGTCATGCGGATCAACGAGAAAGGCGAATGGACCGAACACGCGGACCTGACCGTAGGCTCGCGGTCACCTCAGAAACTTATGGATCTCACGGTTCGACGCGTTCCCGGCAAATAGGCTCCCGCCTCATCTCCCAGCGTTTACCGGATCGTCGCGCTCCGGCTGGATCACGCTGCGCTCGGAAACTGCCGAAGCGGGCAGCCTTGTAGAACGTTCCTCCCAACTCTGCTATACTCAATCTTCGTGATCACCCACGCCCACGCCCATCACCATCATCACCTTCACGGGTGACGGGCGGGTCTGTGAGCGCGTATCGCAATTCATAAAACCTGGCCCGCCACGCCGAAAGGTCTGGCGGGTTTTGTATTTTCGGAGTACTGGCATGATTCTCGACTTCAACAAACTCGGCGGTCTGGTTCCGGCCGTCATTCAGGATGCGGCAAGCGGCCGCGTGCTCATGCTCGGCTTCATGAACGACGAAGCCTTCCGCAAGACGGTGGAGACCGGCTTCGCCACCTTCTTCAGCCGCTCGCGCAACAAGCTCTGGCTCAAGGGCGAGAGCTCCGGCCACCGCCTGGTGGTGAAGGAAATCTCCACCGATTGCGACCAGGACGCGGTGTTGCTGAAAGTGGAAGCGCTGGGACCGGGCGTCTGCCACGAGGGCTACGAAAGCTGCTTCTTCCGCCGCCTCGCCGACGGCCAGTGGCAAGTGGTGGACCAGCCGTCGTACGATCCCGCCGCCGTCTACGGAGGCAAACCGTGAAGCTCAAGCTGGGCATTCCCAAAGGCTCGCTCGAAAACGCCACGGTGGATCTGTTCCGCCGCGCCGGCTTCAACATCACCACCAGCAGCCGCTCCTACTTCCCCGCCATCGACGACCCGGAGATCGAGTGCATGCTCATCCGCGCGCAGGAGATGGCGCGCTACGTGGAGGACGGCGTGCTGGACGCCGGGCTCACCGGGCGCGACTGGGTGGAAGAGACCGAGGCGAAGGTGGAGACCGTCGCCGACCTCATCTACGCCAAGCAGAGCTTCGGCAAGGTGCGCTGGGTGCTGGCCGTGCCTGAGTCGTCGGCGTTCCATTCGGTGAGGGACCTGCAGGGGAAGATCATCGCCACGGAGCTGGTGCAGGCCACGCGCCGGTATCTGGAGCGCAACGGCGTCACGGCAAAAGTGGAGTTCAGTTGGGGGGCCACGGAAGTGAAGCCGCCGGTGCTGGCCGACGCCATCGTCGAAGTGACCGAAACCGGATCGTCGCTGAGAGCCAACAATCTGCGCATCGTGGAAACGGTGCTCGAATCGAACACGCAGCTCATCGCTAACGCCGAGTCGTGGAAGGACGAGTGGAAGCGGCGCAAACTGGAAGATATCCGCATGCTGCTGGAAGGAGCCATCAACGCTCTGGGCAAGGTGGGGCTGATGCTGAACGTGCAGAAGAGCGAGCTGGAGGCGGTGCTGGCCGTGCTGCCCGCGCTGAAGAAGCCGACCATTTCCAGCCTCAGCGACAGCGACTGGTTCGCGGTGAACACCATCCTCGACGAATCCACCGTGCGCACCATCATCCCGCGGCTGAAGGAGGCCGGCGCGCAGGGGATTGTCGAGTATCCGCTGAACAAGATTGTGATGTGAATCATGTTGCGCATATTGGACATCGACGACGCGCGGGAGCTGTTCACGCGGAAGGCGGTGCGGCTGGCCGAGGCCGAGCGAGTGGTGGCGCCCATTCTCGACGACGTGCGCCGGCGTGGGGATGCCGCGCTCATCGAATACGCGCGGAAGTTTGACGGCCTGGAGCTGAAGCAGGTTCGGGTTGCGGAGCAGGAGTTCGCCGCGCCACTAACTCCCGAGTTCGTGCGGGCGGTGGAAACTGCCGCGAAGAATATTCGCGCGTTCGCGGAAATGCAGTTACCTCGGGAAACGTGGGTGGATTGCAGCGATGGCCGGCACCTGGGCCACATCGTACGGCCACTGGAATCGATGGGCGCATACATCCCGGCAGGCCGCTATCCGCTGCCTTCCACGCTGCTGATGACTGTGATTCCCGCGCAAGTGGCCGGCGTCGGCGCCATCTGCGTCGCCTCGCCGAATCCCAGCGCGGAGATTCTGGGCACGGCGCGGTGGCTGGGCGTCGGCAACGTGTTTCGCATCGGGGGCGCTCAGGCTATCGCGGCCATGGCCTTCGGGACCGAGAGCGTGCCGAAGGTGGACCGCATTGTCGGCCCGGGCAACATCTATGTTGCCGCCGCCAAGAAGCTGCTGGCCGGCGAGGTGGGCATCGACTTTGTCGCCGGCCCCACCGAGATCGTCCTCATCGCCGCCGAAGGCGATGCGCGCTGGATCGCCGCGGACATGTTGGCCCAGGCCGAGCACGATGTAGAGGCCTCGGCCATCCTTCTTACTACGTCGCGCGAGCTGGCCGAACGCGTGGCCGCGGAAGTGGCGCGCCAGCTTGAGACGCTGCCCACCGCATCGGTGGCATCGGCGGCCATCCGCAACAACAGCGCGGCCGTGCTGGTTACGTCGCTTGACCAGGCGGTGGCGGCCTCGAACCGGCTCGCGCCGGAGCACCTGGCATTACACGATGCGTCACTGCTCGGCGGGATTCATCACGCGGGCAGCGTGTTCCTCGGGCCGTTGAGCACGGAGGCCGCGGGCGATTACGCGTCCGGACCGAATCACGTTCTCCCCACCTCGGGCGTGGCGCGCATCCGCGGTGGTCTCTCTTCGGCCGATTTCGTGAAAGTGATTTCGGTGCAGGAGCTCACCGCCGCCGGACTGGCGAATCTCGCGCCGGCCGTCACCACGCTGGCGCGCGCCGAGGGTCTGGAAGCGCACGCCCGCTCCGTGGAGGTCCGGCTTGGCTAAGCGCTCCACCGATCTTCCTCCCGGCGTGCTGGAGCCCCGCGAGGCCGTGTTGCGCATGGCGCCCTATTCGCCGCCCACCGGGGGCCGCGCGGACAAACTCCGTCTCGATTTCAACGAGAACACCGTGGGCGCGTCGCCCCGCGTCGTCGAGTTTCTGAAGCGGCATCTCACGGAAGCGCGGCTTGCCGTGTATCCCGAGTACGGCGACGCGAAGCGCGATCTCGCCGCGTACTTCAAGGTGGACCCCGACGACTTCATCCTGACCAACGGCACCGACGAGGCCATCCAGGTGCTCCTCAATACCTACGTGGATGACGACGACGAGGTGATCACCCTCACGCCCTCCTACGCCATGTATCGGTTCTATGCCGAGGTGGCCGGGGCGCGGCTGCGCGAGATTCCGTTCCGCCCGGACAAACTGGCTTTTCCGTTCGAAGAGCTGCTGGAAGCCATCACGCCCGCCACGCGCGCGGTGCTGATCGCGAATCCAAACAATCCCACCGGCACCGGAACGACGCGCGCGAGTCTGGAACAGATTCTCGAAAAGGCCGAGGGCGCGGCGGTGCTGGTGGACGAAGCGTACTACGAGTTCTGCGGCGTCACCATGCTGCCGCTCCTCGACGATTACCCGAATCTCTTCGTGAGCCGCACGTTTTCCAAGGTGTTTGGCATGGCCGCGATGCGCGTCGGCTGCCTGTTCTCGCAATCGGGCAACGTCGAGTTCCTGCACAAAGCGCAATCGCCGTACAGTGTGAACATGATTGGCGCGCTGGCGGCGCGCGCGGCGGTGGCGGACTCGGACTACATTCGCAAATACGTCACCGAAGTGCTGGCCGCTCGCGAGCTGCTCTACGTGGGGCTTGAAGAGCTGGGCATCCCGTACTTCGCCAGCCAGGCGAATTTCGTGCTGTTCCAGGCGGGCGACCGCGCCATCCCCATTCGCGACGAACTGCGCCGCCGCGGCGTGCTGGTACGCGACCGCAGCTACGAGATCGACGGCTCGGTGCGCGTCACCGTGGGCACGCGCGATCAGGTTCGCCGCTTCCTTGAGGAGTTGCGGCAGATATGGTGAAACCTCTCTTGAAAGCAGGCTCCCCGCCTGCGCCGGCCATCATCGTCTTCGACATGGACGGCGTGCTGGTGGACGTTTCCGAATCGTATCGCGAGACCATCGTGCGCACCGTACAGCACTTTACCGGGCGCACCATCGAGCGCGCTGTAATTCAGCGGTACAAGAATCAGGGCGGCTGGAATAACGACTGGGAGCTGTCGCAGAGAATCTGCGCCGACCTCGGGGTCAGCGTCGAGTACAACACAGTAGTCGAGTATTTCAATCACCTGTTCCTCGACCAGGGACTCATCCATCGCGAGCGCTGGTTGCCAGGGCCGGGCCTGCTGGAGGGTCTCGCCAGCCGCTACGAGCTGGCCATCTTCACCGGCCGCAACATGCTCGAAGTTGGCATCACACTGGAGCGCGAAGGCTGGCAGGGCCGGTTCCTCATTGTCTGCACTGACGACGTGGTGAAGACCAAGCCCGACCCCGAGGGTTTATTGCGGATCATGGGGCGGCGGCCTGGCAAGGAGCTGCTGTACATCGGCGACACCGTGGATGACGCGCGTAGCGCCCGCGCGGCCGGCGTGGCCTTTTTCGGAATCGCCGCCGGTGATGGAGATCTCGCGCATTTGCTCGAACGCGAAGGCGCACTCGCCGTGCTTGCGGACATCAACGAACTGGAGGATCTGCTGTGCGTCGCGCTTCCATAACGCGGAATACCAAAGAAACGCGGATCGCCGGCCGGTTGAACATCGACGGCGCCGGCACGTACGAAGTCTCCACGGGCATCCGCTTCTTCGATCACATGCTGGAGCTGTTCGCCAAACACGGCGGGTTCGACCTGAAACTGAAGGCCGCGGGCGACCTCGACGTGGATCAGCACCACACCGTGGAGGACGTGGGCATCGCGCTCGGCCAGCTCTTCGCCAAAGCGCTGGGGGATCGGCGGGGTATCAATCGCGCCGGCTACTTCGTGCTGCCCATGGATGAGACGCTCGCCGTGGTGGCGGTGGACCTGGGGGGCCGTCCCGCGCTTGTGTACAAGGATCTGGTGAAGGTGCGCCTGGCGGGCGACCTGCAGGCGGAGCTGATGGAGGATTTCTTCGGCGGGTTCGTCAACCATGCCGGCGCCAACCTGCACGCGAAGGTGCTCTACGGCAGGTCGAGCCATCATAAGATCGAAGCCATCTTCAAGTGCTTCGCGCGAGCCATGCGCTATGCGTGTTCGAAAGACGCGAGGCTGAAGGACCAGTTGCCGTCGACAAAGGGATTGTTGTGATCACCATTCTCGATTACGGCGCGGGTAATCTCCGCTCTGTGCAAAACACGCTCGCCGGGATTGGCGCGGAGTTCGAAGTGGTCCGCGACGCGGAATCGATCGCCCGCGCGTCGAAGATCGTCCTGCCGGGCGTGGGCCATTTCGGGCAGATCATGCGTGCGCTCGATTCTCTGCAGGTGCGGGACGTACTGATCGAACGCATCCGCTCCGGCGTGCCGTTCCTGGGCATCTGCCTGGGGCTGCAGGCTCTGTTCGAGCGCAGTGAGGAAGCGCCGGAATGCGCCGGCCTCGCGCTATTCCCGGGGACCGTTCGGCGCTTCGCCGCGGACGTGCGCGTCCCGCACATGGGCTGGGACAACCTCGACGTGAAACCCGGCGCGCGTTTGTTCGAGGGCGTGGCCGTGAGCCCGTACCTGTACTTCGCCCACAGCTACTATGCGCCGGTGGTGGAGGCCACGGCCGCCACGTGCACGTACGCTCTCCCCTACACCGCGGCGCTCGAATCCGGCAACGTGTTCGGCGTGCAGTTCCACCCCGAAAAATCGGGGCCGCTGGGCCTGCGCATCGTGCGAAACTTTGTGGAACTGTGATGCTGGCCAAACGAATCATCCCCTGTCTCGACGTTACCGCCGGCCGCGTGGTGAAGGGCGTCAACTTCGTGAACCTGCGCGACGCCGGAGATCCGGTGGAGCTGGCCGAGCGCTATAACGATCAGGGCGCGGACGAGCTGGTTTTTCTCGACATCACCGCATCGAGCGACGCTCGCGACACCATGGCCGACGTGGTGGCCCGCACCGCGCGCGAGGTTTTCATCCCGCTCACGGTGGGCGGAGGGATTCGCACGGTGGCCGACGGCCGCAAAATGCTACTCTCCGGCGCGGAGAAGGTCAGCTTGAACACCGCCGCTGTGCGCCGGCCCGAGCTGATTCGTGAGCTGAGCGAGGAATTCGGCGCCCAGGCGGTGGTGCTGGCCATCGACGCCCGGTGCAACCAGCGCGGCGGCTGGAACGTGTTCACGCGCGGCGGCCGCGACGACGAAGGCATCGACGCCATCGAGTGGGCGCAACGCGGAGAAGCGTTGGGCGCGGGCGAGATCCTGCTCACCTCCATGAACACCGACGGCGTGCAGCAGGGCTTCGACTGCGCTCTCACTTCGGCAGCCTCGCGCGCCACGCACATTCCCATCATCGCCTCCGGTGGCGCCGGGCAGCTCGGGCATTTCACCCGCGTGCTCACCGAGGGCCTGGCCGATGCGGCGTTGGCCGCCTCCATCTTTCATTACGGCACTTACACGGTTGGCGACCTGAAGCGCTATCTCGCCGAATGCGGCGTGCCCGTGAGGCCCGCATGATCCTGCCGTGCATCGATCTCATGGGCGGCAAGGTGGTGCAGCTTGTCCAGGGCCGCGAAAAGGCACTGGAGGGCGATGCGCCGCTGGCCATGCTGGAGCGCTTCGCGGCGTTCCCGCAGATCCAGGTGATCGACCTCGATGCGGCCATCGGCAGCGGAGCCAATGACAGCGTGGTGGAGATGTTGGCATCGCGCGCCACCTGCCGCGTGGGCGGAGGAGTGCGGTCGGCCGAGCGTGCCCGCAAGCTCGTGGAGCAGGGGGCGTACCGGGTGATCGTGGGCACGGCGGCCTTCACGCCCGTGCTCGAAGAGATCTGCCGCGCCGTCGGCCGCGAGCGCGTGGTGGTCGCGCTCGATTCGAAAGACGGCCGCATCGTGGTGAAGGGCTGGCGCGAGAAAACGGAGTTCACCGCGGAAGAGGTGCTGCAGCGCTTCGAGCCATACTGCTCGGGCTTCCTGTGCACCTATGTGGACAAAGAAGGCATGATGCAGGGGACCGACCTCGACTGGTTCCGCCGCCTCCGGGCCGCCACCAGCCACGAGATCACCGCCGCGGGCGGCATCGCAACAGTGGAAGAGATCCGCGAACTGCAGCGGCTCGGCATCCACGCCGCGCTCGGCATGGCCGTCTACACGGGCCGACTCGACCTTGCTGAACTGGCGCGGATGTAAGTCCCGGTAATCAGGCGGTCGGGTGGAACTACTTCGCGGCGGTCTTGCGGCGGCTGTCCTGAAGTACCTTCGACTTCGCTACCTGCTTCTGGAAGCGGTCCACGCGTCCTTCCGTGTCCACCAGCTTCTGGCGGCCGGTGAAGAACGGGTGGCAACTCGAGCAGATTTCCACGCGGATGTCGCCCTTGTGCGTGGAGCGGGTAAGGAAAGTGCTGCCACAGGCGCAGGTCACTTTGGTTTCGTTGTAGGCGGGGTGAATACCAGCTTTCATGTCGTCCTGAACCACTATCCTAGCACACCGAAAAGCTGGGAACTGGCGATCGGGTCGAGCCGCCTGGGATTGCGCCCCTCCGCAGGCCACTGTCGCCCCGCGAGGCCTCCACAAAATCTGAGAGATGAATTCTCAGATTGCCGCGCGCCGGAAACTACCTCGTCAGATTGTAGATCAAGCCGAACGGGTCCTTGATGTAGCATCTCGGGAACGCCGGCTCGTCCTTGACCACCTCGCAACCGCGCTCTACCAGCCGGCGCCTGGTTTCTTCGACATTGTCGACGGTGACTTCCAGCACCGGCCCGAGCGCGGGACCTTGCTCGATGAACAAGTTGATGTGCGCGCCGTGAAGGCTCACCATGTTCGGCGTCTCGCCGGTGATCTCGAACCCGAGCTGGTTGACGTAGAAAAGTGCCGCGATCTTTGGATCCGGCGCCTGAATCAGAATGTCAGTGCCAAAAGCGTTTGCCATGCCCATGCCCTCACTTGCCATCGAAATACGGGTGCGGCGCTACCGGCGGCCTCGGCGTTTCGCCGCGCACTTTGCGCACCGTCACATCCTCGAAAAGAAGCGACGGCACGGCCAGCGTAACCGGCGCGTACCCTTCGTCGCCGAAAGCGAACATGCCCATGGTGCGTTGCGGGCGAAACTCGACGGTGAGCATGTTCTGGTCCTTCGAGGCCGCTACAATCTCCTTGAACGCGGCGGTGTTCAGGCCGGAGAACTGCATGCCGTGAATGAGCTCCTCCCGTCCATCGGGGAAGACCTTGTACGCCAGCACCGGGTGCCCGGCGGTCCTCATCCGGCGCACCACAATGCCGAACTCCTTGTTTTGCTGTTTCACCAGGTTCAGGAACTTCGCGCGGAGCTCCGCCTCGCTCAGGCCGTTGTCCGCGGTCACGAGGACGTTGGAGGGCGTGGCCTGCCCGGCGTGGCGGCTTCCGCTGCTGTGTTCGATGCCGCGCACCGGATCGCGCGTCACCAGCAGCGTCCTGAGGATGCCCTTCTCCACCAGCCGGGTCTCGCGAGTGGGGATGCCGTCTTCATCCACTTTGCACCAGCCGGCCAGGGGAATCCCGTTGTATTCGGCGAGCGTCGGGTTATCCGTGACGCTGAGGAACTCCGGGAGCACGCGGGCGCCCATCTTATCGATGAACGGGTTCTCCGCCTGCGTGGTCTGTTGCTGCCCAAACCCGCTGTCCATAAGGGGACGGCGCAAGCCCAGCAGGTCGGGCACGAAGACCATCCGGAAGAGCTGCGCGGCCGCGTCGCCCTCGGCGAGCACCGGTCCGTTGTAATTCTCGATTGCCGGCGCCGCGCGGAGATCCTTGAGGCGCTGGCCCAGGGCGCGCACGCGCGACGCCAGTTCGTCGGCGGACGGGAGCCCCGCCAGAGATGTCGCGTAGAGCCATACGGAATCGTCCAGAGGCGTTCCATCCGGGGCCTGCGTGGCGGCGTGCGCGTTAAACGTTACTCGGGACTCGCGGCGCGTGTAGGATGTCCCGTCGCTGTTGAGGTAGCGAATGTAAGAATTGGCCGCGGAGAGGCTGATGGTGGAAGTGTAGATGTCGGGCATCTGCCGGAACAGCGCGGAGAGGCGGCGCGCGAGAGTGTCCCACTGGGCGCGGCCGGCATGCACCGCCAGCGCGTCCACGGTGGTGACGGCGGGATTCTCCTTCGTGAAATCCGGAGGTTCATCGGTACTGACTTTGTTCTCGAGCGCGGCCCGCTTCTTCGAAAGATCCTCAACGGCCTTCTTGTAGGTGGCGTCCGTGGCCAGCCACATCTGGCGCCGCAGCTCCTTGTAATCGTCCTCGAGCGGAAGCTCGGCGGTGCCGTTGAACACCTGAACCATGCTGGACATGTCGAAGTTCATGGAAACGAAATTGGTGTTGTCCAGCTTGTAGTCGCCCACCCGCACTTCCACCGTGAACGTGCGCGAATGGCCTTCGGAGCTGTTGTTCAGGGCGCCGAAACTGGCGGAAACGTTGGCGCTGTCGGAGTCGATCACGCGGAACGACATGAAGTACGGCTTCTCGAGATTCTCCAGTTGGAGTTGCTTCATGGAGCGGTTCAGCTCGTCGCGCATGGCCCTGGTGACCGTGTCGTCCTGCGCCCACAACGGGCCGGCAGCGGCGAAAACGCAGAGCATCGCGGATATATTGGCAATTCGCATTTTCGTTTCTCCTGTCTGAGCCGCGAGTCTCATTTCTCCTCGAAGGGGGCGGGAAGAACGGGGGGCCGCTCCTGCGACTTCTGTTTCTTCTGCACCTCGATTTGCGAAACGAAGATCGCGGGGGACACGGCGGAAACCGGGACGCCGCCCGATTCCGCCCCGCAGATGCCGTTGAACACCGCGACGTTCTTGTCGGCGGCGACAATCTTGCTGAACGTTGTGAGCGGCGTTCCGATCACGTCCACGCCGCGGACCAGCTCTTCGCGGCCGTCGGGATAGATGCGATAGACCACCAGGGGCATGACGTTGAACGCGTTCGGTATGGTCCTTCCGGTTAAGGTGAAGCCGCCCTGGATGTCCTCGAAGTACAAGCCGAAGGGCAAGCCCTGCTTCTTCACCTCGGCGATGAGCAGCTTCTTCAAATCCGGCTGCACCGCCGAGGGCGCCACTTCGACGATGAGATTCGATTGCCGCGCTACCGGGCTCAGCCCCGTCTGGGCGCGCCCATGCCCATTGGATTGCGAAAACCCCTCGATGGGCGTGCGCGACATCAGAAACGTCTTCAACACGCCGTTCTCCACCACGGTGACGCGCCGGGCCTTCACCCCCTGGTTATCGTAAAGATAGGAGCCGGCCAGGTCCGTGTCCGCGAGGCGCCGCGTGGTGGGATCGAAGTAGACCGAGAAATCCTTAGGCAGCACCTGCTCGTCGATCTTCTTCTTGAAGGTCTGGGCTTCGTTCGCCAGCTTCTGACGGTGCCCTTCCACACGATGGCCGAAGATCTCGTGGAAGAAGACGCCGCTGGCCCGGCCGGAGAGAATAGCGGGTCCGGTGTAGGGATCGGTGACGGGAGCGACGCGCAACGCCTCCAGGTCGCGAATCATCTTGTTCACCGCTTTGAGTACGGTGGCGTCATCGGGCAGATCGTTTTCGGTGAAGCCGAAGAAGGACTCGTAGCGCGGCAGTTCCATACCGTCGTCGGCCTTGGTGTAGGCGATCACGAAGAGGTGCAAGGCCGGCTGCGCGGTCTGAATGCGCGTGCCCTCGGTGTTCACGAACCAGCGCGTTTCGGCGCTGGCCGTCAGAATGGCCGTCGCCTGATAAATGTCGGCGTATTTGGCGAAAGGAGCGGTGTACCGGCGAACCTTGTCTTCCCAAACGCGGCGGTCCAGCTTGATGTCGATTGGCGGCTCGCTGTATTGCTGCGGCTGCTCGCGCGAAAAGTCGTTGGATTGGTCCTCCTGCGCCACCTTGACCTCAACATTGGTTTTGACCCTGGTGAACTGCTCCAAAGCGCGTTTATAGCGCTCGTCGGTGTGATACCAGAGGACTGCGCGCAGAGCATCGGGATCGTTGTCGACGGGCACAGTTATGTTGGAGTAGTTCGCGTACGGATTCACCGGCATGCCCCCGCGAATCTCGCGCGTGTCGTCCATGGCGTAATCGCCGACGCGCAAATCGATATCGAGCTGCCGGCGTCGGCTCTCGCTGCTGCCGGTAAGCTTGCCGAACGCTCCCGTTACATAGAAGTTGTGCGTTTCAATAATCTCGTAACTCAGAAAGTAGGGAGGAACAGCCTGTGTCTTCAGCTTTTGCATGGAGCGTTCCAGCTCCGCCTGCATGGCCTGCAGAACCGGCGAGGGCGTCTGGCCGGCCGCGCGGCCAGCCCCCAGGGCCAGAAACACGGCGCAAACTGTTACGGAACGGTAACCTCGCATGATTCAGAACTCCTATAATCCCGGCCATTATACGCCAACCGAATTTCCGGAAGGGACATGCGGCGCAAGCCGCGTTTCTCCGGGATGGCGGACCTTCATTTCGGATCCGTCGCCTGCGGCGGCCGGGCGAAGAGGGCATCGTCAATGGGCACGTTGGGCGCGATCTCGGTGAATTTCTCCACCCAGCTCACCGCGGCGCTCGATTCGCTCAGGGTGAAAGGCACCAGCACGCCGGCCACCGGCCGGTAGTCGCCCGGCACGAGAACCACGGTGGACTTACCGCCGCTGTCCAACGGCTGCTCCATTTCGAAGCGAACAATCAGCCCCGTTTTCACGTCGAAGTACATGCGGTAGGTCCAGGGATCGAGCGCGGTCTCCAGCACCCAGACGTCCTTGCCGTCCAGCGTTTCCCGGTCCTTGAACGTCAGTCCGGGGTAGACGTCCTTCATGTGGAGCGCCCGGTCGAAGGTGGCGGTGCGGCGGAGGTCGGCCAGTTCGGAGCCGGTCACCCCGCGCAGTCCGCCCTGGGGATCCTCGATCCAGCCCAGCGTTCCGTCAAATCCCTGGCGCAGCGTGCCTACGCCGGGGAGCTCGCTGACCACCAGCAACTTGTTCGGATACATCAGCCAGGACTGAACCGTGCCCTCGATCCCGGCGCCGGCAATGGTGATGGTGCCTTTGGCAACGCGTGACGTTAGCTTCTGAATGGCCGCTTTGCCGCCCAGCGCCCGGATGTAGTGGTTGAGGATGTCATCCACCGGCGGCGCCTCGGTCTGCGCCACGGCCGAGGCGGCGGACAACATCACAAACACACAGGCCGCGAGCCGCGCCACCATGCAGTTCAGCAAGTCGCAGGCTTTGGCAGCGTGATCGCCGTCCGTCGTGCGCGAGTTCCACCGGAACATCCGGCAAACGGCGCCGGGAAGGCAGCGGATCATTGTTTGGCTGGCGTGTCCGCGGCCTTGGGCGCCGCTTCGGCCGGCTTCGGCGTATCGCCGGCCGGTTTGGCGAACTTCGCGTCGTCAATGGGCTCGTTATGCTTCACTTCGGCCAGCTTCATGTTCCAACTGAGCTGCGGGCTGGAGTAGGTGAGGGTGAAAGCTTCCTGCACGCCGTCCACTGGCTTGTAGTCCGCGAAGTACATAACTCCGGTACCCTTGCCGTCCGGCGTCTTCACTTCCTGGTCGCCACGGACCAGCAATCCCGTGTCCGCGTCGAAGTACAGGCGGTGTTTCATGTCGGCAATGGTGGCTTCCAGCACCCAGGCGTCGCGCCCGTTCACTTTGTCGGCGCCCTTCACCGCAATGCCGGGGTACAGATCCTTCAACCGGAGCGGGGAGTTCCAGGCCGCGCTACGGCGCATGTCGGCGAGCTCGTCACCCGCCAGGTCGCGCAGACCGCCCTGCGGATCGTCGGAC
This sequence comes from Bryobacteraceae bacterium, assembly GCA_049520275.1. Classification (GTDB taxonomy): domain Bacteria; phylum Acidobacteriota; class Terriglobia; order Bryobacterales; family Bryobacteraceae; genus CAWACP01. The sequence goes on from JBEKPY010000034.1 coordinate 18,839, forward strand.
CAGCCAGCGGCGCCGTCATAACCGCGCCGCACCGTGCCGTAGCCGGAGATTTCGATGGACGTGAGAGTCTTGTCGCCCGTTTTCGCGTACACCTCGCAGGGGCCGGATGCGCCGAAGTCGGGGACCTCAAAGGTGCCTTTATCGGTGGTGCTGGTGAGCTTCTCGAGGGCGGCCTTGCCACCGAGCGCCTGGACATAGTGGGCCAGCACCTCATCGAGGGCCGGGGTGGCGGGCGAGGCCGCCGGAGTGCTTGTCTGCGCCACGGCGAACGTGGCGGATGCGATCAGGAGGAATGACACAGCAATGGGTTTCATGGGATTCCGTAAACTACTCGAACGGGAAAATGATACACCAGGTTCCGTCGATCTGCGCCACCGGATGGAAATATCGATATATTGACAGACGTGGGCACACTGATGTCTTCGATGGAGCAGCCCGAATCGGCCAGCTCCGGGTTCGCTATCCTGCTGGGGCCCAGACAGATCGTCGCCGTCCTCGTGGTCGCTATCTCCGTGGCGGGCATACTTTGTAGCTTATCCTACATTGCCGGACGAGCAGCCTCACACCCACCCGTTGCACCGCCGGCCGTGCCCGGTCGTGCGGCCGCCCCGCCGCCGAAACCGGTGGCCCTGGCGCCGGCACTCGGTCCGCCCGCCCCGGTGCAGCCTGCAAAGCCCGCGGACGTCTCCGTGTGGAAGAACGCGCCACCCCGGAACGGCGCAACGTATCTTCAGCTCATGTCGGTGGAAGCGGGGGTTGCCGAAGTGCTCGCGGAGGGACTTCACACCGAGGGCATTGAGGCGGTGGCCGCTCCCGGCGCCAATCCCGCGGTGCAAAGGGTGCTGGTGGGGCCGCTGCAGGATAAGTCGATTGCCAGCGTTCGCGCGCGTCTGGAAGCGCGGGGGTTTCACCCTTTCGTCAAACGATACCCGGAGAGCGAAGCGCCGGCGGAGCCTCCAAAGACCGACAATTAGCGCCAAATACCGCGACTGCTGTCGAGTCAGGGCCAATAAACTCCCGCATGGCCCGCCCTGGCGGGTCTGGTGGCCGAAAGGCGGGCTTGCCAGGAGCAGGGCGTGGGATAATCGTCTTCGTGAACCGCGTCAGAGAGCTGGAACAGCGCCTTGAGCGCCTGGAGCATCAGTTGCGGCTGCTGCAAAAAATCAGCCGCTTCATGGTCCGCGATCTCGGCCTCCGGCAGTCTCTCGACTCGGTGGTGCAATTGGTGGTGGAGTTCATGGAGTGCGACTCCTGTCTGCTCTACCTGCTCGAGAACAACGAGCTGGTTCTGTGCGCCTCCAACGCCGCCCATCCCCAGTCCATCGGCAAGGTCCGTTTGAAACTGAGCGAAGGCCTTACCGGCTGGGTGGCCCGCGAGCGGCGCCTGCTGGCCATCTCGCGCGAAGCCTATCACGACTCCCGGTTCAAGATGTTCAGCGAACTGCCCGAAGACACCTTCGAGGCGTTCCTCTCCGCGCCCATCGTTTTTCGCAACGGCGTAGTGGGCGTCATTAACGTCCAGCATCGCGACCCGCACGCGCACACCGGGGGCGAGATGGAACTGCTGACCACCGTCGGCGAACAAGTGGGCTGTCTGCTGGAACTGTCGCGGTCCGGGCCGGCGGAGGGATCGCGGGTGGCCACGGTGCTGGCGCCCGGATCCACCAACTGACGTGAGCGGAACAAAGCGAGGAACGGGACTGAGGAGACTTCTTCTACTCACTTTGTTCCCTTTACTCCCTCTACCTGGCGCTTCCGGCCCCACGTGGCAGCGCTTCTACTTCTACGACCAGGCCCGGTCCAGTTTCAACATTGCCGACATCGCCTGCCCGTCCCGGAACATGTGCATCGCGGTGGGCACGGTGGAGCAGGACAATGGGAGATCCCACCCCCTGGCCGTGGTCACCCGCGACGGCGGCCAGCATTGGACCTCCGGCACGCCCCCCGAGTATCCGGTATCTCTTTTCTTCCTGAACGACACCGCGGGCTGGATGGTGACTGCGTCCGGTATCTTGAGCACCCGCGATGGCGGGCAGACCTGGAAGAGGATGAGGTCCGGACGGGGCTACCTGCGCGTCTTTTTCACCGATCCGCTGCACGGCTGGCTGGTGGGCCGCAGGCGGGTTTTCGAGGATACGTCCGATGGCGGCTCTCACTGGGCGGTGGTGCCGGACATCGCGGCCGTCCTCCCCGCCGCGGACACGACGTTCGAATACGTTCACTTCAACGATCCCTTTCACGGCACGGTGGTGGGCGAAGTGGCTGGACTCCCGGATCGGTCGCCACCCGTCTGGATGGACCCGGAATCGGCACGCTACCAGCCACCACCCGCAGGAGGGGTCTTCGGGGGCCAGACCGTGGATGGGGGCCGCACCTGGACGTGGCACGTCGCCGGTTTACACCAGACTCTGCTGACGGCGGCTTTTCCCGCCGCGGACCACGGCTGGCTGGTGTTCGGACCCGACTCCCCAACCCAGGTCTTTTCCGAGGTCACCGCCAGAAACTGGTCCGCCTGGGAGAGCACCATCCTTTACCGTCTGAATGGGGCACGAATCACGAGCCTGGGCACCGGCCCGGATGGCTCACTGGCAGTGGCGGCGGTTCAGATCCCGGGGAAACTCGCGGATACGCCCGTGCCCGGAAAGGTCCGCATCTTCAGCGGTAGCGATTTCCTGACGCTGCGGGAGGAGAACGTCGACTATCGGGCCGTGGCGCGAAGGATCATGCTGGCGAGCGCCGGCGCGGAGTGGTTCGCCGCCACCGACACCGGGATGATCCTGCGGCGCAGCCGGTGAATCAGGAAGCCGCGGCTTCGAAACCCGACGATGCTGGCAGCGTAAACTGCAGCGGGGGAGGCATTTCCGCCGCCAGCGCCGTCATTTCGGCTGGCTCGGCCGGCCCGGCCGGCTGTCCGCGGCGGGCTGCCCAGTAGGCGGCCATTCGCCTCGATACGGCGGCGCGCTCGTCCGGGTCCATGCTTTTGCGGCCGCGTCTGCTCTTCTCGCGCACGCCTCCGTTCGACCGCGCTTCCAACGAGGCGATCACCGCGTCGATCCTCTTTTTCTCGACAATCAGCTCGTGAATTGCTTTATAGATGTCCATGGAGCTAGCTCGGGTCCTCGGACTCCGCGCAACACAGCGCCTTCCTGATAGAATCCTGGAGAAGGCCGTCCCGCCTCCCGTGCCCGCAAACACCTGCCGTGTTTATGAGCCGCGAGCGCCAGCAAGCGGTTTTCGGATTTTCCCAGCACCCTGCCAGTGCGTTCAAACTGCGTTGAGGCCGAAAACAATACTATTACGAAACAGCTCTATAAATCCATAGGGAATCCGTCAATTTTATCGGAAGAGGAACGGCCAATGAGGAACAGGTTTATACCCTAATCGCACAAAGATGACGTACGACATTACCACTAGTACTATCAGTACCGTCACCGTCCAGAGTAGTACCTTGCGCCACGGAAAACTCCTGCCCTCTCGTTTCATCACCAACAGAAAGCTGGCAAACAACCCCATGAAATACAACAGGTTCATTGGAATTGCGAAGAGCATCAGGTTGAAGACGTCGGGCGTCGGGGTGATGATGGCGGCCGCGATCACGATAGCCAGAATGGCGTAGCGGGAATGGCGCAGCAGGAACTGGGGCGAGGCAACGCGGATGAGCGTAAGGAAAAAGATCAGTACCGGAAGCTCGAAAACAAGCGCCACGCCCAGGGTCACCTTCACGAACAGATCGAAGTATTCGGTGATCGTGACCATCGGCTGGACGTTGTTCATGAGACCCAGGCCCAGCAGGAACTCCAGCCCGAAGCGGAAAGCCACGAAGTAGGCGAAAAAACCGCCGGCGATGAACAGCCCCGCCGTGGTCAGAATGAACGGCGCGGCCATGCGCCGTTCGCGTTTGTACAGGCCCGGCGCGATGAACGCCCAAACCTGATACAGGGTCCACGGCGACGCCACGAAGACGGCCATCAGCAGCGGCATCTTGACCCAGATGATGGAGAACCCCTCCATAGGCTGGATCATCACCAGGCGCGGGGGGTTCACCCCCAGGTGCTTAAGGGCGGTGACCGCCGGCTCGGTGACGATGGTCCACAGATAGTTCGCGAACGAAACGCTGACGATAAACGCGATCCCCAGCCCCCACAGCGAGCGGATGATGCGGGTCCGCAGTTCCTCCAGGTGCTCCAGGAAGGACATGCGCAACATGCCCTCCTCTTCGTCGCCGCTGGAGGGTGGAGGCGCGGGTGGAGGGATAGCCGCGCCGCCGCCGGTCCTGGGCGCCGGTACATTTCCGTGGTTGTCCTCGCCGGACACGTCTCCATCTCCGGCAGCGGGAGGCCCGTCGGTTCCGTCATCCATGATTCGAAAAAAATTAGCTTTCTACGGGGCTGGCCGCGGGAGTTTGTGCCGCCGGCTCCACTGGCGCCGGCAAACCGCGCGGAATTGTACCATTCACGGCCAACTGACCCTCGTTCGCCTCGACTGGCGAGTCTGACTGAGCGCCCTCGGTTGCGGATGCGCCCGCGGTGGATGATTCGATGGCTGGCCGGGAAGCGGATGCGCTCGCCGCCGGCTCCCACGACCCCGACCCGTAACTCCGGGAACCGTAACTATGGGAGTCGTAATAGTTGTTGTAGATGTCGTTATTGAAGTTGCGGGTAATGTCCCGGATCGATTCGCTTTCCTTCTCCAACTCGCTCATGTGGAACTGCAGCGTGGCCTTCAGCTCGTTCTGCGCGCGTCGATACTCCCGGACAGCGCGGCCGATGGTCCGGCTCAGCTCGGGGAGTTTTTTCGGTCCGAACAGGACGAGGGCCAGGAGGATGATGAAGATCATTTCCGGTCCCATGCGTCGCAGAACCTCCAGTCGAGTCCATCATAGCATCGAGGGTGAGCGGGGACGTGCGGCGGCCGCCGCGCACGTTCCTGGAAACCGTGCAAGCGCGCTTGGCGCCGTGTGTCCCCTTGCATCTGGCTGCCGTGAGAGTATTGCTCGCCCCAGGCCACGTATAGGTCGTGCGGATCAGAGTCTGCCAGCCTGCTGGGGTGGCCCTGGCTTTTCTCGCTACCACCCATGTGCTTCCTCTGCAGGCTGCCGCCATCATCCAACTCCGTGTCATTGAGGGGGAAGGCGCCGTCTACGCCATCGGATCGCGGGCCACGCGCGGCATTACCGTTCAGGTGACCGACGAAACCGGCCAGCCCGTGGAAGCGGCCGCCGTGAGCTTCCGCCTTCCCGACGAGGGCCCCGGAGGAACCTTCAGCAGCGGACTCCGCACCGAGATTGCCACGACGAAGGCGGACGGGCGAGCCACTGTGTGGGGGATGCGCTGGAACCGCACCACGGGACCGTTCGAGGTTCGCATCACCGTGGCCAAGGGCCAGGCGCGGGCGGGCATCGTGGTCTCCCAGTTCCTGAGCGACAAGGTGGCGGCCGGCCCCACCGGCGGCGGCGAGTTCCACGCTTCGCATTCCTACCGGAAATGGCTGCTCATTGCGGCGGCCGTCGGCGGCGCGGCTGCGGGCGGTTTGGTCCTGGGCGAACGCAGGACGCAGACGCCGGCCACGCCAGCCAACGCCCCCGTGCCTCCCTCCATCGGAACTCCGGTGATCGTCATAACGGGGCCGCAGTAATGAGAACACGATTCATGGCCACGGTATTGCTCGCCGGCTCATTCGCCGCGGGCCCATCGGGATGGGCGCAGGCGGGATTGACGCCGCCGCAAATCGGCTTCCTGCGCGACCGCGCTCAAAACGTCCGCCCGCTGCTGGGCATCTCGGGAACCTTCTGGTTCGGCGGCGCGGTTGCCTCCGGCGTAGTCAGCGCAGCGTCTTCGGGAAGCGCCACCATGCTCAAGACGGAGGACAGCCTGCAGGTTCTCGACGCTCTGGGACATCCCGCAGGCCTCGCCTGGACCGCCCCCGGTAGGGCCCTGTTCGCCTTCACGCCGGCGGGCGCGCCCGCTCTGGCATGGCTGCCGGATACTCTCGAATTGCTTCGTTGGAACGGGGTCCGCTTCGAACCCACATCCGCCAGCGCCGCGAACCTGAACGGGTCCGTGGTCTCGGTGGCCGCTCCGGACTCCTCGCGTGCCGCTTTCCTGGTCCAGCGCGGCCGGCAGTTGTGGCGCGTCGACCTTTCTCTGTTTGACGGCGGCGTGCTTTTTGCGGCGAACCTGCCGGGGGCGTCGGCTCCAGCCCTCCTTTTCGACGACGGCACCCTGCTGTATGCCGGGAAATCGGCGCTGGTGCTGCGCGGCCCGCAAGGCGAAGAGCGCACCATCGCGTTCAGCGGCTCCGCTGCGCAGTTCACCCCGATGGGGCGGGATTGGATCCTCGTCGAGAACAGCCAGCGCCGCGGGGGCCTGCGAGGGCTGCGCGTGAGCACCGGCAAACTGTTCGAGCTTCCGGAGGTGGCACAGTGACGGCCCGCCTGCTTCTGCTTGCAGCGGTCCTTCCTCTGGCCGGGCTGGCGCAACTGGAGCTGGTTTGGTTGGACACCGACGATCTGATCGGCGCCTCGTATAACGTGGGAACCGCTGCCGTCTGCCAGACGCTCACCACCCCCGAGATCGGCCTTCTCAACTTTGGGCAGGATCCCGTCCAGGTCAACACGGTGGAAACTTCGAGCGGCGTGTTCGCAGTTTATGGCGCTCCTCTGCCTCCGTTTCAGGTGGTAATTGGCATCCCCCAGGCCTTCTACATTAACTTCAAACCAACCGGCCCGGGCCCGTTCACCGCCACTCTGACCATCACGGGCACCGGCGTCTCGACTTCCGACGTCTACACCCTCAGCCTCGCCCTGACTGGAACGGGCGCCACCGCTCCCACCCTGACCGACAGCACTGGCCACAGCTACTGCCCCGGCGATCAGGTCTACGTCGGGCGCACGCAGGTCGGGACCACGGTCCAGACGATTCTCACCATTACCAACCCAACCCAGAGCGCGGTAACCGCCACGGTCGCCGGGCAGGACTTCGGACCCACCACTCCGGTCACCGTCGGCGCGGGCGCTACCCAAACGCTGCCCATCACCTTCACGCCCTCCATTCCGAACGCCGAGACGGGCACCCTGACCGTGAGTGGACTCGTTTACAACCTGGCAGGGAACGGCTTCGCCGCGCCCCTGCTCCCGCCCACGCTGGCGCTCTCCGGGAACTACAATCTGAGCAGCAATCAGGCGCAGGTGTCGATTTCGGTTCCCGCCGCCGCCTCGTCCGCCGAATCCGGGACGCTCGCGCTGGCCTTCCAGCCCAACCCGGCCACCCTGCCCAACGATCCCAACATCGTGTTTACCGCTACCGGAACGCAATCCATGAACGCTCAGGTGAACCCGGGCGATACGGCCCAGTACACGTTTCAGACAGGCACCACGGCGGGAACCATCACCTTCACGTTCACCCTGAACCCGGCCGCCAGCGGAGTCACGGCAAGCACGTCCACCACGATTCTCCCGGCGATTGTCGCGCTCGATTTGTCCACGGCCGTCCCCGCCACCGACGAAATCATCCTCAGTTTGGCCGGTTTCGACAACACGCATGCGGCGTCCGCGCTGTCCTTCACCTTCTACGACACAACCGGAAAAGCCATCGCACCGGGGTTGATTCAGTCGAACGTGACCGCCGCCTTCGCCAACTACTACACCGCGAATCCCGCAGCGGGCGGAGTGTTCAATCTGCAGGCCACCTTCCCGGTAACTGGAGACATCACCAAGGTAGCCAGCGTTGACGTTCAGTTCACCAATCCGGCCGGCGTCACGGATACCGGGCTCCTTCCCGTGCAGTGACTTTCCCATCACCGAACACCTGCACAGAGTTCCGGGGTAGGATTGTATCCTGCGCACTGGTTGCAAACCCGAAACCCTGCAATGAATTCCGCCCCTCGCGTCGCGCGCCCGGGAAGCGTGGCCCGCCGGCTCGGCCTGCACACGTCCATCGCCGGCTCGCTTGAAAACGCCGCGCTCGAAGCGGTGCGCGTGGGCGCGAACACGTTTCAGATCTTCTCCGCCAGCCCGCGGATGTGGCAGGCACGCCCGCCGGATGCGGCCGCGGTTCGCCGATTCCGGGCCGCCCGGGAGAAACACGACCTGCGCCCGCTGGTGATCCACGACAACTACCTCATCAACATGGCGTCATGTGACGAAGCGCTGCGGGTGAAATCGGCGCAGGCATTCCGCGGGGGACTGCAGCGCGCGCTGATTATCGGCGCCGAGTACCTGGTGGCGCATCCGGGCAATTGCAAAGGCCACTCGCCCGAAGAGGGAATTGTCGCGCTGGTGCGATCGCTGGTGGAAGCCGCGCGCGGACTCGACACAAAGGGCTTGACAGTCCTGCTGGAGAACATGGCGGGGGCCGGATCCACGCTCGGCAGCCGCTTCGAGGAGCTCGCCGCCGTGCGCCATTACGCGGCCGAATTCAGCGATCTCGCGATCGGGTTCTGCGTGGACACCTGCCACACCCTTGCCGCCGGCTTCGACATCGCCACCGTCAGGGGACTGCGCTCCACCGTCGCGGAAATGGACCGCGTGCTGGGACTGGCGAACATCCCGGTCATTCACGCCAACGATTCCAAAACGCCGCTCGGCTCGCATCTCGACCGGCATCAGAACATCGGCCAGGGCTACATTGGCGAGGACGGCTTCCGGCGCATTTTGAATCATCCGAAGCTGCAAGGGAAGGCCTTCCTGCTGGAGACGCCGGTGGACAAGCCGGGAGACGACGTCAGGAACCTGGAGACGTTGAAGCGGCTGGCGCGGGCCAAATGGGCGGGTCGAGCCACTCCCAGCGCGCACTCAAGTTCATGATGGCGCAGCCTTTACACAATCGCTGAGTCCGGAGGGCGGCCTCCCGCGTCAACTATTTGACTGGCCGCGCTGAAGGAACAAGAACGTATGCAACCATCCAGAAAAATGATCGAACCGATAACCAACGGGTCTGCGCCCGTCCCTTTGCCCGTGGCCCCGGCGCCGGGGTTTCGGGTATTCAGCCGCATAGTCGACTGGGTCACCACCGATCGCATGCAGTTGCTCAACATCACCGAGCGGATCAACGAGATCGTGCATCGCAGCGGCATTCGCGACGGTCTGGTACACCTCCAGTCCCTGCACACCACGTCGGCGGTTTTCATCAACGAGTGGCAGGAGGCTCTGGTCCACGACGTCAAGGGGTTCTTCGAGCAGATTGTGTCCCAGGACCAGTACTACCGCCACAACGACCCCACGTATTCCGACTGCGAGCGCCGCAATGCGGACTCGCACATGCGCGGCATGCTGATGGGACAGACGCTGTGCCTGCAGGTGCGGAACGCCGCCGTGCTGCTGGGGACCTCGCAGAGCATTATCTTCGCCGAATTCGACGGACCGCGAAGCCGTTCGCTCGCCGTGCAGGTTTCCGGCGTATAATCCCTACGGGATGGCGCGTCTGTTCACCTTCGAAACTGCCGTGAAGTTGTTGCCGCGGGTGAGAGAGGCGCTGCGCCAGGCCATCGACCTGCACAACGACTATCAGAAAGCCGACCAGGAGCTCAGCTCCGCCCAACAGCGGATCACCATGCTGGGGGGCGCTCTGGTGGATTCGCGCGAGCTGCTCAACGTCCGCGCGCGGCGGGAAGCCAGCGTGACGCTGTTGCGGCAGACCATCGAGTCCATTCAGGACCTGGGCTGCCTGATCAAGGACTTGGACACTGGCCTGGTGGATTTCCCGACGCTGTACCGCGGGCAGGAAGTATGTCTGTGCTGGAAGCTGGGCGAAGCGGAGATCGCGTGGTGGCACGAAACGGAGGAAGGGTTCGCCGGGCGCAAGCCTATCGACGCGGAGTTTCTGGCCGAGCTTTCGGATGAGTGAGGGTGGCGGACGCCGGCCGCGGAGGGCCGTCTTGCGCTGCGCCTTCAGACTTTCCAGTAGTCCGAACAGCGCGCGGCCGTCGCGCGGCTGGGGTTCGAGGCAGGCAGGAAACAGCGATTCGCGAACCGGGTAATACCAGTCGGCGGGCTCGTCGTAGCTGAGGCCCATGATGCTCTCGGCGTAGAGAGTTACGGCGTCGAGGTCATCCGGATCGGGCCATGGCCCTCCGCACCGCCTCCCAGGCTTGGGATCACTCGTTGTCGCGTGGTCGCGTGTCGTCGTTGGCGAAGGGCCTACTCGACGTCGTCCACCTTGACTTCCTTTACCGCGCCGTTGGCCGCCCACTTCAGGAAACCGATAATGTCCGCCAGTTCCTGCGACGTGTAGCCGGCCGACGTTGGCGGGTGCCCCCACTTTTCCGAGCGCACCATGGACACGATGTCTTTCGAGGCCAGCTTTCGAAGAACCGGCGGGGTCTGGCCAAGGTCCCAGACTTCCACTTCGTCCCCCTGCTTCTGTTTCAGAATGCCGGGGAAGGAACCGGCCGCAGTCTTAACCTCCTGCACGTTCTCGGTCATATCCATCTTGATGGCCATGACCAGGCCACGCGGGGGAACCACGGACGCCAGCGGCTTCAGGTCCGGTCCCACGGCGGTCCCCAGACCGGCCATGGTGTGACAAGTCGCGCAGGGCGTGCCTTTCGGCGAATTGGTAAACAGCTCGCGCCCGCGCTCCACCTGCTTCGGGATGGGCTTGTTCTGGGCCGCCGCCGAAAACAGCATCGCTCCGCATACGACACCGATACAGCACTGCTTTAGCATGATCGCCTCCCAGCCGGGCTCAATCGTATCAATTGAGGCGCGCTCATGCAACCGTACCCCTGCGCACTGTACCCCCCGTGCACGGGCACGCGGCGAACAGCCGCCCGTCACCGCGGCTGATACACTCACTCCCATGACCAGCGGCGCCCACCCGCGGGCGAATTCGGCGAACACCTCGCGCGGCCACTGGATGGTGCTGGCTCTGCTGGTGGTTTCCGTCGCCATCAACTACGTCGACCGCGGCAACCTTTCCGTGGCCGGCCGCGACCTTGCCGCTGAATTACGGCTGCCGCCCGACCGCCTCGGGCTGCTGTTTTCGGCGTTCTTCTGGACCTACGCCCTGTTCCAGATCCCCGCCGGCTGGCTGATCGACCGCTATGACGTCGTCCGCGTGTATGCCGCCTGCTATCTGCTCTGGTCGGTGGCAACGGCGTGCACCGGCCTGGTCTCCACTCTGGGTGGGTTGTTCGCGCTGCGCCTGCTGCTGGGGATGAGCGAATCGGTGGCCTATCCATCTTACTCGAAGATCATCGCGGCGAATTTCAGGGAAGAGCGGCGCGGTATGGCCAACGCACTGATCGACGCCGGCTCGCGAGCGGGGCCGGCATTCGGCGTGCTCATCGGCGGGCTGATTCTGGAGCGCTACGGGTGGCGCGTCATGTTTCTCAGCATTGGCGCGGCCAGTTTGCTGTGGCTTCTGCCATGGATGGCGGTGGCGCCCCGCGTGGCCACCACAACGGCGGGCGCCAACTCCGGCGAACAGGCAGGGTTCAGGCAGATCCTCGGCCGGAGAGAATCGTGGGGCTCGTTCTTCGCGCTGTTCAGCGGAAACTATGCATGGTATTTCCTGCTGACCTGGATGCCGCCATACCTGCTGATGGAGAGGCACTACAGCCGTCACGCCATGGCCCTCTACGGTTGGCTGCCCTTTGCCGCGCTGGCCATCTCGTCGCTGGCCGGCGGCTGGCTTTCCGACAGACTGATTGCCCGTGGCGCCACGCCCATCCGGGTGCGCAAGGCGTTCGTGGCGACGGGCCTGACGTTCGCCACCATTCTGGCCGCCTCCGCGGTCTGCCGCGACGAGAAAGTGGCCATGGGCCTGATGATCGTCGCCTGCATTTCGCTCGGTATGTACAGCTCCAACATCTGGGCGACGACGCAGACGCTGGCGGGCCCCCAGGCGGCGGCGAAGTGGACCGGCATGCAGAACGCCTTCGGAAACCTGGCCGGGGTGACCGCCCCGTACATCACCGGCCTGATTGTTCGCGCCACCGGCTCGTTCTATCTGGCGTTCGCCGGCGTGGCCGTGGTCCTGCTGCTGGGGGCACTGGCGTTCCTGCTTCTGATCCCGCGCGCTGTGCAGATCCGCTGGGAGCGAACGGAGTGCGCGACATGAAGGTGAAGCCTCACGGACACTGCGGCGGCCAGCCGCGTTCCTCAGGTGTCCGGTAAGGACGCGGCTATCGCGCACTCGCGCAAGCCGGGCTGCTGGCAGTTCGAGGTATACTAATCGGAGCCCGGACCAACCTCAAGTCTGGAGAATGGCAAGTTCCTATTAGAGGTCGGACTGGGGTTCCTACAAAGGCCCGATCGGAGCCCGGAGCGGGCCGATCGGGATGAGGGGGTGAAAGGTGAAGACGTACTTTTCTCGTTCGGTTGGTTTGATCGCGCTCGCGGTGCTGCTGCTGGCGGCGCCCGTCGCATCACGTGCACAAATCAGTTTCTCGATTCACGTTGGCCCGCCGGTGCTGCCCGTTTACGAGCAGCCCCCGCTTCCTGCCCCAGGTTACATCTGGACACCTGGTTACTGGTCCTATGGTGCCGACGGCTACTTCTGGGTCCCCGGAACCTGGGTCCGACCGCCGAGGATGGGCTTCCTTTGGACGCCGGGTTATTGGGGTTGGAGAGATGGGTTATACGTGTGGAATGGAGGCTACTGGGGGTCGCACATCGGTTATTACGGCGGCGTCAACTATGGCTACGGCTACGGCGGTGTCGGGTTCGCGGGCGGAGAGTGGCGTGGCGGAGCCTTCTACTACAACCGTTCGGTGTCGAACGTCACCGGCGTGCGCGTCACCAATGTTTACAACCGGACCGTCGTCACCAACACGACGGTGTCCAACGTGAGCTATAGCGGCGGGCCTGGCGGACTCAGCTCCCGGCCGACCCGCGAAGAAGAGGCCGCGGCCCACGAGCAGCATGTCCAGCCCACAACGGAGCAAACACAGCACGAGCACATTGCCAGCACGAACCGCGCACAACTGGCGTCGGTGAATCACGGGAAGCCGGCAGTGGCTGCAAGTCCCAAGCCGGGGGTGCTAAGCGGTAAGGGAGTCGTCGCCGCCAAGGCGGCGGGTCCGGCCAAATCCCTGCCGTCCGGGACCAGGCAGTCTGCCGGGACCACCAGCAAGTCGACGACGGCGGGGAAGCATGATGAAGCGGTGAAGCACACAACCGCGACCAACCATAAGGCTACGACTGCCGGCACGACGTCCCATAAGACCGCGTCCGTGTCGCAGACCAAGGCCACCAGCAAATCGACGACGGCCGGGAAGCATGATGAAGCGGTGAAGCACACAACCGCGACCACCCATAAGGCTACGACTGCCGGCACGACGTCCCATAAGACCGCGTCCGTGTCGCAGACCAAGGCCAAGACGTCGAGTGCGCCTAAGCCGGCGAGCAAGCCCAAGCCGCAGGCTCAGCCCAAGCCGACGAGCAAGCCCAAGAAGTAGGGCCAGACCGCGGGCGGCAGGCCCGTCCCACGCACAACCTCAGTGGAGGCTCGCCTCGCAGGCCCGTTACGCCGGGCGGGCGCGAGTACTCCCTTGGGGCCGCAAAACGCGTCTGGCGCCGCGATCTGGTGAACGCCTCGCTGAAGTGATAGGATGCGTGCGCAGGAGTACCCATGAACATCCGAATAGCCCTTGCCGCTGCGTGCGCGGCCGTTCTGTGCGGAACGGCTATGTTGCATGGCCAGACGACGTACCCGTTTCAGGATCCCGGACTGCCGCTGGAGCAGCGGGTGGACAACATTCTCTCGCTGATGACGGTGGACGAGAAGATCAGTTGCCTCGAGTTCAACTCCGGCGTGCCCCGGCTGCACATTCCCAGCGCGGGATGGTCGGAAGGTCTCCACGGACTGGTTCGAAAAGGGGACTTCAGCGGAAAGGCGATTCCCACTACGTCCTTCGCGGAAGTGATCGGGATGGCCGAGACCTGGGATGCGGACCTGATCCGCCGCGCCGGCGCCGTGCAGGGATACGAGGCTCGCTACATCCACCAGAGCGAGAAATACAAGGATAAGGTACTGATTGTCTGGGGACCCAATGCGGATCTGGCCCGCGACCCGCGCTGGGGGAGAAACAACGAGAGTTACGGCGAAGACCCGTTCTTCACCGGAACCATGTCGGTGGCCTTCATCCGGGGCATGCAGGGAGACAATCCGAAGTACTGGCAGGCTGCTTCGCTCATGAAGCATTTCCTCGCCAACAGCAATGAGACCACGCGCGGTAAGTCGTCGTCCGATTTTGACGAGCGGTTGTTACGCGAGTATTACTCGGCGCCGTTCCGCATGGGATTCGTCGAAGGCGGCGCGAAGTCCTTCATGGCCGCCTACAACGCGTGGAACGGCGTGCCCATGACGGTGCAACCCATCCTGAAGAGCCTCGCGATGAAGGAGTGGGGAGCCGATGGGATCATCTCCTCGGACGCCACCGCGGTGGAACTGATGGTCAACCAGCGTAAGTACTACAAGACCATGGAAGAGGCGACCGCGGCGACCATCAAGGCCGGAATTGGCCAGATTCTGGCGTTCTATCTGAACACGCCGAAACAGGTGAAGCAGGCGCTGGCGGACCACTTACTCACCGAAGCGGATATCGACGCCGCGCTTCGCGGCAAATACAGGACCCTGATCCGGCTGGGGCTGCTGGACCCGCCGTCCATGGTTCCATATTCCGCCATCGGGAGCGCCGGCGAGCCCGAACCCTGGGCGACTGAGAAGGACAAGAGCGTGGCGCGCGAGGTGGCTCGCGAATCGGTGGTGCTTCTGAAAAACGCCGATGGCCTGCTGCCGCTGGACCGGGCGGCGATCAAGTCGATCGCGGCGATTGGTCCGCACGCGAACGAGGTTCTGATCGACCTTTATGGAGGCCGGCCTCCTTATACCGTGACTCCTCTGCAGGGAATCAAGGACAAGGTGGCTCCCGGCACGGCCGTCAACTATGCCGCCACCAACGACAACGACGCCGCGGTGAAGGCCGCGAAATCGTCCGATGTCGCGGTAGTGGTGGTGGGCAATCATCCGACCTGCAATGCAGGCAAGAACATGGCCGCCATCTTCAATCTCGATGTGTCCAGCAAGCCGTGCGCCGACCCGGGCGAAGGCCGGGAGGGGCGGGATCGGGAGTCGATCGACCTCTCGCAGGAGGAGCTGGTCAAGCAGGTGTACGCGGCCAACCCGAAGACCATCGTCGTGCTGGTGTCGAGCTTCCCGTATGCGATCAACTGGACCGAGGCGCACGTCCCGGCCATCCTGCACATGACCCACGCGGCCCAGGAACAGGGAACCGCGCTGGCGGAGGTGCTCTTCGGGGACTACGATCCTGCCGGACGGCTCAATCAGACCTGGCCGAAGTCGCTCGGCCAGTTACCGCCAATGACGGATTATGATATTCGTCACGGCCGGACTTACATGTACTTCAAGGGCGATCCGCTCTATCCTTTCGGTTATGGCTTGAGTTACACCACGTTCAGGTACTCAAGGCTGCGAGTAAGTGCCTCGAGGCTTAGGGCGAGGGGGAGCGTCATGGTCAGCGTCGACGTGACTAACACGGGGAAGCGGGCGGGCGATGAAGTGGTCCAACTCTACGTGCAACACCCGGCGTCGAAGGTGGAGCGGCCCAACAAGGAGCTGAAGGGTTTCCAGCGCATCGCGCTGAAGGCGGGGCAGAAGCGCACCGTGCAGATCCCGCTGAAGGCCGAATCGCTGGCCTGGTGGGACGCAAAGCAGGGACGTTTTGCCGTGGAGCAGGAGGCCATCCGGATTGTGGTGGGAGGTTCATCGGCCGACGCACGATTGTCGCGGACCCTCAATGTGACCCAATAGCGGTTTGCGCGGGCGGCTCAGTTGGCCGTGAAACTGAGCCGCCCGGGTTCGGAACCATCACGCCACGCCGAGTAAGTGGTTGCAGAAGTTGACCAGATACTTCCACGCCAGATAGTAAATCGCCAGCGCCATGGGGAAGGCAACCCACATCCATGCGGCGTTTTGCGCGATGAAGTCGATTTCCAGCAGCCTCGCCAGAACGTAGCCGCCCGGGATCAGCAGCAACGGAAGCAGCGCGCCGTGGGCCCCGATGGGCAAATGCCAGCGATCGTGCAGCGCGAGCCAGAGGACATTCCACACGCCCCAGGCATTCGGCACTACGGCCAGTGGAAACACGGCGATTCGTTCTATCGGAATGGGCACGTTGAAAACATATCGCCCAATCAGGTACGCCGTGAGGCCGCACAACATCAGCGGCGTGGGCACGGCGATTCCCGCCAGATAGGCACGGAGATACGGATGAGTATTCATATGGACCTCACAATTGATACAGCAGTTGCGGAATGACGGCCGGGAACATGACCAGGCCAAGCGACACCAGCAGCAAAAGGGTCCGGTCCAGCCAGCCCATCCGCGCGCTTCGCTCATCCAGACGGCGAAGCATGCGCGGCCAGAGGTCGATATCCTCATCCCGCCGGACCGGGGGGAGCGCCTGCCGAAGCATCTCTCGAAGTTCGTTGTCGGTCGGTTTCATGGCGTAACCTGCAATCTCCTCAGATTTCTTCTCATCAGAGCGATGGACCGGTGAATGCGCGACTTCACGGCTGCGACTGATATTCCCAAAGCGGCGGCGATCTCCGCGTTGGACTCCTCTTCAATCAGCGCCAGACTCGCGGCCGCTTGCAGCTTCGCGGGGAGCTGGCGGAAGGCCCTGCGTATGGCATCGTTCAGGGATCTGTCGCGAATGGGACCCGGAGACACCGGCACGTCCGCCACGTCGAGGCCGGCCACCTCGCGCGACTTCGCTTTGAGAAAGTCGATGGCCACGTTGGTGGCAATCCGCCGCGCCCACGCGCCAAACTCGTGCCGGGCATCGAAGCGCGCCCGTGCACGGTAGATGCGCCAGAACGTCTCGATGGTTGCGTCCTCGGCGAGCGGCCCGTCGCGCAGGATGCGAACGATCCACCCGAACACTTCCGCCTGGTGGCGTCGAAACAATGTTTCGAAGGCATCCATCTCGCCGGCCGCGAACCTGCGCTCGAGGTCCGCCGATTCGTGGGTTTCCGCCGCCGTGTCCATTTTCCTTTCCTGTTTAACCTTACTGTGCATCTGCCGGCGGGGATTCTTTTTTGTGCCTCGCCGCCGCACCGTCCTGGCGAATTGGGTTTGTTTTGTCGTGCGAGATGCATTCTCGGGGGATTGGACCTGGGGCAACCCGTTTTCAATTAGTTACGGGGGCTCCGCCGCCGTGGCGCGGGGGGCCATGGGGAATTGGGTTCGTTCCGCAGTACAGGGGCACCGGTGGCCGGGCTTTTCGGTCTGCGGATTGGAGGGAGCGGCGGTGTGGAGTGCACATGGCGCATTAAGCTAATTGTCAATAATGTTCACTTTGCGTGTGAGGGACACGCGGTGCGAGCCGCGTTCATTCGGTAGGCAAAAACGCGGCTTGCGCCGCGTGTCCGAATTGGCGAACGAGGCCCAAAGTGAACAGTATTGTTGCCTAATTGGAAACACCGCCCATTGCCTCGTTGAGGCCCCGGAAGACTGCATCATAGCGGCCGTTCTCGGCGGCGAAGCGGAGACGCCTCACGTTTTCCACGCAGATCTCCGCCACCGCGGGCTGCGTTTTCAGGATCTCCATCACCTCCGCGATGAACTTGTCCAGCGGCATCGCACGCGGGTCGGAGGCGCCGTTCATGAGGTGCGTGGCGACGTAGGGAGGGATGAGTTCGAGAACCTCGGTCGCGGAGCCCCGGAGCTGGTAGCGGAGCGATTGCGTGTACGAGTGGATGGCGGCTTTGGTGGCGCAATACGTGGGGGTCGGGGCCAATGGAACGAAAGCCAGCCCGGAGGAGACGTTCATGATGGCGGAGTAAGGCTGCTTTCCGAGCAGCGGCAGAAGCGCCGCGGTAAGACGGATGGGGCCCAGCAGATTGGTGGCGACGATGGATTCCGCGTCGGCAAGATCCTCCGGTTGGGCCAGCAGCTTTTCCGCCCGCATGATGCCGGCGTTGTTAATGAGGACATTCAGCGCGGGATAGAGCGCCGCCAGCTCAGCCGCGAAGGAGCGGATGTGGGCGGGGTCATGGATGTCCAGCGTGAGGGAGGTCATGCCCGGATTGGCGGCAGTGGTCTGGTCGAGCGCCTGCTTGCGGCGGCCAGCGATGACCACGTGGTTTCCCAAAGCGTGAAAAGCTTCCGCGAGCCCACGGCCAATGCCGGAGCCGCCGCCCGTGACCAGGATGGTGTTGCCGGTAATCTTCATGACGGTTGTTTATTCCTGTTCGAATTATAGCGGCGCTGCGTGAGGCAGCCGCAAAAACGCGATTCGTGCCGCGTGTCCCTTCCCGCTAAAATGGCCGGGCCGCGGCGCCGAGGTTCAGCATTTCCGGGCTGGTGTGCGGAAGGAAAGACGCGCCCACGAATTCGTCCATGTAGCCGGGCAAATCGGACAGGTCCACATAAGTGATGCGGCGCAGGTATGCTTCCACCTCGGAGCCGAACTCGCGCGACAACAACGCGAGCGCGGCGCCCTCGAGCGCGCCGTTGGCGACGTAGCCGAAGCGGCCCGGCGCCAGCGCAGGCAGCAATCCAATGCCCTGGGCCGCCGGGAGGTTGAGGAAGCGGCCGAAGTTGCCGGAGACCACGACGCGCTCGATGGGCAGCGCGTCCGCGCCGAGCGATCCCGTCAGCGTGCGGATGCCCGCGAGGACCGCCGCCTTGGCGCGGATGAGACTCTCGATGTCGCGCTCCCAGAGCGTCACTTTGCCGCTGGGCGTGAGCGCGAGCGCCGCACCCCAGCGGCCGGCCGCGCGCAGATGGCCGGGCAGGCGCGCGGTGAAGCGTCCGCCGCGATCTACCCAGCCGACGCGGAACAGCTCGTCGGTGAGGGCGATCAATCCGGAACCGCAGAGGCCTCGCGGCTGGCCGCCGCCGATCACGGAAAGCTCAACCCTGCCGTTTTCGGCATCCACCCGCGCACCGTCAATCGCTCCGCGATCGGCGCGCATGCCGCAGCGAATGCCTCCGCCCTCGAACGCCGGCCCGGCACTGCACGCGCCGGCCAGCGCAAAATCGGCGCCGCCGCAAAGGATCTCGCCGTTGGTGCCGAGATCCACGTACAGCCCGGGACCGGCGGCGCCGCGCGAAAAGCCCGCGCGTACGGCGCCCGCGACGATGTCGCCTCCCACCCAGCCACCGGCAGCGGGCAGCGTGTGCACAGCGGCGCCATCGGTTCCCGGCCACCCCAGGTCGGCCGCCAGCACCGGCGCGAAGGCCAGTGTGCCGGGCGTGGAAGGCACGCGCCGGATGCCGCTGGGGTCGGCGGCCAGCAGCAGGTGGATCATGGTCAGGTTACCGGCAGCCACGTACGCGCGGACGCGGCTGGGATCGAGGCCGGCTCCCGCCGCCGCCGTGTTCAACATAGTGCCGACGGCGCCGCGGATGCCGGCCGCCAGTTCGGGCAGTGCGCCGCGTTCCGCCGCGACGATGCGCGTGATCACGTCCGCGCCGCGCGGGATCTGCGGATTGTAGGCGCTCGCTTCGCCTACGATCACGCCGTCGCCAAGGCGCAGGATCAGGAGACGGAGCGTTGTCGTGCCGATGTCCACGGCTACGCCCAGATCGCCGTTTCGCACAGGCGCCACGATGGGGTCGAACGCCAGCGGCCACGGCGCCCAGGCCGCCAGCGGCGCCAGACCGGTGTCGGTATCGCGCGAGATCAGCCTGGGCAGTTGCATCTCGACCAGCGGTTGCACTACCAGCGGGCCGTGAACCGGGGTGAGGCAGCCGAGCACTTCCGCCTGGCCGTCCTCGCGCCGCAGCACGCGGTATTCCGGCACCGCGCCTTCCAGCACGCGCACCAGGCAGCGTCCGCAGGCGCCCCGCCCGCCGCACTCGGCACCGAGCGGCTCGCCGGCCAGTTCCGCCGCCCGGAAGACCGTGGCGCCGTCGGCGACAATCGTCGAGCGGCCCGACGGGGCGAAGCTGACCTGGTGCGGACCCATGGTCTAATCTTTGCGCATGGCGCTCCAGACGTCCTTGAAGAACGGCGCCAGATCGGAGGCCTCCTGCGGACCCACCAGCACGCGCCAGCCGTCGCCGAGCGCGTCCTCCAGCTCGCCCGAGATGACCGAGACGTAGCCGGGGACAATCACCGTGCGATGCCGCACGCGCTCGGTGGCCTGCATGGCGCGCAGCGCTTTGGCCACGCGGTCGCCACCGAATTTGCCCGCGGACCAGGCCGTCAGGACGCTGAGCCCTTCGGCGTCCACCACGGCGAGGTGCGCGGCGAGTCCGGCGGCTTCGATCTCGGTTGAGACGATGAAGTACGTGAGCGAAAAGTTGGTGGTGACAAGCAGCGGCGCATCGGCATCCGGTTCGCCGATGGGATACACGCCCGCTTCCATCTGCAGCGGCTTCTGCGGATCGGTGTAGATGTTCTGGCGCAATGTCCACAGGGGAAGCCACGTTTCGCCGCCGTCTCCTTCAATCGCCAGCACGGAGGCGAATTTGGTGATGCCGAGGACGGCCTTTTCAAATTCTCCGGCGGGCACGCGCAGGAAGACGGGATGGCCCAGCCCGGGGTGGATGCGGTCGAGCGCGCCGCGGCGGATGACGCTCAGATTTCGGTGGAGCTCGCGCGCATCGCCGCCAGGGGGCTCGATCAGGATGTCGCTGACGCCGCCGCGCGTGGCCTCCAGAGCCGCGTCAGCCAGACTCGTCAGATCGGGCGCCGAAATCACCAGCGCGATGCCGAACCGCGCGGCCAGGCTGGTCCAGGCAGCGAGCGCCGCACCAGTGGGAGGTACGAGGAGCGGGCGCTGGTCCCCGACCCTGTCGGCCATGGCGGCGGCGCCTTCTGGCGTCTTGGCCAGCAACATCACGGGGAATCCGTGCGCCGCGGCGGCAGCGGCCGCTTCGGGGGCATCCGGCGCTTCGCGGACGGCAATGCCGTCGACGGCGAACACTTCGCCTGCGCGCTCAATGCGCACGGCGCGCCAGGCATCCAGCGACGCCGGGCTGTCCAGCACGCGGAAGAGACCCGGTTTGCGGACGAAGGTCTTCTCATGGCGGAAGAAGACGGTCTCCTCACCGACCGTGATGGCCCGTTCGCCGCGCCCAAGGGTCACGCCGCGAATGGGTGGCGCGGATGCCGCACCCAGCGCCGCCTTCGCCTGCTCGCTCGCGTAAGGGCACTTGTCGAGCGACTCCTTCCCGGCGGCCAGCTTCATGGCGAAGGCCAGGCACGTGGGCACGCCGCACTCGCGGCAGTTGGTGTTCGGCAGGAGCTTGAAGATCTGCAGACCGCTCAGTGGCACGCGGCGCCTCCCTCGGCGGCAACGCCAAACCAACCCTCCAGCAGGCGGCGCATCCGCGCGAGCGTCTCCGGATGGCGCAGCACGATGACTTCGGCGCCCGCTTCCACCATCGGCAGCGCGGTGGCCAGCTCCCAGTGCACGCCGCGCTCGCGCTCGTCGCCCCAGAGCGGCTCCCGGCTGCGCGGAGCCTGGGCCTCTTTGGCCTTCCACGCTTCCGCGCCGGCCATGCAGAATACCGGCAGGTTGAGCATCTTGTCGCCGCCTAGGGCGGCCAGCCGGATGCGCTCCAGCACCGAGTAGGTGTATTCCAGACCGTAGCCGAGCGCGCCCGTAAGCGGGTCCAGCAACGTGCGGTCAAGGTCCACGCTGGCATCGGCGAGCAGGATGTTCAGTTGCTTGGCGAGGTTCATGTCGATGGGGCTCTCGCCCACCAGCACGTGCCCGTACGCCACGGCGACGGCCGCCAGCGTCTTGTAGTCTTCGTGGCAGGCCGAGTGGAGCACCAGACCCTCGCCCTGGCACGCCTCGGCCACACGCGCGAGCACGTCGTTCTGCTTCGGGCCAGGCCCAGGCCCGCGCACGATCAACGGCACACGGACGGCGGCCAGTACCGCTTCGACGTCGGCGGCGGCCTGCTCCGGAGTGCGGTTGCCCAGATCGGCGTGGGTGCCGGCGAGATGGAGCAGCACCAGGTCCGCGCCGAATTCCTCCACGGCTCGCCGCGCCGCCTCCGCCGGACGCCCCAGCACACCCTCCCACGGCTCCCGCACGGCTTGCGCCCAGCGCCGGGGTTCCACGTCGGAGATCTCCAGCGCCAGCACCGGCCGGTGCGGAAACGCGCCCTCCCAGGTGTGCAGCGGCAGCGCGTTGCCTCCGCCCACGGTGAGCGCCTGCCGGCTGCCCGCCCCGAGCGTGACAGCGCGAATGGCGCCGGCCCACTTCTTCGGTTTGATTTCGAGAGTCACCAGTCCTGCCTCAGATCATTTCGCCCAGCGCGAGCGCGGGATGTTCCACCGCCGCCAGGTGCTCGATGAGCGGCTCCAGTTCGGTAGACACGGTCTCGTCGGCAATCTTGTCGAACAGCTCGGGCTGGCCGATTTCTGCGCAACGCCGCCGCAGCCCGTCGCCGAGCCGCTCTTTCACGCGCGTGGTGGTCCACACCAGCCGCGCGAGGCCGCCGTCGGCGCTGATGAACTTGCGCGAGAGCAGATAGAGCGTGCCGATGCCAACGAAGCCCGGCGTCTGCTGCCCGCCGCCGGTCATCTCCGCCAGCGACGAGAAAGGCATGCCGACGGGCGTTTGACCCTGGTACTCACGGTCCACCACCATGACGCCGCCGGTGCCCGGCAGCACGCAGGCGATGCACTCGAAGCACCCGCAGGAGGTCATCGGATCGGCGATCATGGAGTAGGCCGAGAAGCTGGAGAAGGCGCCGTTGGAAGCGTTGTGGATGAAGTCGTTGACGCCGCGCCACTGCCCCAGCACCGGATCCAGCACCTCGCCCTTCTTCACCGGCAGGTTGCCGCCGTTCGGGTTCATCTCGTATGCCGCCTTGCCGTCCAGCCAGTTGTAGGCTCCGCAGAGCCCCGGGCGCTCCGGTGTGATGATGCAGACGTGATTCGGCGCGTAGCTCTGGCACAGGGCGCAGGAGTAAAACTCCGTCACCGCCTCGTCGGTCAGCGCGCCCATGCGCTGGTCGCGGCGCTGGTAAGCGGCCGTTGCGTCCGCATAGAGGTGCTCCACGTCGGCGGCATTCGTGAACAGCGTCACCGCCACTTTGTCGACGATGGCCGGGAAGTCGTTCTTCAGCTTGTGCAGCAGCACCACGCCCAGGTGTTCGATGCGAAAGCCTGCGTCGCGCGCCTTCTTAGCGATCCGCAACCACACGGAGTCGCGCTGGCCAAGGTGCATCACGCCCATCGGTTCGGAAAGATAGGAGTGGATGTGGCGCTCGAGAATGGACTCGAACTCCTGCTGCATCTTGCGCCCGGCCACCTCGACGAAGATGGCCAGCGGGAGCCGCGCCCCCTCCGCGACGTCCCTGATTTCCGGGCCCACCACGCGGATCTGCCCGTCCTGCACCTGGTCCATCGGGCGGCTGGCGAGGTATTCGAAGCAGCGGGTGTACTTGCCGCCGAACTCGATGGCCAGATCCTCCCTGCGTACGCGCTCGCCTTCGAAGGCCGGGCCGTGCCGCACGGGGATGGGGATCTGCACGGTGCGGATCTTGACGCCGCGCACCTCCACCGCGCGCGCCGCCAGCTCGCGGTGGGGCACGTTGGCCACGACGTGCTCGTAGGTGCAGATGCCGCTCGGCAGAATCTCGGGAATGTCCGTGTCGGCAATCACCGGGAAGCCGAAGTTGATGGCACCGGCCGCAGTGGCATATTTCTCGTCGTCGACGGGGCCCAGCGCCAGCACGAAGGCGAACACGCGCCGCTGGTTGTAGAGCAGGATCTCGCGAGCCTCCTTCAACCCGCCTGGCCTGAGTCCGCCGAAGGTCATCGCGGCGCGGCACGCAAAGCCGAGCGCGTGCACGATGGACGAGGTGTCGCGGCCGTACGGCACCAGGAACGTTTCCCAGTTCATCTGGACGCCGCGCCGGTGCAACTGTTCCGCCATCGACTCGCCGTTGCTGTTCGAACCCAGAAAGACCAGGATGTTGCGCTCCTGCAAATCGCGCGCCAGTTGTTCGGCGGTCTCGTCGTCCCTCAGCGCTCCGACGCAGGCGGCGAAGCCGGGCATGCGGCCGTCCACCAGCTTGATGCCCTGTTCGCGCAGAATGCTGTCGGGCGTGGGGCCCAGCCAGAATCCTTCCGCCAAAGCGATGCCGCGCAGCGGTTTCATCGCCTCCACGGCTTCGTGGGCCAGCAGGGTGGCGCTGCCTGCGTCGAGAGCCCCGCCGAGATACGGCAGCCAGAGTTGCTCGGTGGGCGCCGGTGGCAGCCAGGAGCGGGCGCTCTCGAGCACCTCCTCGAGATCGCCCAGCTTCTCCACGCGCTTGCCGGTCAGCGCAAGCGTCACCGGCAACGCATAGGCGGTACCTGGGAACCCGATGCTCTTATCCCGGCCGTGGCGGTCGATAGTCTGGGCCAGCATCGTCCGCGCCCGGTCCACGCACGCATGGGCGCCGCGGATGGCCGCCGCCGCAATTATTCTGGACATGGTTCACGCACTCCTAACCGGAGCCGTTGAGACACGCGCCAACGGTCCCAGCACCCACCTCGCGTTCTCCTCCTGCAACTCCACCGCGATCTCCTCGCCCAGCTCCACCGCGCCGCGATACAGCCGGTAGAAGATGCCCGCACCGGAGATGTCGCCCACCAGCAGCGCTCCGGCCAGCCGTCCCTCGCGGTATACCAGCTTGCGATAGACGTCCGAACCGCAGGCCAGCACCTGCACCGACGCGCCGGTGAGCCGCCGCTCGTGAACTTCTCCGATGGAGATAATCGGCACGCCGAAGAAGCGTGCGGCGTTCATCCGCAGGGCCCCGCCGCCGGGCCGGTCGACGCCCACCGCCGCGGCGCCGGCCGCGCGTCCCATCTCATAGGCGACGGGCCAGATTCCGCTGATGGCGGCACGCCCGGTGAGCGGGTCCGCGACTTCCGCGCAATCTCCGGCGGCGAAGATGTGCGGCACGCTGGTGCGCCCGCAGAGGTCCGTGGTAATGCCACGGCCCACCTTCACCCCGCTCCCAGCAAGCCACTCGACATTAGGCTGGATGCCTTTGCCGGCCACCACCAGATCGGCGTCGAGGAATTCGCCATTGTCCAGGCGCACGCCGGAGACGCTGCCTTGGCCCTCGATGGCAACGGCTTCGCGTCCCGTACGGATCTCGAGGCCATGCCGGGCAAACAGCTCCGCCACGCGGCGGCCAGCCTCGGCATCCACCATCTGCGAAAGCAAATGCGGTGAGGCCACCACCACCGTCACGCGAAGACCGCGCGCGAGCAGCGCTTCGCACGCCTGCATACCGACGTTGCCACCGCCGAGCACCACCGCGCGCCGGCCGGGCTGCGCCATCCGCTCCATCTGTTCGAGATCGGAAAGGTCGCGGAACGAGAAGACGCCGCCGAGCGTGGCCCCCGGGATGGAAAGTGCGGCGGCGCGTGCGCCCGTGGCCACGAGGAGCCGGTCAAACGGCACTTCGCTGCCGTCGTCGAGCAGCAGTGGGCCGGCTTCTGACTTCAGCCCGCGCGCCCGGCGACCCGCCAGAACGCGGACCTTGAGCTGGTCCGCGATGTAACCCGCACCGCGCCAGGCCAACGCGGGCCGTTCGGCGGCGCCGCTCAGCAGGTAGGGCAGCAGAGGACGCGAGTAAACGGCGGTATCGTCCGCCGTGACCAGGGTGATGGAGCAATCCGGCGCGAGTTCGCGCGCGGCCTCGCAGGCGGCCACGCCCGCCGCCGACGATCCCACTACCACCACATGCCCCATGAACTCGGACCGCGCCCTCCCGTCCGGCCGTTCCGCGCTGTCCAGCGCACCCGTGGGGCAGGCGGCGACGCACGCCGGCACCTCCAAAGCCGCGCACACGTCGCAGCGCACCACGGCATGGTGCGCCGGATCCGGGCGGATGCCGCTGGGGCAGACCATCAGGCACACATAGCAGCCGAGGCAGCGGCTCTCGTCGAACGCCGTGCGCCCGCTCGCCCAATCGCGGTGGATCGCGCCGCTCTTGCAGGCGAAGACGCAGAGCGGATCCACGCACTGCTCGCAACGGATCGCTTCGACGCCATTCTTCCCCGCGGCCAGTTCGAGGCGCCGCCGCGGTGGCGTGGCTTCGTCAATGGCCGTCTCCAGCCGCCCGCTGCGGGAATGCACGGTGGAGCAGGCCAGCTCGCAGTTGCGGCAGGCGAGACACAGATCGCGCTTGAAAACGAGCGTCCGCATCTCACTCCTCCGGCGGACGCGCCTGGCTGCGCTCCTGCGCCTTGCCGCAACCGAGTGCCACCAGACCGGTGGGCGCAACGTAGGTGGCCAGCGTGCGCGGCGCTACGCCGGTGGCGCGCACTCCGTTCTGGTAGAGCATCGGGGCCAGCTTCAGCGCGCGGCGTTTCGTCTCGAGGTGCGCCAGAATGCCCTCGGCGGCGCGGCCGACGTCGTCCGTGAACAGGAACTTGCCTCCGGTTTCCCGCTCGACGTCTTCTTCGAGGTATTTCCGCACCACGCGGCTGCCCGCGATGCGCGGCGGCGGCAGGAAGGCAGTGAAGATGCCGGACGCCACGGCGTACAGGCCGATGGTGACCGCCTTCTCGCTCATCGCCTCCGGCGCGGCGGCGGCAATGGGCAGCTCGGCAAACTCGCTTCCGATGCCGCCTTCCGCCACCAATGCGCAGCACACCGACAGGATGCGCGAGTTGTCCACGCAACTGCCAAGATGCAGTACGGGCGGCAGACCCACGGCCGCGCACACCTCCTGCAGTCCCTGGCCCGCATACTCGAGAGCGGCTTCGGGACGCAGCAGTCCGGCCTTGGCTGAGGCGATGGCGCTGCATCCGGTCTGCACCACCAGCACGTCCTGGGCGATCAGCGCGCGAACCAGCGCCAGATGGTTGCTGTCCTGGGTGACGCGCGGCGTGTTGCAGCCCACCACGCCCACTACGCCGCGCACACGGCCCGAGGCGATGGCGTCGATCAGCGGCCGGTAGCCGGAGCGGAAACGCCCGCCCAGATAGTGTGGCAGGTTCTCGTTGGTGAAGCCCGCCACCAGGTCCATGCGCTCGCGCGGGATGCGCACGCGCGCGGCATCGCGGCGGGGGAACGCTTCGATGGCCAGGCGCACAATCTCGCGCGCCGTGCGCCGCGGATTGGCGTGATCCAGTTGCACGGCCTCCGCGCCCGGCATGTGCGCCTTGGGCGACGTGGTCACGATCCTGGTGTGATGGCAGGCGGCCACCCCGGCCAGCGCCGGCATGATGCATTGCACGTCCACCACCATCAACTCCACCGCGCCGGTCAGCAGCGCCAGCTCCTGGTGCAGATTGTTGCCGGCCACGGGCATGCCCTGGCGCATCAGAATCTCGTTGGCGGTGCAGCAGATGCCCGCGACGTTGATGCCTTCGGCGCCGGCCGCGCGCGCCAGCGCGAGCATATCCTCATCGCGCGCCGCCGCCACGATCATTTCGCTCAGCACCGGCTCGTGCCCGTGCACCAGCAGATTCACCTGCTTCGCTTCGAGCACGCCAAGGTTGGCGCGGGAGCGAACGGCCACCGGGCCGCCGAAGAGAACATCCTGCACGTCGGTGGCAATCATGGAACCGCCCCAGCCGTCGGTGAGCGCCGCGCGCATGGCCATTCTCAGCATGGCGACGGGGTCCGCTTCGACGCCCTGGTGCGTGCGGTGCAGCAGTTCCACTATCTCGCGGTCGATGCCGCGCGGCGTAATGCCCATGCTGGCCCAGCGTTTGCGCTGCGCTTGCGGCGCGCGCTGCAAGGGGACCAGCGGGCCCTCCTGCAAGCCGAATTGCGCGGCCATGCGCGCGGCGAGGTCGCCGGCGATCTGCTCCAGCGGCCGGCCGTCGGCGGCCACGCCCCACTCCGCCGCCAGCGTCTTCAACTTCTCGGGGTTGGCAATTCCGTAACCCGCCGCGGCGCCATCCTGGGCCACGCGCCGCAAGACGCCTACCACCTCGCGTGCGTGATCGCTGTGCGCCGCCGCACCCGCGGCTGCCGCGCGCGCCAGGTTCCGAGCGACAATCAGGTGCGCATCGGCCCCGCACGCGCCCACCTGCGCGCGTTCGCCGAACGGATCGATGCGGCACGGGCCCATATAGCAGATGTCGCAACAGATGCCCAGCTCGCCGAAACCGCAGTGCGGCTGGAGGTCGGCAAAGCGATCCCACGTGGTCTTCGCGCCCAACTCCCGGGCGCGCTCGAGCATCTGCTGTGCGGCGGGGTCCACCGAGCGGTTCTCGAAGCTCACGGTTGCACCTTCCTTCCAGGGACATGCGGCGACAGCCGCGTACCCGCCTGGCACTGCAATAGCGCGGCTGTCGCTGCGTGTCCCTGACCGCTGGCAACATCCACCTTCATGCCATGCACCCACTGCCTAGTGTCTGCGCGAGGTCGAACATCGCGCGGTAGAACGGGCCTTCCGCCACCATGCGGCCCTCGCGGGCGGCCAGCTCCAGCGCGGCGTCGTGCGGGAGCGCCCCGGCCAGCGGCAAACCGCCCAGATGCGCTTCCACGTAAGCCAGATCTTCGGCGCTTGCAATCCTGTTGGCCACCACGCGCGTGCGGCGGATGCCGAGGTCGCCCGCCAGCGCGGCGATGCGCTGTGCCGTGGCCAGGCTGGCCCAGCCCGGCTCCACCACCACCAGCATCTCGTCGACGCCCTCCGCCGTGCCTCGGCCGAGGTGCTCGATGCCCGCCTCCATATCCACGATGACATGCTCTTCGCCACCCAGCATCAGGTGGTTGAGCACCTCGCGCAGCAGGATGTTCGCCGGGCAGGCGCAGCCGCCGCGGCCCTTTTCGATGGAGCCCATCACAAGCACGCGGATGCCCGCCACCTCGACGCCGCATTCGCGCGGGATATCGTCCACGCGCGGGTTCATGCGCAGGAAGCCGCCCCAGGCGTCGGCGCCGCCCACGCGCTGTTCGATCAACGCCCGCAACTTCGCCAGCGGCGTAATCTCCGCGCCCCGGTAGCCGAGTGTCCCGGCGAGATTCGCATCCGGGTCCGCGTCGACGGCCAGCACCTGCCGGCCCAAATCGCGCCAGCAGCACGCCAGCGCCGCCGCCACGGTGGATTTGCCCACGCCGCCTTTGCCGCTGACGGCCACCTTCATGCCCGCACCTCCCACGCGCGCAGTGCGGCCAGAGCCGGAGTGGCGGGGTCCAGATCGAGCAGCGCCCGGCCGGAGGCTTCCGCGGCGGCCACTTGCGGATCGGCAGGGACCACCAGCACACGCCGGAACCGGGTTGCGCCTCCGGAGGCGAGCGCCTGCATCTCGGCCGCCAGCGGCTCGTCCGCGTCGAATTGGTTCAGCACCAGATCCGTGGCGTCCGGCAGTTCGCCGTGCAGGTTTTTGTAGAGCGCGAGCGCGCGCGCAATGGTCTGCGCCCCCATGCGCGAGCGGTTGGTGACGCACACCAGCGCATCGGGACGGCCGGCAGTGCGGCGCGAGAGATGCTCCAGACCGGCCTCGCAATCGAGCAAAACATGGCGGTAGGCGCGCGCCAGCCGGTCCAGGCGTTCCCGGATCAGGTTGTTCACGAAGCAGTAGCAGCGCTTGCCCTCCGGGTGCCCCATGGTGAGCAGGTCGAAGCCCGCGCTTTCGACGATGGCCTCTTCCGTCCCCAGGGCGAGCCATTCGGCGGAGGACATGGAGGCGGGCCGCTCGCCCTCGCGCAACCCGTCGCGCGCGTCCGCCAGTGTCTTGTCCACCCCCAGTCCGAGCGCCGCGCCAAGACAACTGGAGGGGTCCGCGTCAATGGCCAGCACGGGAGTCTCGCCGCCCTCGATGAGGCGCCGCAACAGAAGCGCCGCAACGGTGGTCTTGCCCACGCCACCCTTTCCGATGACGGCGACGATCATCCCAGCCCTTCCCGCTCGCGCACCAGTGAGGTCAACTCCACCAGCGCATCCATGGTCTGCTCGGCCCGCGCCTCGGTCTCCATCCCCAGGCCGCAAGTGGGCGTGAGCAGCGCCTGCCGGTAGAGCGTGGCGCGGTCCAACCCCTTCGCCTCGAACAGCGCGATGCGCTCGGCGAGCGCGGCCGCCAGCGTCCGCGGGTGAATCTCTTCGCTGGCGCGCGAAGCCGGCACAATGCCCCAGCTCAGCGTGCCGCCGCGCTCGAGAAACGCGCCGAGCTCGGCCGGATAGAGTGAGAGCCCCTGGGCGAACTCCCAGGCGTCGAAGTTGATGACGTCCACGGCGGTGGCCAGCACCAGTGACCAGTCGGTGTTCCCGCAGCAGTGCAATCCGGCCAGCGCGCCTTCCTTGTGCACGGCCGCTACCACGCTGTCGATCGCCGCGATGACGCTCTCCCGCGGCACGTTCACGAAGGCGGAACCGAACGAGCAGAGGTAGGGTTCGTCCAGCGTCACCAACACGCCATCGGCAACCTGCCCGAGCCGGCGCGCCAGCCACCGCGCCTTCAACGCCAAGCCCTGCACGGCCACTTCACAAAGCTCCGCATTGTAGGCCAGCGCGCGCTTGTTCTCGTCCGTCACCGTCATGGCGAAGCTGAACGGGCCGGTGACCTGGCCCTTGACCCACTGCGGCCGCCCCGGCCCCAGCCGCGGGATCTGGTCGAGAAACAAGTGCAGGCCGTGGGCGTACTCCGCGCCGATGGCAAACCGCTCCACGTCTTCGCCCACCACCGCCTCGTAAAACTCCTCCAGCGCGGCGTAGAACGCGTCGTCGCTGCGGAAGTAGATCCGCTGCGTCTCGCGGTCCACCACCGCGCCAGGAAGGCCTTCGGAGTACTGCACGTACATGCTTTCCAGCCAGTCGCGCGCCGGCAATTGCGGCCACGCGGGCAGTTCGCGGAACTGGGCGAGGATGCGCTCCACCAGACGCTCGCCGTCACCGTGCGGGAAACTGCCCACCAGCGACGGAGCGGCGGCAAAGCACGGGAGGGATAACGCCGAATCCATGGCTGGCTCGAACATATCACAGACCCCGCGGTGCAGGCAGAGTGGATCACGGTGGAAGACTCGCCGGCAGGGCCGCCCGGCGACCGAGCTGTCATTGACCCCAGGGCGGACGCGTCGTCATTCAGGACCTTGTCCCGGAGGCGGACAAGACAGATCCCCGCTTCGCCGCGCCGCTTGCACCTGAAGGAATGTCCGGAGCCCGCGAGCAGGTGGTTGAACCGATGGAGGTTGTTCCCGCCCCTGTTGGTGGGCCCTGCACGATTTGGACCTGCGGCCAACGGATTATGAGTGCCAACGCTGGGCGTCCATGCCGTCCATCAGGACGACTTTTCAAACACTTACGGGCGGCGGGCGTCCACTGATTCCACGGAATAGCGCCGGAATCTATCCCCATTGCCACCAGTTTTGCCACCAGGAGTTCGCGTACGCGAGGCGGCGTGGGCGTGGGCCCAACCAGTTCGCCATCCTGGTATCCTTAGAAATGCGAGGGCGAACATTATGACCATCGCCGCCAAATACGAGGACGGGGTCTTCAAGCCACTGGAAGAAGTGAAGCTCAGCGAGGGCACCAGGGTCGAGGTGCACGTCTCCGAGCAGCCGCGCCGCCGGCCAAAATCCGTACGTGAGTTTGCCGCTTTCGGAATGTGGGCCGACCGCGAGGACATTCCCGACGGCGTCACGTACGTGAACCGCCTCCGGGAACCCCGGTTTTAACCGCTCGCGGCTCCCGATGGCATACCTGATCGATTCCGACGTCATGGTAGATTTCACGCGCGGAAACACCAAGGCCGCCGACTACCTGGATAGCCTCGGCGACGATTGCCTGCTCTCGGCGATCACGGCGCTCGAATTGATCGCCGGCGCCCGCAACCAGCGCGAAGTGACCGATCTCGACACCTTGATTTCGGCCTACGAACAGATCCCGCCGAACGAGGAGATCGCACGCCGGGCGTATGCTCTCATGATGACCTTCGCGCGCTCTCACGGCTTGCATGCGCTCGATGCACTGATCGCGGCCACCGCCATTGAGAATGGCTTCACACTCGTGTCGAAGAATCGAAAGCACTTCCAGATGATCGGCGAGCTGAAGCTGGAAGTGCCGAGTTACTGAGTTCGATTCCCCGCGCCGTCCCCAGCCGCGAAATCTGCTCGAGGAACAGGTGCAGGCCGTGGGCGTACTCCGCGCCGATGGCAAACCGCTCCACGTCTTCGCCCACCACCGCCGCGTAGAACTCCTCCAGCGCGGCGTAGAACGCGTCGTCGCTGCGGAAGTAGATCCGCTGCGTCTCGCGGTCCACCACCGCGCCAGGAAGGCCTTCGGAGTACTGCACGTACATGCTTTCCAGCCAGTCTCGCGCCGGCAATTGCGGCCACGCGGGCAGTTCGCGGAACTGGGCGAGGATGCGCTCCACCAGACGCTCGCCGTCACCGTGCGGAAAACTGCCTACCAGCGACGGCGCGGCGGCAAAGCACGGGAGGGATAACGCCGAATCCATGGCTGGCACGAACATATCACAGACCCCGCCGTGCCAGCAGTGCGGCATCACGGCGGACGGTGCGCGACATCCGGAGAAACCCGCTCAGAAATCGATCACTGCAGCAGCGGGGCGAAAGCGGGGTTCCACGCAACCAGAGCAGGCCGCGCAAACGCACGCCGGACGCGATCGAGCGGTTCACCGCGAGTTTCGATTTCATCCAGGCGCCGCGGCCGGAGCCCGGCCTTGTTCGCCCACCGGAAGGTCGAGACTTCGCCGGGGTCGAAGCCCATGAGGCTCGCCGCCACCATATCGGTGGCCAGCGGATTCGTGCCGGCGATGATGGTCTCCATGGGAACCAGCGTTCCGCCCGTAGGGCCGTTCCCTTCCATGGCCGAGGAGCCGTCGATCACCACCAGGCCGAGTTTGTTGGCCCGCACCATGTCCACGATGGGCGCGGCCGTGGCGGACGGCTCCAGCTTCGCCGCCCGGTCGTGCATGTTGCCGCGTAGCGCCTGATAGATGGCGCCCGGGTAAACGCCGATCAGGTTCTTCATCCCCAGCGTGACCCCGGCCATGACGTGCGTCTTCATCATGGGGACCGAGCAAAGCAGGTCGGTCTCGATCAGCGACCGGTGCAGCGTGAGGGTGTCGAACAGCAGCGCGCCAGGCACCTTCACATCGACGAGTTCGCCGGTATGAAGATTCACCAGCGGTACCTTCTCCACCCTGCTGAGCTCGCTGTAGCCCAACTGGTCGAAGACGTACTGCTGCAGGCCGTTGAGCAGCTCCTTGTTAGAGGTCCGGAAAGTCTGGTCGTTGCGCACGTTGAAGGGAGGCGCGGCGGCCGAGCCCTCGCCGATGGAAACATGCTTGTGCGCGCTGCGCATCAGACGCAGCAGCGCCCGCATCACTGGCAGTTTGGTGGTTGCTTCGGGATCGGGCGCCACCAGATTGGGCTTGAGCATGATGCGCTCTTTGCCGCGCGCGATCGCCGCCATGCCGCCCAGCAGATCGATGGCCTGCTCCACGGCGGCTTCGGTGTTGCCGTTGTGGATTCGGACGACGCTGACAACCGGCTTGCTCACGACAGCCTGGCACGATGCCAGCGCGCCGGGAAGCACGGAGGCGGCGGCACAAGAAAGGAACTCCCTGCGCGTGTGGCGGCTCGCGAATTGTCCCATACGTTCAGATACGAGCAAACGCCCGGGAAGTTCCGGCGAGTCCGCGCGCGTACGCTCAGCCGGTTGGCTCAACGCCATCGTGCCCCCTGCCTCTCATCCTGGTCCGGCAGTTAGACCACCCACTCAAAACCTGCTCAGAGGCTTGACGCGCCCTTGGCCACTTGAACTGCCGGACTTTGCGTAATGGTTGCGAGCGCAACGCCGCAGCCTAGTTCGTCAATTCGGTAATGCGGGGCGCGCAGTGGTACCACCGACATGGCCTGTCCGAGCAACATCTGCCCAAGTTCGGGTGTACACAGTACCGCGGAGCTGCTGCTGAAAGACACCGCTCTAGGCCAGATTTCCCGCATGCGGTCCGATTCTGCGGCCAGCCGGTGGAGGTGGTAGGCAAGGGCCGGGGTCTGTCCAATCGCGACAAAGTCACAGTCGTAGCCAGGAGCGAAGTTCCCAACGACTGCGGGGCCGAACGCAAGACCGGCGAAGAGTTTGACATCACTTGACTTCCCTTCCACGGTCCGTAGTTTTTCCCTCCATTTCGCGCGGTTTTCTTCAAAGTGCCGTAGCAAGGCCAGGGCAGCGTTCGCGGCGTTCACGGCAGGCGGCGGTGCGGTTTCGTCGCCAGACAAGTCAGGCGCTCCGAATACCGCCCTGCAGACGAACGCGTTCGCATTGCCGACACTAGCGAGGGGTGAACCAAAGCACCCCCTTGCGGTGTGGACAATCGCCCGACTGGCCGCCAGGAATTCCTGAATCGTGTCGTGGAGCACATCGGCGTACGTGGCTAGTGAGGCCGCTGGGGACCACCGAAGTGCAAACACTAACGACGCGACCGCGGGGTAGAATCTCGGCGCCATTAATGCGGTCTCGTGTTTGACTATCGCCGCTCTGGTCTTTCCGAATGTGCTCTCGAGAACATGCTGATGAAGAGCTCTGTGCGGATTCTCCAGAATCTCGGCGACACCAATCTGCAGCGACGCAAGTTGCGCAAACCGGACGAGTAGCTCTAGATCTTCAAGCGAAACCTGATGGTCGCTATACCAATTCACCCAAAACACGCCCTTAGGCTGATCGCGAAGCGTGACCGGGATACCGACACTTGTTAATACCCGGTCGCCGAGGTTGCTGTTCACCAGAATGTCGAGGTTCGCAACTCTCAAATCAAGCAGACCGCCGGCGTTCCTTGCGGTCTGAAAGTTGCAGACATGATCTCGATGGTTTATGTCCTTCGCCACAATGGCAGCAATCTCTTGCTTCACACCTTCCAGGAGGAGCCACTCGGAGGTCCCTCCTCCCTCCTTGTCCTGCAGCCGTGAGCGAGGCGCGTCTGGTGACCCAGGCTGGACGGGATCCCAGAACCGTCCCGCCTCATAAAACCAAAACTCCACTTCATCAGCGCCGATCTCATCCCGCACGTGGGCCTTGATGGTCTGAATCACCTCGGGAAGCGATAGTTGAGGGTCGACGCTTGACTTCAAAAGCCACTGGGTGCGATGGCGGTACTGATTCTCGAAGATCGCCAAGCTGGCTGCGTCCGAGAGCATCTCAAGGATCCGTAGGTCGTCGCTTCCGAAAAGGTCTGGAATTGGAGAAACTACGCTCAGCACACCAATGACCCGCCCGTGGGCACGCATTGGGACGACGGCAACGCTCGACCTCGGTCGGCAATCACAGCCCACAGGCGGCGTGTACACGTATGTGCCGTTTGCGGCCGCTGCCGTTACGTCGTTCAAAACCAGCGAACGTTGTGCGGCGACAACGTTGCCAAATAGCCCATGGCCGAAGCCCACCTCGCTGACGCCGAATCTTCCGCCCTCGAAGTTGCCTTGATGCAAGCGATAACGGCAGGTGATCTGGTGCCCGTTCGGCTCGAGCAGATAAATGCTGCAGTACCCTGAGTCGTCGATTCGACTGATGTGCAGGACCGAACGCAACACCTGAGCAATCGCGTTGTCTAAATCCGTATGCGCAATCACCTGGTGAGTCGTACGCGCACTTTGAGCTAACGCCCTTGTCTGCTGCATTAGGGAGGTGGCGTCGGCAAGACCGAGTTCCCCGAGTTCGGCGAGAATTGCCTCCAGCGCACTGGATGCCGCGTCAACCTTAGACATGAATGCAAGGTCGAAGCTCCGCTCCACCCTGGTACCTAGAAAAACGACAGCGCCGGGCCTGATCTGCGCATGCGGGCTCGTTGTCAGCAGATGTAGTCTGACGAGTGACCTGACGCCCTCACGCTTCGCGAACGTGCTGCGCTGGAAGAGGCGGCTTTCCAGGATGTTCGGAATCCAGGTTATGCGCTGGGGCTCATCGAGGAGCCGACGCCGCATCAAATCCGACACCACCGGCCCGAACATGGGGCAGCGATCCCTCACGCCGTCCATCCACAGGAGGCGATAATTGTCATCGACTCCCCACGGATCGGGTGTGTAGATCGTAATCATGTCGATGCTAAGGGGTGCTAACAAACGACGTAGTACACGCTCGAATTGCTCCTGCGTCATTGTTCCTTCTCTCCCCAATTCACCTAAGTTGCCAGGGTCAGAAGCGTGACGTCATTCTGGAAACGGTCCGCCGCGAATTCAGTCAGTCTCTGAAGGATGACATTCATCAACTCGCTGGCACCAAGATGTCGGTTCCGCTCGGCGAGTTCACGCAGCGGTTCAACATCGAAGTGCTGGACTTCCGCGCTTTCAGCCTGAGTGGCAGCTTCCGCTTCAGTCACGCCATCCGTGTAGAGAAGCAAGCGATAGTCCCGCCCGAAACGGACGTAGTACTGCTCGTACATTGGCAAGTCGAGCGGCATCCCGAGAGGCGCGCCGCCCCCATCGAGAAACACGGCGGGACCCGATGGCGGGACCAGTATGGGGCGTTCGTGCCCGGCGTTGGTGTAGAACATTTCGTACTTTCGATAATCGAGCCTGCAGACGAAGGCCGTCAGCCAAAAATGACCTTCAAACTGCGATCTCACCTCTTTATCGAGTTCCTGACAAAACCGATCCGGCGGACGATCTTGCCGTCCGAAGTCCGCGAGTTGGCGTGCCAAGTACGCCATCACCAAAGCGGCGGGGGGGCCTTTACCACGAACATCCGCAATGCAGATGGAGAGCTTGTCGTGCCCTGAATCCGACACATCATAGAAGTCGCCGCCAATCCCCAGGAGTTGTCGATGAAACTTGGCGATTTCGACGCCTCGTATCTTGGGGATCGGACGCAGGAGTTTTTCTTGGATTCCACGGGCCTCGCTCACGTCCCCATTCGATGCAGAGTCTGGCTCCATCAAACGCATTATTATATCTCATTCAGTTGCTGAAAAAAAGCGCTAAGCTACGCTATGTCGGAGCAGAATAGAAAGTTCCGGCCCGGCAAAGTAGAAAGTTCCGCTTTGGCGGCAGCTTGCGCAGGACAGCGCCTGCCATTCCCTCCTGGCCGGAGATCGCTCAGTGCATCGCGGCCGGGCCCCGTCAAGGTCGCGCCAGGTTGGTGCGCCGAAGGGAGCCTTGACGGGTGGGCGCGATGCAAAATGCTGGCTGGCCGTGGGAATGGCAGGCCAGACTGCCCGAACCATGGGACCTGGTGATCTGCAAAAACCGGAACTTTCTACTTTGCCGCGACAGCGCTAAGCTACGCTAAGGCTATTCCTTCTACTCCCTCTACTCCTCATACTCCCTCTGCTCGCATGATATCGTTGGCACGATGAACGTGACATTTCACGGCGCCGCGCAAACGGTGACCGGTTCGCAGCACCTGGTGCGTGTGCAGGGGCGCGACTACCTGCTCGATTGCGGCCAGTATCAGGGCCGCCGTAAGGAGGCCGAGGAGCGCAACCGCAACCTGCCTTTTCGCGCCTCTTCCATTGAGGCCGTAATGCTCTCGCACGCGCACATCGACCACAGCGGCAATCTGCCCATGCTGGTGAAAAGCGGCTTCCACGGACCCATCTACGCCAGCCCGGCCACCGCCGATCTCTGCGTGCCCATGCTCACCGATTCCGCCGGCATTCAGGAGCGAGACGCGGCGTTCCTGAACAAGCGCCACCAGCGCCGCAAAGCGATTGGCATCCACCACGCCGATGGCGAGGTGCAGCCGCTCTACACCACCGAAGACGCCCAACGCACCTTCCCGCTGTTCCGGCCCGTGCCCATGCACACGCCCACCGAGATCGGTGCGGGCCTGGTGTACGAAAGCTGGGACGCGGGGCACATTCTCGGCTCCACGTGCATGAAGCTGACGCTGGATGAGGACGGCCGCCGGGTGCGCCTCGGGTTTTCCGGCGACGTGGGCCGCACGGGCCTGCCCATCATCAACGATCCGGAGCCGCCGCCGCCGGTGGACTACCTGATCATGGAGAGCACCTACGGCGACCGTCTGCACAAGCCCATCGAAGCGGTGGCCGACAAACTGGCCGCAATCGTGAATCGGACCTGGGCGCGCGGCGGCCGCCTGATTGTGCCCGCTTTCGCGGTGGGCCGCACGCAGCAACTCGTCCTCATGCTGCACGAGCTCATCAACGCCGGCCGCATTCCGGCGCTGCCCATCTTCGTGGACAGCCCGCTGGCGGTCAACATCACCGACGTGTATCGCAAGCACTCCGAGCTGTTCGACGCCGAAGCGCGCCGCTTCTCCGACCGCGGGGACGATCCCTTCGGTTTCTCCCGCCTGCGCTATATCCGCGAGGTGGCCGAATCGAAAGCGCTCAACGATCTGCACGTGCCCTACATGGTGATCTCGGCTTCGGGAATGTGCGAAGCGGGGCGCATCCTGCACCATCTGAAGAACGGCATCGGAGATCCGCGGAATACCATTCTGATCACCGGCTACCAAGCCGAGAACACGCTGGGCCGCAAGCTGGTGGAGGAGTGGCCGGAGGTGCCCATCTTTGGCGAGATGATGAGGCGGCGCGCCGAGGTGCGGAAGATCAACGAACTGAGTGGACACGCCGATCAGTCCGAGCTGCTGGCGTGGATGAAGCCGATGGTGGGAACGCTGCGAAGGGTGTTTCTGGTGCACGGCGAGCCCATGCAGCAGAAGGCGCTCGCCGCGGCAATTCGGGAGAGATACGCGCTGGAAGTGGTCTCGCCAGCGCTCGGCGAAACCCACGAGTTAGAGTAGGGCAGGGTGGAACCCACCCCCCGGCAAGTCGTTGATCGGTGAGGATGGCTACTGCGCCTTCGCGGCGCCGAGTCCCGGCGTGGTGATGGAGAAATAGATCAGATCTTCCCGCAACCGGGGTTTGACCGTGCCCGAAATCAGCTCCAGACCGACGGAATGTCCGCCCGTGTCCGGCTGGCAGTTGGCCACGGTGGCCACGAACACATCGTCGCCCACTTCGAGACTTACTATGTCCCCCTGCGGTACTGCGGCCTTCACCGAGACGCGCGCGCCGTGCTCGGAGGCGTTCGAAATAGTCCCGGTCTGGGGCAGGTCGTTCTCGCTGAGGCGGCTCAACACGCAGGGCCCTTCAAACGAGACTCTCGGTTCGGTTCGGCGTTCGGACTGCTCTGACATATACTTCTCCTTCCGGAGCGATCAATCAGACCGATTGTGCCGCCAGGACTAGTGTATTTCAATAGGAGGCTGGTAACAGAACCCGAGAGTTACTCTACCTGGATCCTCCAGGGTAAACACCTGCCCAGCAAGCGCCACGGCCGCGGGTTCCGACGCGTGGAGATCGGGGATTCACCAGGGCGGCGGAGCGCTGCTGGTAGCCGGCGTGTTCCCAGAGGCTGTGAAGAAGGTTCAGGATCCCGGCGGTCTCTTCCCCGCCGGAGCGGATGCGATCCTGCAGGTCCGGAATCCTCTCCAGCAGCCGCGCGTGCATCGCCAGGCGGGCGTCCACTTGCGTGTATCCGTAACGCCGGAGCACCCGTTCTTCGACGGCGAAATGCTCGGCGCAGAATCGAGCCAGGCTGGCCAGAAGGGGCGCGATAATATCCGCGCTTTGGTGGTCCCGAACCGCGTCACGGACGCGATCCATGGCCGTCAGGAGTATGTCGCGCCCGCCGCCGGACAAGTCACCATCCTCCATGCCGAGTGGATCGGCGGCCCAGGTGTTTTACTTTAGCACCGGCGGGGAATCGTACTGGTACCCGGCTGCACAAAAGTGAGGGAAGCCGAGCCGCCGTAGATCTCCGATCAGTTTCCGCGCTCGCTTCCGGATGACCCGAGGGTCCCGGCCGCGGGCTCCCTGTTCCCTGTAGGCAATGCCTTCGTGCAACAGCTTCCAGATGAGGCGGCAGAGGCGATGGGCGATGGCCCAAATGGCCTTTTTGACGCCCAGACGGGGGACCAGCCTTCGGAATACTTCCTGAAAGTGACTGTCTTTGGT
>JBEKPY010000035.1:0-56130 GCA_049520275.1 Bryobacteraceae bacterium
GTCGGGCCGTAGAACTCGCGCTGGAGCACGTACTCCGGAGATCCGTTGTAGAATCCGAAGACTTCGTTGTTCAGGTTCAGGCCGTAGATTACCGCGTTCAGGTCCCTCGCGACACGAATGCTCGCCTGTGCGTCCACCTGCAGGTGGGGGTAGAAGTAAGTGTCGCCGAATGGACCCTTCAATCCGAACTGCGCTCCGTCCTGGTATTGGTAGGCGTAGATGCTCGCGCCGTTGTACGAGAGACCGACGCGCAGCGAGATCCGGCCGCGGTCGTAGGTCGGACTCAGATTCCAGGTGTTAGGGGCCTGGCGCTGCAACGGGGGATCGTCCGAACGGCCCGGGACATCGTTCGCCTGCGACACCGTGTAGCTGTAGTTACCCGAGAAACCGAGCCCGCCCATCGCACCCGGCAGGAACCCGAAGTGCTGCTGGTACGCCACCTCAAATCCGTACAGCCACGCGCTGGAACCGTTCACTAATTGATACTGCTCGAAGCCCGCGAACGGCCCGTTTGTCACGCTGGTGGCGACCTCGTACATAGGGTCGGTAAGAGCTTTGTAAAAGAAGCCGCCCTGGATGATGCCCCACGGCCTCAGGTAGTGCTCATACAGCAGATCGTAGTTGTTGGCGTGCTCCGGCGTGAGTTTGGGATTGCCGATGGTGAGGGTCTGACCCTGGTCGTCCTCCTGGAAGTAAGGAATCAGATCGTACGGGTTGGGCCGGGAGATGCCTCTGCCATAAACCAGGCGTATGTCGGAATCGTCGGTGATCTTGTAGCGCAGTGACGCGCTGGGCAGAATGTCCACATACGACGCGGTGCTCCTCACCGGCGTGGTGGACACCCAGTTGCCGTTGGCGTCGTTGGTGACATAGTTGCCGAGCGTGCCCAACTGCGTTCCCTCGAAGCGCACACCGGTCACCAGCCGGAACCTGCCAAAATCCAGCGTGTTCATCGCATATGCGGCCGAGATACGCTCGGTGAGGTCGAAATTGTTCGGATCCGAACCGAGGTGCGTGCTGCCGACGTCCAGGCTGAAATCGTTCGGGTTGGAGTAGAAAAACGAAGTCAGCGTGTTGTAGTTCGTAACCGGTCCCAACCGGTAGTTGTTCATGTAGTAGTTGTTATTCGTAAAGCTGCTGAGGAACTGGTTCATCAGAAGCGTGGTGGTCGGGTCGTACACACCCTGATAAGCATCCTGGTATTTATGTTCATTTCGCACTTTGCCGCCGAACAGGAATGTTCCGAAGTGCCCGTCCAGTCTGTAACTCCTGCCAATCGACGCCGCAGCCTGCAGGTTAAGCTGAGCCGTCAGCCCGTAGGAGGTGTCGAGTTCGCTCATCTTATAATTGTCCGGATCGTAAATCGGCGACCCCGGTGCGGTGCACGACGGGCTGAACTGCGGCAGGTACGGATCGGTGGTGTCCGCCGGATCGTACACACAGGAAGTGAGCCCCTTAAGGGCGCCGGTTGCCTTGAAGGTGACTCCAGGGTTGCCGGCTGCGTCCAACTCGCGGGCGCGAGACACAGCCGCCTCCCAGACGATCGAAGTTAACCCGAAGGAGTGATTGCCTCCCACCACCATATTGCCGATGGCATAGTCCGGCGTGCGGCTGGACGTCTTGTATTTCGGGACGTCGCCATTGTTCAGCGTGTAGGTCCACTTATCGCCGAAGTCCTCAAAATCGGAGTACAGGTAGCGAAGGTAGACGCTGGATCCCTCGGCAAGCTTATAGTCCAGGCTGCCGGCAAAACCGTACCGGTAGCGGTGGTAGCGGTATTCGCGGACATCGATGCTGTCGTACGACGGGGTGATCGTGCTGCCTGTCTGCACGGCATCGGGTGTCGGCTCGATATCGTCGATGCCACGGCCGTTATAATCCCAGGTGACGCCGAACAGCGCCCCAAAACGTTTCTCCTTACCAAACCTGTCGCCAACCGTTCCGGCCACCTGCTCCGCCGACCGGCCGCCGAGGATTGGCGTATATCCACCCAGTCCACTCACGCTGACGGAAGGCGAGTCGCCGGCGGTTTTGGTCACCAGGTTGACCGATCCGCCAATCCCGTCGCCGTCCATATTCGCCTGCAGCGTCTTGTTGATTTCGATGGATTCGACAATGTCGGATGGGATTACGTCCAGCTTGATCTGCAGCACGTTGCCCTCCGGCGAGGGCACGTTGATGCCGTCTATGGTCACGTTGTTCAGGCGCGGCTCGGTCCCGCGGATCTGGACGTACTTGCCCTCGCCTTCATCGCGCTCCAGCGTAACGCCCGGCATGCGCCCGAGGGCGTCGGCCACGTTCGCGTTGGGCAGGCTGGTGATCACTTCCGCTGGCAGCACGTCGAGAATGTTGTCGGCGGTGCGCTCACGATTGATCGCCTCGGCTTCACCGTGCGGCCGCTCCCCATAGACCACCACTTCCTCGTTCCTCGACGCCACCTTCAGGGGAGCGTCAACGCGCGCCACCTGTCCGGCAGCAACGGTGACCTTCGTGGTGAGGGGCGAAAAGCCGACGTATTCGATGGTGACCGCGTAGTTGCCAGGCGCCAGGTCGTTAATAGTGAAGTCGCCCTGGCCATTCGAGACGGTGGAGTTGCCTCCCGGCTGTATTGTGATTTGGGCTCCCTGGAGTACACCGCCAGCCGTGTCCACAGCGCGCCCGCTGATGGTGCCTTTGTTGGTTTGTGCGATCGCTGCCGGACCTAGAAGAGCGACAAGAATGATTGCGGATACAAATGCCGTGCGAGACAATTGGACCATTGCCAGACCTCCATGAGAAGAATTCTGAGGAAGATGACCCAAGATTGGCACGGAATCCGTTACCATGGAATGCCAGGCCCGTGAAATTCCGATGACAACGAGCCGGGCGTCCAAAAGGGCGCAAAATGCGAGAAGCTTCTGTGGGATTTTCCGACAGCGCGAACACATGGGTTGTAGCAGTTGTCCCGCATCGCGCTCCGGCAGGATACTGATATTGAAGAAGGGCTGAAACGGCCCAGAAACCGCTCGTCGCGTTTTCAGCCGCCTGCTGAGCGGCAAGTGGCCCACCTGCCGGCGCGTGCCCCTCCCGCGCTTTCCGTTATATGCTGGTGAAGGCCCAGGGCCGCATGCCCGAGCCCTCCAAACCATGGCCGATCAGGCACAGACCGAGTCCGTTTCCCCCACGCCGCCGCCGTCCAACCCGTCGTGGGAACGCGTGCAACTGGCGCGGCACCCCAAACGCCCGCACTCGCTCGACTACATTCAGCGCATCTTCACCGGCTTTCAGGAATTGCACGGCGACCGCGGCTACGCCGACGATCCGGCGGTGGTGTGCGGCATGGCCTGGTTCGACGCGCAGCCGGTCATGATCGTCGCCCAGCAAAAGGGCCGCGACACCAAACAGAAGCTGCACCGCAATTTCGGCATGCCCAAGCCGGAGGGCTATCGCAAGGCCATGCGGCTGATGCGGCTGGCCGCGAAGTTCGGCCGGCCCGTGATCAGCCTTGTGGACACGCCCGGCGCCTATCCCGGCATCGACGCCGAAGAGCGCGGCGAGGCCGAAGCCATCGCCGTCAACCTGCGCGAGATGTCCCGGCTGCCCGTGCCGGTGATCGTCGTGGTGATCGGCGA
The DNA here is from genome assembly GCA_049520275.1 of Bryobacteraceae bacterium. Classification (GTDB taxonomy): domain Bacteria; phylum Acidobacteriota; class Terriglobia; order Bryobacterales; family Bryobacteraceae; genus CAWACP01. Next base: position 3,612 of record JBEKPY010000035.1, read on the forward strand.
AGGCGGCAGCGGCGGGGCGCTGGCCATCGCCGTGGGCAACCGCGTGTACATGCTGGAGAACGCCATCTACAGCGTCATCTCGCCGGAGAGTTGCGCGGCCATCATCTATCGCGACGCCGGCAAAGCCCCCCGCGCTGCCGAGGCGCTGAAGCTGACCGCTCCGGATCTGCTCGGATTGAAGCTGATCGACGGCATCGTGGCCGAGCCAGCCGGCGGCGCGCAGAACAATTACGACGCCTCCGCCGAGGCCGTGCGCCACCAGCTTCGCGAGGCCATGCTGGAAGTGGCCGGCCTCTCGCCCGAACAGTGCATCGAGGAGCGCTACCGCAAATTCCGCGTGATGGGCAGTTTCTTCACTGGAGGCGGCGCCTGAGGAAGCTCTGGTGGGTGCTGGTTTCGCTGGTTTTTGTCGGCGCCGTGGTGGCCGCGCTGATTCGCTCCACCATGAACCTGGCGCAATACCGCGTGGAGGTCTGCATGGACTACCAGGGGCGCTCGTCGTGCCGCACCGCTGCGGGCAGCACCGAGGAATTCGCGCTGCGCAGCGCCACCGACAACGCCTGCGCGCTGATCGCCACCGGCGTCACCGACAGCATGGCGTGCGACCGGACGCCTCCCCGCAGCGTGCGCTGGCTCAAGCGGCCGTAGTGCGGATGAGACGGATTCTCATCTCGATGTTCAGGCTTCCGGCTGCCTGCTTTGCAGCCGCCCTGTGCGCGAGCGGCGGCGCCGCGACCGAACCCGTCGCCGACGAAGCATTGCACGTTGCCGCCCTGCGCGCGATCTTTCCGGGAGCGCAGGTTTCCATCGAACGGGGCAAGAAGTTGAACCTCGGCGGCCCGAACAAGCCAAAGCCCGGTGAGCTAACCTTCCCGGACGCGCTCGCGGACGAGGACGTTATCGAGTTTCGGGAAAGCCGACGAACGAACTGGAGAGGACGGCATCGGACGACCTCTCCAACACGCGCGAGGTTCGGGTCAGACTCTTTCGATGGCCCAACGAGAGCGGTGCTGGATTGCTTGCCGTTCTTCAATATGATTTCCCGGGGGTCACTCCGGCGGGGTGCTGTTGGTCTATCGGCCTGCTCGTTCATTTAAGGCTGCGGGGTGGGAGGTGCGCGGAGAGTACTTGCTGGTAACCTCTCATCGCACGTCGTTGCAGAGAGCCGATCTCATGGATCTTGCCGGGGACGGTGTTGATAAGCTCGTCGTTGAGTCGGACTTTGGTGGAGTGGGAACCGCAGGCAGTAGCCTGCAAGTATTCGATCTCAGCCGCGGCACCTTCGTAGAGCTCCTGAACACGTATTCGCGGTTGGAGTCCGAGGATCAAGAGGGCTACATGCGATCCTCGACGTTGACCGGACCATGCAAACCCATGGGCAGCTATTCTGCTTCACGAAAACGACTCTGTTCGAGAAAGGCACGTGGTTCAAGCGGCCCCGCGTCACTCGCCCATGCTACAAGCGAGGCGAAGGGATTGATGCGGAGGAAGTCAAGGACCGCAGTAAGATGCTGGCTCCGTTGCCCTGAGCTGAACGGGCTTTCTGACGCGGCAAGGCCGGTCCGGCTTACTAATCCTTACACTGGGGCCGTAACAGAACACCCGCCACCGGCGTTGAGTTAGTTTGCGCACTCCAACAAGCGTTTTCGCCGCATTCTCACTCGCCGTCTGCGCCGTTGCCGGCGAGCAGGCTATCGTCCTCCCGCCGTTTCGCACGTCGCTCAACGTGGACCATCAGCCGGTGGCCGTCGTCGTCTCGGGTTCCTTCGCGAAGGTCTCCACCGATCACGATCGGGACGTTTTCCGCGTCACCATCGACGCCGATCTCGGCGGCCTGCAGGACAGCATCACCCCCATCCTGCGCGCGCAATTGAATCAGGACAACCGCTGCGGCGAGCGCCTCTCCATCGAACAGGCGACGCTGGCGCCCGCCGCGCCGTCGGGCACTCTCAGCGCCACCCTTCACTACGAGAAATGGGCCTGCATCAAGGCGTTTCACAAGGACGTGGCGAAGCGGCTGGCGGGGGGCAACGGGGTTGTAGAGGTGCATCTGACGCCCGCGGTCCGCGACGGAGGGGCGGTACGGCTCAACGCGGAACTCGGCGCGATTAAGGCCGATGGCAGCATCGGCGAGCTGCTTCGCTCGCCAGCGTTCGCCGGCGCTCTGCGCGAGAAGATCGCGAAGGCGCTGGACAAAGTGAAGCTGGAGACGGCCATCCCGCCGGCCCTGCAGAGTGCGGCCCGCATCGAGGAAGTCAGCTTCGCCGATGCCGGCGCCGGGCGGCTGAGGCTGAGAATCCGGGCGACCGTGACCATCCCTGCCCGGGACTCGAGCGCGCTAATGCAGCGCCTTGCGTCGCCGGGCCGGGCATTGCCGGGACCGTCTGACGCGCCCGCACGATGAAACGTTGCGGCGCGGAGCCGATGTAGTGGAACGGATAGCAGGTCACCAGCGTCAGCGTGGGCTCCGCGGATGCCTGTAGCACGCTCACGTCGCCGGGACCAACAATGCTGAGCGCCTCCACCCGATACTCGAACGTTCCGTGCAGGGTGGCGAACACGATCCGGTCGCTGATTCTGATCTCCCGCAGCGGACGAAAGAATGTGTCGCGATGTCCCGCCAGGGCGACGTTGCCCCGCGCGCCCGGTAAAGCCGAGGAGGGCAGGTGTCCCACGGCTTTGGCCAGCGTGGCCTCATCGTCGCCCTCCCGAACCATCACGCGCATCCCCAGCCGCGGGATCTCCAGGCGGCCCACCAGCTCATCGCCGCGGTGAAGCGGAAGAACGCCCGAGGGAGCCGGCGCTTTACCCTCGGGCAACTGGCGCAGCTCGCTGCGAAACTCCCGGCTCGCGTAGGTCTGATACAGAACAACGCGGGCCTGGCTCCAGATGTAGCAGTCGAGCAGCGCCAGGCCGGCAATGAGGAAGGTCGATTCGGCAATCCGCCAGAGCGCCCCTTTTATCGCCACTCTCATCTTCGCGCCGCCTCCGTTGCCGGGGTATACAGGTAGCTGGCGCGCGTGCGTGCAATCAGCCGGCCATGCCCTGACGCGCGAACCTGTACGCCGATGTGGCGAATGCTCTCCATGCCCGTGCCGGAATGTGGCGTGTAGCCGACCACGTAGCGATTCCGGATGTCTTTTGCGATTCCGCGGCAAATGGGCACAACGTCATCGAGTTTGCCGGGGAAAAAGGCCACTCCACCGCTGATCTCCGCCAGTTTTCGCAGCAGGCGTGGATTGCGGTCCGGGTCGTTCTCATCGAAGACGCCGACGGTGTAGATGGTGGCGGATGTTTCCTCGGTGAGCCGCAGCACGTCCGCCCGCGTGTGTTTGCTCACGTTGTCGCCGCCGTCGGTGATCAGCACCAGGGTCTTTAACGCCTGGCGGCCCTCGTCCAGTTGCTTCAGAGCGTCGACAATAGCGTCGTACAGCGCCGTACGGCCTTCGGGAATCCCCGCCAGCAACGCGCTGCGGAGCATCTCCAGGTTGTCGGTGAACAGAACCTGTTTGGGCAGACCGCGGGTAACCTTCTCGTTGAAGTGAATCACGAACATCTCATCCCGGGGATTGCTTTCCCTGGCAAAAGTGAGCGCGGCGGTGAGCACCTCGGTTTGCTTGGGGGCCATGCTCCAGCTCTGGTCCACCACAATGCCCACGGTTACCGGGATGTCACCCGCCGCGAACTCGGAAACCTCCTGCGGCTTTCCATCCTCGAAGATGCGGAAGTTGTCCTTCCCAAGGCCGCGGATGAAACCGCCGCGCGCGTCCTTCACGCTGACATCGAGAAGGACGCGCTCCACGCTGCTATGGATGGTGAACTCGGGCGTTTCCTGCGCCGAAACCAGCAGCGGCAGGCCGCAAATGAACACCGACAAACACACATTTCCAGGAGTTGGTTTCATCGGCGTTCATCCGCGGCCGTGCGCTAGCGCACGCGCGCCAACCGCAGGGTAGCAAATATGCCCAGCGAAAGCAGCCCGGCCAGGGCAATCAGTGGGTAGGTACTGGCGGTCTTCGGAAGACTGCGGTTGGCCTCATTAGACTCAGCCTCCGGAGCCGGAGCCGGAGCCGGAGCGGGCGCGGGCGCTGTGTTTTGGGCCACCTCCGTCTGAGCTGGCGCCTGATACTCCTGAGTCAGGGGTTGCTCCTCGCCCTGTTGAGTCATCGCGGTCACCGGAGCGGACTCATACTGCGATTCGTTTTCAGCGGCGGTGGTCGGTACGCTCGTTTTGGTGTTAGCAGCTATGATAGTCGCCTGATTCTTCGGATAGGCGAATTCCTGTCCGAAGTTATCACCCGGGTAAAACCAGGCGCGCAAGGCCTTGGGCTGTCCGGGAGGTGTCTCCCAGAAGGAAAACTCGGTTTCCCCGGTGGGTTGCAAGCGGTAATTCGGTATCGCCAGGATGGTGGCGATGATGTGGTTTTCGTCGCCGTTGAAGATCTGCACGGCGTGCCGGTCCGTCTGCGAATCCAGCAGTTTCATCACGTACTTGCCCGGCTGCAGAGTGGCTCCCGGCACCTGGATCGGCTCGCCTATCGTCAGAATGGTCTTCTTGTTCCACTCATCAGCCAGCAGACTAGGGACGAGCAAGGCACCAAACGCGCCAAAAAGAACGACAACTGCACGGGCTCTCAAACGAGTCATGTGGTAATTCCTCCATCTCCATTCATTCGCGATTCACTCGCGTCATCGCCGCGTGGGCGTAGCCACGCAACCGGAAACGCCAGGGACATTGCAGTCCGCGTGCCAAAGACGCAAGTTTCTGATTTCCGGCGGATTCAACCGCAGGAGCCTGCAGGAAGAAGGCAGGTTTTACAGGGCAGGCGGGTATAACGCTCAGTGAAAGTGGCGGTCCCGGTGGCTTGCGCGCAGGCCTCGGCTCGGCTGGTGGCCCTGCACTTGTCCGGGTTCGGAAGTCCGGCGTTGGAGCAGTGGCCTCCAGGAGAAACCGCTACGCCGGATTCCGGGACGCGCTAAGTAATTCCCGCGAGTGCCCGCCAGGGGAAACGACCCTGCTGATTACGTCGTGCGTCAGCCGATAGCCGGGATGAGGAGCATTCGCATGAAGTCTGTCCGGGCGTGTCTCTGGCTGGCGGCCGCAATCGTTATCGCCGTGCCGCTGGGCGCACAGGAAGTGGAGATCGTTGGCGGGCGAAAGGCGGTGGCGCACGAGGTTCTGGTGAAGTTCCGGAGCGAGGCCAGCCCGCGCTTGCGCTCGGCACTGGGCGCGCAATACGGCATTCAGACGATGCACGGACTGAACCGTGGCGGCGTTGTCCAGATGCACTCGGCCAGCCAGTCCGCGGCCCGTCTGGTGGAGCGGCTCTCGGCGGACCCCGACGTTGTTTATGCCGAGCCGAACTACATCGTAACCATGGAGGGCGCGCCGGCCACGAGCCCGCCCAACGACCCTGACTTCCCCGCCGAATGGGGTCTTCAGAACAACGGCGAGAACGGGGGTATTGTGCACGCCGACATCGACGCGGTGGCGGCGTGGTCCATCACCACCGGGTCGAGCAGCGTGGTGGTGGGCGTGGTGGACACGGGGGTCGACTACACGCACCCGGACCTGAAAGCGAATATCTGGTCGGCGCCGGCGCCTTTCACGCTCACGTTCGCTCCGGGACAAATCGTCAGTTGCCCGGCCGGCAGCCACGGCTTCGATGCCATCACCAACACCTGCGACCCGATGGATCGGCAGAATCACGGCACCCATGTGGCCGGAACGATCGGCGCGGTGGGTAATAACGGCGTGGGCGTCACCGGCGTGAACTGGACGGTTACGATTATCGGCCTGCGGTTTCTGGACGCCACCGGCTCGGGCACCCTCGCCAACGCCATCAGCGCGATCGAGGCTGCTATTCAGATCAAGGAGGCGTTTCCCACCGAGGCCAACATCCAGGTGCTGTCCAACAGTTGGGGTGGCCCGGGCTATTCGCAGGCCCTGGCGGAGGAGATCGCCGAGGCGGGGAACGCGGGCATGCTGTTCGTGGCCGCCGCCGGGAACGACGGCATCGACCTGGGCGCCTCGCCGGAATATCCCGCCGCTTACACCGCCCCCAACAAGATTGCCGTGGCCGCGACGGACAATACCGACGCCCTCGCATGGTTCTCCAACTACAGCTCCACTCTGGTGGACCTCGGAGCGCCGGGCGTGAATATCCTCTCCACCATTCGCGGCGGGCAGTACGCGGAGCTGAGCGGCACTTCCATGGCGACGCCGCACGTGTCGGGCGCCGCCGCGCTGGTGCTTTCCGTCTGTCCCTTGTCGACGAGCGCCTTGAGACAGACGCTGATCTCGACCGCCGATCCGGTTCCCGGCCTCGCCTTTCTCACGGTGAGCGGGAGCCGGCTGAACGCGTATCGGGCGGTGCATTCCTGCGCCGGGCAGGGCGCGAATGCCGGCATTACGCTGACGGCCACGCCATCGGTGCTGTCGCTGGCGCCCGGGAGTTCCGGGGTGTCGGTGGTCACGGTGGCGGGCTACAGAGGATTCAAAGGCAATGTGGCGCTGTCGCTCACGGGTCTGCCCACTGGGGTGACCGGTACCCTCACGCCGGCGGTGGTGCCGACCGGCGGGGCCACCCTCCTGACCCTGACCGCTTCGCCCTCGGCGGCGGCGACCAACGGCACGGTCACCATCACGGGCGCAGGCGGGGGTGCAACCAACAGCTTCTCTCTGGCCTTCAGCGTGGAGCCGAGTCCTGGTTTCACCATCACGGCCACGCCGGCATCACAGAGCGTGCCGCAGGGATACAACGCCGTGTTTAAGATCTCGGTGACCGGCACTGGCAGTCTCGCCAGCGGCGTAGCGTTGCAGGTCAATGGATTTCCGCCGAACACCAGCACGGTCTACGGCGAGGCGGCTTCCGGCGCGCTCACCATGACGGTGGCCACCACGACGCTGACCCCGGCAGGTTCGTATCCCATCACCATCGTGGGCAGTTCCGGTTCCCAGCAGCAGTCGGTGGGAGTCACTCTCACCGTGACCCACTGACGCGCACGATTCCGGGAGGGGTGCCGAACCAGGCAGCACTGGCCGCCCTCAATGTCCCCAGCCGGGGAGTAAGTTGATAAGCTGAAATGCGATGATCGGGCGATTTGTGGGACGATTTGCACTCGCATCTGTGCTGGGCAGGCGCCGACCTCATGCGGACAGATCACCTACGAGGATCACAACCAGACAGACCATGGTCCTTTGCGGGTTGCAGCGGTGAAGGGCCATGTGCGCGATGGTGAGGAGGGCCCGGTTCCGAGCGTGTGTCTCGGTCTGTTCAGCGAACCAGATCACAAGCTGGTCGCCACGACACAAGCCGACGAGGATGGTGCGTTCAAGTTTCCGCACGTCGCAAGGGGTAGATACCGGATCGTCGCGAAGTGTGACAGCTTTTGTCCAGCGAATGCGATCCTACTGGTTCGACTGATCGGGCGCGAAGGTCTTTGCGGGTTTGGGCGCACCGCTCGCTTACGGCAGCAGCACCACCTGCGCGCGCGAAAAGGCAAACCGGCGCCCTAACTGGTCCACCACGCTCACCTGCGCGGTGTAGCGGCCCGCGGGCAGTTTCGCCAGCGGCACCCGGAACTGGATCGGCAGCGTACTGTTGCGTTTCGGCGCCAGCTCGTCCAGATGCTCGGGCGGCGTCTCGAACGCTTTCATCTTACCGCGCATGAAGCTCAATGACGCCACCAGGCTCGCCCGTCTTTCGTTGGGCTGCAGAGCGGGGTCGTAGGCCTCCAGATAGACGTACAGGTTCTGGTCCTTGCGAAACACGCGGGTAACGCTGGGGATGAGCTTCTCGCCGTTCTCCACCAGCGGGTTGGCTGCGTCCGCCTTCTTCTGCTTCGTGGCCGACCCGACCGCGGCCTGCAGATCTTCCCGCTGGTTGCTCCATATCACGGAACTGACCGGCAGGTACCCCGACTTCGCGTCCAGATCGGGGATCTTAAACGTGGTCTCGAACGTGCCCATCTTGCCGGTGCGGTTCTCTCTCGCCAGAAACTTCAGATGAAACTCGCCGGGGGGCAGCGTGAATCCCGTATCGTACTCGAAGTTACGGCTTTGCAGCCTGGCGGCGTTGTCCGCGTCGAGTTTCACGGTGATGCCGTCGCGCACGCCCGTCGGCAACAGACGTCCCTTGCTGTCGCGCAGCTCGCCGATGAAATCGAAATCGGTAACTTCGTTGACGCCCTTTTTGCCCAGCTCGATGGCCGACCCGGGAATCTTCACCGCCACCGGAACAAAGTAACTGCCGCGCCCCAGCCGGAAGTAATTCACCTCCAGAGCCAGCGGCAGATCGGTCATGGGGTCGCCCAGCATCAGCGCCTGCTGTAGCTGACTCTCCTTGTCCGACGAGTTGAACTTACCGAACTCCTTGGGGGCGTAGTAACCCTCCCGGTAATCCAGCTTCGCCTGCAGCTTCGGTGACAGTTTCACCTGAATGCGCCGGTACCGGCCATCGAGCGCGGCGTTAGTGCTGTAGTAACCGAGGATGTAGTAACTCCCCATGTCTTTCTGGGCCTGCGCGATCCCCTGCGCCAGGTTGTTATTGTCGAGGAAGGCCTTGCCGCCAGTATCGGAAGCGAGGCTGACTAACGTCTCCTGCGAGTCATTGAAGGAGTTCCGCTGCGACGTCTGCGCGGCTCCGCTGTACAGCGAGGAACCCCGTTGCGCGGCGTGGCTGGCGTCGCCGCCGCCGGGAATGATCGTGGTCAGCCCGCGCGCGTCCACCGGATAGAAGGAGACATTGGAGCGCACGGCCGCGTTCACGGTCGATCGGAGCTGCGACTGGTTCTCCACGCCGGTCTTGTTGATGCCGCTGGAGAAGTACACCACGGCCTTTTTCTCCGGCAGGGCGCCCAGCGTTTTGGCGGCCGTCTCGAGCGCGCTCAGCTTCATGTCCGTGTTGAAGATGTTGAACTCCGTCTCGTCGGCCACGAATGCCGCGCCGGTATCCTCCCCACTGGTGGAATCGCCGGTGTCGCCCACCACGTTCAGGTCGCTGCCTTCTCCGATGGCGATCTTGTGAATGGCTTCGTTCAGCAGATCGCGGTCACCGGTGAACTCCTGCGTTGTCTTAAGCTCGTTCGAGAACGTCATCACGGAAACCAGATCGGATGGCGTCATCTGTTGCGCCAGGAATTTGCGCGCGGATTCGGTGGCGCGCACCTGTTCGGCCGGCTGCATGGAAGAGAGGTCGAACAACAGCACGATCAGCCGCCGGTCCTGATAGCGCGAGCCTCCGGGCAGGGTTTGCGCCACACTGAGGCGTTCCGGTGCGGACGGGGGTAGGGCCACAGTCGCGGTGGCTGCCGCGGCAGGCGGAGCCGTTATCGGCGTCGCGCTGAGACGCTGGTAGTCGAAGACGGAGATCTTCTGCGGCTTGCCGTCCTCCTGAACCGTGAAGTCCTCTTTCTTCAGGTCGGCGATCTCTTTCCCGGAATGGTCGCGCACGAAGACGTCCACGATCACCAGGTTGCTGCTGGCGCGGAAGACGAGATCGCGCTCCTGGGCCAGCAGGGCAACGGTAAACAGAACTGCGAGCAAACGGACGGATCGGGTGGTCAGCATGGCCTCAGAACCGAAACCTCGTTGTCAGCGTCAGCGCGCGCATGGGCGCGGCCGCCGTCGCCAAACCGTAATTCGTCGCGTTCACCACGGTTCCGTAGGACGTAAAGTAAACGCTGTTGGTAAAGTTCGTGGTGTCCACGCGGAACTCCAGCCGGCGGCGCTCGCCAAAATCGATGGACCGCGCCAGCGAGAGATTGAAGGCCAGTTGATCCGGCCCGGGAATGGTATTGCGGCTGGCGTTGCCGAGCTCGCCGGGTGGCGGAGTGGTGAAGGCCAGAGGATTAAAGAAGGGATACCCAGCCACCTCAATCGGCAATCCGGTGGCCTCGGCGCGACTGCTGCCCACCGCGCCGGTGCCGGTAACATCGGACTGATTACCCAGTAACTGCGCCGTCAAAGGCAGGCCGGAACTAAACGTGACGCCGCCGCTGAGGGTCCAGTCCTTCAGCGCCCGCTCGGCCCACGGATAGCTGTGCAGAGGCGCGTTCGGCCCGCCCACCGGGGACGCCAGGATAAACGTCAGGTTCAGTGTGTTGCGCTTGTCGAAACTGGACAGGCCGCGTTCGGCGCTGAGATCGAACGGGTTCTGGGCCACCACCGCCATGCCGCCGCCGATGGTGGAGGCATCGTCAATGGACTTCGAGAACGTGTAGAGCCCGTTCATCGAGATCCCGTGCGCGAAGCGGCGAATCAGGCGGGCTTGCAGAGCGTGGTAGATGGAATTTCCGTCGGATTCGTCATAGATGTAACTCGCCACGCGGGCGCCTGCCGCCTGGATTCCCGAGAAATATGGCTGGACCTCGGTGTCCAGCCGGGTACCCTTCGTGCCGAGGTATTCCAGATCCACGATGAACGCTCTGGGGAGATTCTGCTGCACCGACACGTTCCACGTCTGCGCGTAGCCGGGGCGGTAATTGGGGTCCACCGCGTAGGTGTTGGTGACCTGGCTGGGGGAAGCGGTGGTGAGTATTGTCTGCAGCGGCACCGGCGCCGAGGTGCTGTTCAGCAGACTGAGGTTGGTGATGAACGGCGGCTGCGCGGCCAGTTGCGCCGGGAACTGCGCGTACACCGAACCGTTGTAAAAGATGCCATAGCCCAGGCGAACCAGCGTCGAACGGTCCTTCCAGGGTTTCCACGCAAGCCCCGCGCGCGGCGAGAACAAGTCCTTCGCCGGATTGATCAGGCCGGAAGAAACTCCAGGTTGTCCGGCTTCGATTTCCGTCGGCTGGCCCGAGAAATACGCGGGGACCGCGAGGTTGGCGAGGCGATTGTATTTCTCGCTGTATGGCGAGAAGAATTCGTAGCGCAGCCCCACCGTGATGGTCAGATTGTCTCGGAGATGCCAGTCGTCGCTGACGAAGGCGTTCGCCGCGTATGCGCGGAAGTAATCGCTGCGGTTGCTGGAGACGGAACTGTCATACGGGAACCCGAGCAGGAAGTCCGCGAAGTCGTTACCGGTGTTGGGGACGGGCTGGCCATCCGAGCCGAGAAGGCTGGTCTCGAGGCCGGTAAACGTGAAAGTGCCCCGCGCGTTCTGGTCGGTGGTCTGATTGATCTGCACGCGCCGATACCCGCCCCCTGCGGTGATACTATGCGTGCCGCGGATGAGCGTGAGCGTATCGGACACTCCGGTGGTCTGATTCACTGTGCGCACCGCGTTGGCATCGCTGAGCGACGAGAAGTTGGTGAACGAGAGAGTCGGCGGGCCGTAATCGGCGGGCGGCGGCGATACGTTGCCGATGCCGGATGTGAGGTCGGTTCCGAAGGCGAAGAACGGCGTCGTCTGACTGCTGTTGCGGCTGAAGCTGCCGATCACATGGTTCAGCGTGGTGGGGGAGAAGTTGTGCGTCCAGCCGATACTGGTGGTGATCCCCGCGCCATTCGTGGCGTCGGTGTAGCCGAAAAGCTGGGCTCCGGTGCCGTTCCGGTGCTGCGCGTTGAAGTTACCGTCGAAACGGTCGTTTTGCGAGAGATTGTGGTTGGCGCGCACGCCGAAATTGTCGGCGTTGTTTCCCGTCGAGGTCGTGTACTGGTAGTTCCGCACGAAGCCGGGTTGATTGGGCAGCGGAATGAGACTGAGAAGCCGTTGTGCAACGGGACTCAGACTGGGAATAATGTTGCCCGGGATGGGCATTCCCGTCCCCGGATAGTAAAGCTGCGAAGTCAGCGCGGAGAAGTTGCCCTCCCGTTCATCCGCGGTCGGAACGGTGCCCACGCCGTCGTAGGGATTGCGCGCGCGTGTGCCGAAATAGCTGAAGAACAGGAAGGTCCTGGGGCTGCGCACCAGCTTCGGAATCATGAACGGTCCGCCGCCGGCGAAACTGAAACGGCCCTGTGCGAAATTGGGCTTGGGCACGGTCTCCCCGGTCAGCGAAAAGGGGCGCGCATCCCACACCGAGTTGTTCAGGCTGACGGACAACGATCCGTGATAGCCCTGCTGTCCGCGCCGCGCGCGATTGCCGAATGGACCGTTCTGCCCAGGCCGCCGCCGCCCGCCGGGACCGTTCGGCCCACCCGGGCCTCCCCAGCCGCCCCGTCCGCCTCCGCCACCGCCGAAACCGCCCGGCCCTCCCCGGCCGCCACCGCCGAAGCCTCCCCCAGGGCCGCCGCCCATGCCCGGTGCTCCCTGCTGTCCGAAGGGGTTCTGCTGGTTCTGCTGGTTCCATCCGGCCTGTCCATCTCCGAACAGGTTAGGTTGCTGTTGCGCCTGTTGCAAGCCGCGATCCAGCGTGCCGTTCATCAGGAAGGCCTCGTTCGCGTTGGCAGGCGTCGGTCCATTCGGCTGCTGCTCGGCGCCCGCCTGGGCGGCCTCCGTCAACGCATCGATCTGCGCGGTCTGGTTGAGGCTCAGGTTGCGAAATCCGCGCTGGCCGGGCGGGCCGCCTCCGGGACCGCGATTGGCGTACTGCTGTTGACCCTGGGCCGGGCGGAGCTCCAGCGCATAATCCACGTTCACCGGTGCATTGCCCACCACCACTTCGCGCCGGGCGGGCGCGAAGGCCATCATGTCCACCTGAATGTTCCACGTGCCGGCGGGCAGGTCGAATTCGTATCGGCCAGTCTCGTCCGTCGTGGTGGCGATTTTGTGGCCGCCTTGCGCCGCGATGACCGTGGCGCCCGGAATGGGCAGGCCGGCCGAGCGAACCGTGCCAGTGACGTGCACCGGGGGCGACGGCTGGGCGCCCGCAGAGGCAGTCAGAGCCGCAAACAAGAACAGAACGCGCAGATCTCCCACATGTGGGAGGGCGCTTGCGGAAAGGCGAAAGTTACCGCGCGTCAGAATCGCCATATCACTGGCACTGTAAGACTTTGTAAGCGCAAAGGTCCGGGAGTCTTGCCGCTACTTCTTATCTCTCAGGACGACGGTCTGCGCCAGGTAGTTGGTCACTTGCGCTTCGTCGCGCGCCACCTCGTAATAGGCGCCCCGCAGCAACTGCTCCTTGCGGTTCATGAGCGTCTCGCGGATGTCCTGCTGTACGCGCGGGTTCTCGAATTCGCGCTGCCCGGCGGGCTCCCGTGAGATCACCTTCAGGATGCGGTAACCCTCCGGCGTGTGAATCACCGGCGTCACCTGACCGGGAGTCATGGCCGCCAGCGCCTTGCGCAGCTCGGGGCTGGCCCGCTCCAGGTCCGATTCCCGCACGAACCCGAGGTCTCCGCTGCTGGCGGCGGTGTTGGGGTCCTCGGAGTAGTTCTGCGCCAGCATTCCGAAATCTTCGCCCTGATGGATGCGCGCCGCCAGCATCTCGATTTTCCTGCGCGCCTCTTCTTCGGTCTGCGCTTTGTCGTTCTTGAGATTGTGCACGTTGCTGTCCGGATGCGGCGTCACCACGATCTGGGACATGTGAATCTGCGGCTCGGGGAAGCTGAATCGGGTTTGGTTGGCCAGGTAGAAATCGCGAATCTCTCCGTCGGTGATGGAGATCTTCGAGGTGACCTCTTTGTTGAACAGCTTCTGGATGCTCAGATCCTGGCGCAGTTGCACCTTCAGATCGTCCACCGTCATATGGCGCGCCGCAAGCTGCCGAAAGAACTCTTCCTGCGTGAACGGCGCCTTCAACTCGGCCAGCCGCGCATCCACGTCGCCGTCGGTGGCCATCAGCCCGAGCTTTTCGGCGCGCTGCAGCATGATCTGGTTGTCGATCATGACCCGCAGCACTTCCATCTTCTGCGTCAGGACCTGGTCGTCGCTGGTCTTGTCCAGGCCATTGGACAAAGTCGCCGGCAGCGCCGGTCTGTCCGCCGAGGAGAACTGCAACTGGTACTGCTTCTCGAGTTCCTGATAAGTGATGACGTGGCCGTTCACCGTGGCCGCGACGTTCTCCGGCACGGAGCGCTTGCAGGCGGACGCTGCCAGAACGAGGGCTGCCACAGCCGCGAGTTGTAAAGAACGGGACATGAACGGGATACACCCATCATACATTCGGGGGCCGGGTCCCGGCGGACACGCGGCTCCACCGCTTTTTTGCGGTTCCAGGCGCTGTCGCCGCATGTCCCCGGCTTGCTACTCTTCGGCGATGGTCACCTTATTGAGCCTGTCGCCCTGCTTCACCGCGTTCACCACCTGCTGACCGCTGAGGACGCGGCCGAACACGGTATGTTTGCCGTTCAGCCAGTCGGTGACCACGTGGGTGATGAAAAACTGGCTGCCGTTGGTGTTCGGTCCGGCATTGGCCATGGACAGCGAGCCCACCTGATGCCGTTGCGGGTTGTTCTTCAGCTCGTCCTCGAAGCGGTAGCCCGGCCCTCCGCGGCCGGTGCCGGTGGGGTCGCCGCCCTGGATCATGAAATTGTCGATGACGCGATGGAACACCGTGCCATCGTAGAAGCCCTCGCGCGCGAGGAAGACGAAGTTGTTCACCGTCGCCGGCGCGTCCTTCGCAAACAGCTCGAAGACGATGGAGCCGCGGGAAGTCTCGAAAGTCGCCGTGTGCTTCTTTTTCATGTCGATCCGCATCGGCGGCGGAGCGGGATACTGTTTGGCAGCCATAAGGACCAGTGTAGTCGGTGGGCGGATCGGGAGCAGGAAGGTTTTCACCGTACCGGTTTCGGCTTCCATTCCTGGGCCAGGCGCTGCGCCCCGGCGATCTGTCCCGGCGTCATCCTGCTGGCGACCTTGTCTCGTTCCCTGGCGCTATCGGCGTCGCCGGCGATGCCCGCAAGTTGAAACCACAAATACGCCTGAATGTGGTCCTCCGGGACGCCCTGGCCTTTCAGATACATGAGGCCGAGGCTGAACCGCGCGGATGCCTCTCCCCGCTCCGCCGCCAAACGGAACCAGCGCACGGCCTCTCTGTCGTCCCGCGGGACGCCCTGGCCCTGGCCACACATGAGGCCGAGGCTGAACTGCGCGGATGCGTTCCGATTGCTTCCTGGTAGTCCGGCGGGACAACCTGGCCTTCCGAGAACATGACGCCGAGGTTGAACTGCGCAGAAGGTTCTCCCTGGTCCGCCGCCAGACGGTACCAGCGCATTGCTTCCTGGTAGTCCGGCGGGACAACCTGGCCTTCCCAGAACATGACGCCGAGGTTGAACTGCGCAGGAGGTTCTCCCTGGTCCGCCGCCGGACCGAACCAGTGCAAGACCTCCTTGTCGTCCTGCGGGAGGCCCTGGCCATGGTGATACATAAGGCCGAGGTTGAACTGCGCAGAAGGTTCTCCCTGGTCCGCCGCCAGACGGAACCAAACCACGGCCTCCGGGTAGTCCTGCGGGACGCCCTGACCCTGGTAATACATGATGCCGAGGTTGAACTGCGCGGATGAGTTACCCGACTTTGCCAGCGGCAGGAACTCGTTGAGCGCGGTCGCATAGTCGCCGTTCTTCATTGCCTGCAGCCCGGTCGCCAGGTCGGCCAGCGCGGGCAATGAAAGCGAGACGAATAGAATTGCCGCTTTCACGGACACAGAATACGCTTCCTGTAGATGGCGGCTGGGCCGGGGCCTACAGATTCGACGAGGTCTCATGCCCGTGTTGCGGCGCGGACGTTATCACACGTGCTAACTTTTCCCTCGACATCGTTAGCATGTGTGATTACTATGGAGACGTGAAGCCGAGCGAGCTGAAGCGGAAACTGGAACGGCTCGGATGCACGTTCACGCAGTGAACGAAGCACTACGTCGTCAGCTACAAGGGGAACCGCACGTTGATGCCCCGTCACCCCAGCCATGAGATTAAGACGGGCACATACCACGGGATTCTCAGGAAGCTTGACATCAAGGAGTAAGCCATGGAATACCCAGCGCTGTTCGAGCCTGCCAAAGAGGGAGGCTTTGTGATTACTTTCCCTGATTTCGGATGGGGAATCACTCAGGGGGACACGGAAGAAGAAGGCCGGGAGATGGCCGTCGCCGCCCTGCAAACCATGATCGCGGAGCATATCCGCAATGGAGAGGACCTGCCGCGGCCGACCAAGCCGCGGGGGAGAAAACATCGCATGATCCGCCTTCCGGCCCCGCAGGAACTTAAGGCCGAGCTGTATGCGGCGTTCCGCGCTTCCGGGATGAAGAAGGCCGAACTGGCGCGCCGACTGGGCATCCCCAGGACGACCATTGACCGCCTCTTCGATTTCAATAACCGCACAAGACTGGAACAAGTCGAAGCGGCATTCGCGGCGCTGGACAAGCGACTCACCATCGCGGTATCGGACCGGGCGGCATAGCCCGTCGCACCCTGGCCCCACCCGCGCGGCCCAATCTCCTGATACACTCATCTGCGATGACTCCGGCAAAGCACCAACCCTACGTACCCGAAAATCTCAGCATGCGCGAGTTCACCGTGCGCGCCGTGCTCATTGGGCTCGTCCTCACCGCAATCCTTGGCGCCGCCAATGCCTATCTCGGGCTGAAGGCCGGCATGACCATTGCGGCCACTTACCCCGCGGCCGTCATCGGCATGGCCTTTCTTCGCCTGATGAAGGGATCGCTGCTGGAAGAGAACATCGCCCGAACCATCGGCTCCATCGGCGAATCGGTGGCGGCCGGCGCGGTTTTCACCATCCCCGCTTTCGTGCTGGCAGGGTTGTGGCCCGGGCTGGTCATGGCGAAGTACTGGCAAGCGGTTGCGCTCATGGTAATCGGAGGGCTGCTGGGAATCCTCTTTGTCACGCTGCTGCGGCGGGTCATGGTGGAAGACGCGGAATTGCCGTTCCCGGAATCCGTGGCCGCGTCGGAAATCCACAAAGCCGGCCAGCAGGGTTCGAGAGCGGCAAAGATACTGTTCGCGAACATGGGCTTCGGCGCGCTGGTGAACGCTCTCGGATTGCTCAATGTTTTCGAGCCGGTGCACACCTTCACCGTCAACATCGGCGCTCTGGGGAAGAGTCTGCTGCTGCGCACCAGCACCAATCCGGGGGTGGCTACGGTGACCACCGGGGGCATGAGCATCTTTAACTCGCCCGCCATCAGTCCCGCGTATTTTGGCGTCGGCTACATTATTGGGCCGCGGCTGGCCGCGTTGAATTTCGCGGGAGGCGTGCTGGCGTGGGGTCTGCTGGTTCCTTTGCTCACTTTTGTCATGGGGCCGTCGATTGCAGCCACGCTGCCCGCGGGCACGGTGCCGAAGTGGGGCCTGCTGGCCGGCGCGGTGTACTTCTCCATCGTGCGCCCCATCGCCGTGGGCGGCATGCTGGTGGGCGCCGGATTCACGCTCTTTCGCATGCGCAAGCAGTTGGCCGTCGGTTTGCGGCGCGCCATTTCCGATCTGAAGAAATCGGCCGAAGCGCATCAGGCGACTGGCCGCACCGAGCGCGACCTGAACATGAAAGTCGTCTTCGCTGGCGTGGCTCTGGTGTTTCTGGCCATGATCGCCCTGTACTACTTCTTCATTGGCGGCGCGCACAACCTGACTCCGGCAAGAATCGCGGCCGGCGCAGTGGTGGCGGCGGCGGTGATGGTGGTTCTGGGATTCCTCTTCGCCGCGGTCTCCGGAAACCTGGTGGGCATGATCGGCTCCTCGAATAATCCGGTCTCCGGCCTGACCCTGTGCACTCTGGTGGTGGCGGCGCTGCTCATGGTGGTGCTGGGAGTCTCCGGGGCGGGCGGTGTCGCCGCCGTGCTCGGCGTGGCCGCCGTGGTGTGCGTCTCGTCCGCGGTAGCCGGTGAAATGCTGCAGGATCTCAAGGTCGGCCATATCCTTGGCGGAACGCCGGCGCGGATGCAGATCGGCGATATCTTCGGCATCGTCGTGGCGTCGCTGGTGCTGTTTTTCCCGCTGATGATCCTCGACAACGCCTACCATTTCGGCAGCGCTTCGCTGCCCGCTCCGCAAGCCGGCCTGATGGCCATGCTGGCGCAGGGTATCGTCGGCGGCAACATGGCGTGGCCGCTGGTGGTGGTGGGCATTCTGATGGGGTTCGCCATGATCCTCGTGGAGGTGCGCAGCCCCATGCTGTTCTCCGTCGGCATGTACCTGCCCATCGAAACCACCTTCGCCATTTTCGTGGGCGGAGTCATTCGCTGGATCACCGACAAGCTGCGCGACCGGCGCGGACTGAACGATGCCCAGAAGGCCCGCGTCGACAATGCCGGAGTGCTCACCGCCTCGGGCCTGATTGCCGGCGAGGCTCTCTGCGGCCTGGTGATCGCAGGCATCTGGCGGGGCAACACGCCGCAACTGCTCGCCTCGCCGCACTGGATCACCGCCATCGTCGTGGCGGCCGTGATGGTTTTCGTCATGGTGCGGGTGCCGCTGGCCAATGCCGGCCGGCCCGAAGATCCGGCGCCGCCGGTGGCCATGATGTGAGGGAGGTGGATCTCTGCTGGCCGCATGTGGCTGGAAGGCGGACCGTGATATCTCAGCCCGCTTTTCGGCCACTGCTTTTCGAGCCGCTGATCCTGGCATTTTCGACTCTTTCGATTTCCAGAATGTAGACAGTCCCCCAATCTTCCGAACGCAATCGAAATCGACCCGCAAACGTGGCCGTTCTTTTCACGTCACGATTGATCGTGATACTCGCGCAGGCACCCTCAAAGAAGGCATCGGAGGCTGGATAAGGAGTTCCCCACGGTTCAATGGCGCGCTCGCATCCGGCATCGGTCAGGAACGAATGGTGCATACAGTCGGTCAGGAAAGCGGCGCGGAGCCGAATGCGCTTGCACGCGAACTCGTCCGGGTGCTGCACGACGGTGCAGACCGTCGTCTCAATCGGATGCGAAGCCTGCTGTTCCGCCGAGGGGCAAGGCAAGTTATGGCGGCCCTCATCCGCGGGCGGTAACTCGGGCACTCCCGGTCGCCGGATGAGCACCCCGGAGGCGTCCAGCTTGGGAGTCCTCCACAAGGGAACATAGGCCACGGCGCCAATGGCCAGGGCAACAACGGCCAAGACTGCCACACCCGCCAACCTGTTCTGGGTGAGCCTCACGTGTCATTAGACCAGGCCGACATCGCTGAGGTTCCCGGCCGCGCTTTGTCGAGTTCAACCGGGAAAAGCCGATCAGCCTTTGACAAAGCGGCGCCCGCCGATCGGTCATCCTGCCAGGGTGGGCGCCGGGGCCGTGAGCTAGAATTGAGAGTCGTGACATTTGAGTGGTACGCGAGTAAAGCGGTCACGAATCTCTGGAAGCACCGAGTCGCCTTTGAAGATGCGGCAACCGTTTTCCTCGACCCCCTCGCGATGACGTTCCCGGATCCCGATCATTCGCTGGAAGAGCGCCGGGAAATCACCATCGGCTGTACAATAAGGGGGCTGGTGGTGTTCGTTTCCCACTGCGAGCGCGGAGAGCGGGTTCGCATCATCGGCGCGCGCCATGCGACGCGGACCGAGCGAAAACAGTATGAAGAAGGCGTTAGCAACGAAGCACGGTGACCAGTTACGGCATGAGTATGATCTCTCGCGCCTGGAGGGTGGCGTCCGCGGCAAGTACTATCACCGGGCGACCGCGGGGACAAACCTGGTGCTGATCGAGCCCGATCTCGCAGACCTGTTTCCTGACAGCGCCGCGGTGAACCGTGCACTCCGAGTACTGGCCGACGCCGCTCAATCAGCGGCCGCCTCCAAACGCCGGCGCGCGCGTTCGGGCTGAACAAGCACCGTCGACGAAGAGTCAAAATCAAATCTATGCGCACGAATTTCGCGGTTGCCGCGGGGATTACCCTGCTATTTGCTCTGCCCGCGCTGGCTGGCGCGCGGTTCTCGGTTTCCTTTCCGAAGGAGCTGAGTTCGGCGCCGCTCGACGGGCGCCTGCTGCTGATTGTCTCCACCGACCCTTCGGCCGAGCCGAGGATGCAGGTGAACGACTCGCCCAACACGCAATTGGTTTTCGGCGTCGACGTCGACGGGTTGCGTCCCGGCCAACCGGCCCTGGTGGACGAGCACGCGTTCGGCTATCCCGTGCGCAGCCTCGCCGACCTGAAGCCCGGCCAGTACTATGTGCAGGCTATGCTGCACCGCTACGAGACGTTTCATCGCGCCGACGGCTACACCATCAAGCTGCCCATGGACCGTGGGGAAGGACAGCAGTGGAATCTCGCGCCCGGCAACCTGTACAGCAAGCCAATGAAAATCGAGCTCGGCGGGGGGACACCGGCGCCGGTTGCCATCGTGCTCGATCAGAAGATCCCGCCGATCCCCGCGCCGAAGGACACAAAGTACATCCGGCACGTCAGAATTCAGAGCGAGTTGCTGACAAAATTCTGGGGCCGCCCCATGTACCTGGGCGCGCACATTCTGGTGCCCGAGGGCTTTGACGAGCACCCCGAGGCGCATTACCCGCTGGCCGTGTTCCATGGGCACTTTCCCGCCGATTTCGAGGACTTCCGCACCGAGCCTCCCGATCCCAACCTGAAGCCCGACTACAGCGAACGCTTTCACCTGGCCGGTTACAACCGCATTGAACAGCAAGAGGCGTATAACTTTTATCGGCAGTGGATTTCGCCACAATTCCCCCGCATTCTCGTCGTCGAGATTCAGCATGCCAATCCTTATTACGACGACTCGTACGCGGTCAATTCGGCGAATGTCGGACCGTACGGAGACGCCATCGAAACCGAGCTGATTCCCTACATCGAGAAACACTTCCGCGCGATCGGCCAGGGCTGGGCCCGATTTCTCTACGGCGGCTCCACCGGCGGGTGGGAAGCGCTGGCCGTGCAAATGTTCTATCCGGACCATTACAACGGAACGTTCGCGGCCTGTCCCGACCCGGTGGACTTTCGCGCCTTCACGGTGGAGAACATCT
This sequence comes from Bryobacteraceae bacterium, assembly GCA_049520275.1. Classification (GTDB taxonomy): domain Bacteria; phylum Acidobacteriota; class Terriglobia; order Bryobacterales; family Bryobacteraceae; genus CAWACP01. Next base: position 24,357 of record JBEKPY010000035.1, read on the forward strand.
ACAAGGACCGCAACGCCTACTTTCTCGAAGGCGCCCACAAAAGGATCGCGCAGCCGGCCATGCGGGATTACCTCGGTCACGTCATGCTCACGCAGCAGGACGCGAACTACTACGAGCTGGCTCTGGGAACGAAAGGCCGCTCCGGCCAGCAGTTTGACATCTGGCAGGCCGTCTACTCGCCGGTGGCGAGCGATGGATATCCGGCGAAGATCTTCGACAAAATCAGCGGCGACATCGATCCGAAGGTGGCGGCGTACTGGCGGGATCACTACGACCTGAGCTATATTCTGCAGCGCGACTGGGCCACGCTCGGACCGAAGGTGCAGGGAAAGATCCACATCTACGTGGGCAGCGCCGACACGTACTTTCTCAACGACGCCGTCTACTACATCGAGGACTTTCTCAAGGGCACCACCAACCCGCCCTACGACGGCGAAGTCAAGTACGGCGACCGCGCCGAACATTGCTGGAACGGCGATCCAACCCTGCCCAACGCGTACTCGCGGCTGCATTACAACACCATGTATCTGCCCACGATGATGGAGCGCATGAAGAAGACCGCTCCGCCCGGCGCCGATCTGGCAAGCTGGCGATATTAGGGGACACCGTCGTCCGGCCTCGTACTACTACACCTTGATTTCTTCGCGGCGCGAGACAATTCGAAGTGGGGCAGGCTCTCAGCCTGCGGCGGCCTCTCAGGCCGCCCTGCCCCTTGGTTGCGGCTCTGCTGCCTTGTGGGGCAAGACCCTCGGCCTGCGCGGGGCTCTCAGCCCCGCCCTCACGGTCTTCATTACTCGCCGCTCACAGCCGCTTTCATCCAGTTCCGTGGCCGCCGCGGCCATGTCCAACACGCGGCGCGAGCCACGTTCGCCCAATCCGATACGATAGAGTTTTGTCGCGCATTATTTCTACATCCGCAGCGCCCAGGATGAGCTGGCCGCAGCTCTATCTGGGAGTCGCCCTCACCACCCTGGCCACGCTTCTGCTCGAGCTGGCCATCACCCGCATATACTCGGTGGTCTTCTACTATCACTTCGCGTTTCTGGCCATCTCGCTGGCCCTGTTCGGCCTCGGCGCGGGCGGGGTGTTTTCCTATTACGTGGTCAACCGCCGCGGTGGCCTCTTCTCCAAACTGGGGACGATGGCGGCGCTCAACGGTATCGCCGTGATCGCAGCGCTCGTGTTCATCCTGGGCCGCCCGGCGGAATTGCGCATCGTATCGTTCGCTCTCATCTATTTCTCCAGCTCGGTTCCATTCTTCCTTTCGGGCGCCGTATTGTCGCTGGCCATTGGCGAGACCGTGGAGCGCGTCAACCGCGTCTACTTCGTCGACCTTCTGGGCGCCGCGGCGGGCTGCCTCCTGCTGGTTCCCCTGCTCAATGTCATTGGCGGACCCAACACCGTGATGGCCGCCGGCGTCATCTTCGCCGTTTCCGCCGCGATCTGGTTCAACCTGGCCGGCCGCCATGGAGGCCGGGCTGCGGCGGTAGTCCTCGCCCTGGCTATCGTCTTCCTCATCGCGCTCAACGGGAAGCTCCATCTGGTGGATGTCCGCTACGCCAAGGGTCGGAAACTGCCCCCCGAGTCGTTCGTGAAATGGAACAGCTTTTCGCGGATCGCCATCAGCAAACAGGGTTCCGGCCTCGGCATTTTCATCGACGCGGACGCCGCCACCGGCATCGCCAGATTCAACTGGGAGCATTTCACCGATCAGGAAAGAGACGTTCTCCTCCACCAGGGTCCCGGCTTCGTCTTTGCGGTGCGGCCCGCGGCGAAAAGCCTGATCATCGGCCCTGGCGGCGGCTGGGACGTGGCCCGCGCGCTCGCGTCCGGCAGCACCGATGTCACCGGCGTCGAGATCAACCCGATCATCGCGAAGACGGTGATGCGGGAACGCTTCCCGCAGTTGAGCAATGGGCTCTACCTGCGTCCCGAGGTTCACATCTTCGTCGAGGACGGCCGCAGTTTCGTGCGCCGCAGCTCCGGGAAATACCAGGTGATTCAAGCCACCCTGGTGGACACCTGGGCATCCACCGCCGCCGGCGCCTTCGCCCTTTCGGAGAACAACCTCTACACCTCCGACGCGTTCTACGATTACCTTAATCGCCTCACCGGCGACGGCCTCCTCTCCTTCACGCGCTGGGGCTTCCAACCTCCGCGCGAATCCCTGCGGCTGGTGTCGCTGGCCATGGACGCCCTGGAGCGGCTCGGCGAAACCGGCGCCTGGCGGCACATCCTTGTTCTGCGCGAGCACTCCGACATTCTGAAAACCTACGGCGCCCAGGACACCGTGCTGATCTCGCGGAAGCCTTTCACGGATGCCGGCCTCAGCCGCGTCCGCTCCGAACTGGCGCGCTCCCGCTGGCTGCAGCCCATCTACCTGCCCGGCGACCCGGCGTCCAGCAGCGCTTTCGCGGCCCTCCTGCTCAGCTCCGACCCGCGGCTCTTTCGCAACGAATATCAGTACAACATTTCGCCGGTGAGCGACGACCGGCCCTTCTTCTTCTACAGCGTCCAGCCGCGCGACATTTGGAACTACCTCACGCCGGCCAACCGCCTGTTCATGGACTACAAAATCAACCGGGCCGTGCCGCTGCTGTTTGGTTCGTTCGCCGTCAGTCTGCTGGCCACGTTGATCGTGCTGGCGCTGCCGCCGCTGCTGCTGGGAGCGAGACTGCCCGCCACCGGCGGAGTCCGCCGCTTCCTCGGCTACTTCGTTTGCATCGGCGCCGGCTACATTCTCATCCAGGTGGCGCTCATCCAGAAGTTCGTGCTCTTTCTGGGGCACCCCACCTATGCGCTCACGGTGATCATTTTTTCGATGCTGCTCTCCAGCGGCATCGGCAGCTTCTACAGCCGCCGGCTGCTCGGTGGTTCGGAGTTTCGCCTGCGTCTGCTGCTTGCCGGCGTGGCCGCGCTCGTGGCGATTCTGGCCTTCTCCGCCACCCCGCTCATGAATGCGGGCATGGACTGGCCGCTGCTGGTGCGTGCTCTCGCGACCGTCGCGGTGATCGCCCCGGCCGGCTTCTTCATGGGTATGCCATTCCCCACCGGACTGAGCCTCCTGGAACGGCTCGCCGCTCCCGCCGTGCGCTGGGCCTGGGCGCTCAATGCCGCCTCCAGCGTGCTCGGCTCCGCCGGCGCCATTTTCTTCGCCCTCTACCTGGGACTCCGCAACACACTGCTGATTGGTGCGTGCCTGTACCTGGGCGCGATGTTCTTTGCCATCCTGCAGACGCGCTCGGTGGCGCAGAGGCCGCCAGCCGGTGGCGCCATCGTCCTCTAAACTAATATACTTCACACACGCATGCGCGCGCCAGTCAACTATGTCGCCTAACCAATCTGGCTATAGCCCTTCCTTTCGGCAGCCAGATACGATACACCTCGTTTGGCCGACACCCACACTATAGTTATCCACGTCGAGATTCTTTGCTTTTAGGGCCCAGCACTGAGCGATCTTGAAGGCCGCACCAACAGCGCCACAAGCAACCGAATCCAATTTTGAACCAGTAAGCGCCATTTCGAAATTCATGCCCGCGTTCACGTACCAGTGTTGGTACCGACCAACAATATGGCTGCAGAGCGCCCCCAGATCATCGCAGTCGAATTCAGTCACGGTTGTTGCCGGGTATGTGCGAGCTGCGACCTCAGCAGCGATCTTCGCAAAAATACTCCGGTTAGTCTTTGTGAGAGGGGTCCCAATCTCGATTCGATCATAGGCCCTTTCATCGAGAAATGACAGCAACCGCTCGAACTTCGCGGATGAAAAACAGGAAAGAGCCACACGCCGAGACTCATCCGCCTCAGATGGGAGTAACCTGATGAGCTCATAGGGTCCGCTTTCGCCCATCTGCAATTCCGCCATTCGCTTCAAAAGCTTATAGTGGTCCCGGTCGTTCTCAGCGAGAATAATCCGGGAGATCTCGCGCTCGCTGGGCCGGTAGGCTAAAGCGCCTGTCCGACATACAAAGACTTCCTTATTGTGCGACAGTAGCGTCCTAATTGATGAGAAGATGACGCTCTTAGGCATGCCCGTGACGTCGACTAGAACGCTTCCACCAAGACTTAGTCCTCTAGACAAAACATCCCGAACGGCCACGAACGTCACATTCTTAGTCTTGTCAGACGCGAGCTTTGCAGTGACGGCAGACCGGCCTTCTTCATCAAGGCGGACAAGCACGACCTTCTTTGGCCTACATGCGGTCAGCAACCGCTCGGCTGAGACTCGAGTGCGTTCTTCGAAGCCGAGTGCTAGTACCAATGCAGCGGGCTCAGCACATCTGAAGTCATTCAGTGGCAGTTTCTCAATCCGTGGTGCGACGTCGGCCAAAACTTCTTCGATCCTGTTCCTCAGATCGCGAATCGGGCCACCTGTCTCCTCAACAAAGGGTAGCGATGGTTGTTCCGCCATCGCTGACGGACGCCGCTCATCGACCCGAATGTCACTTACCACATCGTCGTCCGAAGCATCATCTGCAATGTATAATAATCGTGCCGCGTGAATGGAGGTGCAAAGTGGAACAATTGTTCCAGAGCCAGGCGACGCTGGCGCTTTTCCTGATGTTCTTTATCCCCGGTTTCATTACACTGAAAGTCTACGATCTTCTGATCCCGGGAGAGACGCGCGACTTCTCAAAATCGCTCTTCGACGCCGTCGCATATAGCTCCCTGAACTTCGCCGCGCTTCTGTGGCTCGTACAGCTTCTCCTGTCAGGGCGCGTACCATCCTGGCTGTGGTACGAGGCTCTGGCCCTTTTATTGATCGGCATGCCGGCTTTGTGGCCGGTGATATTCCTGCGGCTGCGCAAGCTCCCATGGATAGCTCGCCGGCTCACCAGTCCAAACGCCAGAGTTTGGGACGACATCTTCGCAAGACCGACCTCCTACTGGGTGATAGTCCATCTCAGAGATCAAAGGAGAATTGGAGGCCGTTATCGGGCACGATCCCTCACCTCCCGCAGCCCGGCCCCGCCGGAGATCTACCTTGAAGAGGTGTGGCACGTAGACCCGGACGGCGGCTTTACAGGTACTCGTGTCCAGGGGACCGCGGGCATTCTGATCATGGGGAGCGATATTCTCGCACTGGAGTTTTTCCGGTAGAATCAAGAGGGGGGAAGGCCAATGCCCAGCCAGAACACCGATACGGCCGACGACGTCGACAATCTGCGCGAGACCCATCAGCCGGACGTGCCGCTCACTTACAGCCCGCCACTGAACAGCGGGAACTATCACCCTACCGGCGCGCTTTCACCGACGCCTCCAACGGGTGGCTCGGGGGTCCCCTCGGGGAGGAACGCAACCGGTGCTTTGGTAGCCCCGGTCCCCTCCGGTGGAAACAGTTCCTCTACGTAGACGCGGCCTACGCGCGCAACTCCGCCACACGCTGCCGCCGAACCTTGATCCTGCTCTCGTTCCTGCGTGCGGCGACCAGGTCCCAGGCAAGCTGCATTCGCAACCACGTCTCCTCCGTGCTGCCGAAGGCTTTGGTGAGCCGGATCGCCATCTCCGGACTGATGCCGGATTTGCCGTTGATAATGTTGTTGAGAGTCTGCCGCGTCACGCCGAGGACCTTAGTTTAGCCCCCGCGGTCACCGAGAGGCCCAAAGGCTCCAGACAACCATGCCGGACAATGCGGCCGGGATGGGGCGGGTTTTTCATGGGCAAGGTATTTGTCTCTTTCGTTTCGCGCCTTTTGCCGCGGCGACGAACGGGGGAACATTTCTACTATTTTCCGTCGTATCCTGAGAGGAGGGAGATTTTCACGCGTATGGTATTCCGCTCCCTTTCGTCACTCGTCCCTAAAGCCGCCGACCTGCTCGCGCTTGACGTCGGGAAACTCGCCGTTGAAGTATTGCTGGTTCATCTGATCAGCTATAAGGACCAACCGGGCAACTCAGTCTACCAGCATGGTAAGTTTTGCCAGAGCAATTTTATTGCTATGCAGGATGCGACGGGATACGGCCCACTTCGCAAGGAGCCCGAATACGGGGACAAACAGCCCGCCGTCAACCAAGCGCTTAACGAAGCATGGAATTGGCTTGAAAGGCAAGGGATTCTGATTCGTGATCCTACGCAACCGGCTCCTTGGTTCTCGCTTTCCAGAGCCGGCGAGGAGTTACTCAAGCAGAATGGGCCACCCCAGACTCGGCAAAAACACCCGCCAGCAGGTGAGCTGACGCTCATCGCTGATAGTCGATTGGCCGAGTTGCGCACGCTAACGCCCGCCCAGTTCGATTGCAGGAAGCTCATCCGGCTGTGCGAGGAAATCAACACGACCTATAGCGAGAAGTGCTATTTTGCCACGGCAATGCTAACGCGCGGTTTGCTCGACCACGTGCCGCCCTTGTTCGGGAAGAACACGTTCGGTGAAGTGGCGAACAACTATGGCGGCGGGGGCAAATCCTTCAAGGACGCGATGCACCATCTTGAGAACGCTGCCCGGAACGTTGCCGACGCGCATCTGCACATGCCGATACGCACGAGTGAGACGTTGCCCACTGCGCAACAGGTCCACTTTCCGCCACAACTCGACGTACTGCTCGCAGAGATCGTGCGGATAACAAAATGAGTCACACCTTCAAGAACCCGAACCGGCTTGGACCGAAAGGTGCCAAGATCGGCCAGGTCCCCGGAGAGTCAACTGTCATCGCCGGAGTCCCGAGTTTCTGGCAGACCGCACACGACCAGATGCCACAGTTCTTTGCGGTGGCAAACGATCTGCCTGCCTTAGTGAGTCGCATACTGTGAAAGCCCGTTAAGGGACAGCTTGCCTTCCTGCTCTACTTCCACGCAGCCATCGTGGCTGACTCTTTTGGAGCCGTCGTGATTCTCTGCCTCAACGGTTATTGCAAGGATGCAGTCGTCATCGCCCGTTCGATGTTCGAATACGCAGTAAACGCACGTTATTTGCGGCAAGCCACTCAGGCCGAATTAAACGATTACATCGACTTCCATTGGGTGCGTAAGAAGAAGTTATACGATTACTTTACCAAATACAGCCCAGAAGTTGCGGCAACGATTCCCGCTTCTACGGTCCAGGAGATGACGAGCGAACTCGCCAAAGTCGAGCAGCGCTTCTCTCGAAAGAACAGCACGCGACTGCGAGACTCTTGGAGCGAGAAGAGCATTCGCGAGCGAGCAGAAGCGGTAAAGATGGGCGGGTTCTATCCCACGTTCTATGCGTCTGCTTCGGGCCTAGCGCACGGGGACATCTCAGGTCTTGGAGCGCGTTCAGCGAGGGACACCCTCAGGATCGTGCAGGCCCCCTCAGTTTCGGGAATGAGAACCGCCCTGATCATGGCCCACAACGCTTTACTCACTACCCTTGCCGTGCTTAACGATTCGGCAAAACGTGGCTTCGACGATGAGTTGCTCAAGGCGAAGGACGACTTCGTGAGAATCTGGGGAAAGCGCTAACGAACCGGAGGCCTGAGCTACAAGAGCAGCACCCCCACCCCCCTGCTAAACTGAAATTCTCCCCCATCCATGCAACAGCCAGACAAAGTATACGAGCCCCGCCGTTTCGAGCCGGCGTGGGCCCAATGGTGGATCGACCACAACCTCTTCCGCGCCGACCCGCACCGCCCCGGCCCCGTATTCTCCATGGTCATCCCGCCGCCCAACGTCACCGGCTCCCTGCACATGGGCCACATGCTCGACCACACCATCATGGACGCCGCCGTCCGCTGGCATCGCATGCGCGGCGACAACACCCTCTGGCTGCCTGGCACCGACCACGCCGGCATCGCCACGCAAATGGTGGTCGAGCGCCAGCTCGCCACCGAAGGCATCACCCGCCATCAGCTCGGCCGCGCCGGCTTCGAGCAGCGCGTCTGGGAGTGGAAGCGCCAGTACGGCGGGCGCATCACCGAACAGATGAAGGCCATCGGCGACAGCGTCGATTGGTCCCGCGAGCGCTTCACCCTCTCGCCCGAGCTCTCCCACGCGGTCACCGAAGCCTTCGTGCTCCTCTACGAGCGCGGCCTCATCTACCGCGGCACGTACATGGTGAACTGGTGCCCGCGCTGCCACACCGCGCTGTCCGATCTGGAAACCATCCATGAGGACACCGAGGGCAGCCTCTGGCACATCCGCTACCCGGTGAACGGCACGGACCATTTCCTCACCGTCGCCACCACGCGCCCCGAAACCATGCTGGGCGACACCGCCGTGGCCATCAACGCGCGCGACCCGCGATACATGCACATGCACGGCCACACCGTCACGCTCCCGCTGATGGACCGCGAGATCCCCATCATCCTCGACGATCTGGCCGACCCCGAGTTCGGCTCCGGCGTGGTCAAGGTCACCCCCGCGCACGACCCCAACGACCTCGAAGCGGGCAAGCGCCACAACCTGCCGCACGTCAAGGTCATCGACGAGAACGGCCACATGACCGCGGAAGCCGGCCCCTACGCCGGGCTCGACCGCTTCGAAGCCCGCGCGCGCATCGTCGCCGATCTGGAGAAGCTCGGCCTGCTGGAAAAAGTGGCCTCGTACGCGCTGGCCATCAGCAAGTGCGACCGCTGCAAGACCATCGTCGAGCCGCTGGTCTCCACGCAGTGGTTCGTGCGCACCACGCCGCTCGCGGAGAAAGTGATCGCGGCGGTGGAAGACGGCCGCATCCGCTTCGTCCCCGAAAACTGGAACGCCACCTTCTTCAACTGGATGCGCAACATCCGCGACTGGTGCATCTCGCGCCAGCTCTGGTGGGGCCATCGCATCCCCGCCTGGCATTGCGGCGTGTGCCACGAAATCACCGTCGCCCGCACCGCGCCCCCGGCCTGCACGCACTGCGGATCGCACAAGCTCATCCAGGACACCGACGTGCTCGACACCTGGTTCAGCTCGGGTTTGTGGCCCTTCTCCACGCTCGGCTGGCCCAATCAAACCGCGGATCTGAAAACGTATTACCCGACCTCGGTCCTCATCACCGCTTACGACATCATCTTTTTCTGGGTGGCGCGCATGATGATGATGGGCCTCGAGCTCGCCGGCGATGTTCCGTTCCGCGAGGTCCACATGCACGGCCTCGTGCGCGACAAGGACAAGAAGAAGATGTCCAAGACGCGCGGCAACACCATCGACCCGCTGGACGCCAACCAGAAGTACGGCACCGATGCCGTGCGCATGTCCCTGCTGATGGGCACCGGCGCGGGCACCGACATCGTCTACACCGAGGACCGCCTCACCACCGCGCGCAACTTCGCCAACAAGCTGTGGAACGCCGCCCGCCTGATCTTCCTCAACATGGAGCGCAGCGGCGTGCAACCAGGCCTGGCCGATCCCGTCCCGCCCGAAACCATGGAAGACCGCTGGATGTTCAGCCGCATCAACCACACGGCTGCCAGCGTCGCGGGCCTCTTCGAGCAGCATCGCTACAACGAGGTGGCCCAGGAGCTCTGGCGCCTGTTCTGGGACGACTTCTGCGACTGGTACCTCGAGGTGAAAAAGCTGCGCCTCGCCGAAGACACCGGCCTCGACGAGAACTGGCGCAATCTGCTGTACGCGTTCAGTTGCATCCTGCGTTTCCTGCATCCGCTCATCCCGTTCATCACCGAAGAGCTGTGGCATCGGCTCCAGGGACACGCCGCGCCAGCCGCGTTATCGTCCATAGCGCTGGCCGCATATCCGCAGCCCGATCCCGACCTGGCCGCCTCCCCGAACCCCGAGCGCGACATGCAACTGTTCCAGCTCATCGTCACCGAAGTCCGCAATCTGCGCGCCGATCGGAAGCTCGACAAGAAGCTCCATCTCAAGGGGACGCTGGAATGCCCGCCAGACGCATTCGAGGTGGCCGCGCGCGAGCTGCCCATCATTGACAAGCTCGCCAATGTGCAGCTCGATCTGAAGGAGGCGGCGTCGCTCAAGCTGGTGCTGCAGCTTCCCGAAGCGGACAAGTCGGCCACGCGCGCCCGGCTGGAGAAGGAAATCGTGCAGCTCCGCAAGCTCATCGCCGGCATCGACGCGCAGTTCGCCGACGAGAAATCGCTAAGCCGCAAGCCCGAACACATAATCGGCGCGCTGCGCGAGAAGCGCGCCGGCTACGTTGCGCAACTGGCGAAAGCAGAGGCCGCGCTCGATGCCCTTTGAGGTTTCGCATCTCGAGGTGCGAGAGGCGGTCCATCGCGCGCTGGCCGAAGACATCGGCCAGGGCGACATCACCACCGAGCTCACCGTCGACGCCGCTCGCCACGCCACCGGCTCCTTCTTCGCCCGCGAGCCGCTGGTGCTGGCCGGGGTGGAACTGCTGCCGCTCGTCTACGAAGCCCATGGCGGCGTGGACCACATCGACATCCAGCGCCTCAGCGGCTCCAATCTGGTGGCGGGCGTGAAGATCGCCGAGGTGCGCGGCCCGGCCCGCACGCTGCTCACCTGCGAGCGCGTGGCGCTGAACTTCCTGCAGCGGCTGAGCGGCGTTGCCACGCTGGCCAGCCGGTACGTGCGCGCCGTGGAAGGCACCCGCTGCCGCGTGCTGGACACCCGCAAAACCACCCCCGGCCTGCGCCGTCTGGAGAAAATGGCTGCGGCCGCCGGCGGCGTCACCAATCACCGCATGGGCCTGTACGACGCGGTGCTCATCAAGAATAACCACATCACCGCGGCCGGCGGAGTGCGCGCAGCACTCGAAGCCGTGCGCAAGGCGGGCATGCCAGCCGAGATCGAAGTCCGCAGCCGCCTGGAGCTCGACGAAGCGCTCGAGGCGGGCGCACAGCACCTCCTGCTCGACAACCTCACGCCCGCCGAAGCAGCCGAGTGGATTCACGTCATCGACGGCCGCGCCACCGCGGAACTCTCCGGTGGCATCACGCTGGAAACCGCGCAAGCCTTCGCCCAGACCGGCGCCGACTTCATCTCGGTAGGGGCCATCACCCACTCCGCCCTCGCCGTGGACATCAACTTCCGTCTGGAACTCTCATGAAAAGTGGGGCAGGCCGCCTCGCTGTGGGGCAGGATTGCATCCTGCGCGCACTCCGCCCCCGCCGTGGACATCAACATCCGCCTGGAACTCTCATGACCTCCGTGGACACGCGGCGCCAGCCGCGTTCTCGCCCGGTACCGCACAAACGCGGCTGTCGCCGCGTGTCCTCCACTCCCCATGCCCTTTGACCTCGCCGCCGTGCGTGCGTCCCTTCCCGGCCGCGACATCCACTGGCACGAATCCGTCGGCACCACCATGCACGAGGCCGCGCTGCTGGCCGCCGCCGGCGCGCCTTCCGGGACCGTCGCAGGCGCCGACGAACAGACCGCCGGCCAGGGCCGCTTCGGCCGCCACTGGCATTCGCAGCCGGAAACGGGCCTCTACTTCTCGGTGATCCTGCGGCCCGCGCTCCCCGCCAGCGATCTGCCGCTGGTCACCCTGGCCCTGGGCCTGGGCGTGCGCGAAGCCATCCTTGAAGCGACTGGCCTCGTCTGCGACCTCCGCTGGCCCAATGACCTGCTCATCGCCGATCGCAAGTGCGCGGGCATCCTTACCCAACTGGAAAGCGGCGCCGTGGTGGCCGGCATCGGCATCAACGTGAACCAGCCGGATCTGCCCCCGGAAATCGCCGGCATCGCCACATCCCTGCGCCTCGCCTCCGCAGCCACTCACTCCCGCGAGCGGCTTCTCGTCCGCCTGCTGCCCGCCATCGACGAGTGGTGCGGCCTGCTCGCGCGCGAGGGCAGGGAACCCATCCTGCGCGTCTTCGCGAAGTCTTCCAGCTACGTGGCCGGCCGCCGCGTCACCGTCGAGATTTCCGAAGGAGAAACCCTCACCGGGACCACCGCCGGACTCACCCCCGACGGCTTCCTCAGGATCCGCGACGACCGCGGCAAAGAGCATACAATCATAGCCGGAGGAGTTCGCCCAGCCTGATGCTGCTCGCTCTCGACGCCGGCAATACCAACGTCACCATCGGGGTCTTCGACGACCCTGGTAAGCTGATCGCCCGCTGGCGCCTGCGTACCGTGCACGACCAGACCGCGGACGAGTGGGGCATCCTCATTCTCAACCTGCTGGCCATGTCCTCGCTCGACGTGGCCGCCATCGACGGCATTGCCATCTCCACCGTGGTGCCGCCTATTCGCACCCCGCTGGCCGAGATGGCCGAGCGCTACTTTCGCGTCCAGCCACTGTTCATCGGCGAAGACACCGATACCGGCCTCACCATCCTCTACGAGAATCCGCGCGAGGTCGGCGCCGACCGCATCGTCAACAGCCTGGCGGCGTTCCAGAAGTACGGCGGCCCGTGCGTGGTGGTCGATCTGGGCACCGCCATCACCTTCGATGCCATTTCCGCAAAGGCCGAGTACCTGGGAGGAATGATCTTCCCCGGCATTGGCATCTCCACCGGGGCGCTGTTCGCCCGCACCGCGCGCCTGCCCATGGTGGATCTCCGCGACCCCGGCAAGCTGATTGGAACGAACACCGTCGGCAGCATTCAATCGGGCCTTTTCTGGGGCTACATCGCCCTGATCGACGGCCTGCTGGAGAAGCTCATCGCCGAGCTCGGTCCGGATACGAAAACCGTCGCCACCGGAGGACAGGCAAAGCTCATTTTCGAATCCTCCCGGCTCCTGCGGCATCTGGACGACGACCTCACGCTGGAGGGCCTGCGCATCGCCTGGGAGCGCAGGCAACGCCGGTGAACGACGAACAGGACTGGCCGTCCAACTACTTCAACTACTTCACCGAAATCGAGGACCACTTTCGCCGCGCCCGCGGCACCGGCCTGTTTCTGCTTTCGCCGCTCGACTGGGCGCTGATTGAGAGCTGGAAAAACGCCGGCGTGCCGCTGGAAGCCGTCCTGCGCGGCATCGACGCGGCCTTCGAAAAGTGGCGCTCCCGGAAGACGCGGACGCAAATGGTGAACGGCCTCGCCTGGTGCTCCCAGGCGGTGATGAGCGAAGCCGAGCAGATGGCCGGTACGGCCGAGACCCGCTCGCAGCGGCAGGAAGTGGCAGCGCCGTTCAAAGTGGAAGAACTCAAGCAGTACCTCGAGCGCAACATGCGCGTGCTGGGCGCCGCGCCCGGGTTCGAGGAGATCGCCGCCGGTCTGGAGAAGCTCCTCTCGGCGGCGGACGCGCTGTACAGCGATCTGGAACAACTGGAGCAGCGTCTTACCGCGCTGGAAGACAAGATGATAGCCATCGCCCGCGCCGGCCAAACCGAGGACGCGCTGTTCCGCGCTCGCCGCGACCTCGACCAGCAACTGAAGCCGTATCGGGGCAGGATGAGCGCCCCGCAGGTGGCCATGCTGGAGAAGCAGTACCTGGAGCGCCGCCTGCTCGAAGATGCCGGCCTGCCTCGCCTCAGCCTCTTTTATCTGGCTTGACCTGGGGGGTCGCGAAAAGGTTTCGCAGGCCGGGAACAACTTGCCTACCCTGGACATCCAAACCTCTGATAGACTGCTGTGTGAACGATCCGGCATGCAAGCGGTTGCGAGCGCTTCCATGATTCGGTATACTCCGCATTGCATTGATCGAAGCCGTTGAAGGGAGCTGGATCGACTCGGTTGCATCCGAGGCGCCGGCAGCGAACACGATAACGATCGGGAGGCACAGTTTAGTGAAAACAACGACATTACGACTGGCTGTCGCGGTATGCGGGATTGTGAGCCTCGTCTCACCAGCCCTGATTCTTGCTGCGGGCTCGCCGGCCCCCCAGAGCCAGGGCCAGGCGGCCGAGAAGAATTGGAAAGACCGCGACGAATACGACCTGGTAACCAGCATCAAAGCGGAAGCGAACGCGCAAAAGAAGCTGGATCTTCTGAAGCAGTGGTCGACGAAATACCCGAACACCGACTTCAAGGCCGACCGCGCTACTCTCTACGTCGGCACTTACGTGGCGCTGGGCCGCCCCAAGGATGCGATCGCCTCAGCGAAGCTGCTGTTGGCCGACAATCCCAAGGACTTTACGGGTCTCTACTACATGACCCTGCTCACCCTGCAGGCGGCGGACATCAGCGCCGGGGCTCTGGATGACAGCGAGAAGGCCGCCACCGGTCTGCTGGGCGCTCTGGACGACAAGTTTGCCGCGGCGAACAAACCCGCCCAGGCAAGCGATGCCGATTGGGCCAAGGCCCGCAGCGATACCGAAGCCATGGCTCATACCACGCTCGGTTGGGTGGCCATGCAGCGGAAGGACAATGCGAAGGCCGAGCAGGAGTTCACAAAGAGCCTGCAGTCGAGTCCCGGCTCCGGACAGGTTTCCTACTGGCTGGGATCGGTGATCGTTGGGCAGAAGGATACCAGCAGGTGGCCTGTGGCAATCTATGACATCGCCCGCGCCACCGCCTATGACGGGCCCGGCGCGCTGGATGCGACTTTTCGCCAGCAGACCGTGAGACCGTATCTGTTGAAGTTGTACACCTCCTATCACGGCAGCAAGGACGGCCTCGATGATGTGCTGGCCGCGACGAAGGCCTCGGCTCTCCCGCCCGCCGACTTCAAGATCAGGAGCGCCGAGGATATCGAGAAAGAGAAGCTTCAGAAGGAGCAGGATCTCGCCAAGGCGAACCCGAGTCTGGCGCTCTGGCTGAACGTCCGCACCGCGCTGACAGGTCCCGATGGCGCGAACTACTTCGCCCAGAACATGAAGGGCGCCCAAACGCCCGCTTTCGCCGGCAAGCTGATTTCGGCCACTCCCGAGACCAAGCCGAAGACGTTGGTTCTGGCCATAGCGGACAAGGATAGCCCGACCCCAACCGCCGACGTTACCATTAACCTGGATTCGCCGCTGCCAGGCAAGGCCGAAGGCGACACAATCATCACCTTCCAGGGCATTCCGGACAGCTACACGGCCACCCCGTTTATGGTCACGTTCACTGCCGCCAAAGCCGACATTAAGGGCTGGACCGGCAAGGCGGAACCGGTTCGCCGGCCGGTCAGAAGGCGTCCCGCCGCCACGGAGTAGGTTCCGTCCGCGGCTTGTCCGCGGCATCGGCCTGGGAAAGGCTGTACATGACACGCTCCCTGAAGGACAAGGGAGCGTTCGTGTTTTTTGCGGCCTCATAGTACGCCATGAAACGGCACAAGCGGGCCGGACAGACTTCACGCCGCACGCTGGGAAGGCAAAGAACGGTAAGCAGAAATACGATCCCGCCAAGGGTGATCCGGTTCGCTGAAAACCACTTCACACCCATTCAGACGGGGTAGAACGGCAGCCGTTAGCCGGGCGGCCAAACGGGCGGTCAGCGCAGGCTGGTGATCAGCGTCACAAACGCGCCAACCAGAAAGCCTGCCCCCACGATGGAGCACAAAGTCCCCACCGCTCTGGCAGCCTTGGAGCACTCAAAAATCAGGCTCCGCGTCACTTTAATGCGGACCGTCACTATCCTGAGCATACATCGGGCTGGAGAGCTGTTTACTTTAGCTCCTGCCGCCGGGCTCGCGCGGTCCCGAGCCGGAAGCGCCTCACTCGGCTTCCGCGGCGTCGATGTCGCGCGCGGGGTTCTCGAACTTCGTGCAGTGCTTCAGGAAGAACAGGTTCACGCGCCCGGTGGGGCCGTTGCGCTGCTTGGTCACCAGCAGCTCGGCCCGGCCTTTCAGGTCCTCGCGATCCGGCTTGTAGACTTCCTCGCGGAAGATGAAGGCCACCAGATCGGCGTCCTGCTCGATGGAGCCCGATTCGCGCAGGTCGCTCAGTTGTGGCCGGTGATCTCCCTGGCGCGTTTCCGGGGCGCGGCTCAACTGCGAGAGCACCAGCATGGGCACCTTCAGCTCCTTGGCCAGCAGCTTGAAGCCGCGCGACAGAGAGCTGACCTCGGCGTTGCGGTTCTCGAACCGGCCGCGGCCGGTCATCAGTTGCAAGTAGTCGACAATCACCAGCCCCAGGCCGCTCTCGCTGCGCAGGCGCCGCAGCTTGGCGTGGATGTCCATGATGTTGATGCCGGAGGTGTCGTCGATGAACAGCGGGGCCTTCACCAGCTCGTTGGCGGAGAGCTGCAACTGGCGCCGCTCGTCCTGATTGAGATAGCCGGCCCGGAACTTCTGCTGGTCCACGCGCGCGCCCGCGCAGATCATGCGGGTGAGCAGCGACTCCTTGGACATTTCCAGCGAGAAGACGGCCACCGTCTGGCGCGCCTGCGGATTGGTGGCCACATGCTGCGCGATGTTCAGGGCCAGCGCGGTCTTGCCCATGGACGGCCGCGCCGCCAGAATCACCAACTCGCCGCCATGCAGGCCGCCGGTCATCTCGTCCAGCTTCAGATAACCGGTGCTGAGGCCCTTGATGCGCTTGCTGGGATCGAGGAACGCGTTGACGCCGCCTTCGTATTCCCGAATGATGGTGTCGCAGTTGGCCAGCGCGTCGGACCGCGAGTCGCCCAGCTTCAGCAGGTTCTCTTCGGCGCCGGCCAGGATTTCGTTGGGGTCGTCCTCGCCGATGAAACAGCGGTCGATCAGCTTCTGCGAGCTGAAGATGATGCGCCGCAGCAGGGACTTGTCCCTGACGATGCGCACGTAGCTTTCGAGATTGGCGATGTGCGGCAGCCCGTCGTCGAGCGAAACCAGGTAGCTGAGGCCGTCCACCGATTCGAGCTGGCCCTGCTTCATGAGCTCGTTGGCCACGGTGACGCGGTCGATGCGTTCGCCGCGCTCGAACAGCTCGGTCATGCGCTGGAAGATGCGGCGATGCTTCTCCAGGCTGAAATCGCCGGCCTCCAGCACGCCGGCGGTGTCGATGAACGCGGAGTCGTCCAGCAGGATGGAGCCGAGCACGAACCTCTCGGCGTCGAGATTCGCCGGAAGGCCTTTTGCGAGTGCGAGGTCGGGAGCCGCCATGGGACGATCTCTACCTTAATCGAGCGTGCGACGCCGTAGCTGGACGCCTACGTTTTATCCACATGCTTTCAACAGCCGACGCGGTGCATCTGCTAGAGCCCAAGGCCGAATCACCGTTGCAAGATCTGACAGTAGTTGCCTGTGGAATCCTGCAAAAAAACAAGCCTAGCATGAAATGTTCCCGGCTGCCGCACTCGGCGGAGACCGGGCTCAGGCGTGACGGACGTGCGGATAAGTCGTGATCTTCTGGTCCTCCGTCAGAAAGGGGCAGTCGAGGATTCGGGCGGTCGCGACCAGCAACTGGTCGGCCGGATCGCGGTGGAAGGGCTCGGGGAGCCTTGTTGACTCCACGACGATCCGCGGCGACAGGGGCAGGAGATGCAAGGCAGGTTCAGCGAGCGCCTTTTCGATCCAAAGCGCCACTGGCCGATCCAGCTTCAGCCTTCCGTATTGAACGAGCTTCGCAACCTCCCAGCACGAGATGATGCTGACGCCGTGAACACGGTCCGGACCCTGCTCAAGAAGCTGACGGTGCCTGCGCACGAGCCTGCCAGGTTGCGAAACCCACCATACCCAGATGTGGGTGTCCAGCAGGATCACCGCGGAGCTTCCCACTCCTCGCCGGCGACGGGTTCAAAAGGATCGCTGTACTCAAGAACGGAGCCAGCGAGAGTGTGGCTCGGCCCTTCTTCCTGGGGTGGCAGTTTGGAGAGAACCAGAACCTCTACCGGCTGGCCTGGCTGGAACGGCAGATTCTGCAATAGCAGTGTGCCGTGCTCTCCTACCGTGGCTTCCATGCGGTGTGCTTCCACGCCCTCAGTATAGGGCATCCGTGCGGGCTTGTTATCCTGTAGTTTCCCGATGTGGCGCGCGTTACTATTCGCACTCGTAGTGTCCTCAGGCTTCGCACAGACCAGCGCCCCTGACAGTCCCCCCGCCATTCCGCCGCAAAAAGAGGTCGTGGTGGTCACCGGAACCTTCGAGCCCATCCCGCTCGAAGAGGCCGACCGCAGCGTCGACGTCCTCACCGTACGCGGCGAGCGCCTGCTCTTCGATTCCTTCGCCGATTACCTCAAGCTGGATTCCTCGGTGAACATGCAGGAGCGCGCGCCCAACACCATCCAGTCCGACATCTCCATCCGCGGCGGCACCTTCGGCCAGACGCTGGTGCTGCTGAACGGCATGAGCATCAACGACGCGCAGAGCGGCCATCACAACATGGATCTCCCGCTCCCGCTGGACGCCGTTTCCGAGCTGCAGATCCTCAACGGTTCCGGGTCCGCCGAGTACGGCTCGGACGCGGTGGGCGGCGTGGTGAACATCCTAACGCGGCAGCCGTCCGACGAACCCGAGCTGCGCCTGCGCGGGGGGCTCGGCAACTTCGGGGTGAACGAGGAGAGCGGCTCGGTTTCGCTCGGCGGCGACCGGCTCAGCGAGCAGCTTTTCGCCGCGCGCGATTTTTCCACCGGCTTCATGCCCGATCGCGACTACCGCGATCTTGAGCTCACCTCCATCAGCCACGCCAAAACCCGTCTCGGCTTCACCGACCTGCTGCTCACCCTCAGCGACCGCCCCTTCGGCGCGGACCAGTTTTACGGCGATTACCCCTCCTGGGAGCGCACCAAAGGCTGGTTCGCTTCCATTCGCCAGGAGCTGGGCCCCAACACCGAAGCCGACTTCGCCTACCGCCGCCACACCGATCTGTACGTGCTCTTCCGTGACGACCCGCAGATCTACACCAACCGCCATCTGCTGGACAGCTATGAAGGCGCGCTGCGGCGCAAGGACAAGCTGCCTATCGGCGGGCAATTGCACTACGGCGCGGAGTATTACGACGAGTCCATCGACAGCAACAACCTCGGCATACACGCGCGCAATCACGAGGCGGTCTACGCGTCCTGGGACACGCGGGCGCTGCGGCGCTTTTCGTTCAACCTGGGCGTTCGCGACGACATTTATGACGGCCTCAGCAACCAGGTGAGCCCCACCGCCTCCGCCGGCTACTGGATCAGCGGGAAGCTGAAGGCGCGCGCTTCGGCCAGCCGCGCGTTCCGGCTGCCTTCCTACACGGATCTCTATTACAGTGACCCGTCCACGCTGGGAAATCCCAACCTGCGCCCGGAAAAATCGTGGAATTACGAGGGCGGCCTCGACTATTTCGCCGGGCGGCGCTTCAAGGCGTCGGCCACCGTGTTCCAGCGCCGCGATACCGACCTTATCGATTACGTTCTGGATCCGCAAACGAACGTCTACCAGGCCACCAACTTCCAGCACCTTGTGTTCAGCGGGTTCGAGGGCTCCCTGCAGGCGAAGCTTTGGGAGAACCAGGAGATCTCGGTGAGCTACACTGGCCTGGTGGGCGGCCGCAGCGCCATCGGCGGCGTGATTTCGAAATACGTGTTCAATTACCCGATTAACAACGCCGTTCTGGGCTGGCAGGGCTCCATTCGTTCGTGGCTGGTGGGGCGGACGCGCATCGGTGTTCTGGACCGCTATGGCCGCAACCCCTATGCCATCTGGGACGCCTCGTTGGCGCGGCCCAGCGGGCGGGTGCGGCCCTTCCTCCAGTTCACCAATCTCACCGACACTGTCTACCAGGAAGTGCTGGGCGTGGCCATGCCCAGGCGCGGCGTGGTGGGCGGGGTGGAGATTGTTGCGCCGCTGGCGCGGTAAAACATGGACGAAAACGAAAAGCGATTGCTGCTCGAATCTCTTCGCCTGAGCCAGGAGGCCTTCCTGGGCGCGCTGGACGGCGTGACGGAGGCTGAAGCTGTCTGGAAGCCGGTACCGGAGCGATGGTCGGTGCTGGAATGCACTGAGCACGTGGCGATCGCCGAGGGGCTGATGTTCCGGGCGGTCGGCCACGGGACGCCGATCGCCGACCCGGCGACGCACGATCGCGGCCGGGAGGAACGCTTCCGGAACGAAGCGGTGGATCGGAGCCGGAAGTTCGTTGCCCCGGAAATGACGCAGCCGCGCGGCCGGTTCGCATCGCTCGCCGCGGCGATGGAGCAGTTCGTGGCCAGCCGCGAGCGCGCCATTCGCTACGTCGAATCGTGCGCGGATGATTTGCGGGGTTTGTCGACCGTGCATCCGGCCTTCGGGCGCATCACCTGTCATGAGTGCCTGTTGTTGCTGATCGGGCACCCGGTCCGGCATGCGGAGCAGATTCGCGAGATCCGCAGGCTGGCGCGGAAACGCATGGCGGGCGGGGCTTGAGGCCGCCTGCGCCACTTCGGGGTGGCCCGAGATTGGGTTCGTTTTGTCATATTGCCGTGGCCAGTGGCGGCCCGACAGCAGCACGCTGGGGCCGCCGGGATTGGGTTCTTCCGGAAATGCGATACGCACAACCTGTTTTCAATCACTTGCGTGGGCCCCTCTGATCGGCCGGTACAAAGGCGACGCCGCGGCATTTTCATGGCCGGGGATGAACGGTCCCGCTCATGGGCGGTTTCGTTTTGTCATGCAGGATTGCCGGCGGCCTGGGCCTCCGGTCTGCCGCGGCCTTCGACAGCCCGAGGGCGGCACCCCGGGGCGACGGGGAATTGGGTTTGTTTTGTCATGCAGGATCGCCGGCCGCCTGGGCCTCCGGTTTGCAGACCCAGTGCTGGCGCGGGCATTTATTCGGTTGGCGAGAATCCGGCCGGCAGTGGCCATGTCGCATTGACGGTAGCACGGGTGGGCGGGATATCCGCCGGGCGATGTGTGGAAGTGGCATCAAATGTGGTGTTTGGCAGGCGCAAGTTGTTGGGAACGCCCCTGGGCACACGTACCTTTACAAAAGTTCTTCCATCCGTTGACCCGCCTTTTTCGTCATTACCGGTGGAGGAGCCATGGAGATGAAAACGCCCGTTGCTTCCAGGCCGGGAACCACACGAATCGAGAAGGGCGCGGTTTACTGTCCCATCTGCACGCACACGGTGGAGGTGGAGATTGTGACCACGGGCCGTTCGGCGCGCGTGCGGGACGGACAGAAGTGCTCACGCTGCGGGTCCTCAATCGGCTCGGCGTACGTTTTGTACCGGCTGGATCGCGCCGCGTGACTCTATCGTGGTAAGGTAGCTGATAGGTGAAACGCAAGCCGATCACGCCCGAGCACGTCGTGGACAAGCGCATCATGGACCGTGCTACCAGCAGTCTGGATACGGACAAGCTGAACCGGTCCAGCAAGTGCGTGGTGTGCGCATCGGCCTGCCCGGCCAACTCCGCGGACGGGCTGTGCTGGGTGTGCCGGCGGCTCAAAATCAGCGCGTGGCGCGATTCGGACCAGCAGGCGGCCGCTCAGGAGTAGAGCGGCTTTCCGGCCCCGCGCACCAGCGCCTGTTCGTACACAAAGCTGCCCACGGCCACATCCTCCATCCCCAGTCCCACCGATTTGAAGATGCTGACACGGTCCGGAGCCCAGCCGGCGGCGACCGACTGAAGCTCCACCACATTGGTCCAGCAATCGGCGAGGATCAGGTCGCCGGCTTCGTTCCTCGCGGCGTCGAGCGCGTCCACGGCGATGACGTCCGCGCGCCGCACCAGCGCTTCGGGCAATTCGCGGCGGTTGGGCATGTTCGATCCGATGGCGTTGATGTGAACGCCGGGGCCGATCCAGGCGTCCTCCAGAACCGGGTCCTTCGACCACGTGGCGGTGACCACGATGTGCGCGCCGCGGACCGCTTCTTCGGCGCTGCCGGCCACCGAGGCGTCAATCTCGGCGGCGAACTTCTCGCGCTTCTCCTGGTGGCGGCTCCACACGCGAACCGTGCGAAGGGGACGCACCGCGCGCACCGCCTCCACCTGGGATCGCGCCTGGAAGCCGCAGCCGATGACGGCCAGGGTGTCGGCGTCCGGGTTGGCCAGCAGACTGGTGGCGTAACCGCTGGCGGCGCCGGTGCGAATCTGCCCCAGCCAGTTGGCCTCGATGAGCGCCAGCGGCCGGGCCGTTTCGGCGTCGTAGAGGGCGAACAGGAAATCGGCGCCGAACTTCGGATTGGTGGCGTAGAATTTCAGGCCGAAGTACTTGCCGTATGCGCCGGGCACCTGATGCAGGATGGAGCCGGTTTTCAGCATCAGCCGGCGGCGCGGCTGGCTCTGCGCTTCCCCTCGGGCGAGGGCTTCGAAGGCGAGCCGCACCAGGCGAATCGCTTCGGGCATCGGGAGGAGATCCCGGACTTCGGATTCAGTCAGGAAGAGCATCTTCATTCGGTAATTCGGTGACGTACACCTCATTTCCCAATTTCTTCCGGAGCCCACGAGTAATTCGGAAATGAGGTGTACGTCACCGAATTACCGGGTCGGGGCTGTCGGGCTTCAGGCCCAGCTCGATTACCGCTTCCGCCGCCCGGACCTTGTCGAACTTTCCTTCCTTCGCCAGCGCCGCCAGGGCCGCCGCCGTAATCGCCTGAGAGGAAATCTCGAAGTGCTTGCGCAGGTGCTCGCGGTTGTCGCTGCGGCCAAAGCCGTCGGTCCCGAGCGAGGTGAGCCGTCCGGGCAGCCACGGCGCGATCTGGTCCGCCACCACTTTCATGTAGTCGGTAGCGGCCACGATGGGTCCTTCATAACCCGCCAGCGTTTCCGCAATGTACGGGCTGCGCGGCGCCTCGGCCGGATGCAGCCGGTTCCAGCGCTCCACTTCGAGCGCGTCGCGCCGCAGCTCGTTGTAGCTGGTGACGCTCCACACATCCGCGTGCACGCCATACGTCTCGGCGAGAGTCTGCTGCGCCCGCAGCGCCTCGTTCAGAATGGGCCCGCTGCCGAAAAGATGCACCTGCGCCGTGCCGCCCGCGGAGCCCTGGAAGCGGTAGATTCCCCGCAGAATGCCGTCCACGACCCCTTCGGGCATGGGCGGCTGGGCGTAATTCTCGTTGTAGACGGTGATGTAGTAGAAGCGATCCTCGTTGTTCTCGTACATGCGGCGGATGCCGTCGCGCACGATCACCGCGATCTCGTAAGCGTAGGCGGGGTCGTAACTGCGGCAGGTGGGCACGGTGCTGGCGGCCAACTGGCTGTGCCCGTCCTGGTGCTGCAGCCCTTCGCCGGAGAGCGTCGTCCTTCCGCCCGTCCCCCCCACCAGAAAGCCCTTGCCCCGGGAATCGGCGAAGGCCCAGATCAGGTCGCCGATGCGCTGGAACCCGAACATGGAATAGTAAATGAAGAACGGGATGGTGGGCACGCCGTAGTTGGCGTAGGCGGTCCCGGCGGCGGTGAACGACGCCATGGAGCCCGCTTCCGTGATGCCCTCCTCCAGGATCTGCCCGTTGCGCGCTTCCTTGTAATAGAGGAAGATGTCGCTGTCCACCGGTTTGTAGAGCTGGCCCTTACTGGCGTAAATCCCGAACTGCCGGAACAGCGACTCCATGCCGAACGTGCGCGCCTCGTCGGGGATGATGGGCACAATGTACTTGCCCAGCGCGGCGTCCTTGAGCAGCATGGTGATCACGCGCACGATGGCCATGGTGCTGGATACCTCGCGGCCCTGCGAGCCCCCATATTGCTCTTCGAAGAACCCGGCCGGCGGAGCCTTGAGCGTGATCGGCTGCGGATGCCGCGCGGGCAGGCTGCCGCCCATGGCCTCCCGCCGATCGCGCATGTAGCGCATCTCCGGGCTGTCCTCGGGCGGGCGGTAGAAGGAGACGGTGAGGATGTCTTCTTCGGACACGGGAATGTCGAAGCGCTGGCGCACGTGGCGCAACTCGTTCTCGTTGAGTTTCTTCTGCTGGTGCGTGACGTTGCGGCCTTCGCCGGCCTCGCCCATTCCGTAGCCCTTGATGGTCTTGGCCAGGATCACCGTGGGCGAGCCCTGGTGAGCCACCGCGCGCCGGTAGGCGTTGAAGACCTTCACCGGATCGTGACCGCCGCGCCGCAGCGCGCCGATCTGCTCGTCGCTGAGATCTTCCACCAGGCGCTCGAGCTCGGGATACTTCCCGAAGAACTCCGTGCGCGTATAGGCGCCGCCCTTGGCCGCGTAGTTCTGATACTCGCCGTCCACGGCCTCCTGCATGCGCTTGGTGAGGATGCCGGAGTAGTCCGCCGCCAGCAGGGGATCCCAGTCCGTGCCCCAGAGCACCTTGATCACGTACCAGCCGGCCCCGCGGAACGCCGCCTCCAGCTCCTGAATGATCTTGCCGTTGCCGCGCACGGGGCCATCCAGCCGCTGCAGATTGCAGTTGACCACGAAAATCAGGTTGTCGAGTTGCTCGCGGGAAGCCAGCGTCAGCGCGCCCAGCGTTTCCGGCTCGTCCGACTCGCCATCGCCGACGAAGGCCCAGACGTGCCGGGGCGTGGGCTCGATCAGGCCGCGGTTTTCGAGGTAGCGCATGAAGCGCGCCTGATAGATGGCGTTGATGGGCCCCAGCCCCATGGACACCGTGGGGAACTGCCAGAAATCGGGCAACAGCCAGGGGTGCGGATAGGAGGACAGGCCGGGATGCTCCCGCAGCTCGTGCCGGAAGTTTTCGAGGTGCTTTTCGGTGAGGCGCCCTTCGAGGAACGCACGAGCATAGGGACCGGGCGAGGCGTGTCCCTGGAAGTACACCAGATCCCCGGGCTGATCGCCATAGCTGCCGTGGAAGAAATGGTTGTGGCCCACCTCGGTGAGCGTGGCCAGCGACGCGTAGGTGGAAATGTGGCCGCCTATCCCAGGGTCGTATTTGTTGGCGCGGACCACCATGGCCATGGCGTTCCAGCGAATAATGCTCTTGATGCGCCGCTCGATTTCGCGATCGCCCGGGTAGGGTTCCTCGGCATCGGCGGGGATGGTGTTGAGGTACGGCGTGTTGACGCTCAGCGGCGCGGTGACGCCCCAGTTGGCGCCGCGTTCGAGCAGCCGTTTGAGCAGG
The DNA here is from genome assembly GCA_049520275.1 of Bryobacteraceae bacterium. Classification (GTDB taxonomy): domain Bacteria; phylum Acidobacteriota; class Terriglobia; order Bryobacterales; family Bryobacteraceae; genus CAWACP01. Next base: position 48,947 of record JBEKPY010000035.1, read on the forward strand.
AAGGAAGCGCGCTCGGGTCCTTCCTCTTCAACGATTTGTTCCAGAGCCTCCAGCCATTCGCCGGTCTCCTGGGGATTGGCGTCGTGCAGTGGTTCTACGGACGGTTTGGTCTCCAGCATCGGTTCTCAGGATTCCAGGATAGCATCCCGTGGGAGGAGGGACCGCGACATTGGCTTTTCGCGCTTCGGCTGGAGCTTCGTTGACTCCGGTGGTGACCCGCTGGCACAGGTGTTGCCGCGAATGCCGGGGATTCAAGGGGGGGAAATCGCGCCGGGGCCGTCGAATAAAGGATTAAGTGACGGCCCCGGTCTTGCAGAACAGAAGCCGGGAGGCATCCGCAACAGTGGATGAGCGAACCGGCAACACAACGCTCTCGGCACAGAAGTGGCGTGGGCAGCCGAATCCTCTCGTCCCACGTCGCGCCGATGGTACTTTCGAATGTAGTCTCCCTTACAGAAACCGCGCCGGCTGGGTTCACGTCTCCTTGACGGCCACCGGTGCGGGACTTAGAATTGGAACAGTCCCTCCATAGACCCTGGGTAGTGTAACTTATGAGTTTCAAGGCACTTTCTCTTTTCGGCGCCGCGGCAACCCTGGTGCTCGGCTCCTTCCTTCTGCTGGCCGCGGGCCAGAACCAGACCGGCGCGTCCGACACGCGGGAAACCGTCGCCAAGCCCATGTCGGAAAAGGAGAGGAAGAACAAGGAAAAGAAGCTGCGCAAGGAGCTGGAGACTCCCTGGAAGAAGTGGCTGAACGAGGACGTCGTCTACATCATCACCGACGAAGAGCGGAAAGCCTTTAAGGACCTGCAGACGGACGAAGAGCGGGAGAGTTTCGTCGAGCAGTTCTGGCTGCGGCGCGACCCCACGCCGGACACCGAGGAGAACGAGTTCAAGGAAGAGCACTACCGGCGCATCGCCTACGCCAACGACCACTATGCGTCGGGCATCCCGGGATGGAAGACGGACCGCGGACGCATTTACATCATGTACGGTCCTCCGGACGAGATCGAGTCGCATCCCTCCGGCGGCACCTATGAGCGGCCCATGGAGGAAGGCGGCGGCGAAACCTCGACGTATCCGTTCGAGGACTGGCGCTACCGCTACATCGAGGGCATCGGGAGCAACATCAACATCGAGTTTGTCGATCCCACTATGTCCGGCGAGTTTCACATGACCATGGACCCTTCGGAGAAAGACGCCCTGGTCTACGTTCCGAACGCCGGTCTGACCCTGAACGAACAGATGGGCATCTCCAGCAAGACGAACGATATGTTCCAGCGCTCGGATGGGACGCACATGGGGGTTTCGCAGGACATGCTGCCGGAGAGCATGCAGGAGTTCACGCGCCTCGAGACCTTTTTCAAGCTGAGCAAGCCGCCGCAGGTGAAGTTCAAGGATCTGGAAGAGGTGATCAGCACCAACATCCGCTACAACACGCTGCCCATGCGGGTGCGGGCGGATTACATCCGGGTCACCGATTCCACGGTGCTGACCCCCATCACCATCTACTTCGAGAAGCGGGACCTGCAGTACAAGACCAAGGACAACTACGCGCGCGCCACGGTGAATATCTTCGGGCGGATCACGTCGATGTCGCGCCGCGTGATTACCACCTTCGAGGATCCGGTGACGGTGGAGACGGCGGCGGAACTGCTGAACAAGACCATGGAAGGCTCGGCCGTTTATCAGAAGATCGTTCCGCTGGCCCCCGGCATGTACCGCCTGAATATTGTCGCCAAGGACATCGTGGGCGGCACCATGACCAACTACGAGATGGCTTTGAACGTGCCCCACTTCGACGAGGAAAAACTCGCTTCGAGCAGCCTCATTCTGGCGGACCTGATCGAAAAGGTGCCTACGCGAAGCATCGGCGCCGGACAGTTCGTCATCGGCGACTCCAAGGTGCGGCCGAGGGTGACCGAGACGTTCAATCGCAACGAGCGGCTGGGCATCTACGAACAGTTCTATAACTTCGGGGCCGACGAGAAGACCAAAAAGCCGGACGGCAGCATCGAGTACTCGGTGACGAAAGACGGCACCAACGAGAAGGTTTTCGATTATACTGAGGAGGTTGCGGCGCTTCCTGGAGCGTCCGCCCAGCAGGTGACAGTGGAGAAGATCCTGTCGCTGGACAAGCTCGTACCCGGACAGTACACGATCCGGCTGAAGGTTACGGACAAGACCCGCAACCAGGTGCTGACTCCGGCGGCGACGTTTACTGTAAAATAGAACGGCGGCGCAGCGGTCCCGCGGGGCTGCGGCCACGACGAAACATTTGTTGGTTGGATGACGACGCTGAAGCGAAAACTCGCTGCGACAGCTCTCGCGACCGTCTGTCTGGGCCTGCCGGCGTGGTGTGGCTCGGCGTTGTCCGTGCCGCTGGCGGGCAGCATCGCCGGTTTCGTCCGCGATAACAGCGGCGTTCCGCAAATGGGCGCCACCGTGTTCCTGATGAACCGCTACGAGCGGGTGATCCAGCAGGCGCTGACCAACGAACGCGGCATCTTCGGATTCGATTCCCTCCCGCCCGGCGATTTCTATTCCATTCGCGTCTCTTTGGCCAGCTTCGTGCCCGCGCTCAAACATGGCATTTCCGTGCAGCCCGGCGTGCAGAGCCTGCTCTACATCAACATGGCCAGCGTGCTCAGTTCCGTCGAGCTGGTGTACGCGGCGCCCGGAGAGGGCGCGTTGATGAGCGACGACTGGAAATGGACGCTGAAGTCCTCCACGGACACGCGGGCGGTGATGCGTCTGCTTCCGGCCATCCAGACGGTGAGTTCCCGGCGCCCCCCCAGGCGCAGTCCTTTCAGCGACACGCGCGGTCTGGTGCAGCTTTCCGCGGGCGACAACGGAGCGATGGGGACGGCGACGGCGCAGGCGGATCTGGGGACGGCTTTTGCGCTGGCCACGTCCCTTTACGGACGGAACCAGTTGTTGCTGAGCGGCAACGTCGGCTACCTGGCACGGTCGGGGTTGCCCACGGCGGGATTCCGCACAAGCTGGACCCGCGACGGCGGCGGGCCCGAAATCACCGTGACGGCGCGGCAGATCTCTCTTCCGGCCCAGGATGGCGTGGCCGTGGCCGGCGGGTCACAGGACGGTCTTCCAGCCCTGCGAACCACGTCCGTTGCGATCCTCGATCATGCGAACATCACCGACCGGATTCGGCTGGACTACGGTTCTTCGTTCGACTCGATCAGCTTCGTCCAGCACCTGAACTACTTCAGCCCGTTCGCTCGGCTCACCTGCGAGCTGGGATGGGCCGGCGCCCTGCAGATTGGCTACAGTTTTGGCGCCCCTCCGATCGAACTCGTCGCCCACAGCGGCGACCCCGATCTGGAGATGAACCGCGATCTGGCGGTACTTGCCTCGCTCCCGCAGCTCTCGATGCGGGATGGCCGCACCCACGTGCAGCAGACGCGCAATTTCGAGATCGGCTATCAGAAACGGTCGGGCAGCCGCGTGTTCGGTCTGTCCGGCTATTCCGAGAGGGTTTTCAACGCCGCGGCGACGATGTCCGGTTCCGCGCGGATCTTCGCTCCGGGTGATGTTCTGCCGGACATCTCCGCAAGTGGCGACGTGGTAAACCTGGGCAGATACTCCCGGCTGGGCTTCTCGGGTTCGGCGACGCAACACCTCGGTGACCATGTGGACCTGACCGCCGCGGTGGGGCGTAGCGGAGTTCTGGAAGCGGCCGCCAGCGATGCGGTGACTACGCCGTCGGAATTACTCTCCGGCATGCGCACCGGTCAGGACTATTGGGCCTCCGCGCGCGCTTCGGCCGTGGCTCCCGTCACCGGAACCCGGATCTCGGCCAGCTATGAGTGGATGCAGCCGGGGGACATGATGCCGGTACACTTCTCCGTCACCGAAAACTACTCCAGTGAACCCGGCTTGAACATCCACTTCCGCCAGCCGCTGCCCGCGTTCGGCGGCCTGCCCGGACGCATGGAGGCGACCGCGGACGTCCAGAACCTGATGGCTCAGGGTTACGTTTCTCTCACCGCCGCGGGCAGCCAGCGCGTGGTGCTGACGCAGAATCCTCGCGCACTGCGCGGCGGCGTGAGCTTCATTTTCTAGCCTAAACACCTTCGAAAACGCTCGCCCCGTGAAAGCGGCCCCGTCGTCCTGTCTCGTGGGCAGGCTCTCAGCCCCGCCGGCCGTTTTGATCCAGTTCGGTGGCCGCCCCGGCCATGTCCAACACGCGGCTCCAGGCGCACCCGTTCGGTCACACGTGCGTCCGCTTCAGCTCACGCTTACGTCGAGCAGAAGATCGTTGACCGCCTTGTCGAACGGGGGTTGCGAAGCCAGCGCATGGAGCGGCCCGCCTTCGTCGATGTCCTGTGAGATGCGCTGTTCGACGGATGGCGTCTTGCTGCGGAAGGCCTCCCTGAGGTGCTCCATGGCCTGCGCAAAACGCCCGGGGCCGCGCAGCGCCTGGATGCAGGCCAACTCGTACTGAATCTCAGCCGCAAGAACGGAGTCGTTCCGTGCCAGCGCCAGCGCGCCCCGAAGCAGATCCTCGTCATCGTCCAGCCGGCCCGCGGAGCGGTTGAGCACCGCCAGGTTGTATTTCGCCCGGGCGGAATCCAGTGGATCGGCGGAATCGCCCGCCGTACCTTCCCGCGGCCTCTCCGCGCGAGGCGGTGGCGCGGGCGGTGGCGCAAGGCGGGGCTCGGGAGCGATTCCGGGCGCCAGCGCATTCGCGCGCTCGCGGTAGAAGCGGGCTCGCCCGGGCTCGCGGCGCTCGTGATGGCGCGCCAGGTCGCGATACACAGGAGCCAGCAGCGCCGCCTGCTCGGGCCCGGCAAGCAGAGCGAGGGCCGCCAGAGCGTGCTCGCAGTCGGATATCTCAAATGAGGCCGACCGGCCCGAAGCCCGCGCCCGCTCCACCTGCGCTGTCAGCCGTTCGGCGGCGGCCGGAACGTCCAGCGGCGGCACAGCGTCCGCGGGCTTCGCGGCAGGGTTCTGGCGGAGCAACTCTTCCACCCGTCCACAGTCGATCGCGGCGCGTTCCACGGCTCGCTGGGCCTGCTCGTAGACATCGCGCAGATCTCCAACGAGCATCGCAAAGTCCTCGTGAACCATGTCCACGGCCTTCCCGCACAGGCTCTGGTACCGCTCCGCGGCGAAATGGCTGAACAGGGCAAAGGCAATGACGTACAGGCCCGAGAGAACCAGCAGAAGGGCGACCATCTTCCCGAGATCCTCGATTTCATGGTTGTAGATGTCGATCTTGTCGCTCAGGAGCTGGGAGCGGGCATCGAGATTCGTGGAAGGCCGGTCAATGAACGGCAGGTAGTCCCAGGGACGGGCGTTCCACAGGAGGTAAAGGGACAGGAGCAGCACCGCCGCGGAAGCCGCCAGCAGGACGACAAATGTGATCCGACGTAGCAGCACGCGTCTCTGCACACACCTCGCCCTAACATTGTATGGCTAACGCCGGCCCGACGCAGGCGTACCCAGGTCCTGGAACGTACGGGTCAGGGTGCACCAGTGGCGCGGTACTCGTTTGAGGAATCCGCGCAGGACGGAGCCTCGGGGCGGGCGCCTGGGAGCCCCCTTCGACCGCGGCGGCGGGCGATTCAGAGTCCCCCCTGGGCATGCAGGCCCGCTGCCGCGCCCTTTGCGCCTACTTGCGGGCGCCGCGCTGCGGGCTCTTCACCCGGGACTGGCGGAGTTTGGTCTTGTTGCGCTTCGGCTTGCGGATTATGAAAGTGCCGCTTCCGAGGTAGTCTGCCTGATATCGGGTGTTTTCGTTTACCATTGAAACTGCTATTCTCGCACGAAACCGGGTCCGCGCGTGACAGCGGTTGCGCCGGCTCCCGCGGAAAAGACAACGCTCCGATACAATGAAGAACAGGAGACCCTCTGCATGGTTCGCGCTCTGGTTGTGGCTGCCCTGACCGTTGTTTCGATGTGGCTTCCGGCTTCCGCCGCGGAGGTCGGCAAGCCTTCGCCCGAATTTGCCATCCGCTACAATGACAACTCCCAGAAGCTGCTGAGTTCGTTCCGCGGCAAGGTTGTGTGCGTCGAGTTCCTGCACACGACATGCCCGCACTGCCAGCACGCGTCGCAGGTGCTGAGCCAGCTCTACACCGAATACGGAGCGAAGGGGTTTCAGCCACTGGGTGTGGCCTGGAACGACATGGCCAGTCTGCTGGTGCCGGACTTTATCCGGGACTTCAAAGTGAATTACCCGGTGGGCTTCGCGCCGCGCGAAGAGGTGCTGACGTACCTCGGGTTTTCCGCCGTGGAACGCGCCGTGGTCCCGCAGCTCGTTTGGATCGATCGCAAGGGCGTGGTTCGCTCCGAGACGCCCGCGTTGGGCGACGAGACCATGCTCAAGGAGCCATATTGGCGGCAGATGATCGAAACGCTGATCAAGGAACCGGGGCCGGCCGCGTCGCACAAGGCGGCGCCGCATCACGCTTCAACCAGGCCGTCCACGCAGGGCTGAGCGCATGCCGGCAGGCCCGGCAACTGCTAAGATGGTGTGCAGACCGGCGATGTGCGCCCGTAGCTCAGCTGGATAGAGCGTTTGCCTCCGGAGCAAAAGGTCGGTGGTTCGAATCCACTCGGGCGTACCACATTTCTATCGTTTAGCAGTCTCCTTCCCCTTCGAAGTCCCCTCCAGACCTTTTGCTCCGCCGGGTTTTTGTCCTCGTATTGTCCATTTTTCAGCCTGGCGGGCCCTTCTGTGGGGTCGGCGAGGTAAGTAGTACAGCGAAATTCAAATCGAGGCACGACCGGGGCGCCCTTCGCAGTGGCGCCCTTTTGCATTTAAAGGCCCGCTCGGCCCAAGCGCCAGCGGGCCTTCGCTTGTCTGGGAGACTCCCCGTGCGAAGCACGCCATCATCCGATAAGCGAGGTGCCCGCTTTTGCGGGGCCATACATGGCAGGGATCGGGTTGCACACGCGCACTTTCGTCAAAATGCCTCCGAAACAGGAACCTGCAAGTGACTGAAATCATTGATACGGTTTTCTATCCCCTCAAAAGACATTCCCAAACCTCTGCGGCGAGCCGCTTGGGTGAGCAACCCCAACGTGCCGCAGTGGCGGCAGGCGTTTGTGTACGATGGGTTCGGGAACCTGTACCAGAAGAACGCCACCCCTCAGGGACCCGCGCCGACGATGAACCTCAACGTGGACCCGGCCACCAATCGGCTCTTGCACACGGGC
>JBEKPY010000036.1:0-56042 GCA_049520275.1 Bryobacteraceae bacterium
ATCTGTGGGCAGGATTCGTCCGAACCGGCCACCCTGCTTCCTGTCACCCGGATCGTTCTGTATAAAAATGGCGTGGGTTATTTCGAACACCTGGGCCATATCCGGGACAGCGAAAACGTCACTATTCCTTTCACCTCGGGGCAGCTCAACGACGTCCTGAAGTCTCTCACCGTACTCGACCTCAACGGGGGCCGCATCGGGGGCGTCTCCTATGATTCGTCGGCACCGGTCGAAAAGCAACTCGGCGACGTGCGGCTTTCCCTGAGCGATACGGCCTCGCTCACCGATTTCCTCCGGGCCCTCCGCGGAGCCCGGCTGGAAGTCAGGAGCGGCGCCGCCGTCATCACCGGCCGCTTGCTCAGCATCGAACGAAAGACACGCAGCGGTGGTGGAACAACGCTTGAAGTGGACTATGTCTCGCTCATCACCGACGGCGGCGATGTGCGAACCACCGAGTTGGCGCCCGGCTACTCGGTCCGCCTTCTCGATCGCGGCCTACCCGGCAAAGTCGATCGTTTTCTCGATCTTCTCTCGGCGGCTCGCGAGCCTGACGTGCGGCGGCTGGTCATCTCCACCGAGGGCACGGGCGACCGTTCTCTCTTCATCAGCTACATCAGCGAAGTGCCCGTCTGGAAGGCCACGTACCGCATCATCCTTGGATCGAAGGCGGGTTCTGCGCCGCTCTTGCAGGGCTGGGCCATCGTCGACAACACCGTCGGGCAGGATTGGGAAAACGTTCAGTTGTCGCTGGTCGCGGGCGCGCCGCAGTCCTTCATCCAGAACCTCTCGCAGCCCTATTACGCGCGCCGGCCGGTTGTGCCGCTTCCCGAGAGCGTCGCCATGTCTCCGCAGACGTTCGAGGCCACCCTGATACCTGGCCGAACGTCGCTGAGCGGAGTGGTGACGGACGCCTCCGGCGCGGTGGTTCCCAGCGCCAGTGTGAAGGCATTCGACGTGGCGGGGAACCTGGCCGGTGAGACCACCACCAATACATCCGGCCTCTATGAGTTTCAGACGCTGCCGGAGGGTCCGGTCCGGCTGGAGATCAATGCTCCCGGCTTCAACCGCGCCATCATCATGGGAGTTGTCGCCTCATTGGCGAAACCGGCGCGTCAGGATGCGACGCTTCAGGTTGGCGGTTCTGCGGAGACGGTAGCAGTGACGGCCAGCGCGCCGGGGGTGCAGGCCGACACGGCCCAGGTCTCAACCTCGCGCGCGGCAGGCAGTGGGAGGGCGCTCGGCAGCGGTGCCGGGCTTGGTGGGTCGGCCCGGCATGGCGCCGGAGCGGGCGGCGGCTTCGGAGGCGGTTCCTACCGCATCGAAACGGTGCGCGCGCAGGCCGAGTCTGCCGCCCTCGCTCAGGAACTCGGTGATCTGTTCGAGTACAAACTGAAAGAGCCGATCACCATCAAAAAGAACCGGTCGGCGCTTGTGCCCATCGTAAACTCGCCGATTGGGGTTGAGAAGGTCTCCATCTACAACGAGTCGGCCGGGTTGCCGCGTCCACAGCGTGCCCTGTGGCTCAACAATTCAACCGGCCTGACCCTCGACGGCGGAAGCTTCAGCGTTTTCGAAGACGAGGCCTTCGCCGGTGAAGGCATCTTCGATCCGATCCGCCCCGGCGAAAAACGCCTGGTATCCTACGCCACGGATCTCGGCCTGAATGCGAGTTCGCGCGGAGCCACCGAGGACCAGGCCGTGTCACGAGTCCGCATCGACCACGGCGTCATGATCCAGGAGAGCGGGATTCGCGAGACGAAGACGTACACCTTTCGAAATGAGGACACGTCTACCCGAACCGTGATCGTCGAACATCCAGTGCGCCCCGGTTACGAACTCCGCGGCGAGACGCGACCGGTGGAGACAACCTCGGCGTGGATGCGATTCCGCCTGCAGGTGGAGCCGAAGCAGACGGCAAGTATTGTGGTGGACGAGATGCGGCCGACCCAAACAACGTACCAGCTAACGAATCTCACCAGCGATCAGGTGACGGTGTTCGTCCGCCAGCGCTCCGTGGACGCGACCGTGGAAGCGGCACTGCGCCGAATCCTGCAGCAGAAGGAAGTGGTGGACAATCTGGACACACAGAAGAGCGCTCGCGAGGACGAAACACAAAAGATCTTCGACGACCAGCAACGGCTTCGAGAAAACATGAAGGCGCTGAAGGGCAGCCCGGAGGAAAAGGCGCTGCTGCAACGCTACACCCGCCAACTTGATGAAGAGGAGAACGGCCTGGACGCGCTGAAGAAGGAGATCGAGCACCTCGGCCAACAGCAGGAGGCCGCACAGGACACCCTGAACAAGATGATCGCGGACCTGTCGTTCGACGTGAAGTTGTAGGCCCCTACCCCTGCACGTGCAGCGGATCGCGCTTGTACTTCGACGTGCTCGAAACCGGCTTCACATTCGCGCGATTCCGCACGCTGGCCACCAGAAAATCGTGGTTCAGGTGTGCGATGGATTCAATCTTGATCTCCTTCGGGCACACCGCCTCGCACTCGCCGATATTGGTGCAGCCGCCGAAGCCCTCGGCGTTGTGCTGCGCCACCATGCTCAGGGCGCGCCGCTCGCGCTCCGGCTGCCCCTGCGGCAGCAGACCCAGATGCGTGATCTTGGCCCCGGTGAACAGCATGGCCGACGCGTTCGGACACGCCGCCACGCACGCGCCGCAGCCGATGCAGGCCGCCGCGTCCATGGCCCGGTCGGCGGCTTCTTTCGCGATGGGCAGGGCGTTGGCGTCCTGCGGGCTGCCCGTGGGGGCGGTGATGTAGCCGCCCGCCGCGATAATGCGGTCGAACGCGCTGCGGTCCACAATCAGGTCCCTGATCACCGGGAACGCTTTGGCGCGCCACGGCTCCAGCCACAGCTCTTCGCCGTCCCGGAAATTCCGCAGCATGAGCTGGCACACCGTGGTCCCGCGCATCGGTCCGTGGGCCACGCCGCTCACCATGAAGCCGCAGGTGCCGCAGATGCCCTCGCGGCAGTCGCTCTCGAATTCCACCGGCTCCTCGCCCTTCTCCGTCAACTGCTCGTTGAGCACGTCCAGCATCTCCAGCGCGGACATGTTCGGGTTCAGCCCGTCCAACTCGTACCGCGCCATGCGGCCCTTGTCTTTCGGGCTCTTCTGCCGCCAGATGTGAAGAGTGAGTCTCATTTGTAGCTCCTCTGGGAGGGATGCACGTACTCGAATTCCAGCGGCTCCTTGTGCAGCGCAGCCGGGGTGTGCGGACCCTGATATTCCCAGGCGGCCGCGTACGAATACTCGGCGTCGTTGCGCTGGGCCTCGCCGTCCGGCGTCTGATACTCGTCGCGGAAGTGGCCGCCGCACGATTCCCTCCGCTCCAGCGCGTCAATCGACAGTAGCTCGGCCAGCTCGAAGAAGTCGGCCACGCGGCCCGCCTTCTCCAGCGCCTGGTTAAGCTCGTTCGCGCCGCCCAGCACCTTCACGTCGTTCCAGTATTCCTCCCTCAGCTCGCGAATCTCCCCGATGGCTCTCTCCAGGCCCCTCGCGTTGCGGGCCATGCCGCAGTCTTCCCACAGAATCTTCCCGAGCTGCTTGTGAAAGGAATCCACGGTGCGCCGTCCGCGAGCGCTCATCAGCCGCTGTATTATGCCGACGGTGTGCTGCTCGGCTTCGGCGAAGGCGGCGTCCTCGGTGGAAGCTCCCTCCGGCTTCGCGCTGACCAGATAGTCGCCCACCGTGTACGGCAGAATGAAGTACCCATCGGAGAGGCCCTGCATGAGCGCGCTCGCGCCCAGGCGGTTGGCGCCGTGGTCGGAGAAGTTGGCCTCGCCGATGACGAACAGGCCCGGGATGGTGCTCATCAGGAAGTAATCCACCCAGAGCCCGCCCATGGTGTAGTGCATGGCCGGGAAGATGCGCATGGGGACTTCATACGGATTCTCCGCGGTCAGGTGCTGGTACATGTCGAAAAGGTTGCCGTAGCGGTCCTTCACCACGTCGGCGCCGAGCCGCTGAATGGCCTCGGAGAAATCCAGATAGACGCCCAGCCCGCTCTCGCCCACGCCGCGGCCCTCGTCGCAAACATATTTGGCGTTGCGCGAGGCCACGTCGCGCGGCACCAGATTGCCGAAGCTGGGGTACTTGCGCTCCAGATAGTAGTCGCGCTCGTCTTCCGGGATCTGATTCGGCGGACGCTTGTCGTCCTTCTGCAGCGGCACCCAGATGCGCCCGTCGTTGCGCAGCGATTCGCTCATCAGCGTCAGCTTGCTCTGGTAATCGCCGGAGACCGGAATGCAGGTGGGGTGAATCTGCGTGAAGCACGGATTGGCGAACGCCGCGCCGCGCTTGTACGCCCGCCAGATGGCCGTGGCGTTGGAACCCTTGGCGTTGGTGGAAAGGTAGAACACGTTGCCGTAGCCGCCGGTGCCCAGCACCACGGCGTCGGCCAGATGACGTTCCAGCTCCCCGGTGACCAGATTACGCGCGATGATGCCCCGCGCCTTCCCGCCGATCACCACCAGATCCAGCATCTCGTGCCGCGGGTACATGGTCACCGTCCCGGCGCTCACCTGCGCTTCCAACTGCTGATAGCAGCCCAGCAGCAACTGCTGTCCGGTCTGCCCGCGCGCGTAGAATGTGCGCGACACCTGCGCGCCGCCAAAGGAGCGGTTCGACAGCAGCCCGCCGTATTCGCGCGCGAACGGCACACCCTGAGCCACGCACTGGTCGATAATGCTCACCGAATTCTGCGCCAGCCGGTAGACGTTCGATTCGCGGGCGCGAAAATCGCCGCCCTTCACCGTGTCGTAGAACAGCCGGTAGATGCTGTCGCCGTCGTTCTGATAATTCTTGGCGGCGTTGATGCCGCCCTGCGCCGCGATCGAGTGCGCGCGCCGCGGCGAATCCTGAAAGCAGAAGCACTTGACGTTGTAGCCCAGCTCGCCGAGCGACGCCGCGCCCGACCCGCCCGCCAGACCCGACCCCACCACAATCACCGTGTACTTCCGTTTGTTGGCCGGGTTCACCAGCTTCATCTCGAAGCGCGCGCGGTCCCAGCGGCTCTCAATGGGCCCCGCGGGACACCTGGCATCGAGCTTCATAACACGCCCCCTCCCACCAGACCCGTCAGCACCGCGACCGGGATCGAAATCTCGCCGATGCCGATCAGAATCGCCACCACCGCCGCCCCCCTTCGCAACCACGGCGTGTAGCGCGGGTGACTGACTCCCAAAGTCTGGAACATGCTCCAGAGGCCGTGGTACAGGTGCGTGCACAGCAGAATCATGGCCACAATGTAGAAGCCGGCCACCCACGGGTTGCGGAACCCCTGCACCACGTTCTCGTAGGGGTGCAGCTCCACATACGGCGTGCCGCCCACGCCGAGGGTGAACTGCATGATGTGGTACACCACGAAAACGGCGATGATGGGCCCGCTCCAGTACATGGTCCGCGACGCGTAGTCCGAGCCCACGGCGCGTTTCTTCACGTAGGCCACCGGCCGCGCGTACCATTTGCGCAACCCCAGCAGGACCGCGGACCAGACATGCAGAAACAGCATGATCAGCAGAAAGATGCGGGCCGTCCACAGCAGCGGCGGCGAAGCGTGCAACAATTCCGCGTAGCGATTGATCTGGTCAGGTCCGAGGAAGATCTGAAGATTGCCGAGCAGGTGCGCGACCACGTATCCGAAAAGGACAAATCCACTGACCGCCATGACCATCTTCTGGCCGACGGTGGAATCGTAGAAGCGCGCGGCCCGGCGATCGGAGATGCCGACAGCGGGAGCGCTCATGTTTCTCTCTCTTGTGGTTGTAATGATGACCGCACTGCAAAGGGTGGCGCGCGTCGAGCGAGCCGGGTGGGAATGAAATCGGGTTCCCCTACCAGCATACGTCCGGGCGGGTGCGGCGTTCAAACGACCGATTTGGTCGGGGTCAGGCCGCTCTCCTTCACGGCTAATGCGAGGCCGCGTCCGGGCGCGGCTTTGGGGGCACAGGACAGGCGGGTTGTGAGTTGTCTTCAGGCATGGAGGAATCGTACAAGCGTACGGAAATGTGCACGCCGGCCTCGAACAAGTACGGCCAGACTTGAGGAAACAGCAATGCCGCCCAACCAGCTTCCTGGTCGATGTACTCGACCGTCGGAGGCACGGGCTTGAAGCGGACATAATCGACCTCACGAACGTCTGTCTTTGCGAGGGTCGCGATTCGCACGGTTCCGCGAACCGTTATCGTCGAATCCGCACAGCCGACCGGTCGTCCTGTTACAGTGGATCCCGATTTGAGGATGATGTGGAGATGTTCTCCTGGCCACACGCGCACGCGACAAACCTCCTCCCACGAACTTTGCCTACTAAAGACAGGTCCCGATCCGTCGCCCACCCGCAGTATTTCATCGCGACCGAGAGTTCGAGGGGATGCCTGCGGCCCGCCGGGTTGGGTGTAGGGCACTACGTCAACTGAGTTGGCGTGCACAGCCTTGATCCCTGCCCGAAGGCACTCCCCGCCGCGAATCGCGAACGTGTAAATGCTCTCCCGATTTACGCGACTGAGATTGTTCCACGAATCATCGCCTCCGCCGATGGTGGCCGGCATCGCAAGCGCGATGATTCCCGCTCCGAAGAGGATGATCGACGATTTCATCGGGACGCCAGATGCCCTCAGCATCCGTCCGCGCGGGCGCGGCGTTCAAACAACCGATTTGGTCCTGGTCATTGTTGGCCGGGGGTTCGGCGTGGCTTCGGGGGCACGGCGCACGCGGTTGGGGAGTTGTCTTCCGGGATGGAGGAGTCATACAGGCGCACGGAGATGTGCTCGAGCAAGGGCCACTCCGAAGGGACGAAGATAGCAATGAGCGGCGACCCGTCAACTTCCTGGATAAGACGAGGGGCCTCTGGTGGCCCGGGTTTCACGCGAACGAGATCAACCTCCTGGACGTCCGTCTTCGCGAAAGTCTCAATGTGCCTCGTTCCGCGAAGTCTTATCGCGGAATCCGTGCAGCCGGCCGGCCGGGCGGTTGCAGATGCTCCCGATTTGAGGATAATTCGGAGATGCACTCTGGAGAACCCGGGAATGCTACAAGCACCCTGCCATGAGCTTTGATTGTTGAAGACTATGCCCCACGACGCCCCTCCGTCATTTACCACCACGATTTCGCCACGATGGAGAATCCGCATGGGCAGCCGCGGTACCCCGGGTTCGCCGCTGGGCACGACATCAATGGTTTCGCCGTGCACATCCTTGATCCTGGCTCGGAGGCCACTCTCCGCTACGGAGGGCGAAGCTGTAGACGCGTTCCTCGTTGATGTGACCAAGGTTGTTCCACGAATCATCGCCTGCGCCGATGGCGGCCAGCAACGCAAGCGCGATGATTCCCGCTCCGAAGAGGATGATCGACGATTTCATCTGGATGCCAGTACGGGAGCGCGCTCAAGGCTCAGCGATGAACTCGCTCCGCTCGGCCTTGACCGCGCTCCCGCCATCCCGCCCCAGACAACCATCAGTCCGAAAGGGGGACTTCGAAGGCGCGTGAATCAACTCTTATCCCCGGACAAGGTCGCCATTCCTCTTCGCCTCTGGCCAGGGGTCTTCGACTCCGCAGTCCCCACGTCGCGCTCGCGGTCTTGTCGCGCGCCGTAGTGTTGCCTTCCGGTTAGCCTGACACCGTCGGCGCTACTGGTTTTGGCGATTTCGGAGCTCACCACTTCGGGATACCCAGCCTGCATGTGCCTCCTCCCAACGCTTCGAGTGCGGCGTTACTGCCGCCCTCACACGGGTCGAGGCCAGGATGGTTCGCTACTTTGCTGTATGACTCTTTCATTCACTACTTCACGCCGGTTTATTCCGACGCTATCCAGGCCGGGGGCCTGCCCCACTTCGGACGCCGGCCTCTAATGCCCGCGGGCAGCCGTCTTCGTCATGAGATAATCGGCGGCAGTCTCGGCGGGGGGCACGGTTCCGATTTCCCTGGGCATCTTA
Organism: Bryobacteraceae bacterium; assembly: GCA_049520275.1. Lineage (GTDB taxonomy): Bacteria > Acidobacteriota > Terriglobia > Bryobacterales > Bryobacteraceae > CAWACP01. Next base: position 7,942 of record JBEKPY010000036.1, read on the forward strand.
CTGGACCTGGCGGTGGCGTACAGCAGGCGCGCAAGGACGCGGGTGGGAAGGCCCATCAGGCGCGTTTGAGTTCCGAATCTGGTGAGCGCGCGGCCGAGGTGAATCCGCTCGGATCCGGCGCCGTAAATGCGCCGGCACAGCTTACGGTTATCCGAAATGATCCGACATTCCTCGAGAAAATAGCGCCACGCGTGACTGCTGTAGTTGGTTGGGTGACGGCGGAGGCGAGTGACGGGGGGTTGCGGCAGGAAGACGATCTTCAGGCCGGATTCTCCCATGCGAATGGCCAGCTCCTGGTCGTCGAGAATGCCGAAGCGTTCGTCGAAGCCGTTCAGCAGTTCCAGCGCCGCGCGGCGGATCATCAGGGTCTGTACGGTGATGTTACAGTCGATCAACGCGTACTTCGTCTCGACCGTCGGGGGGCGGTCGTGCGCCCAGGATTGGGTGCGGCCGTCCGGCCAGAAGGCGATCATCGATCCGTATACGCCATCGATCCCAGGGTTGGCCGCGAGGAAGTCCAACTGCGTTTGAATCTTATTCGGCTCCCAAAGATCGTCGCTGTCCAGGAACGCGATGAGGTCGCCGGTGGCATGCCTCCAGCCCCAGTTCCTCGCGCCAGAGACACGGCGATTCCTGTCGGTCCGCAGAATCCTCAGTTCGCCCGCCTGCGGAAACCGCGCCAGTTGCTCACGCAACGACTCGCTGGAGCAATCATCGATGACGATCACTTCATCCGGGCGCCGGGTCTGCTGGAAGACGGAGTGGAGAGTCTGCTCCAGGTACTCGAACCGATTGAAAACCGGAATGATGGCACTGACCGCCAATGATGGATTCCCCACTTCTTTCTAGCATACGCTCGACCTGAGCGCCCGGCGCCGCATAACGCGGCTGGTCGCCGCGTGTCCCTGGCAACGTCACAGCTCCAGCAGGTACCCCCTGCGGCCCACGTTCACCGCCCGCGTGACGCCCATCTCGATGGCGCGCCCGGCGGCCTCGTGGATGTGACCGCAGAAAAACCAGCGCGGCTGATGCTCCTCGATGAACTCGCGCACCGCCGAGCTGCCCGCATGCAGCCCGTGGCGGATCTCATCGAGCGCGGTGCCCCTGGGCGGCGCATGGCAAATCAGCACCAGAGGGTCGAGGGCGGCGAACCTCGCCAGACGCTCGGCCAGTTCCTCTTCGCTGTATTCTCCCGGCGTGTGGAAGGGAGTGGGGTTGGAGTAGCCCAGTCCCGCGATCCAGTAGCCATCCAGTTGCACGGCGCGCTCGTGGAAGGAATCCAGCCCGTATCGCGCGCACAGGCGCTCGGTGTCGGCGAGGGATTCGTGGTTGCCGGGCAGCACGTGCATGCGCCCGGCGCGCCGCTGCAGAATGGGGCCGGCCTCGTCCAGTCCGCGTCCCCACGTGGCCAGATCGCCGGCGGAGAAGTAGTGGTCCGCCTCGGTGGCCACCAGCTTCTCGAGGGCTCGCCGGTCGCCGTGGATGTCGGAGAACACCAGCAACCGCATGATTGATTGTAGAGCAGGGAACGACTCTAATCGTCCTCCGCGGGCGGCGGCAGAGTGGCGGCCAGAGCGATGAGCGAATCCTCGAACGCGAAGTCGGCCTTCGGGAAAAGGTTATGCCGCCGCCACCAGCGGTAGGTCCCCTTCATCCCCTCGTCGAAATCGACCGGCCTGAACTTGAGGATACGCTGCGCTTTGTTCACCACCATGGTGATGGGGGGCAGATCGAAATAGTACGCGAAGTACAGCCTGGGGCCGAACGGGCTTCCACCGGCGCGCAGAATGCGGTCGCGCGGAATGCGCACCAGTTGCAATGGCCGGCCGGCGGCGCGGGCCATGGCTTCCAGCGCCTCGATCTGCGCGATGGGCCGGGAATTCGATATGTTGAACGCCTGGCCGGCCGCCTCCGGAATCTCGATGGCCTTGCGCATGGCGTCCACCAGATCGCGCACGTGGACGAACTGCATCAGGCGGCGGCCGTCGCCGGGGAGCACGATGGGGCGTTTGTCGCGCATGCGCTCCCAGAAGAACGCCTCGCGGTAGAAGTTGTTGCCGGGGCCGTAGAGGAACGGCGGGCGCATGGTGACCACCGGGAATTTGTCCCGCTGGTGCATGCGGAACAACGCCCGCTCGGCCATGGCCTTGTTGCGGGCGTAGGATTCGGGGTGGTCGTCCGGCGCCAGGGCGTCGCCCTCGTGGTGGTTCAGCCCGTCGCCATAGGCGGCCACGCTGGAAACATATACGTAGCGGTGCAGGCGGCTGGTGGCCAGCAGGCGCGCGGCCGCCTCCACGTGCGCCGCGGTGGTGCCCCGTTCCCAGTCGTAGACGTTGTCGAAGACGACGTCGAAGCGGCAGCCGGCGAGCGCGGCTTTGAGCGATTCGAGGTCATTGCGGTCGGCCTGCAGATTGGCCACGCGCCGTCCGAGGTCGTGCTTCGGGCGGCGGTGCAGAACGGTCACCTCATGCCCGGCCTTAAGCAGCTGGTTCACCAGCAGGCGGCCGATGAACAGCGTCCCCCCGATCACCAGTACGTTCATGGGCTGTTGGAAATGAAAACGCCGGACCGAGTACAGGTCCGGCAATCATGATATGCGCAGAGGGGGTGCGAGCGCCAGCGGGGGTGGGTGAGTCACCAGCGAGCGTCACCGCTCACCCCCCGAGTTTCTCCATTTGCGTAATGAAGCGCCTATCAGGCGACACCCTACTTCGTTTTGAAAGCCCTGATGTCGGAGTACTCAACAAGTTGATCGAGGGTCTTGAAAGTGAATACCTTTCCGTGGGTAGCCAGGATGAGCTTTCTCATGTCCTCGCGCCTGACGCCGAAACCGCGGCCAGCAATGCAGGCGATAACTGAGAACTTCGGAGGCTCATCGGCGGCAGTGCCTTGCCTGCTGAGGGCGCCAAGGTGCTGAACCCTCGTCACCTTGTCACGCGCCGTGCCGTCATCCTCGGTCAGTTTCGCCTCGATGACAATCTTCGGGCTGAAAGCACTCGGGATGATAAAATCCGGCGCCTGGTCGAAGCCCGGGACTCGCTCCGCGCGCTTGGTCTTTTGAAAGCTGACGCCATTCCGAGTGAGGACCTCCTCGATCGCGGACTCAAGGTTGTCACCGACCAGTTCGCTGACCGAGTCGCGGTGGCCAGCGAACGGCCGCCCAAGAAAACGCTCGTAGAGCAGCATGGCATAGGGCGCGCCAATAGTCGCCAACGTCCGCAAGCTCTCAGCCCCATCCTGTGTGTCAGCCTTGGCGAGCCGATGGATCTTGTTCGGTTCCGTTGCCGGGGCGCCCTCATTGAGGAGTTGGCAAGCCATGGCAACCATCGCCCTGATCCGATCGAAGCTCAGCCCGTCCTCGCGCAGCGGTGTGTCGGGCCGCATGCGGATTCGCCTATCGAGCGCGCGCGCAAATCCCTGGTTCACCTCAGCCCCGGTTCGCTGCGCTGTTACGTACGCCCACTCGGGAGGCGTGAATCCCAGCATCGTCCGCAAAACGATGAGTGACACCGGGTGTATCAAGGCAACCGGGAGAACGATCTCCGGCGTGACATTTTGAAAGGCCGCAGTCGCGTGCTTGAGGCGTTCGTACCCTTGCTCAAAGGTGGAAAAGTCGACAAATCCCTCGCCCTTCGGAAGCACGAGGAACTCAGATATCAGACTCGAAAAGACGATATCGACGAACCTTTCGGGGTCCGATTCGATCTCCGCAAGAGACGCTTCGAATGGATGCATGGTGCGCGAGTTCTAGCGTAACGCCGTTTGAAGGTTCGCGGCGAAAGAGCCAGTGCCGGTGAATGCCATGCAACCCTGCTCAACACGCGCCAGCTCCGCAAGGGCATCGCGCACCAGAGCGAGCTTCCGTCCCGTCGCTAGTGCCGGATTCCACCCGGGAGACAGCTTGCCAATCGCCGTGCGAGAGATATGGCCGAAGAGTAGGCATCGCTCATCTCCCTCGGTCGCTTTGACGCCGCCTCGCAACAGCGCTGCCCGGTCGGAGGCCACTGTTTCCGTGAGAGAATCGCCGTCCATCGCGTTGGCGCATGCGGCAGGAAGAGGTGGCTTCCTGCAAACGAACACAGTGTCGACGGTTGATGACCCTGTCCCATTGATGTGAATAGAGGCGCCCATTTCCGCCGGACATGGCAATGCTCTTGTGCACGCCAGACCAGCATCGAGGATCGCCACCACAAGCGGTTGATAGGCCTCCAGACGGTTGTGATGATATGTAAAAGCCAGCGGCGCACCTGGACGCATTGCGCGAGCCATCTTCCGGAACACATGCGAGAGCCCCTCAGTGAAATGGCCGATCCCGCGGTTCATGTTGTCGTTGCCGGTGAGTTCTCCGGCACTTCTGGTGGTGGATCGTTCGAAGTTGGGGGCAGTGCCGCCGGCGAGCCGTCGCAACCACACGAAGCAGAAATCCATGAGCTCCGCGTACTGGACATTTCCGAAGTACGGCGGATCGGTGAATACTGCGTCCAGGCTCTCTGGCTCCAGTTCCACATCGGCTGAATTGGCACAGCGAAGGTCCAATGCCCTGACGGGCTCGTCAAACAGAAGATCGCGGCGTTCGCCAATCCACTCGCCAGGCAGCGCGACCTGGATCTTCCGATTGCCGTCGAACCGAATCTCAAAAGGATCGTCGCAGTAGGCCTTGGCCTTAGTGTATTTGTCGATGATGTTCGACCACCCGCCGCTTCCCACACTGGTGTCGCTCGAACCGGAAATTCCGAGGAGGTTCGATTCGCATTGCACCAACCCAACGGGAAATCCGTGTACTGAGAAGATGTCCAGGGACTTCAGAGCCATTGTGTCGTACCGGCACAGCATGTTCTGATACCTGAGCAAATCGGAGAGATTGGTCGCCAGAGCGTGTTTGATCCGTTCATCAGCGTGTGAGGCCACCCATTGGGCACTTAGCTCCAACCCAAGCAACTGCCTGGCGTTGAACATATCCCGGTACTTTCGATATCCCCACTTGAGGAGCCTGTCGGTCTCATCCCCTGACGGGATCGCATCGTCCGGCGCCAGACGGATTTCGGCATCGGCCAACAAGGCCTCGGCCCGCGCGAAACGCTCCAGGTCCGTCACGTCCGGGCGCTTAAAGAAGCGTCCCTTGTGGCCATGCTTACAGCCTGGGCAATGATATTCGATGGCAAACATCCGATGCCGTGGAGGCCCGGCGAGCGGGTCAGGGTAGCGAACACTCGCATGGCAATTGGAACACTCGCAGCGCCCCCGTTTTGCCGGGCCATTAGCAAGAACAGGGGCACTGCAGTACGAACATAATCCTGGATTCTTGCGGTCCGCGCACGCCGTGAGCTCTCCGCAGGTGGCACACACGAAGATATTCTTAGGGTGCCGAACATCCTCCGACAACAGATAGCCGGGGAAGAGATCCACCGTCGCGCCACACTCCGAGCATCCTTTTGTCTTGACCCAGAGGAAGTACTTCACGGAAGCGCCATCACGGCCACAAGATAAGCATCGGGTCCGGTAAAGCTCGCCAACCTGCTGCTCAAGACTGCGCCGCAGGCTCTGGGCAGCACGACGGTAGGCGGGCAGGTTGATGTGCTCGATCTCCTCGCGTACGATCCAATGAGCCATCGGATTGATGTCGAACCCGACTACGTCGCAACCGGTCCGGTTGGCCTCGAGGAGGGGCGTCCCGCCACCCATGAAGGGGTCGCAGACTCTCCGCCCATTGAGGGTATTGCTCTTGTAGTAGATCTCCGGAAGGAGACGGTCGCCGAATTCGGCCAGGAGCAAGCTGCGGAAGAGCGCGCCTGGGCGGCGTGCGAACCATTTGTGGACCGCGATGATGGGACGGTAGTTCTGCTGGATCTGCTTCTCGCGCAAAGCCAGTGCGGCCACGAATGGAATGTCAAAACGCGTTTCGATCATCGAGTCGGCGCCACAGGACTATTGTCCCATTGTTGGCGATGTTCCCTTCTTTCAGGGCAGCGTGTTCTTCAGCTTCACGATCTGGGCGAAGATGTCGCGCCGGAGATTGATGCCGCCCTGCTCCGGACGCTACAGTGGAATCTGGGTCTACGATGAGCACGTTTGGAACCATGTTTCCCGAAGCCGAGGTGCGCAGGCTGCGCAAGGCGCCGCGCCAGGTCTGGGCGGACGCTGAGAGCGTTTCCCCGCGCGTGCAGGACGCACTGGCGCGCGCCAGCCGGCTCCTGCTCACCCTGCAGAAGCGCGAAGGCTACTGGTCCGGCGAACTGACCGCCGATTCGACGCTCGAATCCGACTACGTCCTGCTGCAACTCTGGCTGCATCAGCCCGATGGCCGCGGCTGGAATCCGCCCACGCGCGCGCGGATCGACAAGGCCTGCAGCGCGGTGCTCGACCGCCAGTTGCCCGATGGCGGCTGGGCCATTTACGCGGGCGGTCCGGCGGATGTCAGCGCGTCGGTGAAGGCGTACTCGGCGCTGAAAATCGCGGGCTATGAAGCGACGCACCCGGCCATGATCCGGGCCCGGCACACCATTCTGAAGCTGGGCGGAATCCAGGCGGCCAACAGCTACACCAAGATCAACCTGAGCCTCTTCGGCCTGTATCCGCGGCGCTATGTCCCCAGCGTGCCGCCGGAAATCACGCTGCTGCCAGGCGACGTTCTCTACCAGATGTCGTCCTGGAGCCGCGCCATTCTGGTGCCCCTCTCCATTGTTCAGGCCGCCGGAAACGAGCGCTACGCTCCGGACGGCGTTTCTCTGGAGGAGATCTTCCTGCCCGACGTGAAGCTGAAGATGCCCTCGCGCGAGCGGCTGTCGGTGTTTTTCCTGCATCTCGACCGGGTGATCAAGCTCTGGGAGAGGCGCGGATCGAAGGACGTTCGCTCGGCGGCTCTGCGCGAGGCCGAGCACTGGGTGCTCGATCGCACGCGCTACACCGACGGGCTGGGCGCCATCTATCCGGCCATGATGTACACGGTGATGGCGCTGGATTCGCTCGGCTACGCCAGCGATCATCCGGACCTTGTGGAGGCCATCCGAGCGTTCGACAATCTGCTCATCGAAACGCCGGATCGCTTCCAGTTCCAGCCCTGTTACTCGCCGGTTTGGGACACCGCGCTATCGGCTTTCGCACTGGGCGAAGCCGGCGCCGGGTGCGCGGCGGAGCTGACGCGCGCGGCCGACTGGCTGCTCACCAAAGAGATCCGCCGCAAAGGCGACTGGAGCGTGAAGCGGCCGAACCTGGAACCCGGCGGCTGGGCCTTCGAGTTTGCCAACGAATACTATCCCGATATCGACGACACCGCGCAGGCGCTGCTGGCATTTCTGCACGCCAAAGCGGCGGACGCGGAGAAACAGGCGCGCGCCACGCGCCGGGCGCTCAACTGGATCATCGGCATGCAGGGCTCCGATGGCGGCTGGGCCGCCTTTGACGTCGACAACAACTGGCAGATCCTGAACAAGATTCCGTTCGCCGATCACAACGCCATGCTGGACCCGAGTTGCCCGGACATCACCGGGCGCGTTCTGGAAGCGCTGGCGCGGCACGGTCTGGACCAGTACGATCCGGCGATTCAGGGCGGCGTGCGCTTCCTGCTCGGCGCGCAGGAGCAGGACGGAAGCTGGCACGGCCGCTGGGGCGTGAATTACGTGTACGGCACGTTTCTGGCGCTGCGCGGATTGCGCGCCTCCCGCGTGGCGGCCGCCGGGCCCGCCATCCAGCAGGCCGCGCACTGGCTGCGCACGGTGCAGAACGCCGACGGCGGCTGGGGCGAAAGCTGCGCCAGCTACGATGCCCATCGCTTCGTGGCGGCGCCCAGCACGGCCTCTCAAACCGCCTGGGGGTTGCTGGGATTGCATGCTGCGGGCGACACCAGCTCGGCGGCGGTGCACCGTGGGCTCGACTGGCTGGTGGAACATCAGCTCCCCAATGGCGACTGGCCCGAAGAGCTGATGACCGGCACCGGCTTTCCCTGCGTGTTCTACCTGCAGTACCACCTGTATCGGCACTATTTCCCGGTGCTCGCGCTGGCCATGTTCGGGGTGGGAGCGAAGACGGCGGGCGCGGGCGCGTGAGGGGGGGCGGCGCCGTGCGCTCCTTAACAGATCTCGTGCGACGGCGTAGGATGTATATAAACCCTGTGGGTCCAACGCCCGCCACACATCCACAATGACTGCACCCAGCATCTTTAAGCATTGCGTTCAGGCGATCCGGAATGGATCGCTGATCGAGCGCGTCAGCAGCACGGACAAGGAGTTTCACTTTCAATACTGGTTTCAAACGAGACTACAAGAGATCGGGCTGCACTTTGATGCTGGAGGGAGGAATTCCTATCCGGACTTTCGGTTGGTGGAAATAACGGAGGGCTATGAGCTCAAGGGTCTTGCCTATCCCGGCCGGGATGCGACCTTTGACAGCAACAGCCAGGTCCCGACCGGCTTCCACAACGGGCGGATGATCTTCTATGTCTTCGGGCGTTATCCTAAGAACCCGGACGGCAACCGGTACCCCGTGCTCGACTTCGTACTCTGCCACGGCGACTTTCTAAATGCGGACCATGAATACACCCATGAGAACAAGAGCGTGAGGGGCTTCGGGAGCTACGGGGACATTCTCATCCGCGATCGGAAGATGTATGTCGTCCCGACGCCGTTCCGGCTTGTTGAAGGCGTCGCACACCACCAGACGCTCATCCTGCCCGCAGACGTGGAGCCCGGAGGAGGACTTGTGGGGGTGGGTGAGTTCGCCCGCCGTGAGGCTGACCATCTCATCGTCGGCTACTCCTTTGACCTCCAGACGAACGAGATCGTCCCGGAGAAGATACCGAACCCCGGCGCCGGGCTCGAGCACCGCTTCCGCGCATGGCGCCTGGAAGGTTCTCCGGCCGAGAGAGTCTCCATGCGGCAGCTCAGGCCGGAGGCGATCGTCCCCGATGTCCTCGAAGAACCCGCGAATGATTAGCATGCGCCTCATTGAGACGGACACATTTCCATTCGAGTTCCTGTCGCAGCTCGCGGAGCGCGAAAGCTGGCGCAAGGAAATCCACCGTCCGATTTACCACGTCCACAAGTGGTGGGCGAAGCGCCTTGGTTCCGTCTTTCGTGGCATCATCCTCGGCGCAGCGCTGCCCGAGGGAAGCGATCTAGAGACGGAATTCTATCGGGTCCACAGGATGGCCGACCTCAAGGTCTTCGACCCGTTCATGGGCTCTGGCACGACCGTCGGTGAGGCCCACAAGCTCGGATGCACGGCTTTGGGGCGGGACATCAACCCTGTAGCCGTCCAGTCAGTGCATACGGCCCTCGGACCGATGGATCGAGATGTCCTGCTGGCTGCCTTCGAGGACCTGGCCGCAGGTGTTGGACGGAAGATCCAAGCACTTTACCAGTCGAAGGATCGTAAGGGGCGGCCCTGCGATGTCCTTTACTTCTTCTGGGTCATGCAGGCCCCATGCGTCGCGTGCGGAACGCAGGTTGATCTCTTCCCGTCGTGGATTATTGCCAGAAACGCCTATCCAGATCGAAAGCCGGAAGTGCAGGTCCTCTGCCCGTCGTGCGGCTATCTTTTCCAAGGCACGAACGGCAACGACAGCGTGACGTGCAGGAAGTGCTCCTTCAAATTCAATCCGCACCGCGGGCCTGCCAGAGGGGCCAAAGCCACGTGCTCGCGGTGCAACGGAACATTCCCTATCCTCGATGCGGTCGCGCGCCTCGGAACGAGGCCGCACTTTCGGTTGTACGGGAAGCTTGTTCTCACGGTTGATGGAGAGAAAGATTACCTTCCGGCAGGTCCGGGGGATCACGAGGCGTATCGCCAGTGCGCGAAGTCGCTTCAGGAGGAAAGCGAGATCGACACCTTTGCCCTTCCGAAACTGGAGCTGAGGGACGGCCACAACACGCGCCAAGCGATGGGCTACAACTTCACAACGTGGCGAAGCTTCTTCAATGACAGACAGCTCTACGCGCTCGCGCTCCTACGTCGGGGGATATTGGAGGTCGAGGACCGATCTGCGCGCGCGGCGCTCCTTACGTTGTTCTCGGGTGTCCTTGAGTTCAACAATCTCTTCGCGTCCTACAAAGGGGAGGGGACGGGAGCGGTCCGGCACATGTTCTCGCACCATATCTTAAAGCCCGAGCGGACGCCGATTGAAGCAAACGTCTGGGGGACTAACAGGAGTTCCGGCTCCTTCTCGACCCTCTTTCGAAGCCGCCTTCTGCGCGCAATCGATTACCGGAGAGCTCCGATTGAGATCAAAGCCGGCGCCGCGGATGGGCAGCTCTGCGCGCCGCCCTTCACCGGAAAAGTCGAGGACCACTGGCCCACGGACGGTCGCTACGCTGACAGGGCGATTTACCTGTCCTGCGGGGATTCCGCCGAGACGGGATTGGCGGATGCGAGTATCGACCTCGTTGTTACTGATCCGCCATTCTTCGACAACGTCCATTATTCAGAACTGGCCGACTTCTTCTATGCGTGGCAACAGCTTACACCCAGAGGGCCGGTGCCGTCGCAAACGACCCGCAGTCGCCAAGAGGTGCAGGATGGCGACGCTGATAGCTTCGCGGCAAAGCTGAAGCACGTTTTCGAGGAATGCTCACGCATTCTGAAGGATGATGGCTTGCTCGTGTTTACATACCATCATTCACGCGATGAAGGCTGGAAGGCGGTCGCCGAGGCGGTGCTCAGTGCCGGTTTCGTAGTGCTGAACTGCCACCCCGTCAAATCGGAGATGTCGGTTGCGACACCGAAAGCACAAACAAAAGAGCCCATCCAACTTGACATCATCATCGTGTGCCGGAAGGCGGACGCAGTGGGAAAGGACAGACCATCTCACAACGACGCGGTCCGAGTAGCTCACAAAAAGATTGATCGCCTCCACGCGGCCGGCTTTGAACTATCGCGCAACGACCAGAAGATTGTGCTCTTCGGTCAGTTGCTCACGACGCTGCGGTTTCCGCATGAAGCAGCCTGTTTCGCCGAAGCGGAGGGCAGTTTCAAAGAGGTCGAATACGTGCACGTGACCATCGAGCCGCAGCTCCAACTCTTTCAGCCGGCGGAATGACCGGATGTGCGCCGTCCGCGCTGCGATCGAAGTGCCCCGGCGCCGGAGGCAGCCGGAACAGGGCTCAGTTAGCGCGTGCCAGCAGACCGCGCCCGCGCAACCAGTTCGCCAGCAGCGCCGGCCAGAGCGACAGCGTCGCGTCCCGCGGGGCCAGACCGACGCCGTGCGGACCGTGCTCGAAGACGTGCAGCTCGGCGGGCACGCCAGCCTTCCGCAACGCCTCGTAGAACAGGATGCTGTTCTCCACCGGCACCACGTTGTCGTCGGTGGTGTGAAACAGGAAAGTGGGCGGGGTCGCGGCCGTCACCTGCGATTCGTTCGAGAGCAGCGCCACCAGCGCCGGATCCGGATTTTCGCCGAGCAGGTTCGTGCGCGAACCCATGTGTGTAAGCGACGCGCGCATGGTGATCACCGGGTAGGCGAGGATGGCGAAGTCGGGGCGGCTGCCGGCGCGGTCCACCGGGTCGGGGGCGGCGGGGTTGCCGGGGTCGAAATGGGTGGCCGCGGTGGAGGCCAGATGACCGCCGGCGGAGAAGCCCCAAATGCCGATGCGATCCGCCGCGATGCCGAACTCCCGCGCGCGCGTGCGCACCAGGCGAACGGCGCGCTGTGAGTCACCGAGCTCGATGGGGTGATGGTACTTCGGCCCGAGGCGATACTTCAGGACGAACGCCGCTACGCCGAGGGAGTTGAGCCACTCGGCAATCTGCTGTCCTTCGTGATCCATGGCCAGGTGGCCGTAGCCGCCGCCGGGGCAGACCACCACGCCCGTACCAACTGCTTTCGCGGGCGCGGGCAGGTAGAACGTCAACGAGGGCTTATCCGCCTCCTCGCTGCCGGTTGCGCCCGGCGCGCCCGCGGGCCACAACAGTTGGGTCTTCGCACTGCTCACCTGGGCGCACGCCAGCGCGGCCACACTGATCCCGACGACAATGAACCGGAGCATTCTGCCTCTCAGCTTACAGCGGATTGCGTTGACTGTAGGGACACGGGGCGAAAGCCGCGGGTCCCTGCTACAATGCCTCTTCACCTTGACCTTTCCAACGTCTCTGCAGCGGCTGGAGCGCTATTTCGAGTTCGCGCGGCTCGGCACGAGTTGGCGCACCGAGATCCTGGCCGGCGTCACCACGTTCGTCACCATGGCGTACATCGTCTTCGTGAACCCGTCCATCCTGCACGAGGCGGGCATGCCGGTGGGCGCGGTGATGGCGGCAACGTGTCTGTGCGCGGCCTTCGGCAGCATCCTGATGGGCGCGCTGGCGCGGTATCCCATCGCGCTGGCCCCCGGCATGGGGTTGAACGCGTACTTCACGTACACGGTGGTGAAAGGGCTGGGAGTCCCGTGGCCCACGGCGCTCGGCGCGGTGTTTCTTTCCGGCGTCGCGTTCCTGCTGCTCACCGCCGTGGGCATCCGGCAACTCATCATGGCGGCGATCCCCGCCGAGTTGTACGCCGCAGTGGCGGTGGGCATTGGCCTGTTCATCGCTTTTGTCGGTTTCCGCAATTCGGGCATCGTGGTGGCCAGCCCGGCCACGCTGGTGACCATGGGAAACCTGCGCCAGCCCAATACCGCGCTGGCCATTTTCGGACTTCTGCTTATCGCCGCCCTGCTCGCCTGGCGCGTCCGCGCCGCCATTCTGATCGGCATTCTGGGCGCCACCGCCGCGGGCATCCTCTTCGGGCTGGTGAGGTGGCAGCCGCAGAGCTTCGACCTCGCCGCCATCTCCGGCACCGCCTTCCATCTGGACATCCAAGCGGCGCTGCGCATCGGCCTCCTGGACATCGTCTTCGTGTTCCTTTTCGTGGACCTGTTCGACAATGTCGGCACCCTGGTGGCCGTGGGGAAGAAGGCGGGCCTGTTCGACAGCGCCGGCCGCATTCCGCGCGTGGGCCGGATTTTTTTCGCCGACGCTTCCGCCACCGTGGCCGGCTCGCTGGCGGGAACGTCCACGGTGGTCAGCTACATCGAGAGCGCGGCCGGCGTGGTGGCCGGCGGGCGCACCGGGGTCACCTCCATCACCACCGGACTGCTGTTCCTGGTGGCCTTGTTCATCGCGCCGGTGGTGGGCGCTATTCCCACCGCGGCCACCGCGCCCGCGCTCATCATTGTCGGCTCCATGATGGCCATGCACGCCGTAGAGATCCCGTGGAGCGAGCCGCTGGTGGCCATCCCCTCGTTCCTCACCATCCTGGCCATTCCGCTGACCTTCAGCATCGCCAACGGACTCGCGCTCGGCTTCACGGCGTGGACCATTCTGAAGGTGGCGCACGGCGAATGGCGGTCGGTGAGCTGGGTGGTCTACGTGCTGACCGCGCTGTTCATTGTGCGGTTTTTGTATCTGGCGGGGTGAGGCGTCACCGCTCGCGGGCTGGCGGCGATCGAGCGGGTATCCGAGTATTCGATTGGAAGCCTATGGGCCGATGGCGGCCGGCGATGCGAATCTCGAAAGGAACCGGAAAGTACTGTACTGGTACTGGAAACTGGCTTCAGCGGCTACGAGAGAGCCGAACAAGGGTTACTCTGTGATAGTCCAGGTCTCCATAATGGAAGTCCTGGTCAGGGCCCGCCCAGGCGGGCCAGTGCGAGGACCCTGAGGTGACTTATGAGGACCATCTGGCTGCTATCGGGATGCCTGCTTGCGATACTGGCGCTGCCAGCTCAGGCGGACACCCGGACCAAAATAACGACCGTTTCTGCAGAGTACACACCTCTGAAGAGTTCCTTCAGCGAGCCTGTGTCGCTTGCCGGTTATCACTTTGAAGTGAATGCAGACGCTTCCCGCGCGCGCGTGGTCGTCGATTATGAATATCGCGACCAGTGGGCGTACATGCAGGACAACGAGAGCGCTGGCGACCCTGGCCTCGAGCCAGGCCTCGTGCAACTGCCGGGCCTTACCTGGGACCCGACGGCGCGCGCTGTCGTCTATGAAGCGCAGGGAAAGCGAACACTGTGCGCTGTGCAGGGAAAACCCGGCAAAGAGCATGAGCTGAAGAACACGGGTGCATGCACGGTTACTGCAACGGCGTCCATCGTCGATCTGGACGATGGCTGGGAGGTTCACCATGCGAAGGCTCTCGATATCTGGCTGAACGCACATTGAAGCGCCCGGGGGCCGGTGATCTCCCTATTAACCGTGCAGCGCCCGACGCAGGGAACGCATCCGCGATCCGCGCCGGTCTCTGTAGCGGGCGGCCGGCTTCAACCTCGGACCTGGGGCGCAGTTCTGACTGATTCGGTCAAGTAACTGTCAGTACTTCCAAATCATCCCGACCGAAGCGCCCATGAGCGTTGTCCCGGTCCAGCAATGAGGACTAGAGGCAACCAGACCGCCTGTTGCGTCGGAAGCATCGTGACAATCGGTGGTGAGGCCCCGGCCACCTGCGCCAAGATCATAGTGGGCGGCGGGGCCATTGGCGGTCATGGCCCAATCGGCATAGACGGCGAGGTTTCTGGTGAGCTGGCGCTTTATCGCGACCGTGAACAGGTTGGCGCGGTTATCGGCGCCGGCGCCCGCCGTGAAGTCGGTTCCCGGAACGCCGCCGGGCGGCGTGATCAGGGAGTCGTTGTGCTGACCCGGATCTCCAGGCGCGCGGAACGCGTGAGCCCAGCCAAAATGAACGCTGGTGGCTTTGTTGAGCTGCTGGCTCAGGGCGAACCACGTGCCCATCCGCTGCCGTTCGTTCTGGAATTCCAGATCCGCCGGCACGTAGCGGTGAAGCGTCTCGAAGATGCCGCTGACTGTCGTCCTGGTGGGGAAGGCGTATTGCATTCCGATCTTCGCCGCGTCCTCGTCGGCCACATCCTGAGCCTGGAGGAGTACGGAATAGGCGTTACCGGATCCGTAAATGCCGGTGATGTCGCTGGACCGGTCGACTTTCATGTGACGCTCATACGCGGACGTGATGTAGAGCGACCCGTTCGAATAAGAAAGACTGGCGCTCATGGCATCGCCGAAGGAGCCATCGCTGCAGGTGACCGGAATAATTCCACCGCTGCCTGGCACATTGCCACCGGTGCAATCGGGCTCGCCCGCGGCGATGTTGTCGTTGTCGCTGGCCCGGTTTTGCCCGGGTGAGTACAGTGTGGCAAGAGTAAAGCCGGCCCATTTCGGCGATTCATACCAGATGGCGTGGTCCAGCCTGGTGCCGAACTCGACGCGATTGTCGCCTCCCGTGTTGCCCATGATGACCTGGTAGTCACCGAGCATGCCGGAGAACGGATTCATTCTGTCGGTTGAGATCTTGTACGGCGCAAACGTCTTTCCGATTTTGATAGCGCCCCAATCCGGAGAGGCAAACCCGACGAAGGTGTCGCGCGAGGTCAGGGCGCCTTTGACGACATTGCTTTCATTGCTGTTGCTCTCGCCGGTACCCGCGGTCGCCGAAATATCAAGCTGTGTTTCGAGCTGGTAGATGAAATCGAAGGGCAAGCTACCCAGAGTCTGGAAGCCGCGGACGCCGACGTAAGAGATGTTTGTCGAAATCGCGGGCAGCCAGCCGAGCCTGCCAACCGGCGGATTGCCGTCCGGGCCGATGAACCCGTTGAGGCCCTTGGTGGTGCTGTCAACCGAAAGGTCGAGCTTGCCATACGTGGTCATTTCGCCGCCGGGCGTGTAGAAAGTGAGGGTGCCTCCAGGCTTACGAGCGAGGAATCCGCGCTGACCGCCGAGGGTTGCCGCCACGGCGTTGGCATTGGCGGGCGTCGCGGGTGGCGCGGCGGAAGGAGGTTGCACAGCCTTCGCGGCGGTTGCCGGAGCGATGCTCGACGGTCCCGTGGCTTCCTGCTGTTGAACCTTGTCTGTCAGCTTCTGGAGCTGTTGCTGCAGGGCATTCATTTGCTGTTGCAATACCTGCAATTGCACCTTCAGGTCCGACACCTCATCGGCGCGCGCCGCCGGTACGGCAAGGATGGCACAAGCGGCGATCAAAACGAGCTTCACGTGAGTTAACATGAACTTTTTTCCTGCACTGAAATCATTTCTCTTCACTGAACCGCGCCATCGCTGACTAACACGCGCGAGCGCCAGTTACTAGTTCCTATCGGCCGTAATGGCCACGATGATTAGAAGAATGTCTTTGCGGCGCGAATAAACACGAAGTTACTCCAGCCAGCGGCCACATGGTCGGACGCGGTGTGGAGGTTGAGACATGTGTCCTGGGAACGCTGATGGACAGCCATTGTGGAGGGCACTCGCCGCGCCCTTCGATCGCTTATGCGGATTCCCTCGTCACGAAAGCTGTCGTCCATGATCCGGGCTCGCATGGTGGTGTGAAGGGTTGAGTCTCGCCGATTGCCTTCGGCGCCGGCTCGCGACCAATCCATGCCCCTACAGTTCATTGGTGGGTCCGCCGATAAGTTCCATGGAGGCTTCTTAGTAAACTCCTCGGAGCACCACTTATGCGATTCAGGCTTTTTATCCGACTGGTGATACCGACATTGTTCGCAGCAGGGCTGCCGCAGTGGGCCGCATCACTTCCGCCCGAACTGAAAGACGCAGTGGAAGCCAGGGCAAAACGAGTCCAAACCCTGGGCAGCGATCCGCAGGTGGTCGCCGCCGTCAAGGCTTACAACGCGAACCCACCCGCCGAGGCGCGGTCAATGACGAACGAAAAGTGGAAGGCGCTCTCTATCCTGGATCCTTTCGCCCGTTCTCTTTCCAAGGGCCCTCTGGTGGATCACCTCAAGAGCGTGGCCGACCCGGCCGTCAGCAAGCTGTTTGTTTCGGGCCGCGACGGCACCAAGGTTGTCTATTTCGCCAAGACCATTTCCTGGAATCACAGCGATCAGGACAAACACCGGGTTCCTATGACCGGGAAGGTCTGGTATGGCCCTAAGCAGGTGGATCCGTCGACGGGATTGGAATCCATCCAGGTCGGCGTCCCAGTGCTCGACGGCGGCAAGCCCATCGGTTCCATCGTGGTCGACTTGACGGTGTCCAGGCTACGGTAGGATAACGTGCTTTCAGAGAGTCATTCATGAGAAGATCTGCCGGCGTGGTTCGGCAACTAAAGTTCTTTCAGGCGGGCTTCGTGGCCGTCACTCTGGCGGCGGCGGGTGGCCTGTCTTATCTGCTTTACTCGTCAACCGGGTCGTGGCGAAGGGTCACCGAGCTTGCTGCCGAGAAGAATACGGCTATGTCCGCGCTGGTGGACTCTGCCTGCAAGGTACAAACCTTTCAGCAGAGGCTGATGCGCGAGGCCGATCCGGACGCCATGGAGAAGCTGATTCACGACAGCGCATCGGTCACTGAGGAGGCGCAGGCCGCCATCCGGAAAGCGGGCGCCGAGCAGAGTCAGATTCCGGCCGCTCTGGCGTCCCTCTTGTCCGTGAATCAGAAGGTCACCGATCTCGTACTCCACAATCAGGCGGCCCAGGCCCAGGAGAAGTTCCTCGCGGAGTCGATCCCTGCGTTCGAGGACCTGCTTGCGAAGATCAGGAGGTTCCAGCAGGCCGCGTATCAGTCGCTCGACGCGGCAACTGCGGCCACCGTGCGGCGCAACGCGAGTATCGCGATTACCGCCTACCTGCTGCTGGGTTTCGCGCTGGCGGCCTTGATCGTGCTCGGAATCCTGCTTGTTCGGCGGATTGGCACGCGGCTCCGCGAAACCGTGGATCGGCTGAGCGAGGGCGCCAGTCAAATCGCTGCGGCTGCCGGTACCGTGTCTTCCGCGGCCGAATCGCTGGCAAAGTCCGCGTCTGATCAGGGATTCGTGCTCCAGCAGACCGCCGAGTCGGGCCAACAAATCAGAGTCATGGCCCAGCAGACCGCCGAAGATTCCGCCCGCGCTGCCGGGATGATGCTTGAATCGTCCGGGATCGTCGCGGATGCGAATGTCAGATTGGAGGAGATGATCCGGTCGATGCAGGGAATCAGCGACTCCAGCGGCAAGATCGCGAAGATCATCAAGGTCATTGACGAGATTGCGTTCCAGACCAATATCCTGGCGCTCAATGCCGCAGTGGAAGCTGCGCGGGCCGGTGAAGCCGGGATGGGATTCGCAGTTGTGGCCGATGAGGTGCGCACTCTGGCACAGCGCTCCGCCCAGGCCGCCAGGGATACGACCGCTCTGATCGAAGAATCTATAACACGCTCCGGCGAGGGCCGTGTACGCCTGGATCAGGTGGCGGACGCAGTTCGTTCGTTTACAGCCAGCGCCGGTCAGGTGAAGACGCTAATCGAGAAGCTCAGTGCCATCAGCCAGCAGCAGGCCAGCGGCGTGGACATGATCATTAGGAATGTCTCCCAGATCGAAGGCGATACGCAGTCTACGGCCGCGAACGCGCAGGAAGGCGCCGCCGCGGGCGAGCAGCTTAGCGCTCAATCCCAGGCCCTGCGAGGCATGGTGATGGACCTCACAGAACTGGTCGACGGCGCACGATCTCGCCAATGAGAGTCAGGCGTACGAAAAGGCCCCCTCCAGCACCGAGGAACCGAACCTGTTTGGATTCGAAAAGGACCTCGTTGGAGTGCGCGTTGCAAGGGCAGGAGCGCACTGTCGAAACGCAAAATGCGGTGTTCCATGAGCCGCTCCACCAGGAACAAGACCCCGCCTCCCGTGCTCATGCCGTCCCCACCGGCGGCCGCCGTTTGTGCCAATCCGTGCGGTTCTGAAATTCCCTGCCGATGGCCAGCAGCGTGTTTTCGGTGAAGGCGCGGCCCACAATCTGGATGGCGATGGGCAGGCCGCCGGCGAATCCGCACGGGAGCGCCAGCGCGGGCAGGCCGGCCAGGTTGGCGGCGGCGGTGAGCGCGGTCAGGCCGGGGTCCTTCGGGCGCGGGCCATCCGGGTGCGACGGCCGGTCCAGCGCGTCGGCGATCTTCCCCGCCGGCCCCAGCCGAGCCGGCGCCACCAGCACGTCGATATCGCTCAACAGCGCGCGCAGGGCGGTCTGCAGCAAGCTGCGCAGGCGCATCGCTTTCAGGTACTCCTTCGCGGGCAGTTCCATGGCCGCGTGGAAGCCGGCGATCTGCTTCGCGTCGGCCAGTTCGTTTACCCGGCCGCTCGCCACCAGCGGTTCGAAGACCGATGCCGCCTCGCCGGCCAGGATGGCGGTCGCCATGGCGCCGCAGGGGAGATCCGGCAGCTTTGCCGGGGTGGTTTGGAGGCCCATGTCGCGCAGCGTGTCGAGCGCTTTGGCGAAGTCCGGGCGGGCGGCGGGCTCGGCCCACTCTTCAAAGTCGACGGCCGCGAATCCGGCGTGAATCTCCTTCAGGTCGCGCGCGTACTGCGGCGCGTAATAGAAGCTCTTGCCGGCCGAGCCGGAGTCCTTGTCGTCCGCTCCGGCGATGGCCTCCAGCACCAGTCCGCAGTCCTCGGCGGTGCGGCCGATCGGCCCAATCTTGTCCAGCGTCCAGGACAGCGGCATCGCCCCATATCGGCTCACCAGGCCGTAGGTGGGGCGCAGCCCGGTGACCCCGCAAAAAGCGCACGGCGTCAGAATGGAACCCACCGTTTCCGAGCCCAGCGCGAAGGTCACCAGGCCCGCCGCCACGGCGATGGCCGATCCGCTGGACGATCCTCCGGACCAGCGCGTGGCGTCCCACGGGTTCAGTCCGGGCCCGGTGAGCGAGGCGGCGGCCGAGTGATAGCCCATGGGCCCGCCCGCCAGCTCCACCATGGCCAGCTTCGCCAGCAGCAGCGCACCCTTCTTCTCCGCCTTCGCGATGGCCGTGGCGGTGTAGTCGAAGGTCTGGTTCGCGTACGGCCGGGCGCCCCAGGTGGTGGGCGTGTTCTGCACGCTGAGCAGGTCCTTGGCGCCCCAGGGGATGCCCTGCAGAGGCCCGCGAAAGCGCTGGCGCTTGAGATCGGCGTCCACGTCGTGGGCGGCCTTCATGGCGCGGCCGGTGAGCGGCAGCGCCAGGGCGTTGTACTTCGGTCCGAGCTCCCTCAGGCGCGCGCCGAAGGCGTGGACGATCTCTTTTGCGGAGACGTCGCCGGCGCGCAGGCGCTGGTTCAGTTCGCCGATGGTGCTGAAGAACAGGTCGACGGTGGGCATGGCTCACGCCTTGAATCGGAACGCCGGCTCGGCGGTGATGTCCAGCTTCGCCTTCGCGAGTTGGGCGGCGGCCTGGCGAAGATCGTCCTTCGCGGCGGCGAGCTGGTCATCGGGTGAGGCTGGCTCCGGGGCGCCGGCCGTTTGCGCAACAGCGGGCGCGGCGGCCAGTCCGGGGGCGGCGACAAGGAATGCAGCGAGCTCTCTGCGGGTCATCGGTACGAGGATACAACGGCGGGGGCCTGCGTCATCGGCTTCAACCGCACCGTTCATTTTGCAGTCCCTTTACCGCAAGAACGAAAGAGAGGATGAAGGTCCCCCTTAAAGTGCTCCCAATCCGCGAATCGGAGAACCTGCTCGAGCGGCGTCGAACGAAACGGATGCTGTTTGCCGCCGCACTGTTCGGCATCAAGGAATAATGCACAGCATGTGCTGCCGCCGGGCTGAGAGCTGTCGTAGAGGATACCTTGCACCGGATTCCCGGCGTTGTCCTTGAACACTCGTCTGAAGTACTCCGCGACAACCTGCGTCGGAACGTAATCGACGTGCTCCCTGCCATCCTTGACGATAGGCTCAGCCATTTCTTCCGCGAAGTTATGGAGAAACTGGATTGCTGATCTGGTCGGACGCTTCTGAGGATCGAAGATGCTCGGAACAGGAGGCATTTTCACTTTCCGGAGATCGACAACGCGGAGGGCAATCTTCGCTTCGAAGAGGGTTCCAACGGTAATCATCGTCTTTCCCTGGGACCAACGCCCATGATCGAAGACCTCTCGCCTCGCCGTCTCAGCGTCATACGCGCCGTAGAACATGACGATACCTGCCGGGCTCATCCGATTCGCATATCGTGCCAGATCATCGGTTGGAGGGCCCAGCGCGCTCGCTGTCTCGAAGTCTTTCTTGCGCACTGGGTCATGCTGTCTTGCTCGAAAGATCTTTTTCCCGGCCAGCTCGCTGGCCACGAGGTTCTCCGCTCTGACGAGTTCCCCAAGTTCGTAGAGGATCTTGGCCGTGGGGAAGTTCTTCGGTTCATATGCATCGAAATCGCCTTCCAGGGGTGCGTGAAAGAAGAATCGGCTCTTGTGTATGATGCGCTGGCGGAAGTTGTTCCAGCCAAGCACGAGCCTGCCGTAACGAATTTCGCGCGTGAGCAGTCGATCATACCAGCTTCGATGACCAAGGCGTCGGGAGACCTCGTCGATCACTGCGCCATCACGAATGGGTGGTTCGGTCCAGGGCGCCATCCAGTCCGGTGTTAGCCGCAGCAGCTCATCTGTGGAATACCAGTGCAGCGGACGTCCCTCGTCGTCGCAATCCGTCTCCTCGGGGTCCGTGGTCCAACAAGACTCAAGGCCCTCGAGCACAAACTTCGCAGCAGCGTCAATCGATGCAACGACAGGCGCGCATGGATGTCCTGTACAGAAGTGGCACTCATTCGATACTGCGTGCTCTCGGACAAACGTCTTTATCGACTCATCGGCAAAGCACTCGGCGCATACGCCCTGACTCGGTTGGTTCACGTCGCTGATGTTCATTGAACCTGCCGCCATTCACGTGGTCACTTGACGCTCTGGTCCGGGCTGCAGCTTCTCCAGGACATAGGCGTTCAAGCTCTTGCCCTGCCGCCTGGCCTCCGTCATGATACGCCGGTGCACTTCGGGCGGCACACGCACCAGGAATTTCCCGGAGAACGGTTTCTCCGGGTCTTCCCCGCGAGACGCGCAAAACTCCAGGTAGTCGTCCACCGAATCCTCAAAGGCCTGTTTCAGTTCCTCCACGGAAGAACCCTGGAAGGTGATCACGTCTCGCGTGTTGATAACTTCCCCATGGAAAACACCGGCCTTTTCATCCAATTCCGCTCTTGCCTGGTATCCCTTGTAGGTCATGATTTCCCCTCCACTCGGATGCACGCCTCGACGAGGAATCGTTGCATTGAAGCGACCGCGCCGCGATCGGTCTCTTTCTGAGGGTGCGGTCGATGGAAAACAGCACGGACGCCGTTGAGCGCAATGCGCACGCGCGATCCCCGGCCCTCTGAAATCTCCGCCCCGTAGTACAACAGCATCGCTTCAATATCCGACCAAGCAATGTTGGCGCGCTTTTCGAAGATCGCTTCCAGCACGCGCTGGTGTCTGCTCACTGCCACATGATATCACAGAATGATATCATGACAAGCAATCGGACCCACGTCACCCGCGGTCGAGTTGTTGGCGCAATTCGTCGGGATACATTGATCGCAGCTCCGGATATGCCTCACCGAGCCGAATCAGATCCAGTTCGTCCTTCTTGCGTTTGCTCAGACGCCGCGCGGGATCGCCGTATGCCCACAGCTTGCCGCGCGTGAGGTCCTCCAGACAGGCCACTCGCACGCGGATCCCGAGAACCTCGGCCTCCGACGCGCGCGCAAGAAATGCCTGGTATCTCTCGTCGGTAGTGAACTGAATCCGAAGGTCGCTGCCAGGCGCCAGCGCGTTCACCGAGTGCGCGTGTTCTTCGGTCTGGAAGCCCTCCCGCTTCAAATGCGCGGCAAGGCCAGGAAGGTTCGAAGCGATGACCACCAGATCGGCGTCCAGCGTGTACACCGGCTCGACATAGCAATTGACGGCCAAGCCGCCGATCAGGCAATAGGGTCCGAACGACTCGCAGGCCGCGATCAGTCTGGCAAAGTCCGTCGCGCCTCCTCTGGTGGCCAATTCGTACGCCTCCGCCGCGGTCACAAATCCACTCTATCAGTGGTGGTTCGCCAGCGCCTCGGCCAGGGCCTTCTCCATGGCGCTGCGCGGTGCGGGTTCGCCGGTCCATAACTCGAATTGCGCCACGGCCTGTTCGAGAAACATCTCCGAGCCGGGGATAACTTTGCGGCCCTGTTCCGCGGCGCGGCGCAGCAGCACCGTTTCGGCCGGGTTGTAGACCATGTCGAACACAACCTCGCCGGGAATGCGATCGCGGAAGAAACAATCGTCGACTTTGGGGAACATGCCCAGCGGCGTGGCGTGCACCAGAGCGTCGAACTGTCCCCTCTCCGCCTGTTCGGGTGTCAGCCCCTCGCCGCCGCACATCCTGGCGAAGGCGCGCACGCGGTCCGGGTTGCGGCCGGTGATGGCCAGCTTCGCGCCCGCATCGGCCAGCGCCCACGCGGCGCCACGCGCTGCCCCCCCGTTACCCACCAGCAGTACGGAGGCCCCGGCCAGACGCAGGCGCCGGCCCAGCGGAACGGTCACGCCGCGTGCATCCGTGTTCGTGCCGCGCCACTTGCCCGCCTTCCGCCACACCGTGTTCACCGCGCCGATCCGGCGCGCCAGAGGGTCGACGACGTCCAGATAACGCATCACCCGCTGCTTGTGCGGAATGGTCACGCTGAAACCGGCCACCGGGAGACTCTCGGCGAACACGAAAAAGTCCTTCAGCGTAGCCGCCGGCACCAGGAATGGCAGGTATACCGCGTCGACGCGGCGGGCCTGCAGCGCGCGGTTGTGAATGGCGGGTGAGAGCGAATGCCGCACCGGGTCCGCAATCACGCCATACACGCGCGCGGACTTCGTCAACTTCTCCACCCGGTAGAGATTCCGCAGCACGCGCGCGGCGCACTGTCCCCCGGCCGTGCCGTCCTGCAGGTTCGGCGCGGCGTAGGTGTAGATGCCGCCGTGAAACGGCGACAGCACGCGCGTCGGAAATCCGATCTCCCCCATGGCCAGCAGGATCATCGGGGTGCGCGGATGAGCCGCGGCGATCGAGAGCACGCGATAGTTGTCGGACTGTTTGCGCGCCGTGGTGACAATCTTGTATGCGTCCGCGGGAACCTGAGTCAGCCGGCGTACCACCGCTTCGAGCGCCGGCGTGCTTTCGAAGTTGTGATAGGAGACCACCAGCATCACCCGGCTGCGCAAGCCCTCCAGACGGTCGCGGATAGCGGTCGCGCTCTCCACTTCGACGTCCACGGCCCGCGCGCCGTTGTCCACCGCGCACTCCAGAATCCGGATTTGGTCTTCGACGCTGCCGTTGAAGCGTCCCTGGTTCTGGTGGCGGCGGCAGGTGGCGAGAATGAGGCAGTCCGGGAACTCGGCCAGAAAACCGCGGATGGCCCGTGCGCCTTCGTACGGGTCGGGCAGGTAGTCGAGGCGGAACTCAAAAAACCGTTCGCCGGCTTCCACTTCGCGCCGGGCGTGCTCCAGCAGCCTGGCGACGCTGGCCAGACCCAGCGCGATGCAAATCCTCGGCGGAGCTGTTTTGAGCGGCATGAGGACCCAAGAGTGGAATCCCGATCTTAGCCGAGCGGAGGGCGGCTATGCAATGTGAAGACGCGCGGGAAGGCCCGCGAGATTGTCGAGTCTCGCGGAGCCGGCTACCGGCGGGTCTTGCGGGCGGGGGACAGGCCCAGGTCCTGAAGCTGCTTTTTCGCCCTGGCCACCAGCTCGGAATCCGAAGAGCGCGCAATGACCACGCGAAACTCCTTGGCGGCGGCGTCGCGCCGGCCCATCTTGATCAGCGCGAGGCCCTTCATGTAATGCGCGTCGGCGGTCTTGAGGTTGTCCTGATACTTCTCGTTGACCGCGTCGAAAGCGGCCACGGCCTTCTCGTAGCTGCCCTTGCGGTACAGGATATCGCCGATGTAGAACTGTGCATTTGGCGCGAACTGCGTGGTGGGGAAGTATTGCAGATAGTCCTGAAACTCCTGCAGCGCCAGATCGAACTGACCGCCCTTATAATCGCGAACGGCATTCGAGTACGACTGTTCCGCGCTCATGCCGGCCGGAGGACCGCTCGCCGGGGCACCCGCCTGCTGCGCCTCGGGATTGACGTTGGCGCCCGCGGGCGGCGGCGCCGGATGGGCCGCCAGATTCACCGTGTTCTTCAAATCGGCGATGGCCGCGTCCAGCTTGCCGATGCGCGCGCTGATATCCTGCACGTTGTCGCGCAGGTCGTTGAAGGACTGCGCCACCTGATCCAGGCGGCCGTTCAGGCCAGCCACGGCGGGCGTCGTCTTGTTCGCGTTGGTCTCGATGCTGTTGCCCAGCAGCGCCACCGACGTATTCAGCCGGTTCACGGTATCCAGCGTCTGCTGCATCAGCGTCTGCAGCGACGCGATCTTCTGATCCTGCGAACTCTGCAGAGTGCGCACCTGCTCCTGCAGGAGCGCGACATCGCGCTGCAGTTCCACAATCTCCTTGCTCGCCGCCGATGCGACGGGCAGCGCCAGAGCGCCAATCAGCAAAACACGCATCAGTTTCATACAGCCCTCCCTAAAGGGCGGGCCCGGCTCCGGGCCGGACCCGCCGGATGGTGGTCAGACTTCCCGCCTCGAACAACGCGCGCGGCTCAGTACCTGGCGGAGCCGCGAACGCGAGAGAGCGGTCCCTGCGACACGCCGCTAATGCTGGGCGGGAGCGAAGTGGTCGTGACGGTTGCGCTGATAGCAATCCTCAGTCGCTTCCGTGCACACCGGCTTCTCCTTGCCATAACTCTTGGTGGTCAGCTTGTCCGCCGCGACGCCAAGCTGCACCAGATAGTCTTTGGCGGCCTGAGCGCGGCGATCGCCGAGCGCAAGGTTATACTCCGCCGAGCCCCGCTCGTCGCAATTGCCCTCGATGGAGACGCTGATATTGGGATCGCCGCTGAACACTTTCTTCAGCACGTCGGCGTCACCCTGCAGCACCGCCTGTGCGTCGGCGCGGATGTCGCTCTTGTCGTAATCGAAGTAGGCATCCTTCACGTCGCGGTTGATGATCTGCTCGGAGGTTTCCGCGGGCGGAGGCGGTGGCGGCGGAGGCGGAGGTGGCGGCGTGGTCACCTCCACGCTGGCGGTCTTCGAATCGGACCCGCCCGGACCGTGCACCGACAGCGTATACGTGGTGGCGGCGGTGGGGAACACCTGGCGCGAGCCCTCGCTCTGCACGGCGCCCACACCCTGATCGATGGCCATGTCCGTAGCATTACTGATGGACCAGCGCAACGTGGCGGACTGGCCCTTCTCGATGGTGGACGGCTCGATGGTGAAGCTGTTGATCGCGGCCTTGGGCGGTGGCGGTGGCGGCACCTCGGCCTTCGGCGGGGGTGGCGGGGGTGGCGGCGGAGCTTTCTTCTTGCACCCTGCCGCGAAGAATAAAAGCGACAGTGCCAGCAGCACTGCGCCAATCCTGACAGCCTGCGTTCTCAAATTGCGGCTCATCCTGTTTTCTCCTCTGGTCAGCAAATTAACATTGGAACTTCAATAGCTTCCCCGGCTCCACACCGGCTTCTCATTATTGCCCACTGTGGTCAACTGCCGCTTGCCGGTGCCGTTGGCCAGCATGGTCCAGATCTCGGTACCGCGGCCCTGGCGCGACGAGTAGACGATATGTACGCCATCGGGAGCCCAGCTCGGGTTCTCGTTCCGTCCTTCTTCGTGCGTGAGCTGGGTGATATCTCGCGTGGCTGTGTCCATGACGAAGATGTTGTAACTACCGGGAGCGAAGCCCCTGGTCCACGCGAACGCAATGTGCTGGCCGTCGGGCGACCACGAGGGGTTCACCGCTTCGCCTTCGCCGTTGGTCAGTCGCGCCACGTTCACGCCGTCCACACTCATTGTATATATTTGCGGCAGGCCCGCGCGGTCCGATACGAATACGATAGTGTCCCCTGTTTTGGGGTTCATCTTGGGCTCCACGGCGATGGAATTGGCGAAGGTCATGCGCTGCAGGTTACCGCCGTCCAGATTCGTCTGGAAGATCTGCGAATAGCCGGCCGCCGCCGTGGAGTAGATGAGCAGGTGCTCGCTGTCGGTGGTGAAATCGGAGGCGGCGTTCATGGACGCGTGCTGGTTGTAATAGGGCAGCTTCTTCCCGCTCACCAGCGAGTGCACAATGATCTCCGGCGGCCCGTGCACATAGCTGGTGAAGGCCAGTTTGGTCCCGTCCGGCGCCACGCAGGGGAACGTCGAGATCGAGCCATAGTGGGTGAACTGTTTCTGGTTCGAGCCGTCGTAGTCCATCGACCAGATCTCTTTGTGGCCGCTGCGATCGGACACGAAATAAATTTTCGTGCCCATCAGACTGACGCCGCCAAACTGCTTCAGGATGTCGGAGGCGAACTGCTGGGCCACTTTCTTCGCGCCGTCATCGTCCAGCGTGCTGTTGTAAACCTTGCCCAGCACCTGCGCGGTGGCCGGATCCGCTTGCTGCACGTTGAACAGCCAGCCGTACAGAACAATCTGCCCGTTCAGCGCCGCCGTGTAACCGAAGGCAAGATAGGTGGAGTTGGCCGGCGGGCCCGACCAGTCCGACAGGTAGTAGCCGTTGCCCGGCGCGCCCGGCTCGGGCGGCCGTTTGAAATCGGCGAGCTGCTGCGGAATCTGCAGCGGCATCACCGTTTTGGGCACCATGCGGAAGATGCCGGAATTCTGCACCTCGCTGAACAGCGTCGCGTTGAACGCGTTCATGAGGTTTTGCGCTTCGCCCGAGCCGCGGAAGTCGGGAATGGCGATGGCGGCCTTGCCGGCGTTTTTCTCCACCGTGCCGCTGATTTGTTGTCCGCGAGCCGGCGTTCCCGGGGCGGCGCCGGCGGCCAGCATCGTGAGTATAACGAGGTAGTGTTTCATCGCAGGTTGAACCGGATCTCCACGCTGGCGGCGTCGCGACCGTACTGCGGCGGGAGCGGCGGAAAGGGGGCCGCCATGATCACCGCGCGTTGCGCCGAGACGTCGATGTTATAGTTTCCACTGCTTTGCATGACCGTGGGCGTGCTCACCGAGCCGTCCCGCCGGATGTCGAAATTCACGATGGCCGGATTGCGTTGCGATCGCGGGTCGAGATTCGCGGTCTGCCATTTCTCCGCGATGCGCTCGATGATGACGCTGGCGTAGGCGCCGTACTGCTGCCCGAAAACGCCCGGCCCCACCCCGATTGTGCCCCCGCCGTGCGGCATGCTGTACATGGGGCTGGCCGCGGCCGCGCCCTCCACGCTGTAGAGCTGGTTGTCGCGCCACTGCTGTGGCGGCATGTTGCGCCGCGCCACGGTCTGCGGCGGCTGGCGCAGGGGTTTGTCGCGCCACAGGGGAATCGCCTCCGGCTCCGGTTTGGGCGCCCGCTTCTCCAGTTTCTTCTCGGGAGGAGGCTCCGGGATCTGCGATTCGGTGTCGTGGGCCAGAGGGTTCACAGGACCGTTCCTTCCGGGAATCGGGATGGTCCTGACGGCGTTCACCTCCACGGCGCCGCCGCCCGCGACATTGCTCCCCCAGGTCTCATGGCTCACGCGGGCCATCCACAGCGTATAGACGGCGGCCAGCGCCAGAAAGCTCACATGAAAAACAGCCGACGCAATCAGCGGCTTCCGCAGCGACTCATCCTGGTCCAGTATGTCGGCGTGCGGCATCGCGGTGTCTCCGGGGCTACTTCTTCCCGGCCAGATCCTCCGGCTGCGTGACCATGTTCACCTTGAGCTTCGCGTCGCCGCAGGCGCTCACCACCTGCGCCAGCGCGTCCCAGATGACGCCGCGGTCGGCCTTTATGTACACTTCGCTGGCGTTTCCGAAGCGGCTGCGTACGGCCTCGCCGACGGCGTTTATGTTCACCGGCTTGTCATTCAAATACGTCGTGCCATCGCGGGTCACTGAGATCACCGGCATCTCCCGCGTGGTGGTCCGGTTCTGGCTCACCTTCGGCACTTCCACTTCCAGTCCGAACTCCATGACGTGCGCGGTGAGCATGAAGATGATCAGCAGCACCAGCACGACGTCCACCAGCGGAATGATGTTGATGTCGGCCAGCGTGCTGCCGCCGCGAAAACGCCGCCCGCCGAAGCCGCTCGAGGAGCTGGAAGAGAAGGCCATATTCCCTCAGGAGTCGCGCTCGGTCATGTTCAGGAACTCCAGCGCGAAGTCGTCCATGCGCGCGCCGAATTCGCGGATGCTGCTGCCGAACCAGTTGTAGGCGACCGCGGCGGGGATGGCCGCGGCCAGTCCCAGCGCCGTGGTGATCAGCGCTTCGGAAATGCCCGGCGCAACCGCGCGCAGGCTGGCCGCTCCGGCGGCGCCCAGTCCCTGAAACGCGTCGATGATTCCCATCACCGTTCCAAACAACCCGATGAACGGCGAAACCGTCGCCGTGGTGGCGAGGATAGTCATGTTGCGTTCCAGCCGCGCGATCTCTTCGCTGATGCCGAGCTGCAGGGACCGCTCAAGCGTGGTCTTGTTCTTCAGCCCGCCCCGCGACTTCATCTGCCGGTCCACTTCGCTGTAGCCGAAATCGAACACCGCCACCAGCGGCGAAGCGCGGAACTGCTCGCTGGCCACGGCTACCGATTCCAACCCGGTGGCCTTGCGGAAAGCGCGCAGGAAGCGCCCGTTCGCGTCCCGCGCATTGCGGAAGGAAGCCCACTTGGAGAAGATCACCGCCCACGACAGCAGCGAGAAGATCAGCAGGATCACCATCACCGCCTTCGCGATCGGGCCCGCGCTGCGCACCAGATCCCACGTGCTCAGTTGCAGAAGGATGGCAAACAAAACAGGTGGTTCCTCCCCACATGTTCATGATAGAACGGCGCGCCGCGCCGCCGGTGAATAAAACGCGCATGTATGCAAATGTTTCTGGCTGACGGGACATGCCGCGCCAGCCGCGTTTGGCCGGCCGCGCAAAGACGCGGCTGCCGCCGCATGTCCGCACTACCCCGCTTGTGAGCCGGGGCGCGAATCGGAGAGAATGCATCCCAGATGAAGCTTCGCCGATTCTCGCCCTTATCGCTTCCCGCGTTCGCCCTGCTGGCGGCCTGTTCGTCTCCCGCTCCGAAGGAGACCGCAAAGCAGCCCGCGCCCGCCCAGGCGCCCCCCGTCTTCCGCGTGAAGTTCGACACCACGAAGGGCCCGTTCGTCGTGGAAGTGCAGCGCGACTGGGCGCCGCGCGGGGCCGACCGCTTCTATGAGCTTATCGCGGACAAGTATTACGACGGTCTCTACTTCTTCCGCGTGGTCAAGGGCTTCGTGGTGCAGTGGGGCATTCATAAGGACCCGCGGGTCACTGCCCGATGGAACAGCATGGTCATCCCCGACGACCCGGTGAAGGAGAGCAATCGCCGCGGCACCATCACCTTCGCCACCAGCGGCCCCAACACCCGCACCACCGAGCCGTTCATCAACCTGGCCGACAACAGGCGCCTGGACAGCCGCGGCTTTGCGCCGTTCGGCAAAGTGGTGGAAGGCATGGATGTGGTGGACAAGCTGTACGCCGGCTACGGCGACGGCCCGCCGCAGGGCGAAGGCGTGGATCAGACCAAGGCGGAAGCCCAGGGAAATGAGTACATTGAGGGCCGCTTCCCCAGGCTGGACAAGATCATCACGGCGCGACTGGTGGCCGGGCCGCCGCCGGATGGTGGCGTGAAGCAATAGCCCAGGTTTCGGCCCCCCCGAACGGCGCTTAGCGTTAAGAGAGGCCGCAAAACGGGGACAGACTACTACGTCGACGTTGGGCGGGACAAGACGCATCAGTAAGTCTGCCCCCGTTGCTCCATTCGGCCAGGGTGTTTCCCCGATATCGGGGGAATCCCTTACTGGTTCGCTGGCCGGGCTGAAAGCGATGTGTTATGTATAAACGAGACGCTGCCCGCGTGCGTCCCGGTCAGGAAATCTAATGAATATGCGCGTTTCCGTGCTACGCCTTTGCGCTCTCGTCATCCCTGTTCCGATTGCGTTCGGCCAGGTTGTCTACAACACTGTCCCGTCGCGGATTGTCGGTCAGGCAGTGTTGCAGCAGACCAACCCGACGGCGATCGCTCCCAACCTGGTGGAGGGCCGGGAATTCAACTTGCCCCAGTCGGTGGCCGTGGACATGTCGGCCAGTCCGCCCATCCTCTACGTAGCCGACACGGCGAATAACCGCATACTCGTCTGGAAGAACGCCACCGGCTTCAAGAACGGGGATTTCGCCGACCTGGTTCTGGGTCAGCCCGACATGTACTCGACGTCGGCCAAAGGTCCCGGAACGGACCTTACCGCGGGCTTTCTGGCCCCGGACGCGCTGGTTGTAGACAAATCCGGGAACCTCTATGTAGCCGACGCCGGCCACAACCGCATCCTCAGGTTTCCTCAGCCGTTGAAACAGCAGACCACGGCTTTGTTCGAACCCGATCTGGTGATCGGCCAGAAAGATCTGTCCAGCGTCTATCCGAACCAGGGAACCACGCCACCGACCGCTCAGTCTATTTGTCTGTCGAACAATGCCGGCACTTTCCGGACGGGCATGGTCTTCGACTCGTCCGGAAACCTGTACGTCTCCGACGCCTGCAACAATCGTGTCCTGCGATTCCCGAAGACGGTGCTGCAAAGCGGGGCGTTTGCGCCGGCGGCGGACCTGGTTCTCGGGCAGTCCACCTTCCGCACCAACGGGCTGCCCAGCGGCGGCGTGGACCCCACGCAGAAGAACTACATCGCCGAACCCGCCGGGCTGGCTATCGACCAGGAGGGGGACCTGTACGTGGCCGACGCAGTAAATCGCGTGCTCGTCTTCGCCCCCGCTCCAACGAACAACGGTCAGCCGGCGGCGCGGGTTATGGGCGTGATCACGACGCCCAATCCTCCGACTCCGCCGACGGCCGGCACGATGGCCGGGCCAGTCGGCGTGGCGATTGTGGGCGACAACCCCTACGTTGTGGACGCTGGGAACAACCGCATCCTTGGATTCACGCCGTTCAGCCAGTGGCCGGCCGAGTCTTCGTCTTTCTCGCCTTCGGCCAGTCTGGTGATTGGCCAGCCGGACGCGCTGTCGGGCACGGCGAATCATGGCGCGGTGGAAGCTGATGCCTCATCTCTGTCCTCCCCGGCGGCGGCCGTGTGGACGGGCTCCACTCTGCTCGTCGCCGACACGGGCAACAATCGCGTGCTCGCGTTCCCGCAGGGGACCCAGCAGAATATCGTCGCCACCACGGCCACGGGCGTCCTCGGCCAGACCGACTTCCCCTATGACGCTCCGAACCTCATCGAAGGCCGCGAATTCTGGTTCTATTTTCAAAACGTGTACTCGGGAGGAGTGAGCGTGCCGTTCCCGGGCGGCGCGGTGATCATCGACCCCGCCACCAATCACATGTTCGTTTCCGATGCCGGCAACAATCGCGTTCTCGGTTTCGCCGACTACCGCAAGGTCGGCCCCGGGACGAAAGCGGACATCGTGATCGGCCAGCCGGACTTCAACCGCTGCGTCGTCAATTATCCGGCTACCACCACCCGGACCAGCAATGGCGCGATCATTGGCGTGCCCAACAACACCGGTCTATGGGGGCCGGAGGGCCTGGCCCTGGATGCCAGGGGCAATCTCTGGGTGGCCGACACGGGCAACTCGCGGGTATTGCGGTTCCCGCCGCCGTTCGCGCAGACCGGACTATTGCAGGCGAATCTCGTGCTGGGGCAGCTCAATTTCGGCCTGCCTTTCCCGGATCCCACTCGCGAAACCATGAGCGCGCCCTATGGCGTGGCCATCACGGCTTCGGGGCAGGTGCTGGTGTCCGATATTGGGTTCAACCGCATCCTCCTGTTCACCAAACCGTCCGGCGGCGATTTCGCCAACGGCCAGGCGGCCGCGGGAGTTCTCGGCCAGCGCGACTACACCTCCACCGGCGCGGGGACGGCGGCGGCCGACCTGAATGGTCCCCGTCTCATGGCCACCGATGCGCAGGACAACCTGTACATTGCCGACACCGGCAACAATCGCATCGCCGTCTACGCGAACGCGTCCACTCCCGCGGTGGACCCGCCGCCTTCGTTTTCCATAACCAGCGCTGGCGTCAACGCGACCCTGTCGGCTCCAGTGGGAGTTTCCGTCAGCAGCGCCAACGGTGAGGTGTGGGTGGCCAATACCGGCAGCAACCAGGTGCTGCAGTACCCGGCGTCCAGCCTGCTGCAGGCCAATCCGACGCCCGAATCCGGCCTGGGTTCGTCGGAACCCCTGGCGGTGACGTTCGACCCGTTCGGGAACCCGGTGATTGCCGAATCCATTAACCGGGTCGCTTTCTACTACCCGGTCATGAATATGCAGAGTTCCGCCAACTATTTCTACCGCTACGCTCCGGGTATGCTGGCGAGTCTGTTTCCTTTCCCCCTGGGGACCCCCATGTTCGGACCGTCGACGGTCCCGGCGCCTTCCCTGCCCCTGTCCACAACCCTCGGCGACGTGCAGGTGCTGGTGGGAGGGGTAGCGGCGCCGCTGCTCTTCGTTTCGCCCAGCCAGATCAATTTCCAGATTCCCATGGCCACGCCTGTCGGCACCGTCGAGGTCCAGACGGTGCAGGCATCCACGGGCCAGATCCTCACCAGCAACTTGTTCGGTATCCAGGCCTATTCCCCTGCTTTGTTCGCGGTCAACGCGGAAGGCACGGGGCAGGTGTGGGCTCTCAACGCCGTCGACAGTTCCGTGAACACCGCGAAGAACCCGGTGAAAGCGGGCCAGTACATCTCGCTGTTTGGCACCGGGCAGGGCTTTATCGAAGGCGCTCCGCCGGATGGCGCCGCTCCCACCGGCGCGATTTCCACTGCCCTGACCCCCGTGGTGTACATCAACCAGGAGCTGGCAACTGTGGAGTACTCGGGTCTCGCGCCCGGCTTCGTCGGCCTGTGGCAAGTCAATGCGCTGGTGCCGGCGAACGCGGCTCCCGGGCAGGTGCAGGTGCTGGTTGGCATGGATGGCTTCTTCAGCAACATCGATGCGGCTGGCAATTACCTCCAGCCGACGACGTTTATCTACGTCGCGCAATAGCCCGGGCGCGGGCGGTTCCCCGCCCGCCTCTCCCGGTCCCGGCACCCGATGCAGGTTCACTACGTTCTCATCCCGCTCATCGCCATCGCCGTGGTGATGGCCGGAAGCCTGATCACGCGCAGCGGCATTCCCTGGTTCCGGACATTGCGCATTCCCTCCTGGATGCCGCCGGCGAAGATCATCACCGGCATGTGGACCATCCTGGCGGTGCTGACGTGCGTTTCGGCGATTCTGGCCTGGGACGCCAGCCCCGCGCGGGACCGCGGGGAAGTGGCGGCGTTATACCTGGTGAACGCCTTCCTCAACGTGGCCTTCAGCTACCTGTTCTTCGCGCGGCATCAGATGGGCTCGGCCACGCTCGAAGCGGCGCTGCTGGCCATTTCGGTGGCCGTGATCGGGGTGCAGGTCTCGGCGGCTTCGTGGATCGCCGCGCTGCTGCTTGGGCCGTATCTGCTCTGGGTCCTGTTCGCCACGTTTCTGTCTTTCACGGTCTTCCGTCTGAACGCGCGCTCCTGACCGCTTCCCCGGGGCGGCGCCGCCCAGCGCCGCAAAACGCGGGTTGTCGCCGCGTGTTGGACATGGCCGAGGCGGCCACCGAACTTGGATGAAAACGACTGGCGGGGCTGAGAGCCCCGCGCCGGCTTGACCACGGGCGAAAGACAAACGCCGGCCCTACCCGCGGATAAGCATCGCCACCGGCGTGGCCGGAATGAACGGGTCTGTGACACTGGCTCCAACCGACCAGCGATCTGTTCGAGCCGCAGCTTTTCTGGGCGTGGCCGATGTTGAAAATAAAGGACTTTCGAAAGTGTCACAGACAAGGAGCCCACTGTCGCTTCGCCCCTGGTCCGGCCTGGCCCACTTCGAATCGTCTCGCGCCGGGAAGAAATCAAGGTGCAGTGGTTCAAGGCAGGACGACCTGCGCCGGCTCTGCTATAAGGCGAAGATGTCCTGGCCGCGCACGCTTCCCGATCTCCTATAATGGCTCCTGGACCTGTTGGAATGGAAGATCTGAAAAAGAAGATGGAGGAGGAGATCGCGGCGCTCGAATACGAACTGCGGAACGAGCTGCCGAAGGAAATCCTGAAGGCGCGCCAGCACGGGGATCTGAGCGAAAACGCGGAGTATCACGCCGCCAAGGAGCGCCAGGGCCTGGTCAACGCGAAACTGGGCCAGTTGCGCGCCCGTCTGCGCGAGTTCTCCATGATCGACATGTCGCGCATCCCCCGCGACCGCGCCGGTCTGGGCTCCGCGGTCACCGTGCTCGACGTGGACAAGGACCAGGAAGCCACCTACCATCTGGTGACCAGCGAAGAGGCCGACGTGGCCAACGGCCGCGTCTCCACAAGTTCTCCCATCGGCAAGGCTCTGCTGGGCAAGAAGGCGGGGGACTCGGTGAAGATTCAGATCCCGGGCGGCGCGCGGGAAATGGAGATACTGAAGGTGAGGACGATTCACGACGCCGCGGTGTGAAGTTTGCGTATGACCTATACACGCATCATCGGCACGGTCTGCAACCGGATCATCCGGCTGATCGTGCATGGACTGGCCCTGTCGAAGATCCACCCCAACGTGCTCACGTTTCTGGGGCTGCTGATCAACGTGGCCGCCGCCGTCCTGCTGGCCGCCGGCCGATTCCGCGCCGCCGGGTTCGTGATCATCAGCGCGGGCCTGTTCGACATGGTGGACGGACGCGTGGCCCGCGCCACCAACCAGGTGACCCGCTTCGGAGGTTTCTTCGACTCCGTGCTCGACCGCTATTCCGACCTCGCACTGCTGATGGGCCTGCTGGTCTACTACGGCAACATCAACCGCCCGTTTTATGTGGTCCTGACGGCCATCGTCATGACCGGCTCGGTGATGGTGAGTTACACCCGCTCCCGTGCCGAGAACGCCATCCCCACCTGCAAGGTCGGCTTCATGGAGCGGCCCGAGCGCGTGGTGCTGCTGATTATCGGCGCGCTGTTCGATCGCATGGCGCCGGTGCTGTGGGTGATCGGGGTGCTCTCCAACATCACGGTGGCGCACCGCATGATTTTCACATGGCAGGAGACCCGGCGCCTCGAAGAAGCGCAATTGCGGCCGGCGTCGAAACTCGCGCGCGAGGAAACGCACCAGTAAGGCCGGAGTTGCTCCACCAGCGCCTTCCTCGAACATCTTCTGTCCGCTACGTTTTATCCACAGGGTTTTCAACACCGGTCGCGGCAAGGTATTGATTCTACGAGTAGTTCGACCTGAGGAAAAACATTTCTTTCACGCGAACGTCATATTGACTCCGCAGCGTTTCAGGAGCATTATGTAGAAGGTTCCAGGAGGTCAGAAGGAACAGCAAGCCTCGCAAGCGACAGCGAACCGGGAACGATGATCCGAAGCTGGCAATGATAAAACAGAGCCGGCAGCGGGGAGCGAATGGAGATCGGGTTGAGGGCGAAGGAGAGCCTCCCAGGCTGGTGTCGGCAGGCACGTTGATCCCGAGGGACGCCGTCCCAAGGGTGAGTGCAGGCTGAAGAGCGGCCAGGGAGTTCCGGATCGGCGTCCGGCAACGGGAACGCGACGTGGATCGGCCCCGCGCAAGCAATGCAAAAGCGGAGCGAGGCCGGGAGTGGCGAACCGAACGGGCTGGAAGGCGGGATTCGGGATTGTGCTGAAGCAGCAGGCGGGGAGCGGCGACCCCTCGCGGAGGCGCTCGAAAGGGCACAGCCACGGGGGCGAGTGAAACGCCGTTGCGAAGCGCAGGCTCCGGGTATGGCGGTCGCGGGAAGCGCTCTGGCGCGCTGATCCGACGTGGCTCAAAAGCCGCGGCGGGGAGCAAGAGAGCGAATCCGGACTGGGTATATCTGCCGATGTTCCGGCCGGGCATGCCGGTCGGGGAACAAGCTGAACCCGAAGGTCGCCTGGAACCTTTTTTCTTTTTGTGCGAGGCCACGAATTGCGGCGCGGGCTACTCAGACGGCCCGCTTGCCGGCTCCCGCGCGCTAGCGGCGGCCCTGGCGGCCTCGCGCCGCTTCCTCCACGAAAACCTCTCCTTACAAGCCCGGAAACTGGCGAAGTTCTGACGGCATAACTCGCAGCGGTAGCGGGTGGCGCCCAATCCCACCAGTAGCCGAAGACCCAGCGGCGCGTTGTAGTTGTGCTCCGGCCAGCGGCCTAGTTCCGTGCCCAGGCAGTTCGGACAGCGCGCGTACTTCCAGCTTCGAAGGTCCCAGAGGAGGGTGCGGAATCGTGTGCCGCACTGACGGCAGCGAAACGGGAATACGCCGGCCAGGCTCTGCAGCCGCTCGACAAAACCTCTCATCTTCGACGCGCGAAGGTTGTGGCCGCCGCAGGAAGGACACGTTCCGAAAGGCACAGAACAGGCCCTCAGTGTAGCACCACATGCGGGCAGCCGCGGTACTCGCCGGTATACTTCAGCGGCTGCGTGTCAGGGCTCGCTGACGGGTACGCGCCGCTCGGGAAAAGAATGTCGGCCACCTGCTCGAAGGTGGCGCCCTGTTCAAGGAGCCGGGTGGCGAGAGTGTGCGGATAGCGGTGAGAGTCCGCTCCGCGATACCCACCACGGCCGTCCTCGAACGCGAATCAATCTACTCGAGAACGTGGATATCGCGATCGGCGCACATCTTTTTCAGGATTTCCGGCCAAACTGTCACACTCACCTCGCCGAGGTGCGCTTTCCGGAGCAGTGCCATCAAGGTTCTGGACTGACCGATGCCGCCGCCGATGCTGAGCGGCAGGTCGCCGCCGATAATGCCCTGGTGGTATGGGAAGTTCAGAAAATCGAGCTGACCGGTCAGTTCGAGCTGTCTTCGGAGCGTTTCAGAGTTGACACGGATGCCCATCGAAGTCAGCTCATGCCGGCGCCTGGTCACGTGGTTCCAGACCAGGATGTCGCCGTTCAATCCGTGCATCGGCCTGCCGTCCGCTGACATGGTTGCCGTTACCCAGTCATCATAATCGGCCGCGCGCATCTCGTGCGGATAGCCGTCTTTGAGCGTCCAGCCGATGCCGATAATGAAGACCGCCGGATACTTCTGAAGGACAGCCGTCTCACGCTGCTTTCTCGGCAGGTCCGGATACATGTCGAGGATGTCTTCCGCGTGCAGGAACGTAAGTTCCTCGGGCAGGTTGGGGTAGCGGCCGTCCTTAAGTTGCGGGAACAGTCGCTGCAAATGTCGCTCTGCGCCCACCAGAACTTCCCAGATCGCCCGCACGGTCGCTTTCAGGTAGTCGAGATTGCGATCCTCCGCAGTGATCGTCTTCTCCCAGTCCCATTGGTCCACATACGCGCTGTGGTCGTGATCCAGGAAGTAATCCTTACGGACCGCCCGCATGTCGGTACACAGTCCCTCGCCGACCCCCATGCCAAAACGCTTCAGTGCAACCCTCTTCCACTTGGTCGCCGCCTGGACCACCTGGGCGTCAATGGGATTCTTGTTGTAGTCGTTCGAGATATGAAACTGAATCGGCGTGCGGGAACCGTCGCGGTCGAGGTAGTCATTGACCCCGCTTTCGACGTTGACGATCAGTGGGACCGTCACCATCATCAGGTTGAGCTTCCTGCAGAGGTTCTCTTCGATGTAGTTTTTGGCTGCGAAGATAGCTCGCTGCGTGTCTTTCACGCTCAGCAGCGACTTGTAGTCCTGCGGCAGGATCTTTTGTAATTCCGCATAGTCGCCGATGCCGGGCCCGGCGAGGTCCGCGGTTTTGTTTGTTACGGCGCTCATTGTTCAGCTCCTGGGATGACCGGAAAGCACACGGTAGTTCGCACGGTCCAATCATACACCACTCGATGGTGGGGCCATGTAACGGCCACGCGGCGCCACGGTTTGTTTTCGGTGCGCTGCTGGCCGATGCCGGCGAACTTGATACCGCTCTATTGCGCAGGCCGCTGATGGTACAGAGCCGGGTCCGCGATAACCGCCATGGCCGCTTCGTTCAGGCCGCCGCCAAGAAAGCGCGAGACTTCGCCGGACCATCGCGCCGGCTCGCGCACCACCCCCGCGTAGGGAACGCTGAGCACGCTGACATCCGGCCGCGAGGCGAGCCATTCCTTCACGGCGCGGACCTCCTCCGCGAGCGCGCGAACAATGCGCGCCTCGTCCTGGCCGGCTGCCTGATCGCCGTGCGCGGCAAGCATTTCGCGTTGCGAGTGGAAGACCTCGGTGAGGGGGCGATCCATAAAGACAACGCGGTACTCGAACCCGCGCGGAAGATGGGGCAACAACCGGTGGATAATCTTCACCGCCCGGCCGAGCGCGGCTCGCATCCACGAGGAATCGGCGGCCAGACGCTTCACCGGCTCGTACTCGAAATACCCGTGCGGATTGTGCGCGTCGGGCCGGCGGACGCCATCGGTGAGCGCGGGGATGCCGCCGGCTTCCAGCATGTGCATCATGAGCGAGGTTCCGGAGCGCGGAACGCCGCTCACTACGGTGATGTAGTCGCGCACGTTCAGTTCGACGCTCCTGGGAACCACCTTGCAAACACGAGCGCGCTCGCGGTGGAGACGGCCAGAAACCAGACCATCCACCAGCGCGACGGCTCCGGGTAGTCTACTTCCAGCCAGGCAACGCCGGCGGCCGGCAGGCGCGGTTCCTCGGGATGCATGAGGAACGCCGATAGCGAGCGTTCGCGGCGGCGCAGCAGAAAAGTGCTCCGGCTGCCCGCCGCGATGGCTTTGGTGAGCGTGACCCCGCGCAGCGTGAAGCGCAGCAGCCCGGTGACTGGGCGCAGCGGGCGGATCCGCCAGGCGATCTGGCGGTCGCGTGCGATGTTGAGGGGAGGCATCTCCACGGCGATACCCGCCGGCGCTTCGAGGAGCCAGTGTTGTGAGTCCGTCAGTTGCGCGGTCACGACGGCTGGCTCGCCGACGCGCAAAGGCGCAGTCCCGTACACGGCATCAAGTTGCATCATCAGCCAGGCCATAGGGAGAGCCAGAATCAGCGTGGGCCGCAGCAGCAGCGCGCAGACATGCACATTCGCGCCAAGCAGAGCCTTCTGCGCGCGCCAGATCAGGCGCGGCTCGTCGAAGAACAGCCGGAACTCGAGGAATCGCGCGTGGATTTGCCGGAGCGTCGCGCGCAGGGCCACCCTGTCGACGGTACGGCGAAAGACCCAGGCCGCGAGCAAGCCACAGACGACTCCGGCGAGCACCAGGCCAGTCATTCCAGGTAGCCGAGGCCCTTCAGACGGCGCTCCACTTCTTCGTGGGCCTCGGCGTCCTCCTGGCGCGCCAGTTCCTTTTCGATCGCGTGCTCGACGAACTCTTCCGGCGAACTGTAGCCGGCCTTTTCCGCGTGCTCGATCACGCGCCGCCAGAGATCGGAGTTCAGTTTGATGGATTTCGACATGCGAATCTCAATAGATGGCCCGGTGCGGCCTGAGAGGCCGCCGCAGGCCGGGGGCCTGCCCCACGACGGATCGCGTTGATGCGATTCCACTGGCCATCTTAGTAGATGGCCCGGCCGGTCATCCGCGGGTCCGGCGCAATGCCAAACTCCTTCAGTATGGTCACCGGCAGGTCTTTCAGGCATGGGTCGGCGAGGCGTGGCCGGCGAGTGCCGAGCAGCGATCCGGGAACGGCGGAGGCGGCCATGCAGTGGTCGCCAATCCAGGCGTCGTTGTTCGGTTCGATCACGGTGGTGGGCACGCCGCCCATGGCCGTCTCCCATGACGCCCGGTAAGGCGGTGCGTAACCTACAATCAGGTCGGGTGCAAAGCGGCTCGCGGATCTTCCGGGTGACGCGACATCGGCGATCACCGGCTGGCCGGTGGCCGGATCGCGGAACGCGCGCAGCCTGCGCATCAGGTCCGCGACAACGGCGTCGCGCTGGGCGCCGGGCTGCACGATGCCGTGTTCTTCGCGGCCGGCGAGGTTGATGTAGAGCGCGTTCAAGCCCATCGCGTACGCTCTCGTTCCGCCCCAGTTCACGTGCGCGAACAACGTTCCGCCGCCCGCCGGCGCCGGGCTGCCCGGATCGAGGAAGCCCTCGCGCCACAGCCAGGTATTCAGATTCACGGCATAATCGAAAGCGGCAAAACCGTGGTCGGACATCACCATGATGGTGGCGCCGGCGGCCCGGTTGAGCACCTCGCCAATGGCGCGATCCACCGATTGATACGTTGCCAGCAACTCCGGCTCGTGACGGCCCCACAGCACGTGCGAGTTCTGGTCCACTTCGGAAAAGTAGAAGAAAAGGAACCCGTCCTGGAAGTTGCCGAGGCAGTCGCTCAGAATGGAGCGGCGCCCGGCGGAAACCAGTCCGCTCTGCTGCAGGTATTCCGGCAGCGTGAGCGCGCCCTGCCGCAACGCCGAGGTGTCCTCCTCGATTCCCTGCGTGTAGAACGGGCCCACGCGCCGGGCGAGCTCCCGGCTCCAGCCGGCGGGCGTGGAAATGGGCAACGCGGGGTCCGCTGGATCGGCGTTCAACGGCGACCGGTAGACGCTGAACCCGGGCTGGAGCTCGCGCGCGTAGATGCGAAACATCGCCGCGACGCCGGCCAGATGCGGGATCAGCGGGAAGCGCACGCGAATCCACGGAGACCACTCGCCCTGGCGCAGGATGAAGCGCTGCCCGCCGATCTGGAAGCGGGCGACGGGCGCGACAGGGTCGATGTCGGCGGTCATTTCGAGGCTGGCCGAGCGGCGGTCGCGGCGCAGAGTGTTCAGCGGGCCGGCCACCGGAAGCAGCACGCGGTCGTTGACCCGCTCCACCTGGACAATGCGTCCGCCGGACACTTCGCCGGCGGGCTCCGACGGGTCGTCCGTATACCAGGTGAAGGTGCCGAAGGTCCCCTCCAGATCGGGCGTGCCCATGCCCGCCAGCTCGTGTCCGGGGCCGTCCGGCGGGTAGTTGGTGGGCATGCGCACCACGGTGACGGGGATGCCATGGCCGGCCAGAATTCGCCAGAATGGCTGGCCGGCGCGGAACGACCTCACACGCGCTCCGGAGAGCGGCAGCAGCCAGGGTCCGATGGCCAGTTGATGCTCCGGTTCGAGGGTCTCGCCCATGGAGGAAATCGGCTGCAAAGTGGCCGGATCGCGGTGCACGAAATCGAAGAGTCCGTGTTCCGCCGGGTCCGTGCCGGTGATGAACGTCGCCCACGCCACCGGGCTCTGCGGCGGCGTGGTGGTGGCCAGGCGGACCAGACCGCCCGAATCGCGCAGCCGCGCGAGGTTGGGCAGTGCGCTCCAGTGCCGCTCCAGGAAGTTCGGGTCCATGCCGTCCACCCCGAGCACAATCACCCGCTTGCCCCGCGCCTGGGAAGCCGGATGGCCGCAGGCGGCGAGGAACAGCAACAGAGCGGTTGCGGCGAGGCGTTCCATGTACCCCGGACTCCCCGGGACATGCGGGGGCAGCCGCGTGCTGGCCGGGCGCCGCAGGAACGCGGCTGGCGCCGCATGTCCCGGGGGCGAAGCCAGGTTGCGGCCGCTGGCAACATGCACTTTCATGTTGCGTGGAACACCGGCGTGCCCTCCATCCACACGGGCGGCGTCAGGCCGAAAAGCCACAGGGCGGTGGGCGCCATGTCTTCAATGCCGGGATCCGCGGCGTCGATCCGGCGGTTGCAGAACAGAACGCCGGGCACCAGCACCGGGTCCACTGAATGGTCGCCACTCCACGCCTTCGGGTTGTCTTCGATGACGTGTGCGGTCGCCTG
The DNA here is from genome assembly GCA_049520275.1 of Bryobacteraceae bacterium. Classification (GTDB taxonomy): domain Bacteria; phylum Acidobacteriota; class Terriglobia; order Bryobacterales; family Bryobacteraceae; genus CAWACP01. Next base: position 50,333 of record JBEKPY010000036.1, read on the forward strand.
GCCCACCGCCGCGTCCCAGGACGTCCGGTAGCCTTCGTTGTAGCCCACGATAAGGTCTGGCGCGGCGTCGAGGTATGGCCCGCGATACAGCTTGTTTGTGGCGTACACCTGGCGGATGGCGGTCTCGCCGCGCTCTTCGTCGGGCAGCCCGGAGAGCTTCGCAATCAGCTCGCGCTTCAGCTCCTCGGCTTCGGCGCCGCGCGCCACGATCCCCCGCGCCTCGCGGCCTTTGATGTTGATGTAGAGGCCGCTGAGGCCGAGGCAGTATGCGCGGGTGCGATTCCAGTCCACGCCCTCGAAGTAGCGCCCGCTCTCCACGGCCCCGCCGGTCAATGCGAGATAGCCGTTCCGGTGCAGCCAGGAGTTCAGGTTCACCGCGCGCCGAAAGGCGCAGAAGCCGTGATCGGAGAGCACGAACAGCACGGTGTCCGGGCCGGCGTGGGTCATCGCCTTGCCGACGAGCCGGTCCATACGCACGTAGAGATCCTCGATGGCGCCGCTCCAGCGCGCATCGCCATGGCCGTCCAGATGGCGGTAGAACATGTGCTGCACGCGGTCGCTGGTGTCGAACACGCAGGCCACCACGCCGCGGGTGGTGTGTTCCAGCGCGTTCTCGAACATCGCCTCGCGCTCGGCCAAAGTGAGGTAAGCCTGATCGAGGAAGGCGGCCTCGTCGATGACGCCTTCGTTGAGCGCCCAGGTGTCCTCCGCCATTCCCACCGTGGCGAACGAGCCGAGCAGCTTCGCCAGATACGCCGCGTAGTAACCGGGATGGCTGATGGGCAGCGCGGGGGCCTCGGGATCGATCTGCACGGGCGTGACGTAGAGAGAAAACTCCGGCGCCGTTTCCGTCACCAGAAAACGCGCGATGCCGCGCGCCTGGCCGAATGCGAGCCTGATCCACGGCGAGTACTCGCCGGGCCGCAAGCGATGGACGCTGCCGCCGATCTCGAGCTTAAGCGTGCGTTCGTGGATGCGGAACGCCACGAACTCGTTCACGGGGCCTTCGAGAGAACCAAGTAGATACTCGCCCGAGCGGCGCAACGGATAGCGGTAACCGCTCTCAAAGGTGGGCCGCTCGAGGCGCGTGGTGAACTGCGAAAAGCTGCCCTGGGTTCCGCGCAGATCGGGCGTGCACATGGCCGAGAGCAGGCGGCCGTCGAAGTTCTCCGGAGGGAAGGTGATGGGGACCCTCAGAATAGTGCTGCCTATGGAACGCTCGCCGAGGATCTTCCAGAAGGTCCGGCTCTTGCGGCGCATCTCCACCACCGGGCGCGCCAGCGGCAGACGGAAGCGGCCGATGCGCAGAACGCGCCGCGGCGGCAGGACTTTCGACGACGACAGCTCCGGCACGTACGAACTCAGGCTGCGGTTGAGAAAGTCGAAGATGTTATGCCGGGCCGGGCTGACCCCGGTGGCGAATGTCGACCACGCCACCGGCGACAACGACGGAAACGTGGTGCGCAGGCGATGGAACGATCCCTGCTCCTTCAGCCTGGCCAGATTCGGCAGTTTGCCTTCCGCCATGTAGCGTTCGGTGAGGCGCGGGTCGAGACCGTCGAGCCCGAGGAAGATAAGGCGCTTGACGCGGGCGTTGCGGAAGCCGCGCTTCCTGCGAAGCAGCTTCAGCGCGGCGCGGAACGGCCAGAGAAAGAACGACGCCGCGGTGAGGAAAAACGAAGCCACGAGGCCGAGGAACGAGCCGAAGAAGGCGAAGCCGGCGCCGGGGCCGATGTAGGCCGGCAGGAGAATGAACGGGCCGGTCACGGCAGGTTTCCGCCCGTTTTCGCAGCCCGCGACGATCCCGGGTTCCGATGTGGGGCAGGCGCCCGCGCCTGCGGCGGGTCCCCGACCCGCCTGCCCAGGGGCTCGCGGCTCCACTGCCTTGTAGTGCAGGATGCCCGGGCGGCCTGAGAGGCCGCCGCAGGCTGAGAGCCTGCCCCACATCGAATTCCCTGGAAGTACACCCGCATCAGTCCGCTCCCTGCTTCAGCGCGTCGAGCTCGCGGCGGCACTGCAGTGCCCGCGGGGCCAGCCGGCACGCGGCTTCGAAGTGCCCGCGCGCTTCGTCGAGGAGCCCGAGGTGCTTGTCCGCCAGGCCCAGCCCGAACTGCGACGCATAATCGTCCGGCGCGGCCGCTACCACCTGTTCCAGGGCGGCGCGGGCTTTCGAGTCGTCGTGGAGGTCGAGGTAGCAGGAGCCCAGATCGCGGCGCGCCAGAGTGTTCGTCGAATCCTGCGCGAGAATCTGCAGGAGCAGGGCAACGGCCGCCCCCAGACGCCGGCCGGCGACGGCCTCCATGGACTCCTCGTAGAGCCGGTACTCCGGCAGCCGGTCCTTGGGATCGGGCGCGGATCCAGCCGCGCGCGCGCGCGGCCCGGGAGCGAGGTAGCCGAGAGAGGCGAGAAGCCTCTGGGTCTGGGGCGTGGATACGGCCGCCGGAGCGGGCCCGCGCCGCGCATGACGCGCCAGCAGGGTGGCAAGCTCGGCGCGAAGTGCACGCGCCTGGCCGGGATTCGCGCCGACGATGTTGTTCCGCTCGTCCGGGTCCCTTTCCAGGTCGTACAGTTCCGGCCGCGGCGCCTCGATGTACTTGTATGCGTCAAGGCGCACGCCGCGAAGCGGGGCCCAGCCGAACGAATCGTGCGTGTTCAGGCTCTCGCTGTAAACCGCGCGCGGCGCGCCGGCGAGCAGGCTGATCCCTTCGAAGGATGCCGGCGCGGGCAGGCGCAGGAAGTCCAGAATGGTGGGCGCGACATCGATCAATCCGGCGGGCCGTTGGACGCGCGCCGGCTGGCCGGCGATGCCCGTGGGCCAGTGAAACAGCAGCGGCACGTGCAGCGTGCTCTGGTAGATGAAGTAGCCGTGGCTCCTTTCGCCGTGGTCGCCGAGTCCCTCGCCGTGATCCGACAGCAGAACGGCCAGCGAACGCTCCCACCAGCCGTCCTTGACGAGCCCTCCTTTCAGCCTGCCGATCAGTTCATCCGCGTATTCGAGCTGCGCATCGTAGGGCGAGATGCCCTTCTTCCGCGCTGCCGCCTCCGGAAGGCTGTAGGGCGTGTGCAGATCGAAAAGATGAATGAAGACGAAAACAGGCTGGCCGCGGTGAGCGGTCATCCAGCGCAGGGCGGCAGCCACCACCAGGGCTCCGTCGCGGCGGTCCCGCACCGCATACGGATTCTCCACGCCCCCGAAGAACATCTCGCCGGATAAGGGGGAAAAGGCCTCGAAGTTGAAAGGGCTGTCATAGGCGTCGAAACCCTGGTCGAGGCCCGTCTGACGCTCGAGAAAGACGCCGCCGATGAACGCCGCGGTCTGGTAGCCGCGGGACCTGAGGACGCCGGCCAGAGTGACCGCTCCGGGTGGAACCACTTCGGCGTTCTCCTGAATCCCGTTCTCGAAAGGGTAGGTTGAGGTGAACAGCGACGTGTGCGAGGGCAGGGTGAGCGGCGTCTGGCAGGCGATGTCGGCGAAAAGCGTGCCGCCGCGCGCGAACGAGTCGATACTGGGAGTGGCGATGCGGCGGTAACCGTAGGCACCCACGTGGTCGGCGCGAAGCGTGTCAATCGAAATCAGGATGACCGGCGGAAGCTGGCGCGGGTCGGGCGCGGCGGCGCAGAAACCGCCAGCGCTCGCGAGCCAGAGGACGGCAGCATTACGGAGGCAGGTCCGGTTCCGCGAGAATGACTGCATTGATCCCTAATGTAATTCAGATGCCCGGCCGGCGGAGGTGGTTACCGCGCGAGTAACGAACGGATGAGCGATAATCCCCGGCAGTTTCCCGTCCGATCAGGGCGTCAATCGCCTCGCGAAAACGCCGGACTTGCCCGGTGGCTTCGCCTTCATACCAATCCTGCGCCTCGATCAACTCTTCCCGCGCGGCCTGAGTGAAGATAATCAATACGCTATGGGCAACGCTATTCAAGTTCAGCTTTCAGGGATGCCCACGTTACGCCAATGCGCCTGTCCTCGTCGAGCGAACCGAGGCGGCGTTCCAGCTCGGCCTCCTGCGCGCTGGTCAAGGGAAGCTGCCCGTGTTCGAGACTGTCCCAAAGCTGCGCGATGAGCGCCAGACGCTCCGGGGGCGTCAAACGAACGATCTCATCGGGCGTGAGCAATTCCATGCTTCCCAGCCTACGAAAAAGCGGGCGTGGAGGGCTGACCTCCGTTCCGCTTCGCAAAGCTTAAGATAGTTACAAGCGCATGGCCATCCAGACCCTGTTCGGCTCGGTTTCGCAGGAACCGGGACTGCTCGACCGCCTCAAGGCGGGCATCCAGAAGACCCGCTCCGGCCTGCTGGACCGGCTCGAAGACGCGATCGCCGGCCGCAAGGAAATCGACGCCGCGGTCCTCGACGAAATCGAAGAGACGCTGTACACCGCCGACATCGGCGTTCCCACCACCACGGAGATTGTCGAGCGGCTGCGCGAGCGCGCCGAACGCCACCTGCTTGGCGACGGCGACGAGCTGAAGCGGCTCATCCGCGAACATCTTCTGGAAGTGCTGGAGGGCGCCGAGCGGCCCATGCCGCACGTGGCCTCGCCGCCCGCCGTGGTGATGGTGGTGGGCGTGAACGGCTCCGGCAAAACCACCACCATCGGCAAGCTGGCGCGGCGGTACCAGACCGAGGGCCGCAAGGTGCTGCTCTGTGCCGCCGATACGTTCCGCGCCGCGGCCATCGAACAACTCGAAGTGTGGGGCCAGCGGACCGGCGCCGAGGTGATCCGGCAAAATCCCGGCGCCGACCCGAGCGCGGTGATCTTCGACGCGCTGCAGGCGGCCAAGGCCCGCAAAGTGGACTACGTGATTGTGGACACGGCCGGCCGGCTGCACACCCGCGAGAACCTGATGGCGGAGCTCGAAAAAATGCGCCGCACGGCCACGCGCGTGGTGCCGGGCGCGCCGCACGAGGTGCTGCTGGTGCTGGACGCCACCACCGGCCAGAACGGGCTCGAGCAGGCGCGGCGCTTTACCGAGTCCAGCGGCGTTACGGGCATCGTGCTGGCCAAGCTGGATGGCACGGCGAAAGGCGGCGTAGTGGTGGCCATCACGCGCGAGCTGAATCTGCCCATCCGCTACATCGGCGTGGGCGAGAAGGCGGACGATCTGCTGCCCTTCGATCCGGAGCAGTTCATCGCGTCCATCTTCGAGAAACAGGCCGGCTGACGAAATGAAATCGCCCTACATGGAAGAGGCACTGGCGCTGGCGCGGCAGGGCATCGGGCGCACCAGCCCAAACCCGGCGGTGGGCGCGGTGGTGGTGCGCGATGGCGAGATCGTTGGCCGGGGATTCCACACGTGGGCGGGCGTGAAACATGCCGAGGTGATCGCGCTGGAAGGGGCCGGCGAGTGTGCGCGCGGCGCGGACCTGTACCTGACGCTGGAGCCCTGCTCCCACCAGGGGCGCACCCCGCCGTGCGCCGACGCGGTGATCGCCGCGGGCGTGGCGCGCGTGACGGTGGCCATGCGCGATCCGAATCCGCTGGTGGCCGGCGAGGGCATCCGTCGGCTCGAAGCCGCGGGCATCGCGGTTGAGATCGCCGCCGAATATGCCGAAGAGGCCGAGCGGCTGAATGAGGCGTTCGCATTCGCCATGCGCAACGGGCGTCCGCTGGTGACCCTGAAATCCGCGGTGACGCTGGACGGCAAGATCGCCGCGCCCGAGGACAACTCCGGCTGGATCACCAGCACGCAGGCCCGCGCGCACGT
>JBEKPY010000037.1:0-55284 GCA_049520275.1 Bryobacteraceae bacterium
GGCTGCTTGAGGTTTGTTGAACTCTTTCTGTTCACGATTCAAGCCGTAAGAATCTAACTACGCTCGGACGGCCACCGCCTGCCGCCAGATTGCGCGTGCTTCCACTTTCGTGTCGCGCACCCCCTGGGTGGCTCCAGATTGCCCTTGGACCTGCACTCGCAGCCGGCGCGCCAGCCAGGGCGCCCTCAGTGTGGCCGGTCTTCCGCATCATGCGCCGGGGGGGCGTCAAAGGGCGGAGACAAGGAGAGGCTCGCCGGCAATTCTGGCGAGCGCATAGGCGAAGCAGTCGCCGAAGTTAAGTCCTGCCGCGTGGCGGCCCTTGCCGAAATCGTGGAAGGCCTGGCGCGCCAGATGCGCCTGGTCGACAGTCACGGGTTCGATCACTTCAACGCCGAATTGACTCTCGATGATGATCGAGAGGCGAGGGGTCGAGGATCATTTTGTGAGACCGTGTTCGTCGTAGAGGAGCTCGGCATGGTCGAGATAGGGACGCTTGACGTGGGCCGCGGCGCGCTCTGCGATAGCCCGGAGATCGGCGGCGAGCGTTTCGGAAATCGCGCCTCTGGAGACGCTCATAGCGTTCGCGCAGAGCTTCCGTGACGGCACCGTTGAGGCTCGTGCTGTGTCCACCCTTCTGTACCATCCATCCACCTTTCTTTATCGTGGTCCATTTGCTGAATCCGGGCAAGGGAACGGAAACGAGCCGGGGTCGTGCGGCCGGGCGCTTTCTGCCTTACAATGGCCTTACCACTATGAAAGGGAACCCCAAAGTAATCGCGCACCTGCAGGAGGCCCTCCGAGAGGAGCTGACCGCCATCAACCAGTACTTTCTCCACGCCGAGATGTGTGAGAACTGGAAGTACGAGAAGCTTGCAAAATTCATCAAGAAGCAGTCCATCGACGAGATGAAGCACGCCGAGTCGCTCATCGAGCGCATTCTGTTCCTGGACGGCACGCCCAGCATGACCGAGGCGTTGGAAATCAACGTCGGCGCCAACGTGCGCGCGCAGATCGAGAGCGATCTGAAACTCGAGCTCAACGCCGTCGTGATGTACAACAAGGCGGTGGAAGTGGCGCGCCACGAGGGCGACAACGCCTCGCGCGAGTTGTTCGAGCGGCTGCTGAAGGACGAAGAGCAACACGTCGACTGGCTGGAGGCCCAGGTGCACCAGATGAACGAGATCGGCTACGAGCGCTACCTCAGCCAGCAGGTGCGGGAAGAATAGCTCACGGGCCCAAGCCGACGCTGCCGGACTTGTGGGAACCAAACTGCCAATCCGAAGAGGAGAGGAGTACGCTACAACAACAAACAGGCGCGCCGCGCGTTGTCACTCGGCGGTGTAACTCTATGAAAACATGGTAGCGCTAACGGGAATCGAACCCGTATTTAAGCCTTGAGAGGGCTCCGTCCTAACCGTTAGACGATAGCGCCGCGGTTCAGCCGTCATTATACCAAACGGCTCCGCCGGCTATCAGCGCTTCGTGCGGATCCGGTAGTCCTCAATGGAAGGCATGCGCACGATGCGGCACATCTCGAACAGGCGCGAGCGGGCGCGCTGGCCGATGCGCTCCTCGATAAAGTATTTGCTGTTGATGTCGCCATCCAACCCCGAGCCGCGGCGGTCGCCCACTTCGGGGTCGCGGAGGTTCGTGGTGGCGATCAGCGCTTTGCGCTCGTTGCAGCGGTGCGTGATGATCGACGTCACCACGTCCTCCACGAACTCCTTGACCCGGTGCGCCCCCAGGTCGTCGAGAAGGAGAATCTCGGTGTCGAGGGCCGTGCGGTAGGCCTCGCGATCGCTGGTCATGGAAGCTTCGTCGAAACCGGAGCGGATGCGATCAAGCAGATTCTGGTAGTCGAAAAAGATGCCATCGAAGCCCTTCTGAATCAGTTCGCGCAACGCGGCGACCGCGAGGTGTGTCTTGCCTGTGCCGGGACTGCCGATGAACAGCAGGCCGGGCTTGTCCGGCGGCGGAAACTCGCGCACGTACTGGCGCACTTTCAACAGCACCTCGCCCAGTGGCGCGGCGGCCACCGGATTATCGCGCGGAATGCTGAAGTTGTCGATGGAGGCGTGGCGATAGTTCAGCGGAATGTTCGCCTTCTCCAGAACGCGCTCGGGCCGGTCGGCGTTTTCGCAGTCGCAGCGGTCCGCGCCGGAGACGCCCGCGCGCTCGACGATGATCCAGCCCGATCCGTGGCATCGGGGGCAGGTTGCAACAGCCATGGGAGTACCGAAACAAGTATAACGGCCTGACGGATACTGGACGTATGCGGATGGGTGTTCACGGGACACGCGGCGGCAGTCGCGTTCCCGGATGGAGCCGGAAGAACGTGGCTGTCGTCGCGTCCCTTGTACTTGTGCTGCTGGCGGCGGGCAAAAAGGACGCGCGCATGGATCGCCCCGTCGGCGCCGATGCCATGTGGCAACCCCCGGCGCAGTTCGTCGAGGGCATTCGGAAGACTTGTGGAAAGGACTGCTTTGCGAAGCAAATGGCGTCCTTGGCGCCTCCGGCCGCTGTCGCGTTCGCCAGGTTGATCGACGGCGAAGGCTGGCTGCGCGATTTCCGCAAAGTGGCCCGCGTCGACATCGCCTATGTGGAATACCCGTTCCGCGCCAACGAAAACCAGGGCTGGCTGCTGGTGAATGGATCGCCGTCGCTCGTCGATGTCGATAACCTGCAGAAGCTGTCGAAGAGCGAACTGGCGGACAACCTGGCGTGGTCGAAACTAATCGCGCAGAGTCCGCACGCCGCGCTGTTTCCTGGGGATCGCAGTGGCACAACCGATCCAATGGCCATCCTGTACCCAGACGGCTCGCAGGAGTTCGTGGTTGGCTACAGGGTGCTGGACGGCTGTCACGCGTGTGCGCAGCTCGGCGTCGCCTTCCTCGACTTCGAATTCAATCCGAAGGGCAAGCTGACGGCAATGGAATTCCTCGACGTGGTCCCGTCCCCTTCTGACGGCCCGCTCGCGCGGCCCATCCACGTACGCGCCGGCCAGAAGTTCACACTCGCGTTGAAGGGGGGCGCGAAGCAGGAGTGGACACTCGCGCAGGAGCCGGCACGATGGATCCTGCGCAACGTGAGTCAGACCACTGACAAAGACACTTCCACTGTGTTCTGGACGTTCGAAGCCATCAGCAACGGGAGCACTCAGATGGTGTTGGGGGGCTCTTCGGGCGAGACCCTCGTCCTGCGAGTGATTGCGGCCCCCGGACTGGGTCACTGAAGCCTGCGGCGCCGTTCCGCGCGTCGGACCTGGCCCTCGTCCATGCCGAAGTAGTGGGCGATTTCATGCCAGACGGTGTCGGCCACCATCTGCTCAAGCTGCTCGCGGCTGCGCGCCAGGCGTTCGTGCGGGCCCTGATAGATGGTGATCTGATCGGGCATGGCGAAGCTCTCGAAGACGCTGCGGCGGGTCATCGGACGCCCGCGATACAACCCCAGCAGACCGGGGCGCGGAGGCTCCCGCTCTACCACCAGAGCGACATTTTTCAGCCGCCGGCGGAAGCGCCGCGGAATAAGCGCGAGCGCCCGCTCGACGACCTTATCGAACTCGGAAGAAGTCAACTGGTCAGCGCGCTTTGTAGCAGCCGCGCTCCGTGGTGCATTCGCGGTCGTCGGCGATTTTGCCGTCCGGCCCGACGCACTGCTGCGTCTGGTGGCACCAGAAGAGGCGGTCTTCGGCATGCGGGACGCTGGGGTCCCAGATGGCGTCCACGTACATCCCCTTGCAGCGGAGATGGTCGCAGCGCTCGGCTTCGATGAGGGCGAGTCCGGAATACTCGAGCATTACGCCTCCTTTCCGGCAGCCGCGAGCAGGGCGCGCTTCACGGCAACCTTCGCGAGCTGGATTTTGTAGCCGTTCTGACTGAGCGGCTGTGCGCCGGCCACCGCTGCGGCGCCGGCTTTCTCCGCCGATGCCGCGTCCAGCGGCTGGCCGACGAGCGACTTCGCGGCTTCCTCCGCCACCCATGGTACGGGGGCGACGTGACCCAGCACGATGCGCGCCTCGTGTACGCGTGCCCCTTCTATGCGCAGCGCGACGGAAGCTGTGACCAGAGGCCAGTCGAGCGCCTCCCTCTGCCGCACCTCGTACGTTGCGTTCTTCGCAGCCGTGCCGGGGACGACGATCTCGGTGAGGATCTCGTCCGGCTTGAGGTCGATCTCGCGGGTCCGTTCGTCCTTCGGAATCACGAAGAACTCCTCCACGGGGACACTGCGCGAGCCGCGCGCCGAACGAAGCGTGACCTTCGCGTTGAGCACGATGAGCGCCGGCCCCAGACTCGACGCGCTCACGAAATACGCCGGACCGCCGCCGAAAATGGCGTGGTATTTGTTTTCGCCGTCCGGCACCAGGCTCTTGCCGTCCTTCATGGCCAGCAGGCCGAAGCCGTTGCGGAAATACCAGCAGCGCGGGCGCTGGCACAGGTCGCCGCCCACGGTCCCCACGTTGCGGATCTGCGGGCTGGTAATGCCGGCCGCCGCCGCGTGGAGCGACGGATACTCGCTGCGAACCAGCGCGCTGTTCACCAATTCGTCCATGGTGACCGCCGCTCCTATGCCCAGCCCTCCATGGGCGCGGCCGATGCCACCGAGGTCGTGAATTCCCTTGATATTCACCACGCGTTTCGGCGTGTGGATGTAATCCTTCATGAGCGAGATCTGGTCCGTGCCGCCGGCCAGGACGTGCGCGTCGGCGCCGGACCCCAGAAGCGCGAAGGCTTCCGCGAGAGTTGTCGGGCTTGCGTATTCGAACGCCTGCATTACGCGGTCCTCCTTTCGAGCGCACAGGACGCGGCGGCGGCGTCCTTGAAAGACCTGAATCCCGCGGCTGCCGCGCCCGTTGTGCGCTCATTCAAGGAAAGCGCGGCCAGAACCCGATCGGGCGTCAGCGGGACCCTGCCCACCCTCACGCCGATGGCATTGGCCACCGCATTGGCAATCGCCACGATACCCGGTATAGTGGGCGGCTCGCCCAAACCGATGACGCCGCGTTTGTCGTTCTCCGGCGTGATATCCATGTGCACGATGATCTCGCCGATGTCGCCGATGCCGGCCAGTTTGTAGAATTCCATGTCGGCATTCAGCATCCGGCCGGTCTGCTGATCCATCACCCGCTCCTCGCTGAGCGCGGCGCAGATGCTCATGATGCAGGCCCCCATCACCTGGCTCTCCGCGGTTTTCGGATTGATCACCAGGCCGCAGTCGTGCACCGCAACCAGGCGGTTCATGCGCACCACGCCAGTTTCGGTGTCCACCGATACATCGGCCATCTGTACGCCGGCGACCCCGCCCGTATTGAGCCCCTCGCGGGCGGCCCGGCGCGGCTCGTTCTCCCCCAGTTCGGAGATCTTGTTCACGCCAAGTTTGTTGCAGGCCGCTTTCCAGGAAAGGCTCTTCGACGGATCGCCCTTCACCCGAATGCTGCCGTCGGCCGCTTCCAGCTTGTCGGGCGTTGTCCCCAGCGACGGCGCCACCTGGGCGAACAGCTTCTGCAACGCATTCACGCCGGACTTGCGCGTGGAAGTCGAGACGCCGCCAACCGTGGTGGACCCACCGGAAGCGCCGGACTGCGGATATTTGTTGTCGCCAATATTCACCTGGATGGCCGAAACTGGCAGCCCCAGCGTCTCCGCCGCCACCATGGCGATCACGGTGCGCGTACCGGTGCCCAGGTCCTGGCTGCCTAATTCAACCACCACCGTGCCATCCGGGTGGATGGTGGTGAGGCACTTGCTGCCGTGGCCGGCGCCACCCCACGTCCCCACGCCGATGCCCAGGCCGCGCCGCACCACCCCGGAGCCTTCGCCCCGCGGATGCCAGCTCTTCTTCCACTCGATCAGCTCGGCGGCTTTTCGGAGCTGCGCGCGGTACGCCTCGGCGCGCGCCGTGTAATCGGCGTTCTTCAGGAAGAAATCGAGCGGGTCCATGTTGAGCTTCGCCGCCAGATCTTCCAGTGCCGAACAGGTGAGGTAGGACGCCTGCGGGTGATTGGGCGCGCGCCAGGCGCGGGCCGAGCCGCAGTTGGTGGAGACGGAGGTGTGGTTGACACGCCGGTTGGGCACCTGGCGGTACACGTACGGGAACAGCTCCGCGCCGAAACCGCCGCCGCCCAATCCGCCGGTGGACCAAGTCTGCGATTGCCACGCCGTGATGGTCCCGTCCTTTTTCGCGGCCATCTTGATCCTGCCGAAGCCGGAAGGACGGTTGCCCGCAATCAGCAGATCGATGTTGCGATCGAGGAACAGGCGCACTGGCCGGCCGCCGCTGGCTTTGGAGAGAAATGCGGCCTGCACGCCGAACGCCTCGGCCTGGAACTTACTGCCGAACCCCCCGCCGATGTATTGCATATCCACGTGGATATTCGCGGCGGGCACGGTCAGCGCCCGGCCAAGATCCGCGGCGGCGTCGGAAACACCCTGGGTGGACGGCCAGTAGTCGACGTGATCGCCGTTCCACGCGACGGCCAGGCCGTGCGGCTCGAGGCAACAATGTGTGATCACCGGGATGCCGTAGACGCCTTCCGAAACGACGTCGGCATCCTTGAAAGCCTGGTCGGGATCGCCGGTCACGCTCTCGCCGGCGGCTTTGGCGTTCGCGGCGGCCTTGTCCAGATCGTCTTCGCGGACCAGGTGCGGGAGCACTTCATAATCCACCTGGATGAGACGGGCGGCGTCGCGCGCGATCTCTTCCGTGACAGCGGCGACGGCGGCCACCTCCTGGCCCTCCCATTGCGCTTCCTTGCCCGGTTCGAGGATGACGCGAACGGCAGTTACGCCTTTGAGTTTCTGAGCCGCGGCGGTGTCCACGGCTTTTACGCGGGCGTGCGCGTACGGCGATGTCACCAGCACCGCGAACAGCAGGTCCTTTGGCTTGACGTCGCTGTTGTACTTCGCCGCCCCGGTGGACTTGGCAATGCCGTCCAGGCGCGACACGCGGGTGCCGATCACCTTGCGCTGGTCCATCGGCGGGTAATGGTAATCGGGAGTGGCTGCGGGAGTCTCGTCAGGCATTGGTTCCTCCGTGCGAATGTTTGGCCGCTTCCAGCACGGCCTTGCGGACGCCCATGTAGGTGCCGCAGCGGCAGAGATTGCCGCCCAGTCCGTGCTTCACGTCCTCGTAAGTGGGGTTGGGATGATGATCCAGGAAGGCTTTGGCGGCCACCACGAACCCCGGCGTGCAGTATCCGCACTGCTGCGCGTCGTTGTTGACGAAGGCCTGCGACACCGGGTGAGGATGCTCCGGCGTGGAAATGCCTTCCAGCGTTTCGATCTTTCTGCCCTGCGCGTCGATGGCCAGGATGTCGCAGCTATAGACGGCCTTGCCGTCCAGAATCACCGTGCAGGCGCCGCAGGTGCCCCGGTCGCACACGCGCTTGGCCGCGGTGAACTCCAGGTGATTGCGCAACGCGTCGCACAGCGTGGTGCGCGGTTCGAGGCTCACCTTGTACGGTTTGCCGTTGATGGTCAGAGTAAAGGGTACAGGACCGGGACCGGCGACGTTCGGCGCGGCTGCCCGGGCCGGGGCCTCGGTGGTCAGGATGCCGGTGGTCAGAGCACCGCTGGTGACGCCCACGCTGGTGAGAAAGCCGCGGCGGGAAAAGCCGGATCTCTTCGATTGGGAAGTACTGGGTGGTTTCTTTTCACTCACGGTGAGAATACCTTTCTTCGATTCTCCGTGTCGGGAACAAGACGAATATAGCAAAGCGAGGGTTAACAGAGGGCGATACAATAACTCCGTCATGCGGACGGTTGCCCGGGCGTATACATACCTCTACGAGCTGTCGATTTCGCTGGCGGCGCTGGGTCTCGCCTGGCTGGCACTGTCGGGTGGCCTTCACTTGCGGCTGCCCATGTTCTACGCCGAGGGCGCCCGGCTCACCGGCTGGCTGTTGGCGGCCGGCACTGTCGGCGTGGTCACAGTTCTGCTGGCCGCCACCGGTGTGGCGCGCTGGCCGTTGTCGCTGTGGGCGCTGCTGGTACTCGTGGTGTTGTTTCGCGGTTACTTCCTCAGCTCCTACACATTCTCCGGCGCATACGGCTTCTGGTGGGCGGTGTGGTTTACCGGCGGGGCGCTGGCGGCGTTCCTGTGCAGCCTGGCGCGACCGCGGAAGAGTGCTTCCTTGTCGGAATCGCGACCGGTCACACGATCGTCAGGTCAAATAACTTCTTCGCCTTGAGCTTCGCGAGCACTTCAGAGTTGGCTCCCAACGAGAGAAGGCGCTGCTCCACATGCTGCCAACTCCGAAACCGAAGCGTCGGTACAGTCCGCTGTTTACCCTCTTCCGGGTAGACTTCCGTCGGCAAACCGATCTGTGTAATGTCCACGACCAGCCACGTATGGGAAAGAGAGTAGACAAGGAAGCGGTGTTTCATGGGATGTGGATCGGCCCGCGATGTCCATCACGTCGTGCTTTTGGGCGCCGCGGCTGTCTCGAACGACTGCAGCGCGAGGTAGCTCGGCCCGAAGCGCTTGATGTTCTCGAGCTGCTTCTCAAACGCGTCGCCGTGCCCTTCCTCGTCGCCGACCAGGCGCTCGAACAGGCCCTTCGAGGCCGCGTCGGCGTTCGCGCCGCACTCCTGCGCCGCCTTGTTGTAGTCGCGAGCGCTGGCGTGTTCCATCTCGATGGCCTTCGCCAGCATCGCCGCCGGATCCGTGATCTTCTCCACCGCGCTCGCGGCGGTCATCTGTACATCGCCCTTCAGGAAGAGGATGCGTTCGGCAAGGGCTTCGACGTGCCCCATCTCGGCGATGGCGGTGCGCTTGAACAAGTGCGCCAGCCGGGCAAAACCCTGGTCATCCAGGTGGAAATGGAAGTACATGTACTGGTGAACGGCGAACAGCTCGTCACCCACGGACGCGTTCAGAAGCTCGATGCTGCGTTGAGACATGGATTATGACCTCCGGCACACCGATTGTATCGCCGGTGAGCGGGGGGCGCGCGACATGATGGACGAAACGCGGCTCGCGCCGTGTTTCCAGTGAAGGTCACACCCGCTGCAGGCGCCGCAGCGTGAACAGATCGGCGTGCACGTTGTCGTTTTTCAGCCGTTTCCAGTCGTCGCTGACGTAAATCAGCCGGCCGGTGATGTGGTTGGATTGTTCGGAAGCCAGAAACAAGGCGAGCTGAATCTGTTTCTCCGGAGCGATGCCCCCGGTCTGCCGCACCTGCAACGCTTCGTCGTTCTCTCTCCAGCCCGCTTTGTCGCCCGCGTGCAGAATCTCGTCGGTCATGCTGGTGTAGGTGCCGCCCGGCGTCATGCAGTTGATCTGGATGTTGTGATCGCGAACCTCTTCGGCCACCGTCTCCACGAAGCGCGCCACCGCGGCCTTGGAAGCCGCATAGGCGGAGAAATTGGGCCGCGGGTTCGCCGCGCCCGCGCCGCTCAACACGATGATCTTGCCCGAGCGCCGTTCGATCATGTGCGGCAGCACGGCGCGGCACGCGTTCACGACGCCCACCAGATTCGTTTGCATCGTCTCCGCCCAGGCCTTCGGAGCGCACTCGGCGAACGGCCCGATGGGGCCCTGCAGCGCCGCTGCGCACACCAGCACGTGGATGCCGCCCTCGTGCGCGCGCATGCGCTCCACCGCGACCGAGACCTGCTCGAAATCGGTGACGTCGGCGCGCAGGCGCAAAGCCGTGCCGCCGGCATGTTCGATTTCCAGGTGAGCGAGGTCGAGTTCGGCTTTGCTGCGCGCCAGAAGTCCGACGCGCGCTCCAGCCTGTGCGAACCCGAGGGCCAGCCGCTTGCCGATGCCTCGTCCCGCGCCGGTCACCAGCACACCGGCATGTGTCAATGAGTGCAAGGCAGGGGACCTTCCGCTCCTAGGTTAGTATATCCGGGGCGTTCAGCCGGTGCGCAGCAATTTCGCGGTGACTATCGCCTGGCCCACGTGCCGCTGCGTGTGTTCGGCCAGATGCACCAGCAGGCCGGCCACAGTCGTCGGGAGTTGCTTGCGGCCGACGGCGCGCGGTTCGGCGAGCATGGCCGGGTCGAGGGCCCGGATGATCTTCTCGGATTCTCTGAGTGCCGCATCCACCTGGCCGAGCAGCTCCTCGCGGCCGGGGCCGGCGTCCATTTCGTGCTGCAGGAAGTCGATCTGCACCACGTTGAGCTGGCCGTCCTGGAGATATGTGGTAAGACGATCGACGCTGCCGGCGATGTGCCGGAGCTGAAAGCCGAGCGGCGCCAGCCCATGCGGCCGCGTCCAGATCGCGTCGTCCGATAGGTCGGCGGTCCAATGCGCCAGATCCTCGCGCGCCTGCTGATACGCGTACAGCGTGGGCGCCAGCAGCGGGTGAACGCCGTCAATCGGGCCGCGCAGCCAGGGTTCGGTGGTCATGAGTCCATTGTTGCGTGTGGGGCAGGTTCTCAACCTGCGGCCGGTTCTCAATCGGCCCTCTACGCAGGAAGGCAATGGATATCCGTTCGCAGCTTCGCGGGGTCGTCGGTCCAGTGTCCATAAACTTCCCACGAAGGCCCGGCGAGCTTGCGGCCGTTCTCCGCAGCCCATCGATGAATCGCCGCGTGGGCGGGCTTCATCTGGTTGTAGGGCCCGAGACACACGGTGGTGGCCACGGTTCCGCCGGGAGTTGCCGCCCGCGTTTCTTACGGAACGGTTTGCGAGATATGCCCGCGCCAAGTAGGGACGCCAGTCGCTTGATGCCTACAAGGCGGCGGATAACTACGCCGAGTGTGCTAAATACCACTTGGCGCTTCCCGGAGTTCATCGACGTGAACTGCGCATTCCGCACCCCACTTCATTCGTACATCTCACCGCGCTGGCTGCCAGGAATTTCCGAAGGTTACTCAAAAAAGCGGCGCGTCTGCTGGGCATGGTGGACGCGTTGCGAGCGCAGCCGCGTCGCGCGACGACTGGGCCATGGCGCCCCTCGCCGAAGCCGAGCGTCGCGACTTCTGGGAGATCTGCGAAGACCGTTACCAGACTCGCTCGACGATCCTCACCTCGCAACTCCCGGTCGCGCGCTGGCATGAACCGATCGGCGACCCCACGGCCGCCGACGGCATTCTGGACCGCCTGGTTCACAACGCCCATCGCATCGATATGCGCGGCGATTCGATGCGCAAGAAACGCGGTGTGGCGCAACCGCCGAGCGGACGCTCGCCGGGGTCTCTCCAGCGCTGGGCGGGGACAAGGGCCGGACGTTTCGGATCAGCGGGCCGAAGTGTCCCACCCACGATCCTCACGACCGCATTCTGGCGCATCAGCGGAGCCGCTTTACTCGCTACTACTTCTACATCCGGGACGAGGTGCCGGGGCCGATAGCTTTCCCGTAGTGACAGGATCGCCCGGCCCGAGCCGAACATCTGTTCTCAGAAGTGGGGAAACGGGCGCGCTGGTGCGCCCTGGTCAATGCGAATCGTCTCCGGACTGGGCAGAGCGCCGCGACCCGGCACGCTCAACAGGCAAAACACAACGGCGGCACTGCCTGCCATCGTCACGAAAACTCTCTTCGCCTTCGGCACGTGGACGAGCCTGTCAGGAACCGGACGGCACTTACAACTACAGACGCACGTTTCGCAACCGCAGCGCGTTGGAGATCACCGAAACCGAGCTGAAGGTCATGGCCGCGGCGGCGATCATGGGATTCAGCAGAAGGCCAAACACCGGGTACAGCACCCCCGCCGCGATGGGAATCCCCAGCACGTTGTAGCAAAACGCGAAGAACAGGTTCTGGCGGATGTTGCGCATGGTGGCCCGGCTCAGGTGCAGCGCTTTGCTCACCCCGCGCAGGTCGCCCTTCACCAGGGTCACGCCGGCGCTCTCGATGGCCACGTCGGCGCCGGCGCCCATGGCGATGCCCACGTCGGCCTGCGCGAGCGCCGGCGCGTCGTTGATGCCGTCGCCGGCCATGGCCACCCGATGGCCCTGCCGCTGCAACTGGCGCACGATCTCGTGCTTGTCCCCTGGCTGGATCTCGGCGTGAACATCGGCGATGCCGAGCGAACGGGCCACGCGCCCGGCCGTGGTGCGGTTGTCGCCCGTCACCATGACCACGTGAATACGCAGAGCGGCGAGCTGCTTCAGGGCCTCGACGGTAGTGGCCTTGATGGGATCGGTGACGCCCAACAGCCCGGTCGCGCGGCCGTCCACCGCGACGAACATAACGGTCTGGCCTTCGTTGCGGAGTTGTTCGGCTTGCGCGGCGAACGGGCCCTCCCCGATCAGAGCGCCATTGCCGATGGCGACCGGCTTCCCGTCCACCATGCCGGTGATTCCGCGCCCCGGCAGGGAACGAAACTCCGCGGGCGGCGCCAGCTCCAGCCCGCGTTCGCGCGCAGCCGTCACGATGGCGTGGGCGATGGGGTGTTCGCTGGCCTGTTCAAGGCTCGCCGCGAGGCGCAGCAGTTCGTCATCCACCGCGCCGGCGAGCACGGGGCGGCCCTCGGTGAGCGTGCCGGTCTTGTCCACCACCACCGTGTCCACCTTTTCGAGGCGCTCCAGAGCCTCGCCGTTGCGGATCAGCACGCCGTCGGCCGCGCCCCGGCCCGTCCCCACCATGATGGACATGGGCGTTGCCAGGCCCAGCGCGCAGGGACAGGCGATGATCAGCACCGCCACCGAATTCACGAAAGCCCAAGCCAGCCCAGGCCCCCATATCATCCACGCGGCGAAGGTGAGGACGGCGGCCCCCATCACGGCGGGCACGAACCAGGCGGCGGTGACGTCGGCAACGCGCTGAATGGGCGCGCGGCTGCGCTGGGCCTCGCTGACCATGCGCACAATGTGCGCCAGCAGGGTGTCGTCGCCGGCGCGATCGGTGCGCATCAGGAACCCGCCGCCGGTGCCGTTCAGTGTGCCCGCAGTGAGCCGGTCCCCCACGCTCTTCTCGACGGGCACGGGCTCGCCGGTGATCATGGACTCGTCCACGAAGCCCGCGCCATCCAGCACCGTTCCATCCGCCGGGATCTTTTCGCCCGGACGCACGCGCAGCGCATCGCCGGCGCGCACAAGTTCCAGCGGGATATCGGCCTCGCGGCCGTTCCACACCAGTCGCGCGGTTTTTGGCGCCAGCCCCAGCAGCGCCCGCACGGCCTGGTTGGTGCGGCTGCGCGCGCGCAGCTCCAGCACCTGGCCGAGCAGAACCAGCGTGACAATCACCGCCGCAGGCTCGTAGTAAACGGCTGCGCCGGGCAACCAGCGTCCGGCCACCGTGGCGGCCAGACTGTACAGGTACGCCGCGCCGGCGCCCATGCCGATCAGCGTGAACATGTTCGGGCTGCGATGCGCGAGCGATACCCAGGCGCGCTCGAAGATAGGCCAGCCGCACCACATGACCACCGGCGTGGCCAACAGGAACTGCGCCCAGGCGGGCGTGTGCCAGTGGATACCGAACATCTCCGCCATGGCGAGCATCAGCAGGGGCGTGGTGACCATAGCGGCGATGCGGAAGCGCCGGGTCATGCCGGCCAGTTCCGGATTCGCCTCTTCGGCGAGGCTGGCCGTCTTCGGCTCCAGGGCCATGCCGCAGAGAGGGCACGCGCCCGGGCCGCGCTGGACCACCTCGGGATGCATGGGGCACGTGTACTCGGCGGGGGCCGGCGTGGCGGGTGGGGTTGGAGGCCCGCCGAGGTATCGCCGCGGATCGGCGCGGAACCTGGCGAAGCAGGCAAGCGCGCAGAAGTGGTAGCGCTGATGATCGTGCTCGAAGGCGGCCGCCGCGCGCGCGGGGTCCACCATCATCCCGCAGACAGGGTCGCGCGCCTGCGGTGCTTCGACGATCTGAAACGGGCTCACACTGTTAGGATGC
Organism: Bryobacteraceae bacterium; assembly: GCA_049520275.1. GTDB lineage: Bacteria > Acidobacteriota > Terriglobia > Bryobacterales > Bryobacteraceae > CAWACP01. The sequence goes on from JBEKPY010000037.1 coordinate 13,784, forward strand.
ACCAGGGGGATGAGACGGCTGCGAGGAGGTGGATTTGAAGCGACTGAGAACACGTTGAGCGCCGTCCGCACGGTCTAATCCGGACGGCGGCCTCACCGTCGCCGTCTTGTTCAGCCCGCACACCATCTAAAGGACTGCCGATTATTTGTCCAAACGATGGGGTCCACCACCGTGTTCAGCCTGCGCAACGGCAGCAGATCCAGCCAGTCACGAGAGTTAGTCTCAAGGTGAGGGCCGACCGGCGGCTCCGGCCGCCCTCCGCCCCCGCCGCCGTGCGCTTGCGCCGCCACCGCTCGCCCACTACGCTGGAGGTTCATGCTCCGAGCCGCGCTGTCCTTCCTCCTCCTTGCCGTCGCCTTGTGCGGGCAGGGCGCTGAATTCATCCGGGCCAACTACACCAAGCACGAGTACCTGATCCCCATGCGCGATGGCCAGCGCCTGTTCACCGCCGTGTACCTTCCCAAAGACACCGCGCAACCCTGGCCCATCCTGCTGGAGCGCACACCGTACGGCGTCGCTCCCTACGGCGAAGACAATTACCCGGACAGCCTCGGCCCCTCCCCGCTGTTCGCCAAAGCGAAGTACATCTTCGTCTATCAGGACGTGCGCGGGCGCTTCATGTCGGAGGGCGAGTTCGTCGACATGCGCCCCATCATCGAGAACAAGCGCGGCGCGGGCGATGTCGACGAGAGTTCGGACACCTGGGACACCCTCGAGTGGCTGCTCAAACACGTGCCCGGCAACAACGGGAAAGCCGGCCAGTGGGGCATCTCCTATCCCGGCTTCTACGCCGCCGCCGGCCTTGTCCACGCGCACCCGGCGCTGCGCGCAGTGTCGCCGCAGGCGCCCATCACCGACTGGTTTATCGGCGACGACTTCCACCACAACGGCGCCCTCTGGCTGCCGCACGCTTTTCGCTTCTACTCGGAGTTCGGCGTGCCCCGCACGCAGCCGCTCACGAAATATCCGCCGCGTTCCTTCACTATCCCCGACACCGGGTACGAATTCTACCTCGACATGGGCGCGCTGCCCGCCACCAACGACAAGTTCCTCAAGGGCGGCGTGACCTTCTGGAACGAGCTGATGCAGCACGACACCTACGACGAATTCTGGCAGGCCCGCAATCTGCGTCCGCATCTGAAGAACATCCGGCCCGCGGTGCTCACGGTGGGCGGCTGGTTCGACGCCGAGGATCTTTTCGGTGCGCTGGAGACGTTCAAGAGCATCGAAAAGCAGGGCCATTCCGACGCCAACGTGCTGGTGATGGGGCCGTGGTATCACGGCGGCTGGGAGCGCTCCGACGGCGACCGCCTGGGGCCGGTCCGCTTTAACGCGAAAACCTCCGAGTATTTCCGCGAAAGCGTCGAATTCCCGTTTTTCGAGTACTTTCTCAAGGGTAAAGGCGAGCTGAATCTTCCCAAAGCGGTGGTGTTCGAGACCGGAGCCAACGTGTGGCGCGCCTACGACGCCTGGCCGCCGAAGAACGCCGAACCGCGCACGCTTTACCTGCACGCCAACGGACGCCTCTCCTTCGATCCGCCGGCCGCCGGCGAGCCCTCCGCCTTCGACGAGTACGTGAGCGACCCGAACAAGCCCGTCCCCTTCATCTCCGAACAGGCCTCCGGCATGACCCGCGAGTATATGGTGGAAGACCAGCGCTTCGCGTCCACCCGCACCGACGTACTCACCTGGGAAACCGAGCCGCTCACCGGCGATATAACCTTCGCCGGACCGGTGTCTCCCAGCCTCCACGTCTCCACCTCGGGCACCGATTCGGACTTCGTGGTGAAGCTCATCGACGTGTACCCGGCCGACGCGCCGAACCCCGAGCCAAACCCCACCGGCGTGGTGATGGCCGGCTACCAGCAACTGGTGCGCGGCGAGGTGATGCGCGGAAAGTTCCGCGCGAGCTTCACGAAGCCGGAGCCGTTTACGCCGGGGCAGGTGACGAAGATCGAGTACGTCATGCCCGACGTCAACCACACCTTCCGGCGCGGCCATCGCATCATGGTGCAGATCCAGAGCACGTGGTTCCCGCTGGTGGACCGAAACCCGCAACAGTTCCTCGACATCTACACCGCAAAGCCCTCCGATTTTCAGAAAACCACCGAGCGCGTGTACCACAGCGCCGAAGCGCCATCGGGGGTCACCGTGGATGTAATTCGATGAGGGAATAGGAGGCCCGCTACTCCCCCAGCCGCCGCGCCCCCTGATCCAGCACCGCTCCAAGCATCTCCTGCACCGATTGGTGCGTCAGCGGGTGGCGCAGAGCGGGCGCCAGTTCGGCCAGCGGCTCCAGCACGAAGCGGCGCGCGGCCATGCGCGGGTGTGGAATCTGCAGCTCGTCGGTGGCCACCACAAACCCGCCGAACAACAGAATATCGATATCGATCGTCCTCGGCCCTTTCTTCACCGCGCGCTTGCGGCCCAGCCGGCGCTCCACGCGGTGGATCGCGCGAAGAAGCTGCAGCGGGAACAGGCCCGTCCGGGCCTCGGCCACCAGATTGAGAAACCAGGGTTGGGCGCGCAGGTCCTGCGGCTCGGTCTCGTACACGCGGGAGACGCGAACAATGGCAACCCCGGCCGCCGGCAACAGATCGAGCGCGGCGTCGAGATGCCGCCGGCGGTCGCCGACATTCGAGCCAAGAGACAGATAAACGGTGTGCACTTCAGAAAAATGACGACTGCAGGCTGTTGCGCCCGCGGCGCGCGATGCCGAAATACTCGAAGGCGCGATCGGTTCCCACGCGGCCGCGCGGGGTGCGGTCGATGAAGCCGAGCTGGATCAGGTACGGCTCGTACACCTCTTCGATGGTGGCCGCCTCCTCGTCGATGGAGGCCGCGATGGTGTTCACGCCCACCGGTCCGCCGCTGTATTTGTCCAGCAGCGTGAGCATGATCTTCTGGTCGATTTCGTCCAGGCCGTAGCGGTCCACTTCCAGCAGGTTCAGGGCGGTCTCGGCGACGTCCTTGTCGATATGGCCGGCGGCGCGCACCTGCGCGTAATCGCGGACGCGGCGCAGCAGCCGGTTGGCGATGCGCGGGGTGCCCCGGCTGCGGCGGGCCACTTCCTCGGCGCCCGCGTCGTCGATGGTCACCTCCAGCAGGCGCGCCGAGCGCAGCGCGATGCGGGTCAGCTCGGCCACGTCGTAATGGTTGAGCCGCAGCACCAGACCGAAGCGCCCCCTCAGCGGCGCGCTCACCAGGCCCTGGCGCGTGGTGGCGCCGATGGCCGTGAAGCGGGGCAGGGAAATGGAGTGCGTGCGCGCGCCCGGACCGCTGCCGATGAGAATGTCCATGCGGAAATCCTCGATCGCCGAGTACAGGATCTCCTCCACGTCGGGCAGCAGGCGGTGGATCTCGTCGATGAAGAAGACCTGGCGTTCCCGGACGTTGGTGAGCACGCCGGTGAGGTCCAGCTTCTTTTGCAGCACCGGCCCCGCGGTAGCCTCGAAACCCACGCCCAGCTCGGCCGCGATGATGGTGGCGAGCGTGGTCTTGCCCAGTCCGGGCGGGCCGTACAGCAGCACGTGGTCCATGGCGTCACCCCGCCGTTTGGCCGCCTCGATGGCGATGGACAGGTTCTCCTTGAGCTTCGGCTGGCCGGTGAAATCGGCCAGGCGCGTGGGCCGCAAAGTAACTTCGAACTGGCGCTCGTCTTCCTGCTGCGAAGCGGAGACGATTCCGTGGCCGGGCATTCGGTAATCTACAGGTTAACAGCCTGTTCCGAAGCCTGGCGGATCAAGAGGGGGGGCGGCGAGCCGGGGCGGTCCGAGCGTAGCTGGCACTAACGCGGCTCGCGCCGCGTGTCCCTTTCGGAGACCGGGCCACTCATCGTCTACGGCATTGGCTCGTAGCACAGCAGGACGTTCCCATTGCCGAAGGCCCGCGTGCCGATCAACCTGAGGTTCAGCTTCTCTTTGATGCCCGAGAACATCGACTTTCCACCGCCGAGAACCACGGGGACTACCACCACCTGGTACTCGTCGATCAAGCGCTCCTCAGTCAGTTGCCGGACAATGATGCCGCTTCCCAGAATGGTCATTGGCGGTCCGGGCTCCTCTTTCATCTTGCGGATCTCCGCCGCGATGTCGCCATCCACGAGCCTGGTGTTACTCCACGCAGCCTCGCGCAGCGTTCTCGAGAACACAACCTTCCGCCGGGCATTCATCTGCCCGGCCACGGCCGGACTGTTCCTGGCAGCCAGGGGCGTCGGCCAGTAGCTGACCATCAGTTCGTAAGTAATCCGGCCGAACAACAGCTCGCCTCCGGCGCTGGCATTGCCCTCGACGAACGCGGTCCACTCCGCGTCCTGTTTGTGGGCGAAGCTCATATCGCCGTCCACGCTGGCATAGTATCCATCCAGCGACACGGCATTGAATACGATTAACCTGCGCATGTCATTCCCCGCACCTGCGGCTTCCATCCGCGATGCGCACAGTGGCCATTTTGGACGGCCTACTGGCTCCAGTCTATCGTCTCGGTGATGCTGTCGCGCTCCCTGGGGAATACCTGCAACCGGAAATGCACCGACGTGGTGGCCGGCGCGTACACGATGCTTCCAGTCCGCAGCTCGCTCGCTTCGAGGTCGCGCGTCGTCTTTACTTCTCCGTCCTCGATCGATACGGTCCCGCGCCGGGCGGCCCGGATGGCCGGCGCATGGCGATCCCAACTGAGCGTGAGCGTGTTCGCGGCCTTGCTCAGCGACAGTTTCAGATCGTAAGGATCCGAGGAGACGCCGCGCATCGACAACGTGGCCTGAATGCCCAGCAGGATGCCGACGGCCAGGAAGATCGACGACAGCGGCACCCAGGTCCAGTGCACCCGGCGCTTCCGAGTGATGGGCGGCGCCGCCGGTGTGGGGGGCTGCGGCTGCGGCTGGCCCGCCGATGCGCGTACCGCCGCCGTCACGGGCGCTGAAGCGGGCGCGGGGGCTGACGCTGGGGTTGGAACCGGCGCGGGAACTGGCGCGTGCGGGGGCACGGGCAAGGCAAATGGGCGATACGGCACGCGGGGCCCGGCCGGCGCGGTCTGGGCTTCCAGCATCTCCTCCAGCTCGCGCCGGCGGAAGGGGATTTCGTCTGACGGCGCCGTTCCCGCAACGAAACGGCCGTCCCGCGGAAGAACGAACCCGGCCATGCTCAGTTTGGTGGTGTACGGGCGAATCAGCAGCGCTACCGAATCGGCACCGCCGAAGTGTTGCTTCAGCGTGTTCACGTCGTCGGCGGTCAGCTCCATTTCCTCGCGCGTGTTGGCGCGGAAAAAGCCTGCCGGCTGCGGGCCGGCGCCGCCGCTCAGCCGCGCCATGGTCTCCTCGAACAGCCTGGCGTCGTCCAGGGAGAACAGGTAGGAGGGTCCGTGCCGGTACTCGATGGGCACGGCCTCGAAGCCGTCCACCGTCACTCGCCGCGTGGAGCCCACGCGCGCCACGCTGCCCAGCAGCACGCCGCCCACCTCCGCGCCCCGCTTCGGCACGGCCCCCAGGCCGCGCATGCACTCGTGCAGAATGCCGTCCACCACTTCGAGGCTGAGGTGGATCTCCGTTGTCCGGTCGTCGGAGTGCCAGATGAATTCGGTGGCCATGGGCTCGCAGGTTCCATCGTATTACGCCGTACAATGGTCGTGCCTGTATGGTTGGAACCCTCTTCATCATCGGCACTCCCATTGGAAACCTTGAGGACCTCTCCTTCCGCGCCGTGCGCGTGCTGCGGGAGGCGGACCGCATCGCCTGCGAGGACACCCGGCACACCCGCCGCCTGCTGGAGCATTACGGCATCGACCGGCCCTTGGTCAGCTATCACGAGCACAACGAGAAGGAGCGCACCGCGGAACTGCTGCGCGAGCTCGAGCAGGGCCGTACCATCGCGCTGGTGTCGGACGCGGGCACGCCGCTGATTGCCGACCCGGGTTATCGCATCGTGCATGCGGCCCGCGAACGGGGCATCCCGGTGTCGCCCATTCCCGGGGCGTCGGCGATCATGGCCGCGCTGAGCGCCGGCGGTCTGGCCACCGACGTGTTTTTGTTCGCCGGATTTCTGCCGGCAAAGGCGGGCGCGAGACGGCGCGCGCTGGAGACGTGGGGCGCGCTGGAGGCCACGCTGGTTTTCTACGAGTCGCCGCATCGCGTGGTGGAGTCGCTGCGGGCGATCGCGGGAGTGGCCGGCGAGCGGCGCGTGGTGGTGGCGCGCGAGCTCACCAAGATCCACGAGGAGTTTCTGGAAGGGACCGCGGCGTCCATCGCGGACACGCTCGCAGCGCGGCCGGCCATCAAGGGCGAGTTCACCATTCTGGTGGCGCGGGCGGAAGCGGCGCCAACCTCCGATCCGGCGAACATCGCAGCGGAGGTGGCGGCGCTGGTGGCTGGCGGCACTGCCCGCATGGATGCCCTCAAGGCCGTAGCACGCCGGTATGGGCTGTCCAAGCGCGAGGTTTACCGCAGAGTGGAAGGGGGCTGACAGTCGGGAATGGCTGAAAAACAATCGTGCGAGTTCACGGGTTGGGTCAAATGGGTTGTCGTGCTCGCTGCTGTGCTGACAATCCTCAACTATGCTTACGAGGCCGGCAGAGGATTCCTCGCCGGGTGGCGCTCCCTCTGAATAAGGAGGTGAGCTTCTCGCGGCGCGAGCCGCGCTAATCAGAGCTTGCCGGGGAACGCGGCTGGCGCCGCTTGTCCGCGGGCCGGGGCCGGACAACAATCCACGGGGCACACATCCGGCGCTGGGCCGTAGCGCCCCACGGCGCGGCGCTCCCAGCCGTCGGTGCGCTCACGGATCAGCTCCACAATCATGCTCACGAACGCCGGATGCGTGCCCGGGGTTCCCGCGCGCGCCAGGTTCAGGCCGAGCGCTTCGGCGGCCTGGTGCGCTTCGGTGTCCAGATCGTAGATCACCTCCATGTGGTCGGAGACGAAGCCGATGGGCATGGCCACCACATCGCGCGCACCGGCCAGCGTGCCCAGCGCCTCCACGATGTCGGGCCCCAGCCACGGCTGTCCGGGCGCGCCGCTGCGGCTTTGGTACACGATGTGGAAATCGTCTCGCCCAAGGCGCGCGGCCACCAGCGAGGCCGCCTCCTCGAGCTGCCGCACGTAGTCGCTGGTTTCGGCCATCGCCACCGGTACGCTATGCGCGGTGAACAGCAGGTGCGCCGGGGCGCGGCGCTCGGGCGGCAGTTGCGCGAACGCCTCACCTACGCGGTCCGCCACCGCCGCGATGAACAGAGGATGGTTGTAGAACGGCCGCAGCCGCTCCACCACGGGAGCATCCGGGCCCACGGCGGCGCGGGCGCGCTCGATGTCCTCCAGATACTGCCGGCAGCCCGAGTAGGAGCTGAACGCGGACGTGACGAAGGCCAGCGCGCGGCGCCGCCCGTGGCCGGCCATATCGCGCAGCGTATCCGCCAGGTACGGCTGCCAGTTGCGGTTGCCCCAGTAGAGCGGCAGCGGCATGTCCGGCTCCGCGGCGAGCGCGCGCAGCAGCTCGCGGTTCTGATCGTTGATGGGGCTGCGCCCGCTGAAATGATAGTAGTGCTCGGCCACTTTGAGCATCCGCTCGCGCGGCACGGGACGGCCGCGCAGGACGTTCTCGAGGAAGGGAACCACGTCGTCGCGCTTCTCGGGACCGCCGAAGGAGAGCAGCAGGAAGGAGTCGAAGGGGACCTCAATTGAGACCTGGGCCATGGACAGCTTCCATGATTCCGCATCGCCCGTCCCGAAGGCAACGTCCATACTTTGTTAGAATCGAGTAGCTAATGACCGCAGCAATGGAGCTGGTCACGCGTCTGCAAACTCTGGATGCACACATCGCGGAGTTGCAGCGGGCCATCGCCGCTCTTCCCCGTCACATCGCGGAAATCGAAAAGGCCCTCGATTCGCACCTCCGCCGCCTCGAAGCGGACCGCGCCGCGCTGGCCGCCAATCTGAAGGAGCGCAAGTCGCTCGAGGACGACAACAAGGTCCACGAGCAGAAGATCTCCAAACTCCGCGACCAGATGCTGGGGGCCAAAACGAACGAGCAGTACCGGGCCTTTCAGAACGAGATCGACTTCTGCGCGAACGCCATTCGCAAGGCCGAGGACCGCATGCTCGACCTGATGGGCGAGTCCGAACCGCTCGACGCCAACGTGAAGACCGCGGAAGTGGCCCTGAAGGCGGAGAAGAGCAACGTCGAGGCGGAGAAGGCCGAGGCCCGGCTGAAGTCGGAAGCCGACAAGAAGCGTCTCCGTGAGTTACAGGCGGAACGGGCGGACATGGCTGGCCGGCTTGAACCGAAGCTGCTCAAAGCGTACGAGCACCAGCGGAAGAAGTGGGGCAGCACCACCGTCGTGGAAGCGGTGGAGGGCCGCTGCACCGGATGCCAGATCAGTCTGCGCCCGCAGTTTCTCCAGGATCTGCGGCGCGGCGATCAGGTGATGTCCTGCGAAACGTGTGGGCGCATCCTCTTCTACAACCCGCCGGTGAGCTTCGAGCAGGAGCTGGCCACCGAGCCCCACGGCGCCTGACCCCTCCCGAGTTCCTCACCGGCTGGCCTGGTGCAGGAACAGCGTCAGATACCGCTTCAGGTTCCCGGTAATGAGAAAGTTCTCGCGCACATGCTCGCGGCCCTGTTCGCCCAGTTGCCGCGCGATCTCCGGGTGCGCGAGCAGGAAGCGGATCTGATACGCCGTGCCTTCCACGGAATGGGCCAGCAGGCCGGTGTGCTTGTGAATCACCTGCAAAGGAATGCCGCCCACCGCCGAAGCCACCACCGGCTTCTTCTTCCACAGCGCCTCGGCCACGGTGAGTCCGAAGCCTTCCCGCAGGCTCTTCTGAATAACGATGGTGGAGGCGCGCTGCAGCGCGTTCACTTCCAGCGGGCTGGCCGCAGGCAGTTCGAGAACGTGGATGTCGGGGTCTCCCGTTGCCGCATCGCGCACCTCCGACAGAACCAGGGCGCCCTCCGGATCGTCGGACGCGCCGCCGCCGGCCAGTACTAACTGGCAATCGAAGTAGCGTTTGACGAGGCGATAGGCGCGCACTACGCCCAACGGGTCCTTCAGGCGATCGAAGCGGGAGATCTGCGTGAGAATCGGGCGGCGTCCGTCGATTCCCAGCTTCTCCAGCACGCCGGCTACGAACTCCGGCTCCAGTTCACGGTTTTTGTCGGCCAGAGGATCGATTGACGGATAGAACAAATACTGGGGAACCGGCAACTGGCGCGCGAATTCGGGAGACGAGAAGATGGCTCCGTCGAAGCGGACCACCCATGGTTCGAGGAAACTCCACAACGCCGGGTGCGGCCGCGACAAGTCGATATGGCACCGCCAGGTCCAGTGCGCGGCGCGTTCGGGCTGGCGCGATTCCACCAGCCCCAGCGGCTGCGGATCGTGGATGACCACGAATCGCCCTTCCAGCGGCAGCCGTTCCCGGTTGCGCCGGTTGTACTCGCGGAAGATCTCGAAATCGCGCGCGCTGGCCTGCCAGGCCGCCCCGTGCAGGGCGTTGTGGAAGGCCTTGGTGACCTCGAAAAACTCCGCATCCCCCTCCATCACGCGCCAGTGCGCGTCGAGGCCCACGCCGCGCATCAACGGAAGCAATCGCGCGAGCAATTCGGCCACTCCGCCACCGACCGCGGTGGAGTTCACCATCTCCACCGAGGAGCCCTCCAGCGGGCCCGCCAGCGCGCGCAGGTCCTCCACCTCGGCGGCGCCGGCGATGGGGGCGTACTGATCCAGCGAGGAAGACGTCAGGCTGGCCGCGCCGCTCATCGGTCCGTCTCCCGCTCCAGCATTTCGATCAATTCCTGGCGGGCCGTGTCCAGAGTGTTGGTGTAGATGTCGATCTGGTCGGCGCGGTCGGCCAACCGTTCCAGTCCCAGCTCCGTGCGGAACCAGTGCGAGAAATCGTTGGTGCGCAACTGCAGGCGGAGGCGCGAGGCAATGAAGTGGTGATAAAACGAGGCGTGGCTCAAACGTTCCAGACCGGCGCGGATGCCCGGCAGCGTATGCGCGTCCCACGGAAGCGGAACCGTCACCTCCACCGCGCGGCAGAAGTAGAAAGGCTCGAAGGCCGACAGCCTGGCCTGCGCCGCGTGCGACTCCACGTACTCGGAGAGCATCTGCCGGATATCCGCGCGCAGTTCGGCGATGGAAACGTAGTCGCGAATGTCCACGCTGGCCAGACGCTCCGCCAGCGCGGGCTGATTGAGGGCGGCGAGCGCCCACTGGGCAAAATCGTTGGAGAAGCCTTCGGTGATGAAATGGTAGCGGCCGAGGCTTTGGAAGGTGTGGAAGAAGATGGCTTCGTCGGCGGCGTGCTCCAGCGCGTCGCGCAGTTCCACGATGGTCCTCGCTTGTTGGTTCTCCACGCAGATGAGATAGGAGGCAGTGACGAACTGAAACGGCTGCGCCGCGGTATTCATGCGAACTCCGCCCTCAGTTTGTGCAGGAAGGCGCTCACTTCGGCGACCCCGGCCAGACGGTAGCGAGCCCGGCTGCGGCCGTTCCCGCCAACGCACACGGTGATCCCGTCGCGCAGGGCGGCGAAGGCGGGCTCGTCCACCCGATCGTCGCCCACGTACACGGCCACGGCGGTGCCGGACAGCAACGCCAGTTGTCGCCGCACCGCCAGGCCTTTGTCCCCGAGTTCCCTTGGCAGGACCTCCCAAACGCTCTTTCCGCACTCGATGCGGAAACGCCGCGAGCACGGCGTCACGATGGCCTCGAGGAGAGAACGAGCGCGTCTTACGTCCGGCTCGTGGGCGCCGCGGTAGTGAACGGTGAAAGCATACTGCTTGTCCTCCACCCAGACACCCGCGAGATCCGCCATCGCGGCGGCCGCCGACGACTGCAGGCGCGGCAGAGCCAGCCGGGTATCCTCGGCCAGCGCGGCCCCGGCGCCGGCTTCCCATCCGTGCAGCCCGAGGTAGCGAATCCGCGGGACCTTCATCCGGGCGCGAACGTCGTCCAGCCGGCGGCCGCTGATCACCCAGACGCGGAATCGCGGGCAGCGCGCCAGAGCGGAAAGAACCCGCCGCACCCGGCCATCGAGCAGCGCCTGTTCCGGCCGCGGCCGCAGGCGCGCCAGCGTTCCATCGAAATCGAGAAACAGAGCGATAGTGGGAGCCGAGCGCAGCCGGCCGGCGATCCGGCTCCACTCGTCGAACAAGTGCGAAATCATGACAGCACCGCCGTTCGCGCCAGCATGGGACGGGGCGTGGGGTCTGCGGTGCGCACGGCGCAAAGATCGCCGATCAGGCTCCCGGCCCAGCGGTAGATGTTGCGTTCGCGCACGGTCGCTCGCATCCGCCGCATGCGCATGCGCCGTTCCTCGGGCGACATCTCCAGCGCGCGATGGAGCGAATGGGCCAGTTCCTCGGCGTCGTACGGATTCACCACCAGCGCGTCGGCCAGCTCGTGGCTGGCTCCGGCGAAGCGGCTGAGGATCAGCACCCCCTGGTCGTCTTCGCGCGCGGCGACAAACTCTTTTGCCACCAGGTTCATGCCATCGTGCAGCGAGGTCACCAGGCACAGGTCGGCGGTCCGGTAGTACGGGAGAATCTCGGCGTGACTGTGCTGGCGCAGCAACAGGACAATGGGCTTCCAGGTCCCCGTCTGGAAACGCCGGTTGACGCGCTCGGCTTCTTCCACCACTTCGCGCATCACGTCGTCATAGCGCGAGATCTCGGTGCGGCTGGGCGAACCGATCTGCACGAAGGTGAACTCGTTCTTGTAAGCCGGGCATTTCTCCAGAAAGAGCTCGATGGCGCGGAAGCGTTCCGGAATCCCTTTGGTGTAGTCGATGCGATCCACGCCGATGCCCATGAAGGTGGCGTGGACACGGAGTTTTTCCAGCAGCGCCGCGCGCTCCAGATGCGGCAAGTCCCGGGCGGGGGCTTCGGTGCGGTCCGGCGCGACGCTGATGGGAAACGGCCGGACCAGGGAAGGGTGGCCGTCGCGCAGCACCGCGAAGCGCTCCCAGTCGATGCGCGACTCCAGCGCGCGGTCCACCGTGTCCAGAAAATTGTTGCAGTGGCCCTGGATGTGGAACCCGATCAGATCCGCGCCGAGCAGACCTTCGAGCAGTTCCCGTTGCCATGGACAAATGCCGAAGGCCTCGGAATTCGGCCACGGGATGTGCCAGAAGATAGCCACGCGCGCATCGGGGCGCCGTTCTTTGACCATCCGCGGCAGCAGGGCGAAGTGATAATCCTGCACCAGCACTACCGGGCTTTCCTCGCCGGCGATTTCCTCCAGTAGGGCGTCGGCGAACTTTTCGTTGACCGCTCGATAGGCTTCCCAGTCGCCGGCGCGGAACGTGGGACGCGTGTGCGCGATGTGACAGAGCGGCCACAACCCCTCGTTGGCGAACCCAAGGTAGAATCCCCGCTCTTCCTCCTCGGTGAGCCAGACACGGCGCAGCGTGTACTGAGCGTGGTCGTGGGGGACACGTACGCGGCCCGCCTCGTCCACCGTCTGGCGATCCGCGTCGCCGGTGGCCTGCGCGATCCAGGTGCCATCGCATGCGCGCAGAACGGGCTCCAGAGCGGTCACCAGGCCGCTGGCGGGCACCACGCACTCGATTCGATCCTGCCGCCACACGTGCTCGCGGGGTTCGCGATTGGACACCACGAAAAGGCGGTCGTCGCCGAGGCGGCTGCGCACGAAGACGCGCAAACGTTCCGCGGTCCAGCTCGATTCCGCCGAATCGCGCAACCGGGCTTCTTCCTCGGCCGCGGCCCGCGCCGCCACCAGGCTGTGCGCCAGGCGCGTGACTTCCCGAGTAAGCGGCGCGAACTCGCCCCGTTCGGGAATAACCGGAGTTCCCATCGCCGCCCCCGTGTGCAGTTCCTGCATCCACTCGGCCATGCGCGCCAGCGGCCGGCCATAGCCCAGGCGGAGGGTGAGCAGGGTGATGCATCCGATCAGCAGCGTCTGCGCGGCCACGCCGAGCAGCGCGCGCCGCCAGAGCCCGGCGATGCGGGCGGAGATGTACGCGGTGTCGTGAAACATGGCCAGAACGCCGATGGGAGAGGGATCGTCGTGCAGGGGCAGGACCACCACGTGCAAGGGATCGCCGCCGAGAGTGAGAAAGTCGGCGTGGGCCAGACCATCCTGCATCGCCTGCAGAACCGGCTGCGGGAGCGGGCGGAGGCGCCGCGAAAGGCCGGTGGTGATAACCAGTGGTTGCCGGCCCGCGTCGTATACCGCGATCCCGGCGATCTGCTCGCGGTCTTTGAAGCGGTCCACAAGCCTTTGCAGGTCGGCCAAGGAGCGGCTTTGCACCAGCGGCTCGGCGGACTTCGCGAGGGTTTCCGCCAGGACCAGCGCGTTCCGCTGCAATCCGCGGTTGAGGTCGCGCGTGTGGGCGCGGGTCTGGTACCAGGCAAGCACCAGCGACACCGCGGCCACGCTGCCGATCAGCGAAAAGCACAGACGTGCTGTCAGGCGCATGGATTCAGGGCTGCAAGCCAGCGGCCAGAATGCGTAACTGCATGATGCCACGCGCGATGTTGCCGCGCGCGCCCCGGCCAGCCGGAACTTCCTGCCATGTGGCTGGCAATTTCGCCAGGTCATTCCGTCTTGTTGGCGAGGCCGGCGATGCCCCAGTCGCGCAGTTCGGTGACCCGCCCCTGCCCGTACGGCGGCTGCAGCTCGTGGATTTCGAAACGCACCTCGCCGCCCGCCACGTCCACACGAGTGTGCTCGAAGAACCAGCCGTCTTCATATTTTTTCGACGCGCGCAGATGTCCGCCCGAGCTGGCCATGGAGACGTAAGCCACGCCGTCAACGTCGGTGTGCAGCATCTCGTGCAGGTGGCCGGCAATGACGAAGCGCACCCCGTACTTCTTCGCCAGGCGCTGGACCGCGAAGTCCGCATTCCCCATCGCCGCGTCGAAAAGCCAGGATGGTTTGTGGGAGACCACGAATTTCAGCGGCTGCTCCGCGTGCGCTTCGAGATCCCGTTCGAGGAAGGCGAGCTCATCGGCGGAGAGCTGCTCGGTGCGGCTGTTGTCGAGAATGGTGAAATGCGCCGGGCCGTAGTCGAAGCCGTAATGCGGGGCGTGGTGCGCGTACTCGCGAAAAAGCGCCTCGGACGCAGCCGACCAGATGTCGTGATTGCCCGGCGTGAGATACAAAGGATAACGGCGCCAGGGCTTCAGGATCTGTTCGACGGCGGTCCACTCGGCGCGCGCGGTGCGGTCGTCGTAGCCCTGAATGGTGTCGCCGACGGTGAGCACGAAGGCCGGACGATCCGCAGCCGCCTCGCGCCACGCCTCTTGGTACACGCCGGGCTGGGCCTCGCCGGTGCGGTCGCCGAGAATCTCGAAGCGGAACGAATCCGGCCTGACGCGTCCGGCCAGCGGAGCCAGAACGGCCAGCAGTGCCGCGGCGAAGATGGGGAGCTGCCAGCGCGTCCTAGGGTTCATCAATAGTTCACTCTACGACAATTGGGCGGCTGAATTCGCAGCATGATAAGCTCGGAATCGCACCCGGAGGTGTCATTCATGTTTACCGTACGGATATTGGTTCTTGCGGCTTTGCTCATACCGGCCGGTCTGGCTTCCGACCAGGACAGGCGGGCCCTCGCCGAGGAGTTGATGACGGTGATGCACCCGGAGAAGCTGGTGGATCAGGCGATACAGCAGGTGTCCAGCATGATGCAACAGCAAATTCGGTCAATGAAGGTCCCGGCGGACGCGCAGGCCTCCGCCGACCAGATGAGCCAGGAGATGATGAGCTACGTGCGCGAGAAGCTGGACTGGGCGAAGCTGCGGCCGCAGTTCGTGGACATGTACGCGGACGTGTTTACGGAAGATGAATTGCGCCAGGTGGTGGCCTTCTACAAGTCCCCCGGCGGCCAGGCTTTCCTGAGCAAGTCTCCGCAGTTGATGCAACGCTCCATGGTGATGATGCAGGGTCAGATGGCCGACCTTCCCGCGCGCATGCAGGAAATGACCGCGAAGATACAGAAGCAAATCGAGGAAAAGCAAAAGCAGGCCGCGCCGAAGGCGGAAGGCCAGAACTGAAGATGACCGAGTTCGCCGGTAAGCTGGGCGACGTGATTGGCGTGGCTGACAAGTGGAACCGGAAGCGATGGACAGCATAGCAAACGGGTATGAAGGCCTTAGCTCAATTTCGAAAACAGGCGGAATTCTTGAGAGAATCCAGCGGCTCCACCAATATTGAGAAGACGCTTTTGAAAGCCCTGAAGGTGCTGAAACTCTTTAACATTCCCCATTACGTCTGCGGTGGATTCGCGGTGCAGGAACATGGTTATCCGAGATTCACAGTAGACGTGGAGATTATCGTGCCGGACGTTCGGGTCGCCAGAGAGAAGTTGTCGATGAATGGTTTCAAGTCGAACCCCGGCTTCAGAATGACCGTGACTGACCGGGACACGAAAGTTGAGATAGACGTACTTCCTGGCGGCGGTAAAGCGGGGCCGGGCCCGGTCAGCTTTCCGATGCCCACGAAGGTGTCCGACAAGCCACAAATCCTCGCGCTGCGCCAACTGATGTCCCTCAAGTTGTCAAGCTACATGGGAAGTCCCATTGATCGCGCTCAGGACTACGCCGATGCCATCAAGTTGATTCAGGTCAACCACCCGCCACGAGAGTTTGGCGTCGATCCAAAGGTACGGGATTTGTATCACACTGTCTGGGATCAGATTCATCGGTAGCCGCTAACCTAACCCAGCGTAGCCGAGACCAGGTAGGACTGGGGTACTTTGCCGACGCGGGATCAATGCACGCCAGTTTGTCGTAACAGTCACCGATAGCAGGCAGCAACGTTGGTACGATGAGTTTCGGGAACTGCAAAGGGAAGCCATCAAGGTTGATGACGAACTGGTCGTTCTTGAGCACACCAAACCCGTGACATAGTTTCGCAAGCGGATCTGGGTGGTCATGCCACGTATGCCGCCGCCCTAATTCGCGGGTGACTTATTGATCCACTCGCCGATCCAGTCCAGCACGTTCTTGTACCAGAACGCCGAATTGTGCGGCTTCAACACCCAGTGACCCTCGTCGGGGAAGACGATCAGCCGGGACGGCGCCTTCTGCAATTGCAGCGCGGTGAAGAGCTGCAGCGACTGCGTGTAGGGCACGCGGAAATCGAGCTCGCCCGCCACCACCAGCGTCGGCGTCTTAAACTGCTTCACGAAGTAACTGGGCGACCATTTCGCGTACATATCGGGATTATCCCACGGCATGCCCTGGAATTCCCAGAGCGGGAACCACAGCTCCTCGGTGGCGCCGGCCATGCTGCGCAAATCGTAAACGCCGGCGTGGGAGACGAAGACGCGGAAACGGTCCGTATGGCCCAGCATCCAGTCGATCATGTAGCCGCCGTAGGAGGCGCCCGCCGCGCCCATCCGCGTGGAATCGGCATAAGGGAGGCCGGCCGTGTAGTCCACCACGGCCATGATGTCGTCGTAAGGCTTGCCGCCCCAGTCGGCGTTGATGTCGTCGGTGAACTTCTGCCCGTATCCGAAAGACCCGCGGGGGTTGGGCATCACCACCAGATACCCGGCGCCGGCGAACACCTGCGCGTTCCAGCGATAGCTCCACTCCTCGCCCCATTGGCCCTGCGGTCCGCCGTGGATGAGGAAAAGCACCGGGTACTTGCGGTCTTCGCGAAAGTCGGGCGGCTTCAGCAGGAAGGTGTGGACGCGGGCGTTCTCCGCGCCATCCACCCAGTGTTCCTCGAGCGGCGTCAGCTCATAGTTGGCCAGCAGCGCGTCGTTCAAGTGCGTGATCGGCACGGGCGGACCGCCGCTGGCAGAGGCGCGGTAGAGCTCCGCCGGGCTCGATCCGCTTTGCTGCGTGTAGATCATGGTCTTGCCGTCGGGCGTGAACTGCATGTCGTCCATGCTGACGTTGCCGCTGGTCACCTCGCGGCTTCCGCCTCCGTTCGCCGGGATCATGTGAATGTGCTGCCGTCCGCGGTCGACGTCGGTGTAGAACAGGTACGCGGAGTCGGGCGACCACGCGAACGAGCCGACGGAACGGTCCAGCGGTTCGGTGAGGCTGACGGCGGTTCCGGTGGCGCGCTCCATCACCATGAGCTGCCAGCGGTCGCTCTCGTAGCCGGGGCGCGACTGGCTGCGCCACGCCAGATACCTGCCGTCGGGAGAATACTGCGGGCTCTCATCGGCCGCGGGATTCGAAGTGATCTTCTTCGCCTCGCCGCCGCCCATGGGCACCACGAACAGATCCGTGTTGGTGCTGGTGGCCGGCGCCGGATCGGCCTTCATGACGAAGCAGACTTCAGTGGAATCCGCCGAAATGGCGTAGTCGTCGGGTCCGCCCAAAGAGAAGGGGGGCACGTCGCGGTTGCCCGGCGCCAGGTCCGTCACTTTGCCGCCGGCCAGCTCCACGGAGAACAGATGCGAGCGCCGCGCGGTCTGCCATTCGGTCCAGTGCCGGTAGAGCAGGGAATCGTAAACCCGGGCCTGGACCTTTGCGTTCTTGTCCTGCTCCAGGCGGCGGCTGTTGCAGGCTTCGTCGTGGCAATCGGGATAGACGCTGCTGGTGAACACCAGGCGCTTGCCATCAGGCGCGAACAGAACGCCGTCTGCCTCGGTGGCAAGGTTGGTCACCTGCTTCGGGTTGCCTCCGTCGGCGTCCATCAGCCAGACCTGCGAGGTTCCGCTGCGATTGGAGACGAAGGCGATGCGCCTCGAATCGGGCGACCAGCGCGGGCGTTCGTTCACCGAGCCCTGATGCGCGATCTGTCGCGTAGCGCCGCCGTTCACCGGCACCGTCCAGATCGCGGTGGGCTTTTTGTTCTCGTCCATGTCGATGGTCTGAACGGTGAAGGCGACATTCTTACCGTCGGGGGAGACGCGGGGATCGCCGATGCGCGCGATCTTCAGCAGGGCGTCGGCGTCGAAGGGTTGTTTTTGTGCGAACAAAGTGGAGGTCACAAGAAGAGCACCGGCGATTCGGAGCATGCGTTTGATTCGATTGTAGCGCTCGCCTCCGCTTGCAGGGTTTCGCGACAGGACACGCGACGACGAGCCGCGTTGCGGCAGCCGGCGAGAACGCGCCTGCCTTATGTCCAGGAAGGGGCGCTCACCTGCGCTTGAGGCCGGAGGGATCCATTTCATCGGCGAGGCGGCGCATCCAGTTGGCGGCGATGGCGCGCAGCTCGTCGAGTTTGCGTTCCTCGGCGGGATCGCCAGCGAGGTCGGTGGTCTCGCCGGGGTCTTGTCCGAGATTGTAGAGATGCACGATTTCCAGACGCGGCGTGAACACCAGCTTGTCGAGACCGCGCACCATCATGCGCCACGACTGGCGAGTGCCGAGGCGGCCTTCCGCATAGATGGACTCGGGCCGGATTCCGTTCCCGCGCAGCAGCCACGGCGAAAGATCCAGTCCCTGCAGGCCGTCCGGCGCGGGCACGCCGCAAAGGCCGAGAATGGCGGGCATCACGTCCACGGCGGAGGCGAGCAGGTCCGGTTCGCCGGCGGCGATGCGGCGTGGCCATTGAAACAGCAAGGGGACGCGGGTGTCCCGATCGAACCATGCTTCGGTGTCGCCGCCGCGGGCGGCGGTGATGACCAGCAGAGTGTCGTCCAGAACCCCCGCTCGTTCGAGCAGGCTGGCCGCCGATCGCAGGCAGGCCATGCCGGTGTCCGCCGGCGGTTCGAGCACGGCGCAGTACCGGCCGCCTGCTTTCAGCGCGGACGCCAGCGCTGGGGTGCCGCTGCCGGAAACGGTGCGCCATCCTGCCGTTGCCAGATGCTCGTGCAGGGCAATCCCGCCGGGATTCCCGGTGAGCCCGCCGAGGTGCGGGAACCGTCCGCGCAGGATGGCCTCGCGTCCGCGAACGCTCGCCGGATCCGCGGCATAACAGCGGGTGAAGCGGGCGGCGCGAGCGGCCAGCGAGGCGAACTCCTCCGAGGCCGCCGTTTCGCGATCCGCAACAATCAGCACAATGCCGGCAGGCGGCGCGGCGGCTTCGTCCGGGGCCATGGCGAACGCGCCCAGCGCCGATGCGGTGGCCAGCAGGAATTCGCGCCGCGACGCCGTGCCCGGCAAGGACACGCGGAAGTCGCGTTCCTGCTGCCGTCGCGGGTCTATGTGTCGCACAACGAGCACGCTTTCTGGATAGCACGCTTCCGGCTACCATGAATAGTCATGAGGCCGCCGGGTGGTGGGACAGTCTGCATGAGTCGAGCGCGGGTTACAAACCCGGATGACGGCGGCCTTGTCCACAGGCGAGAGACGAATGCCGACCTTATCCGGGGACAAGGAGACCTTCGCGGCTTCGCCCCTGGTCAAGGCCGCCGCAGGCTGGGAGCCCAATGCCACTTAACTTTTCCATTAACGGAGACTTATACAGAATCCGTGGGGCAGCCCCTCGGGCTGCGGCCGGGGGCCGGCCTGTTCCCGTGAACAGATGCCTGATGCTGCCAACGAAGAGCGGGTCCGGGGGACCCGCGCAGACCGGGGGTCTGCCCCACAACGTGCCGCACTGCGCCTCCGGTGAAAAGTTAAGTGGCATTGGGCTGGGAGGCTGCCGGATGTTCACGCTTCTTCTTGCCGCAGCGATGGCCGTGGCGGCCGACGCTCCTCTCGAGAACACCGGCGCGCCGATGCGCGTGGGATTTGTCTGCGCCGATGACGAGCTGCGCGAGGCCGGCCTGAGCTGCAGCGAGGACGAACCCTGCCGGGTGTACCTGGAGCTGAGCGGAGTGGAAAGCAGCGCCGGCCGCGTGTTTCT
Organism: Bryobacteraceae bacterium; assembly: GCA_049520275.1. Taxonomy (GTDB): domain Bacteria; phylum Acidobacteriota; class Terriglobia; order Bryobacterales; family Bryobacteraceae; genus CAWACP01. Next base: position 33,491 of record JBEKPY010000037.1, read on the forward strand.
TAGCGGTAACCTGCATACCACCAGCACCACGCTGGCGTCCATCCTGCTGGTCGCCGAAGATGGCGGACGCACATGGCGCGAGGCCTGGCAGCGCATGCCGTATACGGCTCTCGACGAGATCCAGTTCGTGGATTTCGAGCACGGCTGGATCGCCGGCCAGAACGTGCAGACGGTGGCGCGCGATCCGTTTCTGCTGACCACCGGCGACGGCGGACGGACGTGGCGCGCGCAGGCGCTTTTCGAGGAAGGGCAGCCGGGAGCGATTCAGAGGTTCTGGTTCGAATCGGCAAAAGCCGGAGTGGTTCTGGTCGACCGCGGCCTGGGCAAGCGCTACGAGCTCTATCGCACCATGACCGGCGGCGCGAGTTGGGAGCTGGTGCAGGCCAGTCGCGATCCCGTGCACTTCCCCGGAGGGCGCGCGAAGGAAGCCGCCCCGGCATGGCGGCTGCGCGCCGATGCACGGACCGCGTCGTGGCAGATCGAGCAGAACCGCGACGAAGCGTGGCAGCGCGTGGCGGCGTTTTCGACCGAGGTAGCCCTCTGCCGCTGAGCGGTGGCGCGTGGTATATGCTGAAACCTTAGCCGCGTGCAGATCTCTCTGTTCAACGACAGTTCGGAAGCCGACGGTTACTATCGCGCTCTGGCCGGGGAGAAGCTGCTGGAGCGTCTCAAGGTGCTCGACTCCCGCGTGCGCAGGAAAGGTCTCGCCTCGCTCGATCCTTCGCGGAACCGGCTGATCCCTCTGGGCATGGAGATCGACGGCGGTGGCCGCGTCACCAAAGACGGCTACGGCGTGTTCAGCCTGGGCTGGCAGGCGGCGAGCCATCCGGAATGGGCCGCGCGGATCACCGGCGAAATCGAGGAGATCCGGGAAGGCATCCAGCGCGCGCAGGGAGCGCGGCTCCGCTTTCTCATCTGGGTGGGGATGGGCGGCTCCGCCGAAGACAAGCACATGTACTCCAGCCTCGGCCTGCTGGACCGCGGCGCGCGCTGTTACGTGCTCGATTCCACCGACCCCGCCAAGCTGAAATACATTCTGGCGGAGATGAAGAAGCATTCCACCCGTCCGCTGCGCGATGTGCTGGCCAGCACGCTGGTGGTGGCCATGGCCATGGGCCTCACTTCGCTCGAGCCCGTGCTCAACCTGGAGCAGCTCGCGAAGCTGTATGAGAAGAACGGCGTGGATGCAGCGCCGAACTTCCTGTACATGACCATAACCGGGTCGCTGCTGGAGCAGTTCGCAGTCCGCCGCGGGTACCGGAGGGTGGAGTTGCAGCTCGACGGCGGCAACACCACGGCGGGGCGGCACAGCGCGCCGTTAACGCGGGGCAGCCTCTATCCGCTGGCATTGTGCGAGAACGATCCGACGTCGTGGATTACCGCGACGGACCTGAGCGCGGAGGACGTCAACGTGGCCTGGAAGCTGGCCGCGTTCCTGCATGCCCAGGGTCTCGCCGGACGCGACAAAGTGACGCTCACGCTGCCCCAGGCCTGGCGCGGCGCCGCGCTCTGGACCAAGCAGGACTTCGAAGAAAGCCTGGGCAAGAGCGAGGAGCTGGGAATCAAGATCGTTATTGGCGAGAAGCTCCGCCTGCCCAATTACCGCCCGCCGAAAGACCCCCGGCAGGATCGCGCGTTCGTGGCGGTGCATCGCAAGGGCGAGAAGCTGGCCGAGGCGGAGAAGGTGGCCATGGTCCGGCGCGTCGGGTATCCGCTGGCCAATGTGGCCTTCGACCGCGGCGCGGGTCTCTCGCGCTACCTGCAGTTCATCCACTACACCGTGTTCGGCGTGGCCTGGCTGCGGGAGTTGAACTTCGTGACGCAGCCCAACGTGGAGCTGTACAAGAGCCTGGCGAACCGGATCCACGAAAAAGCGAAGCGCGCGGGCGGCTTGGAGAAGACCGCCGACTGGAGTCAGTTTCGCAACAGCGCCACGCAGCGAAAGTGGATCGGCGGGGTAACGCTGCACTGGGGCAATCAGGCGCACGATGCCGCGGACAATGCCACCGCCGCCGCCGTCTACGCTTCGATTCTGCGCCGGCTGATGGCGGAGGGCCGGGTGGAATACGGCGAGCTGACTTTTTTTGGCGACACGCGGTATGCGCCGCAGGGGCGTGCGCTCGGCAAGGCGCTGGGCCGCGCCGCCGAACTGTTGTTCCGGTCGCGGCTGCGCATGCCCGTGGATGTGTACGAGGGTCCCGCCGTGAACCACTCATATCACGAGATGATCATCGGCCACGGGCGGTGCTTCTCCACCATTCTGCTGGCCGACAAATACGAGACGGTTCCCGGTCTCGATTCGCCGCCCGACTACCACCGCGCGCAGTTTCTGGCGACCATTCGCGCGCTGGAGCAGCGCGGGCGCGACGTAGTGGCCATCACGCTGCGCGATCTGGAGCCGAAAACGCTGCTGGCGCTGGAGCGGTTTTTCCGCGAGGCCGCGCGGCTGGCGGGCCGCGACGGGCGCTGACCGGTCCGTCCTGTGGCACACTGAAGTTTCAGCGTCGCTAATGGCAAAATTCAAACCGTCGCGAGGAGAGAAGAAGACGGGCGCAACCTCCGCCAGTTGGCGCGGCGGCGCGCCGTGCATCATCGTGCTGGTGGCCGGCACGCTCCTGTTTATCCTGATCGTCTACTACGCATTTCAGGGAGCCCAATGAGACCCGACCAGCGCCGTCCCGACCAGTTGCGCGCCGTGCACATCGAACCCAACTATCTGGCCACCGCCGAGGGCTCCACGCTCATCGAAGCCGGCAATACGCGGGTCCTGTGTACGGCGACGGTGGAAGAGAGCGTTCCCGCGTTCCTGCGCGGCAGCGGCAAGGGCTGGATTACCGCGGAGTACTCCATGCTGCCTCGGGCCACCGTCACGCGCACGCCGCGCGAGGTGACCAGAGGGCGCCCCTCCGGCCGTACGCACGAGATTCAGCGGCTCATCGGGCGCTCGCTGCGCGCGGTTGTGGATACGGACAAGCTGGGCGAGCGCAGCGTGGTGATCGATTGCGATGTTTTGCAGGCCGACGGCGGAACCCGCACCGCGGCTATCACCGGCGCCTACGTTGCGCTGGCCATCGCCATCCAGCGGCTGGTGCGTTTCGGCACGTTGCGCATTTCGCCGCTGCGCGATTACGTGGCCGCCACCAGCGCCGGGATTGTCGGCGGCACGCCCATGCTGGATTTGTGCTACGAGGAAGACTCGCAGGCCGACGTGGACATGAACCTGGTGATGACCGGCTCGGGGCGCTTTGTCGAGGTGCAGGCCACCGCCGAAAAAGTGGCCTTCGACGACGAGCGGCTGGCGACGCTGCTGGGACTGGCGCGGGCCGGCATCGGCGAGCTGATTGAACTGCAGAAGCGGGTGCTGGCGGCCGCTGCGTGAAGATTTACTGCGCCACGTCCAACGCCGGAAAGCTCCGCGAGTTCCAGCTCGCGCTGCAGGGCCATGTCGACGTGGAGGCGGTGCCCGGGCTGAGCGGTATCGCTCCTCCGGAAGAAACCGGCGCGACGTTCGAGGCGAACGCCATAGCCAAGGCCCTGTACTATTCGCGATGCTGCGACCAGCCGGTATTCGCGGACGATTCGGGTCTGGTGGTGGACGCGCTGGGCGGCGCCCCGGGCGTCTGGTCGGCGCGATACGCCGGTCCCGAAGGCGGCGATGACGCCAACAACCGGCTTCTGCTGTCGCGCATGCGCGGCATGACAAACCGGGCCGCGCGCTTCGTTTGCGTGATCGCGCTGGCGCGCCGCTGCGAGCTGCTGGGCACGTTTCGCGGCGAGGTGGACGGAACGCTGGCGGAGGAACCGCGCGGCGCCGGTTGTTTCGGGTACGATCCGCTGTTCTACTATCCGCCTTTCGGCTGCACTTTTGGAGAAGCGCCGCTGGCCGACAAGATGCGCGTCAGCCACCGCAGCCGGGCATTGGCGCAGCTTCGCGAGTGGCTGCGCCAACCGCGATAGTCAGCCCACGCTCTCGGCGCTGTAGCGCGCGATCAGGCCGGTGCGCACGGCCCGCCGGTACGTCCGCGTGAACACCCAGCAGGCGAGCAGGACATCCAGCACGGCGAGGCCGCCGCCCCAGACCAGCGCCGTTGCCGGGACGGGGGCTCCGGCGAGGAGTTTTCGCAGACTCTCGAAAACGTACGCGGGCGGCAACAAGCGCGCCGCGTACTGCATCCACGCGGGAAGCGTCGACAGTGGATAGAACACGCCGGCGAACGGCGAGACGAGGGCGGGGATGGGCCACACGAACCACTCCGCCGCCGGCCCCATCCGCATCACCACCGCGGCCCCGAGAATGCCCAGCGCGATCCCGAACCCGAACAGGACCAGCAGGAACGGGATCAACAGCGCGCCGTATACGAAGAACGACAAGCCGAACACGGTGGTGGCCAGCACCAGCATGACCACGAGCCCGACAAAGCTGGTGGCGCTGCTGGTCAGCACCAGGCCGGCCAGGTATTCCGAGACCGAGAGCGGCGTGGCGAACAGGTTGAGAAAGTTGCGCGACCAGACGTCTTCGAGAAACGCCGTGGTGACGCCGTGCATTACCCGGGTAAAGAAATCCCATAGCAGCACGGCGCCCAGAAGAGCGGGGACGAAGTTGAAGGCAGGAGACGCCACGGTGTTCAGGTAGCGGCTGATGAATCCCCACAGGACCATGTCGACGGCCACCCACGCGAACAACGGCAGGAACCGGGCCACGCTGCCGCGCAGAAGATAGAACTGACGAAGCACGATGGCCGCGATGCGCCGGGCGCGGGTCACGCCGGATCCCCCAGGGAGAGCGGCTCGCGCGCAACGGTGATGAACAGTTCATCGAGGTTCGATTTGCCGTACTCGCCGGGCAGCGTCTTCGGGTCGCCTTCGAGCATGATTCTTCCGTGCGAGAGAAAGAGAACGCGGTCGCACACGTCGTGGACCTCGTGCATGTTGTGGGAGGTCCACAGCACGCCGCAATCGCCCGCGCTGGCGAAAGTCCGAATCTTCGCGCGGACGTCGCGCGCGGTGGCCGGGTCGAGCGATGCGGTAGGCTCGTCGAGCAGCAGCAGGTTGGGCTGGTTGAGCATGGCCTTGGCCACGCAGGCGCGCGTCTGCTCGCCGGAGGACAGCACGCCGCATCTGGTGTCGCGCAGCGCGGTGAGGTCGAACTGTTGGAGCAGCGCCTCGATGCGCGCCGCGAGGCGGGGCACGTCGTAGATCATGCCGAATACGCGCAGATTCTGATACACCGTCAGGTTGCCGGGCAGGGGAGCGTAGACCGCGGCGAAATTGGTGCGCGCCAGGGCCTTGCGGCGGCGTCTGGCGAGATCGAGTCCTTCGATGCGAATGGCTCCGGAGGAGGGGGTCAGAACCCCGAGCACCATGTTGATGGTGGTGGTTTTGCCAGCGCCGTTGGGGCCGAGGAGCCCCACGATCTCGTTCCGGCGCACGTGAAAGGAGACGCCGTCCACCGCGAGCACGCCGCCGTACGTCTTGCGCAGATCGGTTACCGAGAGCACCATGATGTGAGCCTGCCGCTCTCGGAGTGCCTGCTCCATCAACCCTGCCGATCGATCTCGAGGGCGTCGGCCGCCCTGATGTCGTCGTATTCGGCCGGAGCGGCGGCCGGAGGAAGTCTGCTGTAGAACTGCAACCGGCAGAAGATGCAGTGGTAGAGCATGGCGCCCATCTTCCTGCGCCACCACGCCAGCGGGCCCCCATAGTAACGGTCGATGGGATCGCGCGTCTTGCGGATCACCAGACGTGTCGTGCCGCAGTCGGGGCACTGTGCTACCAAATCGTCCATAGTCTTCACTGGGATTCTAGCGGAGTTTGCTCCACACCAAAAAGCCCAGAATAGTCTTGCCGTCGACGATCCCGCCGCGGCGGATCATTTCCTCCATTTCCTTGCGACTAAACCAGCGGCTTTCGATCCTTTCATCCTCCATGTTGTGCGGTTCTCCGGCGATCAGATCCGTGGCCACGAAAATAGTCATGCGTTCGGCCAGAAATCCCGGACTGGGGTAGAAAGAAACCAGTTTCTTCCATTTCCGGGCCCGATATCCGGTCTCCTCCGCTAACTCGCGCCGGGCCGCCCGCAGGGGCGTCTCGCCGGGGTCGAGCCGGCCGGCCGGCAACTCCCACAACCGCTGGCGCGCGGGCAGACGATACTGGCGCACCAGCAGCACGCGCTTCCGGCGGTCGGCGGCCAGCATCACCGCGGACCCGCCGTGCTGGACGATGGCGCGGCGGATCTCGAAGCCGTCCGGATCGACGGCGTGGTCCTCGGTAACGCGGAAAATGGAGTTTCTTAGTTTCTCTTCGGAGGATATTATCTTCATGATTTTCGGATTGCCGCGGTGAATTCCGCCAGCGGGAGGGTATTCATCACGTCGGCCGCTTCCAGCCATCCGCGCCGCGCCGTCATCACGCCGTAGGGCATGTTGAGCAGGTGCTTCGGATGATGCGCGTCGGTGTTCACCACGAACTTCGCTCCGCGGGCCTTCGCCGCGCGCACCTGCGGACCGCCCAGATCCAGGCGCTCGGGGCTGGCGTTGATTTCCAGCCACACGCCGCGCCCGGCCGCCGCCGTCACCACCGCGTCGAAATCGAACGGAAACGCCTCGCGATGCAGCAGCACGCGCCCGGTGCCGTGTCCGAGCAGGCGCAGGGAGGGGGACTCCAGCGCGCGCAGCAGCCGGTCGGTCATCTCCGCCGCGTCCAGATTCATGTAGCTGTGCACGCTGCCGATCACGAAATCCAGCTCGGCCAGGGCATCCTCGGCGATGTCCATGCCTCCGTCGCGCCGAATGTCGCACTCGAGGCCGGAGAACACGCGAATGCCCAGCGCCGCCTGGTCCAGCTCGCGCACGCGCCGGGCGAACGCCACCACGCGCTCCTCGTCGAGGCCGTTGGCCATGGCCAGAGCCTTGGAGTGATCGGTGATGGCGATGTACTCATAGCCCATCGCCCGAGCCGCTTCGGCCATCTCCTCGAGCGTCGCGCGGCCGTCGGTTTCGGTGGTGTGCATGTGCAGATCGCCGCGGATATCGGTGGAGCGGACCAGTGTGGGAAGCCGGCCTTCCAGCGCGGCGTCCACCTCGCCGCTGTTCTCGCGCAACTCCGGCGGAATCCACGGGAGGCCCAGCGCCTGGTAGATTTGTTCTTCGGTATCGCCCGCCACCCTCACCTCGCCGGCGATGCGGAACAGCCCGTATTCGTTGAGCGAGAGGCCCATCTTGAGCGCGCGGGTGCGTAGCGAGACGTTGTGTTCCTTGCTCCCGGTGAAGTACTGGAGCGCCGCGCCGAAGCTCTCCGAAGGCAGCGCGCGCAGGTCCACCTGGATACCCTCCAGACCGAATTTCACGCTCGCTTTATTGGCGCCCTTGCCCAGCACTTCGGAAACGCGGGGATGTTGCACGAACCGATCCAGCGCCGCCGCCGCGCCGGGACCGGTGGCCAGCAGGTCGATATCGCCAATGGTCTCGCGGCCACGGCGAAGGCTTCCTGCCGCGGTGATCTTCTCGACGCCCGGCGTCTGCGCCAGCCACGGTGTCAGCTCGCTCACCGTCTGGTGGCCGAAGTCGAGCAGGAAGCGGCCGGCGCTCTGGCGGTATTGCGCGATGGACCGCAGCACCTTCTCTTCGAGCTTCGCGCCCATGCGCGGCAGTTCGCGAAGTTTCTGCTCGCGGCAGATGCGCTCGAGGTCGTCCACCGTGCTGACGCGGTAATGCTCGAACAGCAGGGCGATGCTTTTGGGGCCGAGACCCTGGATTTTCAGCAGCTCCAGAGCGGTGGGCGGATATCTGGCCAGCAGCAGGTCCCGCCGCTCGAAGGAGCCGCGCTCGCAGATCTCGTGCAACACCGCGGCCAGCCCTCTGCCGACGCCGGGAATGTCGGTGACGCGACGCTCCGGGTCGGCCACGATGTCGGCCACGCGTTCCGGATAGCCCAGAATCACCGCAGCCGCGTTGCGATAGCTGCGAATGCGAAAACCGTCTTCCGCGGCGATCTCCATGAGGTCGGCGGTTTCCGAAAACAGACGCGCGATTTCCGCGTTCTCCATCAGCGCTACCTCCGCCGCTCGGCGCCGGAGCGCGGGCGGGTCTCGTCGATCACGTCGAGGCCGTGCGGCTCCACATGCACCAGCACGTCGGCCACCCATTCCAGGCGTTCGCGCACCTGCTCGCGCACGGCGGCGGCGATGTCGTGGGACTCCAGCACGGTCATGCCCGGGTCCACCTCGAGGTGAAGGTCCACGTGGTATTGCAGCCCGGTCTTGCGGGCGTAGCATTTTTCGATGCCAAGGGCGCCGGGGACGGTCAGGGCCACGTCGCGAACCTGGTCCATCAGGCGCTCGTCGGGCATGGTGTCCATGAGCTGGTAGACGGTGTCGCGCATGACGCGAATGCCCAGCGCCAGCACGATGAGGCCGACGGCGCAGCCTCCAAAATCGTCGGCGGCGGCGAGGCGGGCCGGATTCCACAAGGCGATGCCGATGGCCGCGAGCGCGGTGCCGGCCGACAACGCGTCCATGGCGTCGTTGGAGGCATCGGCCACCAGCGCGGCGCTGCGGATTCTGCGGCCGTAGTGCCGTTTGACCAGGCCCATGGCGCCCTTCACCGCGATGGAAATCAGCAGGGGCCATACCGCCAGCAGGGCCGGCGCCTGGCGCGGAGTGCCCACCCGCTGCAGGGCATGCCACGCGATCATCACTCCCGATGCGGTCAGAATGGCGCCCACGGCCAGCGCGGTGACGATCTCGAAACGGCCGTGCCCATAGGGGTGCTCGCGGTCGGGCGGCTTGGATGCCACCAGCAGGCCCAGAAACACCAGCCCCGACGTGAACACGTCCGCGGCCGACTCGAAGCCGTCGGACACCACGGCGGTCGAGTTCGCGCGGATTCCAACGGTGATTTTGAGGGCCGCCAGCAGGGCGCTCACCAGCATGCTGGCGACGGCCACGCGGCGTCCGATGTTGTCGGAAGAACCCACTCCTCAAAAGGATAACAACGCCGCGGCGGATGCGGCCGGGCGGCTGGGCACGGCAGAAAAAACATTAATGGGGTTCATCGCAAGAAGCGATAATGCCCCTCTGGCGCACTTTATACCAAACTCACGGGTTCCACCGCATGCTGGAAAAGCAACTCGGCACTCGGTGACGGTCTCGTCAGGAGCGGGCGCTGGGCAGGGAAGTCAGCGGGAGGCATTTCGGGCATGATACGCAAGCTGGCAGTAGCGTTCTTCGGACTGGGCGCGCTGGGGCTGATGCCGCTGGTACGCGGCGACGAAGCAGCCAGGCAGCCGGGAGAAGTGAGCCACACCGAGCGGGTGAGTTTTGCGCCGGGTGGAACCGTCCGCTTCAACCATTCCTTCGGAGACCTCTACGTGGAAGGCTGGGACCGCCCCGAGGTGGAGATGACGCTTATCAGGTTGCTTCCGAAGGTCGACGTGGCCGTGATCAAGTCCGGAGAAAACGACTATAAGCCGCCCGAGGACACCGCCAAACGCCTGGAGGGTCTGCGATTCACCACGGAGCATCCCTCCGCGAACGAGCTGACCATCGCGACCACCAACACTTCCGACGGCTTCTTCCGCCATCCTCTCGGGGGCAGGGGACCGGTGACCGTGCGGTACGAGCTTCGGGTGCCGCGCGAGTCGCGTCTGATCATCCACCATGGAGGCGGCAATATCCTGGTGGGTAACGTAACCGGAGGCGTGGAGGCAACCAACCGCAACGGCGACATCGAGCTGATGCTGCCGGGACCGGGGCCGTATTCCATCGACGCCAGAAGCAGGATGGGCACGGTGGTTTGCGATTTCGCGGGCAGAGCCCACGTGCGGCATTTCGTCGGCGAGAGTTTCGCGAGCGCTGCCGGGGACTCGCCGCGCCGGATCTTCCTGCGCGCCGGGTTCGGCGGCATCACCATCAAGGACGTTCCGCGCGAAGCGTTTCCGTGAAACACGCGAGAAGCCTCCGACGCAGACCGAGAACTTGTCAGCCACAAATGAACACTGCTGAGCTCCGCAAGACACGTTGGACACTTCAAGCAGCCGCGCCGACGCCGAGCTGAGCGCTCCGCGCGGCTTCGTGTTCATTCGTGGCCCCGGCGGCTTTTGTCCGCATCCAGCTCTGCGCTCTGGCCCGCTATGCTGATAGCGTGTTACACCGAACCATTCTCATCGTGTTCACGGTCCTTTCGGCTTTTGCCGAAGTGCGTACGCTCACGCTGCGGCAGGCGCTGGAACTGGCGCAGAAGCAGAGTCCCGACGTGATGGTAGCGCGGCTCGACGAGCAGAAGGCGCAGGCGGCGATCCGGATTGCCCACGACCCCTTCACGCCCAAAATGTTCGCCGGCAGCGGCGCGGCCAAAACGTGGGGATACCCAACCGCCATCGCCGGCCAGCCGCCATCCATTTTCGAAGCGCAGACGGTGATGGCGCTGTTCAACCGTCCGCAGAGCTGGGAGGTGGCCCGGGTGCGCGAGAACGCGCGCGGCGCGGGCATCGACAGCCAGTCGAAAACCGATGACGTGTTGTTCCGCGTGGCCGCGCTTTATGTAGATGCCGCGCAGGCAGCTCGCACCGCGGAGTTCGCGGGGCAGGAAGTCGAGGCCATGACCAGCGCGTTCCAGGCGGTTCAGGCCCGCGTCAGCCAGGGATACGAGCTGCCCATCGAGGGCAAACGCGCGGAGCTGAACCTGGCGCGCGCCCGCCAACGGGCCCATGGCGCGGGGGCCGATCAGGATTACACCGAAGCGGCCCTGGCCACCGTGCTGGGCTTCCCGGACAGCGATCGCGTTCGCGCGGCTCCGGTGCAGCCCGGTGACGAAGACCAACTGACCGCACTGAAACAGAGCCTCCCGGAAAGCGAGGACGCCGCGGTGGAGAGCGCTTTGCAGAACAGCCGGGAATTGCGTTTGCTCCAGTCGCAGCTTCAGGCGGCGAATTTCGCGGTCCGCGAGCAAAAGGCGCAGCGGCTGCCGCAGGTGGATCTGGTGGCCCAGTATGCGCTGTTCGCGAAGTACAATTACACGGGCTATTTCACAAAATTCCAACGGAATAACGCGGAACTAGGGCTCTCGTTCAAGATACCGCTGTCCATCGGGTCCGCCGCCGGCGGGGCCCGAGCGCAGGCGGAAGACGACATGTCCAAAGCTCGCATCCAGATGAACAACGCCCGGAGCCGCATCGCCGCGGACACCCGCAAGAGCTACGGAGAGATGAAGCAGGCGGAGGAAGGGCGTACGGTGGCGCGCCTCGATCTGGACGTGGCCCGCGACCAGCTTTCGATTCTGCTGGCGCAACTGGACGAGGGCCGCGCCGGCAGGCGGCAGGTGGACGAAGCCCGTTTTGTCGAGCAGGAGAAGTGGATCGCGCTGTACCAGGCCGAGTACGCGGTGGAGCGGGCTCGGCTGGCGTTGCTGCGGCAGACGGGCAGGCTGTCGGCGGCGCTGCAGCCCCTGAACCAGCCGTAGCCAGGCCGCAACCGCTGGTGAGCGGCCCTGCCGGGTATTCCACCGCTCTCCGGCCAGGCGTGAATGGACCGCTCCCGGACAGCCCCGTCTCGGTTAAGATTGTTCGTATGCACAGTTAACGGGTCACCCCGCGCGTGGGGTTGTGTGCCGCGTGTCATTGTGCTGAAGTGTGTTCTGGAAACCGTATGAAATTCAGGAAACTTCCGCTACTCCTGCTGCCGCTGCTCGTTCTGCTGGTCAGTTGCAGCCGCGACCCCCAATCGCTGGTCGCGACCGGCAACAAGTACTTCGACCGCGGCAAGTACAAAGAAGCGTCCATCATGTACCGCCGCGCGCTGCAGAAGGACCGAAAATCGGCCGAAGCGTGGTATCGGCTTGGTCTGGTAGACGCCAGGCTGGGCGCGTGGGGCGAAGCCTTTTCCGCCTACCAGAGAGCCGTCGAGCTCAATCCCGCCAACACGGACGCCGCGGCCAAGCTGGCCGATTTGTATTTTGCCAGCTATCTCCTCAGCGGCACGCATCCCAAGGAGAGCCTTGCCGAGGCCAAAGGTCTGGCGAAGTCCCTGCTGCAACGGGATGCGAATTCCTTCGACGGGCTTCGGCTGGCTGGCTATGTGGCGCTGGTGGAGAAAAACTTCCCGGAAGCCATGAAGGATTTCGAGGCGGCGAATCGGGTGCGGCCGTGGCAGCGCGGCGTGGTCCTGACGCTGTGTGAGATCCTAGCCAACGGCGAACGCGCGGCCGAGGGGGAGGCGCTGGCCAGGGACATGATCGTCCACGACAAGCAGGATGGCGAGATTTACGACTTTCTTGTACGGTACTATCTCGCGCGCAAGCGCGCTGGCGACGCCGAGTCCATTCTGGAACAGAAGATCGCCAACAACCCCAAGGCCGGCCAGTATGTGATCGAGCTGGCCCGGTTCTATCAGTTCAGCGGACACGGCGACAAGGCGGAGGCCGCGCTGAGGCGGCTGACGTCCGACACGCGCTCCTATCCCGACGCCTGGATGCTGGTGGGCAACTACTATCTGATGAGCGGTGACAGCGACAAGGCGCTCGGAGCCTTCAGCAAGGGTGAGGCTGCCGATGAAAAGAACAAGACCGCCTATCAGAAGCGCAGCGTGGAGGCCCTGCTGGGCAAGGGCCAGACCGCGGATGCGTCGCGCCTGGCCGAGGAAATTGCGAAAACCAATCCGGACGATCCGGAAGCCATTGCCTTGCGCGCCGTCATCGCCATCCAGACCGCGAAGCCGGAGCAGTTGCAGAAGGCCATTAACGATCTGGGGCCGCTCATCGGCAAGTATCCGAATGCTGCCGCGACTCCGATGCTGCGCTATCATCTGGCGCGCGCCTTTGTCGCCAAGTCGAATGCCGAGGCTGGCGACCCCGACCAGACCAGGAAAGTCAAAGACCTCGACGAGGCGCGCAATCAGTTGGAACAGGCGTTCGCGAGCGGCCAGTTCACGTACACCCCCGCTCGCCTGCTTCTAGCCCAGGTGCAAATGGACCGTCGCGAATACGCGCGCGTAACACAGATTGCCGACGACGTGTTGAAAAGCGAACCGGGGAATCTCCGGGCTCGCCTGCTGCGCACCGCTGCGCTGACCAGCATGGGCGAGTATGACAAGGCCGGGGCCGAGCTGACTCAGTTGCTTGCGGTTAACCCAAACGTAGCGGACGCGCAGTTGCAGCTCGCCAGAGTGGATGTCGCGCAGAAGAAGCTCCAGGAGGCCGAGGGAATCCTGGAAAAATGGCAGGCAACCGACCCGCGGGCGTTCATGGATCTGGTGAGCTTGAAGGTGTTGGAGGGCAAGTACGCCGACGCGATCCAGATTCTGAACCGGCAGATGAGCGCGCACCCGGGCAATGAGATGCTGCGCTTTGCGCTGGCCAACGTCCAGGTTGCCGCCCGCAAATACGACGAAGCGATCGCCTCCCTGCGCCAGATGCTCGACAACAGCCCGAATATGCCGGTGGCCGGAAAGGCGGAGGTGTATTCGCGAATCGCCGCCGCCCAGGAGCGCAAGGGCGACCTGAAGGCCGCGCTGGCCACCTACACGGCGGCGAGCAGGCTGATGCCCAACGACGCCAGACCCCTTGTCGAGATCGCTCTGATCTACGACCAGTGGGGACGGACGGACCAGGCCAGCGCCGGCTACGAGAGCGCTCTCAAGCTGGATCCCGAAAACGCCCTGGCCATGAACAACCTCGCCTATCTCAAAGCGCAGGATCAGGTGGATCTGGATCGCGCTCTGTCGCTGGCCCAGCGGGCCAGACAGAGGCTCCCGGACAACATCGACGTGCAGGACACGCTGGCTCTGATCTATGTCCGCAAGAACCTCACCGACGAGGCGCTGCGGATGATGCGCGATCTGGTGGACAAGCGGCCCAACAATCCGGTGTACCACTACCACCTGGCGCTGGCGCTCTATCAAAAAGGCGACAAGCCGGGCGCGAAGAAAGAGCTGTCCACGGCGCTCTCGCTGAAGCCGGCTCCGGCCGACCAGCTCAGGATCCGCGACTTGATGGGGAAGATCGGCTGATTGACACAAACGGCGGAAAACGTATCGGACCCGGGGCGGAATCGCGAGACCACGGCTCGCTACGTGGTCCCGTTCGCGGTCTTTCTCGGTTTTCTTGCCTTGCAGAGCGTGGTTGGGTGGCCGGCCTGGGTCGACTTCCCGCTGCGCGTGGCGGTTCTTGCCGCCGTCCTTCTTCTGTACTCGTGGCCGGTGATCGCCTGGAAGCCCCGCCACCTTCTGCCCACCCTGGCGCTGGGCGTGGCGGTGTTCGTTATCTGGGTGGCGCCGGATGTGCTGGTTCCACACTACCGCCAGCACTGGCTCTTTCAAAACGCGCTCACCGGAGCGGCCAGGAGCACACTCCCCTCCCACGATCCGTTCGTGCTGACGTTTCGCGTTGTGCGCGCCGTGGTCATTGTGCCCATCGTGGAGGAACTGTTCTGGCGCGGCTGGTTAATGCGGCGGCTTATCGCCGCGGATTTCCGCGAGGTTCCGCTGGGCGCCTACGCGCCGCTGTCGTTCTGGGTCACCGCGTTGCTGTTCGCGTCCGAGCACGGGCCTTACTGGGAAGTCGGACTGGTGGCGGGCATTCTCTATAACTGGTGGATGATCCGTACGAAGAGCCTGGCCGACTGCATTCTCGCCCACGCCGTCACCAACGCCGTTCTGTGCGCATGGGTCATTCTGGCGGGGCGCTGGGAGTACTGGCTGTAAGGCTCAGCCCCGCGTGTACAATCCCATCCGCTGCTTCACCAGCTCCACTGTGGCGTTGGCGATGGGGGACACGCGCTCGGCGCCCTCGTTCAGCACGCTTTTCAGGTAGCCGGGCTCGGCGACGATCTCGCGATAGCGCTTCTGCAGCGGCTCCATACCGGAAACCACGGCGTCGGCCACCTGTTTTTTCAGATCGCCGTAGCGCATTCCGGAAAAATGCGCCTGCATGCGGCCGTCCGGCCATTCGCTGAACGCCTGAAAAATGGTCAGCAGGTTGGCGACACCCGCGCCCAGGCTGGCAAAATCCACCGCGGGGTGGGAATCGGTGGTGGCGCGCATGATCTTCTTGCGGATGGCCGCCGGCGAGTCGAGCAGCGCGATGGCGTGTCCCGAGCCCTGCGCCGACTTGCTCATCTTCTTCTCGGGATCGTCCAGCCCCATGACGCGCGCGCCCACCGCGGGCAGACTCGTTTCCGGCATCACGAAGGTCTCGCCATACAGCGCGTTGAACCGCTGGGCGACGTCGCGGGTCAGCTCCAGGTGCTGCGATTGATCGTCGCCCACCGGCACAATGGCCGCCTGGTAGAGCAGAATGTCGGCGGCCATCAACACCGGGTATTGCAGCAGGCCATCGCCCACCGTCTCCTGCGCTTCGGCCTTGGCCTTGAACTGGGTCATGCGCTGCAGCCAGCCCACCGGCGTCACGCAGGTGAGCATCCAGGCGAGCTCCGCGTGCGCGTGCACCGCCGACTGCACGATGATGGCCGAGTGCTTCGGGTCGATACCGGACGCCAGAAACAGCGCGGCGATCTCCGCGATTTTGGCCTGTAACTCGGCGGGCTCCTGATACACGGTGACGGCATGCAGATCGACGATGCAGAAGATGCTCTCGTAGTCGTACTGGATCTTCACCCAGTTGCGCAGCGCGCCCAGATAGTTGCCGATGTGCAGATCGCCGGAAGGCTGAATGCCCGAAAAGACTCGTTTCTTCATGGCGGGGATAAGACTTCATCGTAGCAGCGGCGAGCCTTGCGGAAGCGGACACTCGCCGCAGGGGTGGGCGGCATAGAAGTGCAAGAACCAGCGATTTTGCCGAAATCCCCGGTCGTCCGAACGTAGCGGTACACCAGGCCCCAGGGACACGCGGCGGCACCAGCCGCGTTCTCGTCTGGCATCGCAAACCCGCGACTAGCGCGGAGATCTCCTATTAATCGCCGATAATCTTCACCAGCGCGCGCTTGCGCCGGCGGCCGTCGAATTCGCCGTAGAAGATCTGTTCCCACGGGCCGAAGTCGAGCTTCCCGCCGGAAATGGCCACCACCACCTCGCGGCCCATGATCTGGCGCTTCATGTGGGCATCGGCGTTGTCCTCGCCGGTGCGGTTGTGCAGGTACTTCGAGACGGGCTCGTGGGGCGCCAGTTGCTCCAGCCAGCGGTCGTAGTCCTGGTGCAGACCGGATTCGTCGTCGTTGATGAAGACCGAGGCCGTAATATGCATGGCGTTCACCAGCACAAGGCCTTCGCGGACGCCGCTCTCGCGCAGGCATTCTTCCACCTGCGGCGTAATGTTGACGAATGCGCGCCGGGAGGGGATGTCAAACCAGAGTTCTTTTCGATAGCTCTTCATGGGCAACGCCTCCTGAGCGACACCCCATGGACACGCGGCGCCAGCCGCGTTACGCGCCGCACGCCGTAAGAACGCGGCTGGCGCCGCGTGTCCATGGGGTCGAGACCACTTCAGTGAGCGAAGGCGCCCCGTCCGGCGAACCGCGCCTGGGCTCCCAGCCGCTCCTCAATGCGCAGGAACTGATTAAACTTGGCGATGCGTTCGCTCCGGCACCCCGAGCCAGTCTTGATGTGGCCGGCCCCGGTGGCCACCGTGAGGTCCGCGATGAAGGTGTCCTCGGTCTCGCCGGAGCGGTGCGAAACAAAACACCTGTAATTGTTCCGGCCGGCCAGCTCCATGGTATCGAGCGTCTCGGACACGCTGCCAATCTGGTTCAGCTTGATCAGCACGGAGTTCGCGATTCCCTTCTCAATCCCCTCCTGCAGGATGCGTGGATTGGTGCAGAAAATATCGTCTCCGACGAGCTCGATCTTCCCGCCCAGCGCCACGGTCAGATCGCGCCAGCCGCCCCAGTCGTTCTCGCCCATGCCGTCCTCCAGAAGGACGATGGGATACTGCTTCACCCACGATTCCCAGATCTTAATCAACTCGGTCGAGGTGATGGCCTTCTTCGTGGATTTGAAGAGGACGTACTTGCCGTCGTCCCACATCTCGCTGGCGGCGGGATCGAGGCAGATGGAGATTTCCTCGCCGGGCTTGTAGCCCGCTTTGGTGATCGCTTCCAGAATCAACTCCACGGCCTCGTCGTTGGACTTCAGGTCGGGGGCGAATCCGCCCTCGTCGCCGACCGCGGTGCTGTATCCCTTGCCGTTCAGCACCTTCTTCAGCGCATGAAACGTCTCCATGCCCATGCGAATGGCTTCTGCAAAGCACGGCGCCTTGTGCGGCGCGATCATGAATTCCTGGAAATCCACCGTGTTGTCCGCATGCTTGCCGCCGTTGAGCACGTTCAGGCAGGGCACGGGAAGGATGCACGCATTCGCGCCGCCCAGATACCGGTACAGCGGCATGCTGTGGGCCGCGGCGGCGGCTCGCGCTACCGCCATCGAGACGGCCAGAATGGCATTCGCGCCCAGCTTCCCTTTGTTGGGCGTCCCATCGGCGTCCAGCATCGCCTGATCGATCGCCCGTTGTTCGGTGGCATCCATGCCGATGACGGCTTTCGCCAGATCGGCTTTGATATTCGCGACGGCCTTCGTTGTTCCCTTGCCGCCATACTTGCGCGGGTCGCCGTCTCTCAGCTCGACGGCCTCTTTTTCGCCGGTGGAAGCGCCCGACGGGACCGCGGCTATGCCGATGTCTCCTCCCGCCAGTTCGACTTCTGCCTCAACGGTGGGATTCCCTCGGGAATCCAGAATCTGACGTCCGGTCACACGAACGATTTCTGTCATGATTGCTCCTGTTACGAATGCATCTGGTTTAAGACACGGCTCATGGCCGCGCGGTCGTGGTGTTTGCCGATCACGAAGGAGTCATTGGCCGCACGGAGCGGCGGTCCTGGCGGACTCCACCGCCGAAAGAAACGATCTACGTCCACCATACACCCAGCGGCGACCCTCGATCAATGCTGGCCGCTCCCCGACGGCTGCCCGCCAGACCGAAGGACCGCGATCAAATCCTCGCGGACCTGCCGGGACAGGGGCATTTGTGCGATCTTCGCGGCGGTGCTTTGTACCGGGTAATCGAACGCATGTAATTCGATGCCGCGATCCCAGACGGCGTAGCATGCCTGCGGGCTGCCGTGCTTTGGCTGTCCCAGACTGCCCGGATTCACCACCAGCGCGCCGCCCGTGTGTCGAACGAACGGAATATGGGTGTGGCCCACCAGCAGCACATCGGCCGCTGTCGCATCCGCCTCCGTTTCCCAGCGGTTCGATTCCCCAGGCACGTAGCTGAAGAGCGGATCGGTAGGTGCCGCATGACAGAGGATGAAACGCGTCCCGTCGACAACCCTTTCGAGGATCGGCGGAAGTCCCGAGAGATACTCGTGATCTTTGGCCGTGAGGGCCTCCCGCGTGAACGCCATGGTGGCTTCGGCCATTTCGCGGAAAGCCGGCGAACAGCGCGGATCGACGCCGTGGGCGACTGCGTGATCGTGGTTGCCGCGCACCACGGCGGACGCATGCGCCCGCACAAAACGGATCACCTCGGCCGGGCTCGGGCCGTAGTCGACCAGATCCCCCAGAACCCACAGCTCGTCGTATTTTTCGGGAATCGAAGACAACGCCTCGATATTCGCGTGGAGATCGGAGATGATGACGATTCTCACCGAAACCTCTGTGAGCCGCGCGCGTCCGCAAGCGGGTTAGTCACGATGTTAGCAGCCGTGGCTCCGCGAGGCGCCAGCCGCGTTCCCGCGGCACCGGGCCAATACGCGGCTGCCGGTATAATCGATTCGAAAGGTGTTGGAGTTCACCTCTAACCGCCCAGGCCAGCCGCGCAGACGAAAGGCATTGCGTCCGCAGTCGGGGCAGATGACTCCTGGGAGGCGCACCCTTGTCAGGAGAACACGATCCCAGCGCTGCGAGTGACGTCTTTGCCGCCAGGCCACAGGCATCGGGGCTGAACGAGTCCCACGTGCGCCACCTGCTGGCAAACCTGCAATACGCGGACAAGCTGCTCTCCGAAAGCGAAGGTGTGCTGACCGCGGCATCGTCGGGATCGCCGTTTCCGAAGTACACCATCGATTACACGCCGGCGCAGGTTCGCATGGTCCGGGACTACTCGGCGCGATTCCGCGTGCAGATGAAGCGCATTCTCGATGGGCTGGGCATCGCCATTCCGGGGCCCCAGTTCGGAGCGATTCACTCCATTCGCGTCGATCTGGCCTTCATCAGGATCGCGTTGCAGGAGTCGAGTTCGGAGCATCTCGGCGGATACGGTCCGGTGCCCGCCCACCTGATCCCCGAACTGAATGGTTTCTGCGAGGAATTGCAGGGCCTGGTGCAGCAGCTCGAAACCCATCTGGCTCAGGGGCCCGCGCAGGACCTCTCCGCGCGCATCGAGGCGCTCAGCCGGGCCGGGGCGAGAATCGGCTTGCTGCAGGAGTTGGAACGCATCATTACCGAGCACGGTCTGGTGGAGTTCCGCGCTGCCTTGTCGGCGATTGTCGACCGGCTCTCCAGCGGCCGGTTCGAGATTGCGGTGTTCGGACCGGTGAGCTCCGGAAAATCTTCCCTCCTCAATCGCGTCATTGGCTCCGCGGCGCTGCCCGTAGGCGTCAATCCGATCACCGCGGTTCCCACGCGCATCGTCTACGGACCGGCGGCCCGTCTCATCGTGTCCTTTGCCGACAGACAAGTGAAGACCCTGAACGCGGACCAGATTGCTGAGTTTGCCACGGAGCAGCGGAATCCGGCGAACCAGAAGGGAGTCGTCCGTCTGACCCTGGAGTATCCATCCCCACGGTTGCGCGATGGCATTGTATTCGTGGACACTCCCGGACTTGGCTCGCTGGCAACCGCCGGCGCCGAAGAGACCAGGTCCTACCTGCCCCGCTGCGACCTGGCCGTCGTTCTGATCAACGCCGCGTCACCTTTGGGAGAGGACGACGTGCAGCTCATCGGTACGGTCAACGCGGCCGCGATACCCGCGCGCGTCCTGCTGAGCAAAGTGGACCTGCTGCGGCCGGACGAACAGCGCGAGGTGGCCGATTACGTCTCGCGGCAACTGCGCCTTCAATTGGGCCTCGAAATACCCGTCCACCCCATCAGCGTGATGGACAACTACGCACATCTGCTGGATTCGTGGTTTCTGGATGAAATCGCGCCTTTGTACGAGAAGCATCAGCAGCTTCGCCAGGAATCGCTTCAGCGCAAGATAGGGTTGCTGAGAGAAGCGGTGGAACAAACGCTGCAGGCGGCGATTCAGCGGGCCGGGAGCCGTATTGCGCCGGCCGATGCCGAAGCGCTCCGCGACGCCGAGAAAGAGCTGCGGTCGGCCGCCGGTCTGTTCACTGAGGCAGAGAGCCGATGTCTGGCCATGTCGGATGAAATCAGGGACCTGCGGCCGGTGGCCGTGGCCTGGGCGGCTTCGCGCCTCATCGAGTGCTGGAATCGCGGTGAAGCCGGGAGCGAAGCTGCAACCGTCGGGCTCGCCGTGAACGAGGTGGCCACCGAGTTCGGGTCACGAATCGTAACCGCGCTGCATGAGCTCGCTGGGCAGTTGGCGGATGCGCTCCGGAAGACGGCGGCGGCTCTCGGGGGCGACGACGCCGCGAGCCGCGACGAGCTGCTGGCGCTGATTCGAGAGACGCCGCGAATTGACCTGGGTGATTTTAAGCTGGCGGTGAATCGGCCCTTCTGGTCTTTTCTGGGAGAGAGAATCACGAGGGTTTCCGTGAAGCGGCGCCTGGACGCTGTCACCGGCAATCGCCTGGACATCGCCTTCACGTCGTTCGGCCGCCTGTTCCTGGCATGGTTGAGAACCGTGCTTTCCCAAATGCGCATTTTGTTCGATTCGCATGCGGAAGCCTGGCGAGCTCAATTGCGGCGCGAAATCAAAGCAGAATCCGTTTCCGGCGACCGTCGCGAGAGGATGATTCGGGACCTTGCGGCAATCGGCGCCGGGGCACAACTCGTCGAGAACCCCAATGCCCCGGAGCCGATTTCAACCTGATTGCGCAGTTCTACGTTCGCGGCCGGGGCGTGTGTTCATCCATTCCTCTCACCCCATCGCTCAGGACATCGTCCTGAACAAGCGGCGCGAATTATCGCACCGAGCACCATCATGCCGGCCGGCGAAGTGGCGTCGTAACGGCGTACTCGACGGACATGGGATTCGCCATGCGCTTCGAAGCATCGAGAATCTCGAAACTCACCATGTTGCCGCCGTCGTCGTAGTCCAGGATGACACCGGGCTTATCCTGATCGCTTTCCGCGACCGGCGCGTCGCTTAGCAGGACGCTGAGGACGTCCACTTCGGGGTCGTAGACTACTTTCACTCGGTCCTCCAGTACTTCTCAATCTTACGGGTCCGGTAAGCGGTGATAATCACGGGCGGCTGTTCATCTTCGGCCACCACGACTCGCGACTGGTCCATGGCAGCCTGGACCAGCGCAAGCGGGACACCGCGGCGGGTCATCTCCCATTCGGCATGGCGGGAAAGGCGGAAGTCCATGGTTGCCTTACAGTTCTCGCCGGAAGGTGCGGTCCACGCCGGACCGCGCAGATCGCTTTTGGGCCATAGTCGCGATCAGTCTCTACGATTGTATGTCGTTGCTCTCGCGAGTGGCGCTTCTTGCCGAAGGCGCATTGCCGTCAAGATTGTCAAGCCCTCGACGGCTTCGGGGTGCACGACACCAAAGTTGCAGGCACGGCGTGGCGTCCTTTTCTTTTGTCTTGTCTTACGGCTGTTGACGCCGTAAGATGAGATATGCCAGACTCCACCACTCCTTCTCATGCAGCCATCCAACTGGCGGCGCGCCTGGCTCAGCCCAAACCCATGCGCCGCGGTTCCCTTTCCCAACGCTTCGTC
>JBEKPY010000038.1:0-54821 GCA_049520275.1 Bryobacteraceae bacterium
AGCAGGCTGGAAAACAGCTCTGCGAAGAGTTCCATCGGTCGTCGGTCCTCCGATCTTGTCTCGACAACTTGATCTTCGGCCAGACGACCGGTGGAATCAAAATTTCAAATATGTTTGGCTAGCCTTTGGTTGCAGGTTGGCGGTTCGTCGCTGCGCGCCTTCGGGCTCGAAGGTGATCCTGAGGCGCGATCCGGTGGCCTCCGCGAATCGTTCGAGGGTCCTCGTAGAGGGCTTCGAACCGCCGCCCTCCAGCCTTGCGATTACGGCCTGAGTAGTCTTCATGCGCTGAGCTACCTGTTCCTGAGTCAAGCCGGCGCGGGTGCGCGCTTCGATGAGGGCGGCAACCAGCGAGAACTCCTCCTCGAGCGCCTCGTATTCGCGGCGATAACTGGAGTCTTTCATCCAGCCCTCGTGTAAGTCGTCAACGCGGATCCGTGTCATTTTCCTCTACCTCCTTTGCTCGTTCCATCGCCAGATTGATCTCACGGCGCGGCGTTTGCCGGGTCTTCTTGACGAACACCCGCACGACAACGACGCGGCGGCCTCTCGCAGTGACGTAGATCGCCCGAGCGATGCCGTCACGGCCTACCATGCGCATCTCCCATAAGGCGCCTTCCAGATGCTTCACGTGGGGCTCGCGCATCTGTTCGAAACCATGGTTCTGGATCAATTCGACGATCCGGCGGAAGCGCGCTTTCACGTCGGCCGGCAGAGCTTCCAGCTCATTCCGGACGCGGGAATCGAGCAACTCTACGACCCAGCCCATCACTACTTCGAGTATTGCATATTTGCAATGGCCACGGCCTGGCGTGATGATGGGAGTAGAGCGGATAAGGCTAAGAACAATGTGTGCCGCAATGACGGAGGTTCGATCCAAAAAAGGACCAGCGCGTGTGTTCAGAATGTGTGGAGGAACCGTTCCTTCGCGCAAAGATAGAGATGGATGGCTTGTCTGAGACTTGCTCTTATTGCGAGCAGGAAGGAAACACGTTTTCGATCGATCAAATAGCGGATTCTGTCGCTGCCATATTTGCCGACGTCTACCGCCTCACGGAAGCCCCAGAAGGCCGGTCCGTGGTCACGTTGATAAAGAACCTAGCCGGTCTTGATGAGCCTGCTGCCGATGATGTTCGCTGCGTGTTGAAAGAACGACGCGCCAACGAGCACCTCGAAATCGGTGTCGAGGACGATTCATTCGATACAGGCTCACGCTACACCAGGTCCGTGGACGCCTGGGAATTTGACTGGCAATGGCGTCGTTTTGAGGAGAGCCTGAAAACGGAGACCCGGTACTTCAATCGGGAGACCGAGGAGGTGCTGACATCCATCTTCGACGGGATTGATAGGTATCACACAATTACCGGCCGACCTGTTGTCGCGGAAGCCGGACCTGGCACCGACTTGGCAGAGCTCTATCGCGCGCGGATCTTCTTTCAGGCGGAAGGCGATCTCAGAGAGGCGATGAAGCGACCAGATCTGGCGATCGGCCCTCCGCCTTGTTCGAAAGCAGTTGCAGGCCGCCTGAATGCTACAGGCATCTCGGTGTTTTACGGAGCTACACATCCCGATGTTGCGCTGGCCGAGGTGCGACCGCCGGTCGGGAGCAAAGTGCTGATCGGCTGCTTTGAGGTGGTCCAGCCGTTGAAGCTGCTCGACCTGGTAGCCATCGCAGACCTTGCTGACGAGGACGGGAGCCTGTTTGATGAAGACTATCGAGCTCGCCTGAAGCGGGCACAGTTCCTCCGTGGATTGGGCCGGCGACTGTCCAAGCCGGTGATGCCGAACGACGAACCTCTTGAGTATCTTCCGACTCAGGCTGTTGCCGATTTCCTCGCATCGGCGGCGACGCTGTCTTTGGATGGAATCGTCTACCCGTCGGTACAGAATGGTCATGGACACCGGCGCTACGGGCTCTTCGGCGCGGGCCGCTACCGTTACCACTGCAATGTGGTTCTCTTCCACAAGACAGCCCGAGTGCAGCAACTGGATGAGGGGGCAGACATTTCCATCTCCGACGACTCATTCGTCTCTTACCTTCTTCCCGACGTCCCTGATAATCGGCCAGATGTCAGATACACCGTGCAGGTGGCAAATGCCAAGACTGACCCTCCAACAGATAACGTCGGTGACGCCGCGCTTAGATTCTCCTCTTTGGAAGTCCACTACGTGCGCGGAGTCAGATTCGAAACCGAATCCAGTTCGATACCTCGCTACCTTGAGCAAAATGGGGAAGGGAACGACGGGCCTAATACATAATCGAGAAAACGGTGGTTCGGGCGGGTTGCGTTCGAACCCGGCATTGATCGCCCGCTGTGCCACCCTGAGAATGTGCGATTCGAGATTCAGGCCGAGTGCCCCGTAACCGGCGCGCGCGCGGGACTGCTGCACACGCCGCACGGTGTGGTCGAGACGCCCGTCTTCATGCCCGTGGGCACCCAGGCCACGGTCAAGGGCGTGCTCCAGCGCGACCTCGCCGCCGAGCTCGACGCGAAAATCATCCTCGCCAACACCTATCACTTGTTCCTGCGGCCCGGTCACGAGCTGATCCGCGGCCTCGGCGGGCTGCACCGGTTCATGTCCTGGGATCGCGCCATCCTCACCGATTCCGGCGGCTTCCAGGTTTTCAGCCTCAGCGGTCTGCGCCGCGTCTCCGAAGAAGGCGTGCTCTTCCGCTCGCACCTGAACGGCGACCCGCACCTGTTCACGCCCGCCTCTACCGTGGACGTCCAGATGGCCCTGGGCAGCGACATCATGATGGTGCTCGACGAGTGCCCCTCTTTCCCCGTGGAGCACGACGCGGCGGCGGAAGCGATGCGCCGCACGGTTCGCTGGGCCCGCGCCGGCCACGCGCACTACCTGCGGCGGAAGGAGGAAACCCCAACCGGCCAGGCGCTGTTTCCCATTGTCCAGGGCTCCATGTTTCGGGACCTGCGAGCCGAGTGCGCCGCCGAGCTGGCCGAGCTGCAGGCCGACGGGTACGCCATTGGCGGTCTTTCGGTGGGCGAGCCGCGCGAAGTCAGCATGGATGTAGCCGGGTTCACAGTACCGTTACTTCCGCGGGATGGTCCCCGGTACGTTATGGGCGTGGGCATGCCCGAAGAACTGCCCCAGTACGTCGCCCGCGGCGTGGACATGATGGACTGCGTCCTGCCCTCGCGCAACGCCCGCAACGGGTGCCTGTTTACCTCCCAGGGCCGCGTCATCATCAAGCAGGCGCGCTACCGTGACGACCCCTCCCCGGTGGACCCCGCCTGCGGCTGTTACGCCTGCCGGACCTTCTCCCGAGCCTACCTGCGGCACCTGTTCCAGACCGGGGAAATGCTGTTTTCCACCCTCGCCACCCTGCACAACCTGAAACACTACCTTGACACCATGCGCCGAATCAGGCAGTCTATTCTCCTTGGGACATTCCCTGCCCTTGTAGACGAACTGTGCTCGGGCAGGCTAGAATAGGGGCGAAACCTGAACATTCCGGTTGTACCGTAGCTCCCTGCCAGCATCCAGTCCAACTGGACGCCCGTTTCGGGGCGCGATTTTCACTGCGAAAAATGACGATCTTCACTCTGCTCCTCCTCGAAACGCCCGCGGCGTCGAACCCCATCATCGGCTTCCTCCCGCTGATCCTGATCATCGGTATCTTCTATCTTCTGGTGTTCATGCCTATGCAGCGCCAGAAGAAGCAGCAGGCGGCGATGTTGAAAAACCTGCAGAACGGCCAGACCGTGGTGACCTCGGGCGGGATCGTGGGCACCATTGTGACGATCAACGATGATACTCTGATTATTCGAGTCAAACCCGACAACATCAAACTGCAGGTGAACCGGAGCGCGGTGTCCGGTCTGGTTGCGGAGGACAAGAAGGGATAGGCGGTTTCCGTCTTCGCGCGGGATTCCCGCGTGGGCGGACGGGCACGGACGGAAAGCATGAATCGGAACCTCAACATCAAAGCAGGGATCATCGTCGCGCTGGTCCTGATCTGCATCTACGGCATCATCGGCATTCCGAAGTCGCGCGCCGAGCTGATGGACAACTGGAAGAACAACATCCACCTGGGGCTCGACCTGAAGGGCGGCAGCCACCTGGTGCTGCAGGTTCAGTTGCAGGACGCCTTCATGGCGGACGCGGAAACGGTCATCGACCGGCTGAAGGAGCAATTCGGCAAGCAGAACATCCCTTACGCCGACATGGGCCGCAACGACCTTGCCCGGCTGGAGGACGCCGACAAGATCCAGATTCTGGTCAAGGGCGTGCCCGCGGACCGGACCAGGGACGTGCGCACCCTCGTCGCCGACGATTTCCCGGATTGGATACTCACCCCGCTCAACTCCACCGACTATCGCATGACCATGAAGCCGTCGTCCGCCATCAAGCTGAAAGAGGACACGCTCAGCCAGACCATGCACACCATCGACCGCAAGATCAATGAGCTGGGCCTTGCGGAATCCTCGGTGCAGCAGCGCGGGCGCGCCGAGGCCGAGGCGGAGTTGCTGGTATCGCTTCCCGGCGTGGATGACCCGGCCCGCATCAAGGCCCTGCTGCAGGAGCAGGCCATGCTGGAGCTGTATGAGGTGAAGGACGGGCCCTTTGCCAGCCGCGAGGAAGCGCTGGGCAAGCACGGCGGCGTTCTTCCGTTCAATAGTAAGGTGGTGCAGGCGGTGCCCCGCCGCGGACAGGATCAGGGCTGGTACCTGCTGGCCCGCATCCCGGTGATTCGTGGCGCCGATCTGCGCGATTCGCGCCCCAGCCAGGATTCGCAGACGGGCGCATGGGAAACCAGTTTCGTGCTCACCCAGGACGCGGCCCGCCGCTTTGAACGTTTTACCGAGGCGAACATCAATAACCGCCTCGCCATTGTGCTGGACGGGAAGGTGCTGGAGGCTCCGGTCATCCAGGCTCGCATCAGCGATACCGGCCGCATTACCGGGGCCGCCAACCAGCAGGAAGCCTCCGACCTCGCTCTCAACCTGCGCGCCGGCTCGCTGCCCGCCCGGGTGATTCCCGAGGAGGAGCGGACGGTGGGCCCCTCGCTCGGCGCCGATTCCATCCGATCCGGTCTGGATGCGGGCCTTGCGGGTCTGATCGCCGTGGTGTTTTTCATGCTGGTGTACTACCGTGGCGCGGGAATCAACGCCACCCTGGCGCTCATTCTCAACGCGGTGATTCTGGTTGCCGCGCTGTCGTATTTCGACGCAACTCTGACGCTGCCGGGCATCGCCGGGGTCATCCTGACCATTGGTATGGCCGTGGACAGCAACGTACTGATTTTCGAACGGATACGGGAAGAGCTGCGAACGGGCAAGGGAGTGGTGGCGGCGGTGGATACCGGTTTCAGCCGGGCTTTTTTGACCATCATCGATACGCACGTCACAACGGTGGTATCCTGCGCCTTTCTGTTCCTGTTCGGGACCGGTCCGGTGAAGGGGTTTGCGGTGACCCTGGTGATCGGCCTGATCGCCAACGTGTTTACCGCGGTTTTTGTGTCGAAGACCATCTTCGACTGGGAGTTTTCGCGCAAGCGTGTCGCGACGATCAGCATCTGACGCCGCCACCCTGCGCGTGTAAGGGGATTGGGAACTTTTGTGAAGAGCCGGTGTCTAACCTGTTTAAGCGGGGCCCGGCAGTTCGAGCTGCATGCAATTATTCAAGAACACGAACTTTGACTTTCTGGGCTGGAAATGGCCCTTCATCGGAATGTCGCTGGTGCTGTCGGGCGCCGGGCTGATCAGCCTGTGGGTAAAGGGCGGTCCGCGATACGGAATTGACTTCCGCGGGGGCGCGCTCATGTACGTGCGCTTTGCCGGCAAGCCGCCGATCGACAAGATCCGGTCGTCGTTGAACCGGCAGTTCCCGGTGGACGTGACCGAGGTGGTGGGCACCAACGAGGCCATCATCGGCACCGACGTGCGCAGCGACCAGCAACTGAACCAGGCCCGGCAGGTAATGCAGCAGACGCTGGAAACCACCTTCGGCGCGGGCGCGAATGGCCGGCTGGATCTGAACAACAGCGGGGCGGCTGCCCTGGCCGACCGGTTGCGCGATCCGCTGCAGGCCGCCGGCGCGGCCCTCTCGGAGACTCAACTACAGGACCTGGCGAAGGCCATCACGGAGTTTCGCGACACCCCGCCGCGCTCCGGCCTGATTACCGACTATAATTCACTGACAGCGGTACAAGGCGTGACTCCCAGGGTGATCTCCCTGCTTCGGCAGGAGACTTTTCTGTCGCCGTTCACCGTCCGCAGCACGGAGATCGTCGGCCCGAAGATCGGCGCGGATCTGCAGCATCAGGCGGTCATGGCGGTGTTGTACGCGCTGGGCGGCATGCTGGTGTACATCGCGTTTCGCTTCGAGTGGATTTACGGCGTGGCCGCGGTGGTGGCGGTCTTCCACGACACCATCATCACCATCGGCTTGTTCTCGCTGTTCGGCAAAGAGATTTCACTGACCGTGGTGGCCGCCCTGTTGACCCTGGTCGGCTACTCCATGAACGACACCATCGTGGTGTTCGATCGGATTCGCGAGAATCTGAAGCTCCTGCGGAGAGAGCCGCTGGAGTCGTTGATCAATCGAAGTGTGAACCAGACGCTGAGCAGAACGGTCCTGACCTCGGGACTGACTCTGCTGACCGCCCTCTCCCTGTTTCTGTTCGGCGGCACGGTTCTGAACGGCTTTGCATTTGCGCTGGTTGTAGGTATTATTGTGGGCACGTACTCCTCCATCTTCGTCGCCAGCCCGATCCTGATCTTCTGGCAGAGCTTCATGGAAAGCCGGAAGAAGAAGCCGCAATCGGCGCCTCCAAGCGCGCGGTTGCAACGGGAAAGCGCGGGAAGGGGAACGGCCAAAGTGAAGTAGACGATGGCGCCGGAGGAACCGGACAGGATCCGTCCACGCCATCCTGAGATTCGGGGAAAGGTGATCCGGCTATGTTTGAGCAAACCTTTGTAGAAGGCCGCGGAAAGACGAAGAGCGGCTGGGCGGTGTTTTTCTCCTTCGCCGTCCAGTTGATCGGCGTTTCGATTCTCGTCATCATTCCGCTGATTTACACCGACACTCTGCCCAGAGCGACTCTGGCCAGCATGTTGACGGCGCCTCCGCCTCCGCCTCCTCCGCCACCCCCTCCGGCGGCCCAGCCGATCAAAGTGGTAAAGGTGGCGCCGAGGCAGTTTGACGCCGGCCGTCTGATGGCTCCCAAGGTGATTCCCAAAGACATCGCGATGATCAAGGAAGAGGATCTGCCTCCTCCCACGTCCACGGGCGTGGTGGGTGGAATACCGGGCGGCGTTGCCGGCGGCTCCATGGGCGGTGTTCTGGGCGGTATTGTCGGAGCGGTGCAAGCCGCGCCTCCGCCGCCGCCGAAAGTGGTGGTGAAAACGCCTGCGCGAATCCGCGTCGGCGGCAATGTTCAGGCGGCCAACCTGATTCGCAAGATCATTCCCGTTTACCCGCCGCTGGCGAAGCAGGCGCGTATCCAGGGCACGGTGCGGTTCCAGGCGATTATCGGCAAGGACGGCACCATCCAGAATCTGCAGCTTGTCAGCGGCCACCCGTTGCTGGTGGCGAACGCCCAGCAGGCGGTAGCGCAGTGGGTATACAGACCGACGCTCCTCAACGGAGAGCCGGTGGAAGTGGTAACTACGATTGACGTGAATTTCACGCTGAGCCAGTAGGGAATCGGCCGCGTGCCGCGGGCGACCGCGGTCCGCGGCGTGGGAGCCGCCCGGTCCCCCGGACCTGCGGCTTCCAGTAGCGGTAGTGAGATAGTCTAATTTCAACTCGCCAGGAGAAAGAAAGATGCTTTTGCAATTGCAAGTCTGGGGGATGATGCTCCTTCAGGAGGGTCAGTCTTCCGTTTCGTTCGATCCCAGAGCCATGTGGAGCCAGATGGGCTGGCTGGCCAAGGCTGTGGTTATTCTTCTGTTCCTGATGTCGGCGTGGTCGATTGGTGTGATGATCGACCGTTGGATCGCCTTCAGCGGCGCCCGCAAGCAGTCCCGGCTGTTCGCCCCCGCGGTAGCCGGAGCCCTGCGGGAAGGCAAACTCGACGAAGCCATTAAGATTGCCGACCGCTACAACAAGAGCCACCTGGCCAAGGTGGTAGTGGCCGGTCTGCAGGAGTTTCGCGCGCACCAGGTCAGCTCGGAAATCTCCGGCACGGATATCGACGCTTCGCGCCGCGCTCTGGAACGCGCCGAAGCCATCGTGCACGCCGAGCTGAAACGCGGCGTCAGCACGCTGGCCACCATCGGCTCCACGGCCCCCTTCGTCGGACTGTTCGGAACCGTCGTCGGCATCATCAACGCATTCCGCGGTATTTCGAGCGAGAAGTCGACCGGTCTGGGCGCGGTAGCGGGCGGTATTTCCGAAGCCCTGGTCACCACGGCCGTCGGTCTGTTCGTCGCCATCCCCGCGGTTTGGGTGTTCAACTACTTTACCGGCCGCATCGAATCGTTCGACGTCGAGATGGGTAACTCCAGCTCGGAGTTGATCGACTACTTCCTGAAGAGGAGCCAGCGGGCCGGAGCGGCGAAGTAACAGGAGTCAGGTCTCCGCGAGTTGACCGGGCGTGGCGGGAAGGCTGGCTCTTCCCGCCACGGCCGAATATCGGGGGTGCCCGGGCGCGCGGCATGCGGCCAGGGAAACTCCCGGCGCGGGTCAGTCTGGAGAGATTCAATGCAGAAGAAAACAGCCGCACCTCCGGTATCCGACATCAACGTCACGCCCATGGTGGACGTGATGCTGGTACTGCTGATCATCTTCATGGTCATCACGCCGATGCTTTCCAAAGGCCAGAGCGTGGAACTGGTGAAGACGCACAACCCGATTGCAATGCAGGCGGCCGACAAGGAAGACGCGGTGCTCGTGGCGGTGACCCGCGACGGCAGAGTCTTTCTGAGTCCCGGTAATAACCAGATCACCGCCGACCAGCTTGCCCCGAAAGTCCGGGACCTTCTCACCAACAAGCTCGACAAAACGGTTTTCATCAAGGCCGATGCGCGAGCCCAGTACTCGAAGGTCGAAGACGTGGTGGACAACCTGCGCTCCGCCGGCGTGGACGAGGTCGGGTTGCTGACCGAACAGATTCACGACAATCGAGCTCCGCGCGCGGGCGCCGGCGCCGGCGGCCAGTGAGCGCCGAGACGTTTTAAGGAGACATTTCTATGGCAATGGCAGTTGGTGGCAGTTCCAGTAAAGCCAAGTGTGACATGAACGTCACGCCGCTGATTGACGTACTTCTGGTGCTGTTGATCATTTTCATGATCATCACCCCCCTGACACCGCATGGTCTGGAAGCTCTGGCGCCGCAGCCCCCGCCGCCGAACCAGCCTCCTCCGGACCCCAATCAGGACCGCACCGTGGTCATCATCATCGACAAACAGAAGCACATGAAGCTCAACAACGAGGACATCGATATGGTTCGCCTTGGTCCTCGTTTGGAAGAGGTCTTCAAGACGCGCGCGGAACGTGTGGTCTTCGTGAAGGGCGACCCGGACCTCGAGTATCAAACCGTTGCCCAGGCGATCGACATCGCCAAGGGCGCGGGCATCGACAAGATCGGTCTCATGACACCCCAGGTGGAGGCCGGAAAATAGGTGGCACACATGAAAAGAGCACTATTGCTTGTGGGCATAGCCGCTCTTGTTCTGGCGGGCACGGGCTGCAAGAAGCTGCAGTCCCGCGATCACTTGAACAAAGGCGTACAGGCGTTCAAGAGCGCGAGATACGACGAGGCGATCGACCACTTCAATCAGGCCGTCGAACTCGATCCGAGCAATCCGAACGCCCGGTTGTACCTCGCTACGTCCTATTTTGTCCAGTACATTCCCGGTGCCGAATCTCCCGAGAACCTCCAGTACGCCAAGAAGGCGAAGGACGAGTTCCTGAGAGTGCTGCAACAGGACCCCAAAGATAAAACCGCCCTGCAATACCTCGCCAGCCTGTCGTATCAGGAAGCCAGCGGGACGGCCGATCTCGATTCCAAAATCAAGAAACTCGACGACGCGCGCGACTGGTATATGAAGCTGATCGCGGTCGATCCGAAGAACAAGGAAGCATACTACAGCCTTGGCGTCATCGATTGGATGAAGTGGTACCCGCAGTGGATGGCCGCGCTCAACAAGCAGGACATGAAGCCGGATCAGGCGATTCCGTTCAAAGACAAGAAGATCAAGGCGGAACTGGCGGAGAAATATGGCTCGCTGGTGGACGACGGCCTGAAGAATCTGAACACGGCTCTGGGAATCGATAAGGACTACGACGAGGCCATGGCCTACATGAACCTGCTCGTCCGCGAGCGGGCATCGCTGGCCGATTCGACGGAGGCCTATAAGAAGGACATCGACACCGCCGACGACTGGGTCCAGAAGTCGCTGGAAGCCAAGAAAATCAAGGCCTCCAGGCAGGTTTCGAATCAGGGCATCACGGCCGAGCAGAAGTAATCATCGGTTCTATTCCTACCGTATTGGCGGCTGCCCGCAGCCTCGGCGTTCGGGCAGCCGTTTTCGTTTTGCGGGCGCGGCGGCAGCCGGGTTTCTGCTGCACACGCGGCTGCCACTGCGCTTGCGTCAGGTATCCTCTAAGTAGATGCAGCCCTCGGAGGTCGTCCCGTCCGGTCCCCCTGTTTCCGGGCCGATCCCTGCCGCGAGCGCGCCCGTAAACCCGCCCGCCTACTCGCCGGATCAGCGCTTCGCCGAACTGGTCGCGCGCGTGCGCGAGTTGCGTCCCAACGACGACCTGTCCACGCTGGAAAAGGCGTATCGCGTGGCCTCCGAAGCGCACGCGAAGCAGTTCCGCGCCTCCGGCGAACCCTACATCAGCCATCCCCTCGAAGTCGCTTCCATCCTGGCCGACATGCAGATGGACAATGTCTGCCTGCTGACCGGCCTGCTCCACGACACCGTGGAAGACACCGGGCTCACCGTGGACTACCTGCGGCGCGAATTCGGCGACGAGGTAGCCCGTTGCGTTGACGGCGTCACCAAACTGAGTAAGCTCAAGCTCTACTCGCGCGAGGATCGCCAGGCGGAGAGCGTCCGCAAAATGCTGCTGGCCATGGTGACCGACATCCGCGTGGTCATCGTGAAGATGGCCGACCGCCTGCACAACATGCGCACGCTGGCCAGTCTGCCCCGCGAGCGGCAGGAGCGCATCGCGCAGGAGACCATCGAGATCTACTCGCCCATCGCGCATCGTCTGGGCATGGGCAAGATCCGCGGCGAGCTCGAGGATCTCTCGTTTCGCTTTCTGGAGCCGGAAGCGTGGGCCGAACTGGCGCGCGAGATCGAGTCGCGCCGCTCGCAGAACGAGGAGTTCCTCAACCTCATCCGGCGCGACGTGGAAGTGAATCTCTCGCGCGAGGGTATTCCGGCGCGCGTCGAGGGCCGCGTGAAGCGCGCCTGGTCGGTGTACCAGAAGCTGAAGCGGCAAAAGATCTCGCTCGATCAGGTCTACGATCTGCTGGCCCTGCGCATCGTCACCGACTCGGTGAAGAACTGCTACGCCGCGCTCGGCGTCATTCACAACGAGTGGCATCCCATCCCCGGCCGCATCAAGGACTTTATAGCCATCCCGCGTCCGAACCTCTACCAGTCCCTGCATACCTCGGTCATGGGTCCGGGCGGCCTCGCCTTCGAGGTGCAGATCCGCACCGACGAGATGCACCGCATCGCCGAGGATGGCATCGCCGCGCACTGGAAATACAAAGAGGGCCGCAAGGGGCCCGGCCTCGACGACCAGCGCATCAGTTGGCTCCGGCAACTCGTGGAATGGCAGCGGGAGATGCGCGACCCCGGAGAGTTCATGTCCACCCTGAAGGTGGATCTTTACCCCGAGGAGGTCTACGCGTTCACCCCGAAGGGGCGGGTGATCGTCCTGCCGCGCGACGCCACTCCCGTGGACTTCGCCTACGCCATTCACACCGACGTCGGCAGCACCTGCGTGGGAGCGAAAGTGAACGGCCGCATTGTGCCGCTCAAGTACGCGCTCCGCAACGGCGAGGTGGTCGAGATTCTTACTTCCGCGGGACATCTGCCGAGCAAGGACTGGCTGTCGTTCGTAAAGACCTCACGGGCGCGCAACAAAATCAAGCATGTAATCAACACCACCGAGCGCGCCAAGGCTATCGAAATCGGCCAGAAGTATCTGGAGCGCGAGGCGAGGCGGCTGGGCGTCGGGCTCAGCCGCGTGACCAGGGCCGAGTTGGAAGCGGTTGCCGCGGAGTACGGATACGGCCGCATGGAAGACCTGCACGCGGCTCTCGGATACGGCAAATTCTCGCCCCGTCAGGTGTTGCAGAAAATCGCGCCGGACAAGGTGCCCGAGGAGGCGCCCGAGCAGCCCAAAGCCGCTTTGGGAGGCGCGGAGCCGGGCCAGCCGGCCGGCGAGGATCTGGTGATCAAGGTCCGCGGCGTGGACGATCTTCTGGTTTACCGCGCGCGCTGCTGTAACCCCATCCGCGGCGAGTCGATTGTCGGATACGTGACCCGCGGCAAGGGCATCGCGGTTCACTCCGTCAACTGCGCCAACGTGCAGAGCCTCATGTACGAGGTGGAACGTAAGATCGACGTGGAATGGGCGCGCGCGGTCAGCGAACCGTTCAACGTGAAGATGGTGGTGCACACCGACGACCGCCCGGGCATGCTCAACCAGCTCACCTCCGTGCTGTTCCACGAGCAGAGCAATATTCGCAGCCTCGAAGCTCGCCAGGACGACAAGCGTAGCGGCGATGGCGCGGTGGTGGAGATGACCATCGAGATCCGCGACAAGAAACAACTGGAGCGCGTGGCGTCGGCGGTGCGGCGCATTCCCGGGGTGCGCGACGTGGAACGCGTCCAATGAGTCCCGCCCGCGCCGAGCCGGAGCACATCGCCATCTCCAAATCGAAGGGCGTCAAAATCGACTGGCGCGACGGCCATCGCAGCGAGTACACCGTAGCCTGGCTGCGCGACGAGTGTCCGTGCGCGAGCTGTACCGGCGCCCATGGCGCCGAGCCGCAGAAGACCAGCTACTCGGCGCCGCCGAAGGATCTCTTCCCCATGTTCCGGCCCGCGCTCAAAATGGACCGCATCGAGGAAGTGGGACACTACGCCGTGCGCATCTACTGGAACGACGGCCACAGCGCCGGTATCTACTCGTTCGACCATCTGCGCTCCATCTGCCCATGCGCAGAGTGCCGGGGCAGCGCAGCCGCGGGGCAGTGACGTTGCCGATCTCGAAACCGCGTGCCCACGCGCGCGCACCCTTACTGGGCCGCCACCGTCCCGATGATGCATGACGGAACGAAGAGGCGGGTGCAGAGCGATGCCCGCAGTCTGGAGCCTGCGGTCGACGAGGCGCAGGATAAACCCCGCGCCCCGCGGAACGCACTCGGATTACGGCCGCAACCCAATCATGAGTCCGGTGATTCCCGGCAGGCGCTGGTGGCGGATCTCACGGAAACCCGCTTCGCCGAGCCAGCCGGCATACTCCGGCTCGCTGTAGCTGCTGCCGCCGCGCGTGCCCACCAGCATGTTGAGCGCGAACAGCGCGGCGAAGCGGGGAGCGGTCTTGTCCGCCTCCAGGATGAAGTCCTGAATGACCACCCGTCCGCCGGGCGCCAGCGCCTCGCGGCAGCGTTGCAGCAGATTGAGATTCTCCGCGGGGCTGAGCATGTGGCAGATGGCGGAGGCAAACACCAGGTCGTATCCTTCGCCCAGCCGGTCGGAACGCAGATCGCCGGCACGGACCCTGACGCGTTCCGCCACCCCGGCGTCCTCTATGTGGCGCCGCGCAATGGGCTCGACGGCGGCGAGGTCCAGGATGTCGGCCCGCAATGCGGAACTGGCGCGGGCGAAAGCGATCGAATAGGCTCCCGATCCGCCGCCCACGTCCAGCATGCGGCGGACGTTCTCCACGCCCACCGCTCGCACCACCAGCGGCGCCCGTTCCGAGGCGTTGCGGTGCATGGCGGCGATGAAGGCCTCCGTCCAGTCCTGGCCGCGGCCGGCGATTTCGTCGGGAGTGACGGCGGCGCCGGCGCGGACGCAGTCGGTGAGCGTCGACCAGCGGTGCCACAGGTGCGCGGTGTGCAGCAAAGCGGGCCTGGCATTGTCCGGCGACCCGGCGGTAAGGTAGCGCGCGGCTGCCGGCGAGTTGTGAAAGACCCCTTCCCGCTTGACCAGCAGGCGCAGAGACGCCAGCGCATTCAGGAGCATCTCGGTGGCGCGCGGGTCGCTGTGGACGCGGGCTGCCACTTCCGCCGCGCCGGAGCCTTCCGCCACGGCGGTGAACAGGTCGAGTTCCAGCGCCGTAAGGACGGCCCGACTCTCCTGAAACGCCCGGATGCGGTCGGTCAGATCGTCGGGGAGGATTCCGGCGGCTTCCCGCGCGCGGCGCGCCGCGAGCATCTTCTCGCGGTTGTTGAGGATCTCCGCGCGGACATCCACTGGATCGGTGCGCGTCAGGCGCCCGACGGGCGTTCCCTCCCGGAAATGAATGCGCACGATCTCCGGCACGTCCGCCGGAGTCACCCCCGCGTACCAGACGCCTTCGGGATAAACCACAAGGTTCGGCCCGTGCTCGCACAAGCCCAAAGAGCCACATGCCGTCACCTGAACTTCGTCTTCACACCCGCGCGCGGTGACTTCGCGCCGCAGTGCTTCCAAAACCTGACCCGAGCCCCGCGCCGCACAGCACGGCACGCCTTCGGGCTTCTGCTGATCGCAGACAAAAACGTGAAACCGGAACGGCTGCATGTTTTTTCTCCGGTTTCACAGTAACAGATTTGCCGAGGTCGATTCTCGCCGGCGAGCCGGAGTCACACCAGACCTGGCCCGCTCGAATGGCCCGTATGCGGAAACCTCCGGGCGCCGGCAGAGAGCTGCCGATACCAGCGATATCGGGTGCCGGAAGGGCGCCGTGAGCCCGCGAGTCGGCGTCTTTTGGAAGTGCGGGTTCGCTATGATAGCGGCTGAAGCACGGTGCCCGGAATGAGATGTCTGGTCGCGGTTCTTTTCGTCGGCGCTGCTTTCGGGCAGCAGTATGAAATCGGGGCGGCCGTCGGGTATGGGTTCTACCGGGACGGCACCATCTATTCGGCCTCCGGGACAGCGGAAGCAGGCATCCGAAACCGCTTCGCAGCCGGCATTATCCTGGAGGATGAGTTTTCAGAGTACGTCTCCGCCGAGTTCGACTACCTCTATCATGACGGCCACCCTTTCCTTCAGGCTCCCGGAGTGAAATCCGACATACAGGGCCAGTCTGACGCACTGACCTGCGGTTTGCTGTTCCACTTCAGAACGCGCGACCATCGTTTACGGCCGTTTCTCGCTGGAGGTTCCGGAGCGAAGGAGTATATCATCGCTGGTCCGGCGCCATTTCCACAGCCGATTCCGCAAATCGCCAGTCTCACCACGAATGACGTGTGGAAAGTCGTCTTCAGCGCCGGTGGAGGCGTAAGGTTCCGTCTGCTCCCGCACATGTTCCTGCGGGCGGAGTTTCGAGATTATCTCACGACGTTCCCAAGACAGCAGATTGTTCCCGCTCCGCACAATACGGCACGCGGGATTTTTGAGCAGTTCACTCCGTTGTTCGGCGTCAGCTACGCCTTCTGATCGTTAGCCAGACGAATGCCGCCCCGGCCAATACCGCATCGGCGCAGTCGCTGGCGAGCCCGCTGCGGGCGCGAGCGTAGCCGAATCCCGGTCCTCGATTGCGGGAGCGTTGACGCTCCAAGGGTGAAGGGATACCTCCGCAGGGGTGTCTTAGCTGGCCGGTGTCTCATTGAGGATCACGATCTCCACGCGCCGATTCTCCGCCCGCCCTTCCGCGGTGTCGTTGGGGCTCCGCGGGCTGTACGACCCGTAGCTGGAAACCGCCAGTCGCGCCTCCGGAATGCCGTACCGGGAAGTCAGCAGCTCGAGAAGTTTGAGGCTCCGCGCAGCCGACAGTTCCCAGTTGTTGCCGAACCGGCCGTTGTGGATGGGCACCGGATCGGCATGGCCCACCAGCGTCACCTTGTTCGGCAGCTTCAACAGGACCGCGGCAATCCTGCCGATCAGAGGAAGCGCGCCGGGGCTGATGCGGTCTTCTCCGGAGGGATAAAGAACCGCCTGAGGGAGACTGATGACCAGACCGCGCGCTTCGAGGCTCGGATGAATGCCTCGCGAGTCAAGGACGGCCTTCGCCTCGCGGAGCGCCTCGCCCGCCTCGCCGGATGGCGCGTCCGTCCGATACGACATTCCGTTCGGCCCGGTATCACTCGGCCTGCCGCAACTCGGCTTGCCGCCGCCCGGCTTGCCGCAACTCGGCTTGCCGCAAGGTTGCGGTTGCTGGACGGCTCGCGCCGCCACCGCCACGAACAGAATCAGCAGAATCGTCATCACGTCGGTGTAGCTGACCATCCAGCGGTCGCGTCCCGTGTGCTCGTTCTGAAAGTACTTTGGTCTGCGGCTCATGCGCTCACTCCCCTCGCTCCCGATCCCGCCGCCAGCTCATTGGGCTGGGCCAGAGTGTTCCGTGGCGTGTCGTCCCCGGTACGGAGGAACGAGCGCAGGCGGGCGCGGATCAGGGCCGGGTGAACGCCATCGGCAATGCAGACCACGCCCTCGACAATGAGTTCCTGCGTCTCCGCTGCCTCCGCCACGCGCGCGCGTATGCGGTGGGCTATCGGCAACATCACAAGGTTGGCGAGAGCGAGCCCATAGATGGTGGATACAAAGGCCGTCCCAATTCCATACCCCACCGATTGCATGCTGGAAAACTGCCTCATTACCTCGATCAGCCCCACTACCGTGCCCATAATGCCAATGGTGGGCGCAAACCCTCCGGCCAC
Source organism: Bryobacteraceae bacterium (assembly GCA_049520275.1). GTDB lineage: Bacteria > Acidobacteriota > Terriglobia > Bryobacterales > Bryobacteraceae > CAWACP01. Next base: position 16,805 of record JBEKPY010000038.1, read on the forward strand.
CTCAAACGTCTTCGCGTCCACTTCGCCCTGCCGCTCACGCATCCGCAGTGCGGTTTCGAGCGTGCCCTGCAACTGGCCCCGGTCATTCACATCGCAGGCCAGCGTCAGGGCGTCGCGCAGGAACGGGTCGCCGGCTTTCGCCGCCAGCGCCTCCAGACCGGCCGGTCCGTCCCTTCTTGAAACCCGCGCACAGCGCACGATTTCTTCGACGAGGGCTTCGGTCCCGCCGGAAGCGGGCGAAAACAACTGGAAGATCCGCCGAAAAGAATGGATAAGCGAATGTCCGGGCGTGGTGATCAGCATGACGCCCAGCGAGCCGCCCAGTACGATGAACGCGCCCGTCGGTTGCAGGAAATAGGCGGGATTGATGCCGGTGGAGCGGATCCCGGCGATGGCCGAGCCGGCCGCAATCGCGATTCCGGCAAGCAGGCAGATATCGAAATGACGCCGGCTCCCGCGAGGACCTCTCGACGGTGTTTCGGATTGGGACAAGTCGCCTTCCTCGCGGGAACAAGGTGCACGCGGGGAACCAGATTCAAAATGGAACGAGCCATCTCGCGAAGAGCCCGCCCCACCGCCCCGATGGCGTACTCGTTATTCCAGCCGCGCGTCGAACACCGCAGCGACGGCATGGATCACCGCGGCTATCCTCACCGCCGCGAGGATGGTCTCCGCGGTGAGGCCCCTCTCGCGCACGGCTTTTTCGTGCGACGCCACGCAGGCCGGGCAGTTGTCGATGGCCGACACGGCGGTGCACCACAGATCGAAGTCCGCCTGCTCCACGCCGTGGGTGCGTAGCGCGTTCATGCGCAGGCGCGCGGGAATCGTCGCGTACTGCGGGTTGCTGGTAAGGTGCAGGAAGCGGTAGTAGACGTTGTTCATGCCCATGATCGCTGCCGCGGATTTCGCCGCGTTAAGGGCCTCGGGCGTGAGATTCTTCGCCGCTTCGGACTCGATGGCCGCGTCGACCCGCGGGTTCCGCGACGCCACGGCGCTGGCCACCGCGGCGCCCCACAACTGCTGCGCCGAGAGCTCGCTCTGGCGCAGCAGCGTGGAGAGATTCAGCCGGAGGTCCTGGGCGTAATCCGGAACGGCTTCGAGAAGCTGTTCGAGGGTCATCGGACTTTGACGGTCTCCTGGATGCCGCGCGGGGACGCACGGAATCCCCGCGTCTACAGAGTCCTCAGCCAGGCGATGAGGTCGTCTTTCTCCTGGTCCGAAAGAATGTCCTGATAGTGAGGCATCTGTTTGCCTTCGCTATTGATCTGCGCGCGGACGTTCTCTTCGGTCACCTTCTTCCCGTTCTCCAGCTTGGCGTGTTTGAACAAGCCCTTCAGGGACGGCCCCATCTTCCTCGAATCGTTATCCACGTTGTGACAGGGGGCGCACGCTTCGAACACCACTTTGCCCCTCGCAGCATCGCCTCTCTTCTGGGCGCCCGCGCAGGCAAGCGAAAGCGCCAGGGCCGTTGCCAGGCAGCAAATCGTCAATCGCATCAGCTTTCAGAATCCTCCCGATCAATGGACACTTTCCTCAGTCTACAATGGACCCGCAGTCGCGTTATCGCCTGGCACTGCAAGAACGCGCTGCCGCCGCGTGTCCGTCTACGGGAGAGGCTCCGAGATGCCGGTGATCTTCGAGTCGGTCTGAAACCGGCGGTAATCGCGGAAGTCGTCCACCACTTCCTGGCTCATGTGCTTGAACACCAGCCGGGCATCCAGACGCACCATTACTTTCTTCGGCAGCCACACTTCGTCGTTCATGCGCTCCTGCTCGAAGTAGATGGTGGAGCCGGGCGAGAGAGTGAGAATGAACAGGCCAAAGCGGGCCGGACGGATCACCTGGGCGTCGATCCTGACCCACTCGTAGTCCACCTTGTCGATCCAGAGTTTCGCTCGCAGCGCCTGCAGCAACCTGCCTTGCTCGGAATGTGGATGGTAATCGCTCCGCGGCTCGGCGTCAATCGCGAACGCGTCGTGTCCGTCGACTTTTTCCTCGCCGGCAAGCTGAAAGTTGAAAGCGCGTACGATCTCGTCTCGCAGCTCCTGCCGCTTTTTGCGCTCCTTCTCGCCGATCTCCTGCAAGCGTCCTGCTTCCGCTTCGTGCTTGCGCTTGTCCACCTCTTTGTCGAACCGCTCCTGTTCCCTCTTCTGATCCTGGCCGCTGAGCGGCTTGTCGTTTTTCGCTACGTGGCGATCGAACGGCTGTCCGTAGAGGATCACGGTGTCGTAGGTATTGGTTTCCTTCATGGCGAAGTGGCCCTGCCCGTCACCCTTGCGTTCCTCCACGCGCTGCTGAAAGGTGTAGTTGTGCGCGCGTTCCCAGTTCACCTGGTCGTGCTGGGCCGATTTCCTGACGATCCCGGTGGCGTCCTCGGCGGCGACGGTATACGTGCCGGCGGCGCACAACAGGCCGGCGAGGATGGCAATCCGCGGAATCATCGGTCTCAAACTCATCGACGACGAAGACAGGCCCGCCGTTTCGGATGCGATGCCATCAATTCTACCGAGCCGCTTTGTTGGGGCGGGCGCCCGAAGCGTTCCCGGCGGGGCCGCCCCACTCATGAGTCGATGGAATCCAGCAGCTTACGCTCCTCGCCGTCCGGATTGTTTTTCAGCCCGCACTGATCGTCGAAAATCATGGTCGGCCCGCTCGCGGCATCGTAGGGCGCCCACCGTGGAAGGCCGGGATGACTCGGATCGCCCTTGCGCGCGAACGCGATCCAGGCATCGCTCATCCTGGACCCCAGCGCGCGGGCGCGCGGACCTCCGCCGGTCATCGTTTCGCACCGATCGGTGTTGTCGAAGCAGAAGCTCAGCTCCGAGCAGTGGAAGGCCATGGGCCTCCCGTCCAGCACCGGCGTCTGCCACGTGAACCAGTAAAGGTACGCCGGCCCCTTGCCCTGCGCAGCCTTCAGCCCGGCCTGCTTCACCGCGTTGCCGCGCACCGAGGACGCCATGATAACGGAGTACAGCTCGAAGGGGCGCGCTTTCGGGTGGCCCTGCCGGAACACGTCGATTACTTCCCTGCTTTTGCCCGCGTAGCGTTCCTCGACCCGCGCGGAGAGCTGTTGCTCCGTCATGGAGAAGGCGTCCGGGTGATCGATCCCGTTCACAAACTCGTTCAGCACGGTGCCCACGATCAGCGGAACGTCCGCGGAGATTTCCGGCGCGCGCGGATCGAAGGTCTGGGCCGGGATGACTTTACCGTCCACATAAGGGCTCCAGCCGATGGAGCGGGCCATGCGGCGGAAGTCCGGCGGACCGGAAGGCGGCGGCGACACCCTGCGCTGCGCGGCCTGAGCGGCGCCCAGCAGACGCTCCACGGGAACATCCTGCAGCTTGCCCACATCCGCTTTCGAAATGGAGAGTTCCTCCAGCACGGCCGCGGCAAGTTTGGCGGAGTTCTCCGCTTCCGCCACTCGCAACATGGACCCGCTCTGAATGGAAGCGCGGTGGAAAAGTCCCTTCGCCGACGGCATGGCCATGAGCGTGCTCACCTTTCCGCCGCCACCGGATTGCCCGAAGATCATCACCCGGGCGGGGTCGCCGCCGAAGCTCGCGATGTTGTCGCGGATCCACTCCAGCGCCGCCACCAGGTCCAACATGCCGGCATTGCCCGAGCTCGCATACCGCTCGCCGAACGCGGCCAGATTCAGGAACCCGAAGGTGTTGAGGCGATGGTTGAGACTGACCACCACCACATCGCCGCGCCGGGCCAGGTTTTCACCGTCATAAGACAGGAGCTCCTGGCCGGAGCCGGCCGCGAAGCCGCCTCCGTGCAGCCACACCATGACTGGCCTTTTCCGGTTGTCGTTGATGCCCGGCGTCCAGATGTTGGCACGGAGACAATCCTCCCCCGGCTGGCCATCGTTCCACTGGAACATGAACGAGTTCTCGTCGAAGTTCCAGCCGGCGCGCGGGAAGAACGGACAGACCTTGCCGAAGTACAGGGCGCTGCGAACGCCCGCCCACGGCTCCGGCCGGACCGGGGGCATGAAGCGGTTTTTCCCCGCGGTGGACCCTGCGTAGGGGATCCCCTTGAAGACGTGGATACCGCCGTGCGCGAATCCGCGGACCTTACCGGCCGTGGTCTCGACGACGTTCTTCGAATCGCTCACCACCGTCCGGTCAGCCCCCGCCACGGCCGGTTTGCCCGGCGAGGTCGGCGGAGCGGCTTCTGCGGAAGGCGCCGCCAGATCCGCGGCTGCCAGGCCTCCCATCAGGGCCGTGGCCCCCTTCATCCACGACCGCCGGCTACTCTGGTTCAGAGACATACTTCCCTCCTTCACTGTTCGTGATCACTACCATTCGAATCGAGTCTCCCCCCTTCTGGCAAGTCCCTTACCGAAGCGATGCCGGACGGGCAGAGATGGGATTGGCTGATTGGCGGAGACTCCGGCCCACCCAAAGTGGAGGCCGTCGAGTGCTGGTAACAGGCCATCCTGCGTGGCCGCCTCGGCGCGTTGCCCTTCAGGCGGGCAGCCGCAGAGACAGATCCTGGCACAGCGCCACAAACTGATCCACCCAGGCGTGCGCGGCCTCCTCCCCGGTGGCCGCTCTGGTTCGCATCACCGGCAGAGTGGTTCCCATGGCGTCCCAGCACTTGTTCTGAATCGACCAGAAATTCACCGGGAACGGAAGCCTGCGGGCGAGCGACACCGCCCGGGCCAGGCGCGACAGCGCTTCCGGGTCCAGCGGTTGCTGGTGAAACGCCCGTGCCAGACTCTCCAGCGTTTGCCGGAAGGTGAACTCCAGGGTGGTGGTATCGAGGGGCACCGACAGCGTCTGCGCCTCCTCGATGAGCGACTGGATCGGCCCGGCATCCACCGTTTCGGCGGCAAACGCCTTGCGCAGCCGGCTGTTGAGCGCGTATGCGGCCGTGGAACGCAGGGCCTCCGGCAGCGGCATGTGCAGGTCGGTGAGAAAGCGCATGAGTGGGGCGTGATTCTCATAGAGCTGGCGGTATTCGGACTCGGCGTTCTCCAGCGTGGAATTGAGAATCAGACCGAGGATGCGGCGCTGCTCGTCGCGGAACAGCGATTTCAGCGAATACGTGTCGTTGCCGAACCCCATATCCATCACCCGGATCACCCGCGCCAGATCGGCGTGCGAGAAGGCGTGGAGCAGCTCCGAGGTCATGCGTTCATAGGCCTTGCGCCCGCCGAACTCGCGCACCCCCGCGTGGACGTTGTGATCGCCGAAGTGGAGCGTGCTATAGATCAGGGTTTGCGAGTTCCGGGTGATCTCCGATGACAGACGCACTTTGCCCACGCCGATGCGCGTATGCCCGGCACGCATGGTGCGGGCGTCCTCGGTTTCCACCGAGTAGCAGTACACGCCGGCTTTCTTCGGATAGTCGTCGAACAGCGAGCTCACCGCGAAGTGCGCGGCCACGCGCGGCAGCGTCACCACGGCTGGCCGCACGAATTCCTCATAGATGGCCGCACCGTCGCGCTTCTCGGGAATGTTGCTGCGGGCCTTGGCAAGATGGTACAGGAAGTCGCTCTCCAAAGGGACGCCGGACACGTCTTCGGCGAGCTGCACCACGCGGCCGGCGTACTGAATCACCTGCACGGTTTCGATGCCCGACAACTCGGCGAAGAACCAGCCGCAACTGGTGTACATGAGCATGGCGTGGCGCTGCATCTCCAGCAGCTTCCAGACCTCCACCACCTCTTTCTCATTGAGCTCGCGGGAGGCGTGTTTCGCCAGAAATCGTTTGCGCGCGCCGGCGGAGCGGTCCAGCATCACGCGGATGTAGTCGTTGCGCGCCTGCCACGGATAGCGGAGCCACGAGGCCGCCTTCTGTTCGTAGAGCGGCGCGACGCTGTTGCGCAGCCAGTTCAGCGCGGCACGCAGCGGCGCGCGCCACTCCTGCGTCCATCCGGGCTGGCTGCCCGTGTTGCAGCCGCAGTTGGCGGCCCACCTTCCCACACCATGAGCGCAGCTCCACGACGTATTCTCGATGATCCTGACTTCGTGCGTGGGCGGGTTCTCCTCGAGAAACTCACCGTAGTTGGTGATCCTGGCCGACTCCTCCGATTCGATGTGCCCCAGCGCCCAGGCCAGCGCCATCTCGCCGAAACGGTGGTGATGACCGTAGGTCTCCCCGTCGGTGGCGATGTGCATCAACTGTGGCCAGGCGCGCGTATCGGAAAAGCCGCTCAGCAGCCGGCGGGCGAACTTCTCCCCGTTGCCGAGCAGGCCCTCGAAGGCCACCGCCTGGGAAACCGGCCCGTCGTAGAAGAACAGCGCGATCGATTTCCCGGAGGGCGTGTTGCACAGGTACGCGCGGGTGGGATCGATGCGCGCTCCGGAAACGTCCTCCCACGCCGCGCCGCCGATGGGCCGGATAGCCTCGGCCTGCGAGGGCGCCAGCACGGTGAAACGGATTCCCGCGCCCGCCAGCAGGGACAGCGTTTCGAGATCTACCGCCGTCTCCGGCAGCCACATGCCTTCTGGAGCCCGCCCGAAGCGGTGCTGAAAACACTCCATGCCCCAGCGGACCTGGGTGAACTTGTCGCGGCTGTTGGCCAGCGGCATGATCATGTGGTTGTAGCACTGCGCCATGGCCGAGCCGTGGCCGCTGAAGCGCTCGGCGCTGGCGCGGTCGGCCTCGATGATCAGCGAGTAGGTCTCCGGCGCTTTCTTCTCGATCCACGAAAGCAGAGTGGGACCGAAGTTGAAGCTGATGCTCTGATAGTTGTTGACGATGCGCGCTATGCGCTGCTGTTCGTCGAGAATGCGCGCGGCGGCGTTGGTGGCGTAGCATTCCGCCAGCACCCGCTCGTTCCAGTCGTGGTACGGATAGGCCGAGTCCTGCAGCTCGATGGTCTCCAGCCAGGGATTCTCGCGCGGCGGCTGATAACAATGACAGTGGATCGAGAGATAGCGCATGTGCGAATGTCACCCCTCAGAGTTCGGGATGCGGGGCAGGGTTGCAACCTGCGGGCCGATTTCTAATCGGCGCCCGGCGTGGGCTATAGACCCGCGCGCAGGATACAATCCTGCCCCGCACTGCAGCCTAGCCGCAACTCGCATATCCGCAGACAGGAAAGTGGCGTTCCCAAAGCCGAACAACGCATCCTGGAGGAACGCCACATGAAACAGTTTATCGCCCGCTTCGAGCGGTAGATTCAGGGAAACTCTGTACGGGTCCGGGTTTGGCCGCCTCCTGTGCCGCGGTTTCGTACGGTGGCTGCCACATTCGAGCTTGCGCATGAAAACCGGCGCAGGCCGCAAAGTCCAACCCGCCGGCGCGCGCGGCTGAGCGCCCCGTAGAGGCCACGAGCCTGCCCTCCTGTGCTTGATAGCACATCCCGAACGGGCCGATCTCCCAGCGAGTACCTCCACTGGTTTGACGCTGGCATGCCAATTCTGATCTAATTCCAGCGGATGACCCCGAAGGCCGCCACGCTGAGCGAGAACCTGCGTGAGGCCATGCGATTTTTTGGTACGGCCCGATGCAATGGCGAGGTTCGACGCCTCGCCGCCCTTACGCTGATCTCGTCCGCCATCGACTACAGCGTGTTCAACGCGGCTATCCTCGGCTCGCCCGTGCGCGGACGGGGCATCGACGGGCTGGGGATCGAGCTGAAGGAAGCCGAAGAGTTCTATCGGCGGCGGGGCCTTCCGTGGTCGTTCTGGGCCTGCGAGGATCTCATCGACGAGAACCTGTGGGGCCGCGTGCGCGACACGCTCGAGAGCATGAACATGCGCCACCTGACCACCGCCCCGGGCATGTACGCCGAGAGCCTGCGCCCGCCGTCCCGCCGGCTGCCGGAGGTGACGGTGCGCCCGGTGTCGGACGGCGAGACGCGCACCGCCTTTGCGCACATCACGTCCATGGCCTTCGATATTCCTCTTCCGATCTGCCGCGCGGTGTACGCGGAGGACCGAGCCTGGCACGGCACGTACGCCGGCTGGGTCGGTTACCACGGTCGGACGCCCGTATCCACCGCCGCTCTGGTGGTGTGCGCGGGCGCGATCGGCGTCTACTCGGTGGCCACGCTGCCCGCCTTCCAGAGGCGCGGTTATGCGGAAGCGGTGATGCGCGAGGCGATTGCGAAGGCCAGCGCGGATACGGGCATCGAGCGAACGGTGCTGCAGTCCACCCCCGCGGGCATGCCGCTGTACAAGGCGCTCGGGTACGTGCCGGTGACGCGTTTTCAGGTGTTTGCATCGAGGCGGTAGTGCACCGCGGCAATGTTTCCGCGCCGTTGTGGCGCCGTAGCGGCCACGCCGCTTATTTCGGCCCGCTCAGCGCGCTCTCCAGAAATCCCGCCACGTCCCGCTTGAGCTTCTCGATCTGCTTCGTGTCGATGTATACCATATGGCCTGCCTCGTATTGGCCGGTCTGGATATTCTGGCGCTGGCTGGGGTCGAGCCCCATGTGCGCCAGCGTATACTCGGTCGCAAAGTACGGTGTCGCCAGATCGAAATAGCCGGACGCCACATAGAGCTTCATGTACGGGTTTCTGGCGAAGGCCTGGCGCAGATCGTCGCTGGTATCGGGGTAGCCCTCGCGCAGGCCCCAGTCCCACCCGGTGACGCCTTCGCCCAGGATGTAGTATTCCACGTCCGTCTTATAACCCAGCTCGCCGCGCACGTAGTTGTTGAAGGTGGTGGTGTACGGCGGCCGAATCGCGGCGATGGACGGGTCGAACTCCGGTCTGGCCGTGGCCGCCGATTCATCGATGCCCTTGAAGCGGCTGTCGATCCGGCCCACGGTGCGTTTCTGATCGCGCAACAGCTCTTTGGTAAAGGGGAAGATGGCCACCCGCAAATTGCTGTTGTCGATGAAGCGCTCCTCCAGCCCGGTGTAACGCGCCAGGCGTTCGATGGTCTGCTGGCGCTCGGCAGCGGTCAGCCGGTCGCCTTTGGCGAGAGCTTCGGCGTAACCGGTCCCGGCCCACGCTTCCACCTGCTTCAGCGTCTTCGGCAGGTCGCGTTCGAGATCCGGCGCCAGCTTGTGGTGATACCAGGCCGTGGCCGCGTAGCTGGGCAGGTACAGGACGTACGGCAGGTCGTTGCCTTTGGCAAAAGCCGCCGTTTGAAAATTCAGGATGGACGACACCAGCACGATCCCGTTGAAGGCGATGCCGCGCTCGATGAGATAACCCGAGAGCCCGGCCGCGCGCGTGGTCCCGTAGCTTTCGCCCACCAGGAACAGCGGCGACGTCCAGCGCTCGTAGCGCGTCAGGTACATGCGAATAAACTCGCCCACCGATTCGATATCGCCGTGCAAACTCCAGAATTTCTTATCCAGCTCCGGCTTCACCGCGCGGCTGTAACCGGTTCCCACCGGGTCGATGAACACGAGATCGGTCTGATCGAGCCAGGTGTACTCGTTGTCGACGAGATGGAACGGTGGCGCGGGCATGCGGCCATCCGGCAACATGGCCACGCGTTTAGGACCGAGGGCGCCCAGATGCAGCCACACCGATGCCGATCCGGGCCCGCCGTTGAACGAAAACATAAGCGGACGGTGGCTGGTGTCGCTGACGCCATCGAGCGTGTAGGCCATGAAGAAAATGTGGGCTTCGGTTTCGCCTTTGGCATCCCTCAGCGGCATCATGCCGGTAGTCGCGGTGTACTTCAGCGTCTTTCCGCCGGCGTGGATTTCGTGGTGCGTCACCACGGGCGGCTCTTCTTTTTCCGCCGGCTTCGCGGCCGGCTCGGCCGCTTTCGCGTCGGTCGCTTTGGGCGTCTCCGGTGCGGGCGGCGCGGCCTGGGCCAGAAGAAGCGCGAACAGCAGGGAGGAAACCATGAAGAAGATTATGGCAGGAATCAGGCCACGTCGATCTTCTTCTTCGCTGCCAGGGATTGCCGGTAACTGGCCTGCGATTTCGCCAGGCGAGCCACGAACTGCGCCTCGTTCTCGTCGCGGCCCATCTTGTCGATCTCGCTGAGATACACGCGCCGTTCCTCGCGCATGCAGAGGTTGGAGAGGATGACGGCAATGGAGTCATTCAGGCCAATGTCAAGATCGGCTTTCGGGCGTCCGCCGCCGCGGCAGTTATCGAAAAAGGAGAGCAGTTCGGTTTCCGCCGGGTTCGCGTCCTCGTCGTCGACAATGACGCCTTTGCTGTAGAGCCAGCGGCGCGCGTACTTCAGTTCGCGGGCGAGGAACGAATCGTCGTTGGCGAGGTCGAGCTGGCCCGTGGCCACGGCCAGCGGCAGGCCCCGCTGCCCGCCACCGATCAGGTAGGTGGCGCCAGCGGGCGTGGGCGGCTCTTTCTCGCCAGGAAGGGGCGGTGGGGAAGCCACCACTCGGGTGGTCTCCCTGTAGAACAGCGCGGTGGCCATGTTCCGCTCACCGTCGCCCACGGTCATCTCGAGCGATCCGCCAGTGCCCATAATCACTTCCCCGAACTCGGGACGGGTGGCGCCCAGGTAGGGCATGTGCGAATTCGTGGTGATGGAGCTGTAGATCAGTTTCTGGTTGTTCGGGTATTTGTAGATGAGCTGGATGTTGTCGTCCACGTCACGGCCGTCTTTCCACGTATCGAGCCCGCCCACGCCGATGACGTACTCGGGCGTCGAGCCGAACATCCAGTCGGCGATATCAATTTGATGCGAGGCCAGTTCCGCCGCCAGGCCACCCGAATACTCGCGGTAAAGCCGCCAGTTGAATCCGCGCATCACCCAGCCGGGATTGCGGTGCCACTGCGCGTGGACGTGCGTGACGTTGCCCAGCAGTCCCTTGTCCACCATGGCTTTGGCGATCTGATAAAACTTGCTGTAACGCCGCTGCAGGCCCACCTGCAACACCTGTTTCGGATGCTGCGCGGCCAGCGCGCGCAGCGCGTGCACCTCGTACGGCTGGAAGACGAGACTTTTCTCGCAAAAGACGTGCTTGCCGGCGAGCAGAGCGTCGCGGGTGAGGGCGTAGTGCTCAAACAGCGGTACGGCAATGAGCACCGCCTCCACGTTTCCGTTGTCGAGCAGCGCACGATAATCCCGGTACTTTGCCGGGCCCGTGCCGATAATCTGCGCCGCGGTATCGGTCTTTCCGGCGTCCAAGTCGCAGACGGCGACACAGCGGCCGTTGCCGATCGCTCGCAGATGCTTCAACAGGTACGAGCCGCGGCCACCCGTGCCGATGACTCCGTAAGCGACGGCGTCATTGGCGGGCCCGGCAGCAGCGGACCCGACAATGGCGGAGGCCGCTCCAACCATGGCGGCAGTCGAGAGGACGTCCCGGCGGGTGACGCGGTGGGAATCGGACATGGAACCCTCAAATCGAGTCTACCCTGTCCGGCGGGCATTCCGAGCCCGATGGGAACGGGAGCAGCCACGCACCTTGCGCGTCCGCTCCCGATGAACCTGAACCGAGCCGGCCGGCTATTGGCTGGCCGGCGTCGAGCTCTTATTGGCTTCGTAGAGGCCCACACCCGTCCCCACCGCCGCGGCCACCGCCACGCCGGCGATGATCAGTTTCGTGCCGGTAGCCATGCCTGCGGCCGTTCCCGCCGCCCTGTCTGCTCCGCCTTCCGTGCCGGCCACCGAAGGGGTACCCGAGGCGACAATCAGCCCGGCGGCGCACTTCGACGACTGGAAGCTCGGATCCAGCGTGCCGGTGAGCGTTACCGTCTTACCTACCAGCGAGTCGAGGCCCTCACCCATTACCTGATACTTCACTCCCGTCTCCGCAGCGGTCAAAAAGTACTTCTGCTCCGTCGCCGACGTGCAGGCGTCCGCCTCCTTCGTCAGTTTGCCGGTAATGGTGGCCGGCGCGGCCGCTCCAGCCTGGGAATCGGTGAACTCCATGGCCCGCCCCGGTTGGAGCCTGGCAAGGAGGATCCCGTTGCCGGTGGTGACTCGCAATCCGCCGCTCAGCGCCTCCACCTTGACGGTATTCGCATCCTCCATGGAAACCACGCCTCGGGCATTCGGCGCATCCGCCGTGACCTTCACACGGCTCGCGTCAAACTCGAACCCGCCCGCGCGCACCAGCTCGCCGGAGCCTTTCTCCAGCAGCAAACGGTCCCGGTACAGCTTGCCGCGGGAATCGGCGGCCAGCTTGATCTCGACGCCCCGGTCCAGACGCAATGCCGTGGTTGCCACGTCCGTCTCCACCACGGTCCCGTCAAACAGGGTCGCGTTCCCATTCACCAGCAACCCATCGATGCGCATGCTCCCGCGCGCGCTGGCAGTACCAATCGTCGTTGTTGCCGCAACCGCGCATGTCGACGAGGTTAGAATGGCCGCAAACATGATAGCGAATTTAAGCACCTTTACCTCCGTACTAGAATTACTAGAACTACTAATCAACCACACCCAGAGTACTTCATAGCGGCAGCGTACCGCAACACATTTATCCTTAATTATCAATGGCTTATGTAGGCCACCCTTACAGGATGGACTACTACCATATGGACTACTACCGTATGGAGTATTGCCGTGTGGACTACCCTGACTTTCGTGATTAACGGCATTCTTCCGCCCGACGAAATGAAATGACAGTTGGGTTCCAATGCGGGTGCCGCGAAAAGAGGGCTGTGCGCCGCTATGAAACAATGCGCCGGGATCGACGGGAAGGAGGTTCCCGGCACTCCCGAGGACCGGCAGGTGTCGCCCCGGACCGAGCTAACAGAGCACGCCTTGGAGATGGCGGCCCGAAAGCCAGCCCGGCTCACGCGCGAGCGCCCGAAATCAGCGACCGCGATCATGTTTTCGGAAGAAGCCGATTGAGGAACCGGTCTCCGGGAGAGGTGGGAGGAACCCGGAGACCGGCAAGTAGTGAGGTATTGAAGGCCAACTGAGCCGCGGATTCGACTGCCCTTCAGCCGACCCCGCGATTCGCGATTTCCGAATCCGGTAGACTGCTATAAAGTACTACTAGTACCATATAGAGTCAAGACCCTGGTTGCAGACACCAGGATAATTCCGAGGACTTCGTCGACGTGGCCAGCTCCCGGAGCAGGAGAGGAGTGCCGGGCCGCGCACGAGCTGCGGCTGCGGCCGGACTCAAGCCGCTTCGATCCATGAGGACCGCATAATTATACAGGAAGCTCTATCATTAAATACTCATGTCTGGTACAATTCCCAGAGGAGATCTTTATGTCATCCTTAGATGCCCCAGCAATCCTGATTGGCTTGTTTCTACTCGCCAAGCTCGCCTGGACAGTCTACATTCGAACCCATCCCGAAGCGAACACGCCTCGGTACGACTTCGAAACCTGGTAGGGTCTCCCTCGTCCGTATCCCTGCTGACTGCGCCGTAACTCCGCTCGCTTGCCGAGCGTCAGGTGTGTGCAAGCGCGACCTCACCCATAGCTGCGCACTTTCCCGCAGCAATGTGTGCGGCAGAGTACCAGCTCATTCCACGCAAGAGAAGCAAGTACCATGTTTTCATTCTGATGCACATGCTTATCGGGCCATTCGAAAAGCTTATCTTAGGAAACCCACGTGCTAGTGGGTCTATCATAGGGAACCGATGAGCTGGCACGACGAGTACGAATGCAAACGGACCACTGCCGACGAAGCCCTCGGCGCGGTTCGATCCGGCAACACCATCTGGATCCAGCCAAACTGCTCAGTGCCGGACGGTCTGGTCCGGGCGCTGCTCCGCCTTGCACCGGGGCTGCGAAACGTGCAGATCGTCCAGATGCTAACCTTCGGCGACGCGGATTATGTCCGCCCGGAGTACGAAGGCCGCTTCCGCGTCAACTCCCTGTTCACGGGCGCCAACGTCCGTGGCGCCGTCCAGGAGGGCCATGCGGACTACACGCCGATCTTCCTCAGCGAGATTGAGGATCTGCTGATCTCCGGCGCGATGCCGCTCGACGTGGTGCTATTGTCGGTGAGCCCGCCGGACGAGCACGGGTTTATGAGCCTGGGAACGGGCGTGGACTGCACCCTGACCGCCGCCCGCTATGGCCGCCGCGTGATCGTCGAGGTGAACCGGCACGTGCCGCGCACCCACGGGGACGCTTTCCTGCACGTCAGCGAGGTCTCGGCCATTGTCGAAAACGACCATCCGTTGCGCGAGGTTCCCGGACCGGCGCCCACCGAGGCGCATCACCGCATCGCCGCCCATGTAGCTTCGCTAATCCCCGACGGCGCCACGCTGCAGACCGGCATCGGGGGGATTCCCGACGCTGTACTCTCCTGTCTGGACCACCACAAAGACCTCGGCATCCACACCGAGATGTTCTCGGACGGCGTCATCCCCCTGATCGAAGCAGGCGTGATCAACGGCCGGCGCAAAACGCTTCACCAGGGCAAGCTGGTGGCCGGGTTTGTGATCGCCACCAGGCGGACCTTCGACTACATCCACGACAACCCGCTGTTCGAGTTTCATCCCATCCGCTACACCAACGATCCGTTCGTGATCGCACAGAACGACAACATGGTGGCCATCAACTCCGCGCTGCAGGTGGACCTCACCGGGCAGGTGTGCGCGGATTCGATCGGCACTCGTCCCTACAGCGGGTTCGGCGGTCAGGTAGACTTTATACGCGGGGCTGCGCGGTCCAAAGGGGGCAAGCCGATCATTGCCATGCCCGCCACCGCGAAGGACGGTTCTGTCTCCCGCATCGCGCCGGTGCTCGATCCCGGGGCCGGCGTGGTTACGTCACGGGCCGACGTGCACTATGTCGTAACCGAGTACGGGATCGCGTATCTGCACGGCAAAACACTGCGCCAGAGGGCCGAGGCGCTGATCGCCATCGCGGAGCCGAGGTTCCGCGATGGGCTGTACGATTTTGCGTGCCGGGCCCACTATCTGGAGCCCGCGCGGGCCGTGATGGCGTGAAGTAGACGGACACGCGGCGGCAGCCGCGTTCCCACGGGGAGGGCAACCATGGCTGGAATGAACGGGGATCGCGGCAGGGTGGAATTGAATGGCGACGAGTGCAAGGGCTGTGCGTTGTGCGTGGAGGCGTGCCCGCCGAAAGTGCTGCTGCTGTCTCCTTCGCTGAACCGCAACGGGTATCACACCAGCACGTACACCGGCTACGGCTGCACCGGATGCGGCATCTGCTTCTACGTCTGTCCGGAGCCGGGGGGCATTCGCGTGCTCCGTGCGGTGGTGGCCAAAACCGCGCAAAGCAGGACGGAGGCGGCATAACATGGCGCGCCAGTTAATGAAGGGGAACGAGGCCATCGCCTACAGTGCGATTCTGGCCGGTTGCCGCGCCTTCTACGGCTACCCGATCACGCCCTCGAGCGAGATTGCGGAAGCGGCGGCGTTGTACCTGCCCCAGGTGGGAGGGGTCTTCCTGCAGGCGGAGAGCGAAGTGGCCGCCATCAACATGATGTACGGCGCCGCGGCGGCGGGAGTCCGGGTGATGACGGCGTCCAGCGGCCCCGGCATCAGCCTCATGCAGGAAGGCATCAGCTACATGGCCAGCGCGGAGCTGCCCTGCGTCATCGCCGACGTGATGAGGGCCGGCCCCGGCCTGGGCAACGTGGGGCCCGAGCAGGGCGACTATCTGCAGGTGGTCAAGGGCGGCGGACATGGCAACTACCGCACCATCGTGCTGGCGCCCGCGTCCGCGCAGGAGGCCGTGGACCTGACCCGTCTGGCGTTCGACCTCGCCGACGAGTACCGCAACCCGGCCTATGTGCTGATGGACGCCTGCGTGGGCCAGGTGATGGAGCCGGTGGAGTTTCCGCGCGACGCGGTAGCGCCGTCCACGCCGGAGTGGGCGGTTACAGGCACGGCGGAAACCCGCAGGCATCTGATCACCTCTATCTACCTCGATCCGCCGGACATGGAGCGGCATATTCTCAAGCTCGAAGCCAAATATCGCCGCCTGGAAGAGCATCACGTGCTCGCGGAGCGCTACCGCACCGACGACGCCGAGATTGTGCTGGTGGGCTACGGCATCGTCTCCCGCGTGCTGCAGGCCGTGGTGGAGCAGTTGCGCGGGCACGGGTTGCGGGTGGGCATGCTGCGCCCCATCACCCTGTTCCCGTTCCCCTCGGTGGCGTTGCGGGAAATCGCCGGCCACGCCCGCGTGTTCGTGACCGTGGAGATGAGCACTGGCCAGATGGTGGACGACGTGCGGCTGGCGCTGGAGGGCAGGCGGCCGGTGGAGTTTTACGGCCGCTGCGGCGGCGTAGTGCCCTCGGCGGAGGAAGTGCTCGACTACGTGGCCGGCGTCGCTGCCCGGCTCGCGAACGAGGAGGTGATCCATGGCTAGCACCGAGTACACCGTCGTCCACGGCCGGCCGGACAGCTTCTACGACAACTTCGACCGCAAGGCCGATCTGCAGCACACCACGCACTACTGTCCGGGTTGCGGGCACGGCATCGCGCATAAGCTGATCGCCGAAGCCATCGACGATCTCGGCGTCCAGGACCGCACCATCTTCGTCAGCCCGGTGGGCTGCTCGGTGTTCGCCTATTACTATTTCGATGTTGGCAACGTGCAGGCGGCACACGGCCGCGCGTCCGCGGTGGCCACGGCGATCAAGCGCACGTGTCCGGCCAGCGTGGTGCTGGCCTACCAGGGCGACGGCGATCTGGCGGCCATCGGCACGGCGGAGATTCTGCACGCCGCCAACCGCGGGGAGAATATCACGGTATTCTTCATCAATAACGCGATTTACGGGATGACCGGCGGACAATTGGCGCCCACCACGCTGATTGGCACGAAAACCACAACGTCCCCGTTCGGCCGCGACCCCCTGAACGAAGGATACCCGCTGCGGGTTGCCGAGTTGCTGGCCACGCTGGAAGGCCCCGCGTACATCGAGCGCGTGGCGCTGGGCAATAACAAGGGCATCATGCAGGCGGCGAAGGCGGTGCGGAAAGCGATTCGCAATCAGATGGACGGCCTTGGCTTTTCGCTGGTGGAGATAGTCTCGCCGTGCCCAACTGTCTGGAAAATGGATCCGCTGGACGCTCAGCGGTACGTGCGCGAGGAACTGGTGAAGGTGTTCCCGCCGGGGGTGTTTCGCGATTGCACGAAGACCCGGGCGCCGCGGCCCGCGCCAAAGCCCGTACCCGAGCTGAGCGAGGTGCCGCGGATTCTCGGTCTGGCTACCGAGACCGATGGCGCCGGGCCGGCGGCGGCAAGGGCGAGCGCCGATCTCCGCGTCGATCTCCGTATTCGCGTGGCCGGATTCGGCGGACAGGGCGTGCTGCTGCTGGGCGAGGTTCTGGCCGAAGCGGGCATGCAGGCCGGTCTGCACGTGTCGTGGCTGCCGTCCTACGGCCCGGAGATGCGCTCGGGCACGTCGAACTGCCACGTCCGGGTCACCGACGCGCGCGTCGATTCTCCCATGGTCAGCCGTCCCAATGTGCTGTTCGCGCTGAACGAGCCCTCGCTGCGGAAGTTCCTGGCGACGGCGGAGCCGGGCGCTTTGGTCCTCTACAACGGCGCCGCGTTGCCGGAGGATTGCGTTCGGCCGGACGTGACCGCCATCGCCCGCCCGTTCTTTGAGGTGGCCGATCAGCTTGGCACCCAGCGCGCGGGCAACATGGTCATGATTGGGGCGTTTCTGGAACTCTGCGACCGGCTGGAGGGCCACTTCATCGACAGCGCCCTCCGCCGTCTGGTGAAAACGGAACGCTGGCTGGAAATCGACCGCCGCGCCATCGAACGCGGGCGGGAGCTGGCGCGCGTCTGAACGCCGCATACTCCGTGGCCAATTCTCTATATCAGTCAGGACATGGCTTGATTTGTGATAGTGTATCTCCGCAATGATCGCGATGCTTGGAAAAACCCTTGCGGGCGACAGCATGAGGCTCGCGCTTGGGGTCGTTTTTGCGCTTGTCGGCCTGCAGGTATTGAGAGCCGACACAGTGCAGTACACCGTCACTTCGGTCGCGGGTGGCTTCGACTATTCCTTTACACTCGACAACCAGGGAGCCACCGGCGGCCCGCTGGACAGTGTTTCTGGACATACCGGCCGCGCTCACCACGATCAACCTTGCAGAAATCACCAGCCCGTCCGCATGGTTCCCATTCGCAAGCGCTCTAAGCCTGAACCTGTCCTACGTAGAGTGGACGTCAGATGTGAGCGGGCTCGATGATCTCAGCGTTGGAGGCTCGCTCTCCGGGTTTTCATTTGTGGCCACCGGAGAGAACGATACCCCAATAACGTTTAGCGTGCAACGTAGAAACTCGATCTCCGTGGACGGAACCGCGCAGGAGGTACCGGAGCCCGGTTCCTTGCCGATCACCTCACTGGCGCTTCTGTGTTTCGCGGCATTGGCGCCAGCGGCTCGCGCTCGCATCGCCCGGTTCAGTAACGGCAGTTCGATGATCGCCAGAGACTGGTGGAGACAATCACGATAGAGTCCATTGCGACCTGCTGGAGGGCCACTTCATCGACGGCGCCCTCCGCCGTCTGGTGAAAACGGAGCGCTGGCTGGAAATCGACCGCCGCGCCATCGAACGCGGGCGCGAGTTGGTGCGCGGCCAGGTTTCCGCCGCCCACTTCATCAACGGCCCCGGGAGCTTCACGACGCCCGCCTCCCGATCGGCAGGGGACGCAGTCCACCGCATCGCCGCAGGACCTTCGTCCGGGCGACCCCGCGAGGCAATGCGATTACCAGGCTGAATGACTTGACAGGGACCGGAACTGAACGGGCTGGAGTGGCTACTCGGGAAGCGGCGAAACGCCGGCTTCCGCAATGGCTGCTGCTTCGGAGCCGGCTACGCCGTCGACAACAGCATCCACGGGAGCGGACTCGGAGATCTCCGGAGAGGGATTCTGCTTGCGGCCCTGCCGGCGCGCCAGCTTCTCCGCCCGTTTCTCTTTGCGCTGCTGCTCTTTCTGCCGCTTCTGAAATGTGGTTGATCCACGACCCGCCATCGTCACCTCTTCAAGTGTGCCTGCTTCCGATTACCGCCCTCCGGCGTATGTGGGCCGGCGATGAACCGGCCCGATTCGTTTGCGCTACCAGCGGGATCCGCCGCCGCCGCGGCCGCCCCGGCCACCGCCGCCGCCACCGCCACGATGGCCACCGCCACCGCCCTGCGGCTTCGGCCGCGCTTCGTTCACGTTCATCGCGCGGCCGTTCAGCTCCGTGCCGTTCAGGCTGTTGATGGCCGTCGCCGCTTCGCCGCTGTTGGTCATCTCGACGAAAGCGAAGCCGCGCGGCTGGCCAGTGTCACGATCCGTCACGATGCTGACGCGTTCGATGGCGCCGTATTGCTGGAAGGCGGCCCGCAGGTCGTCCTCGGTGGTCTGATAGCTTAAGTTTCCAACGAAAATGTTCGTCATTCTTTTGCTCCTTTGGGAGAGATCATTTGTCGATGTCGGACGACGCGAGGAACCGGACCCGAAGGAGCGGAACTGAGGCGGCCAGAAGAGCGGCCGGACGAAGCCGACCGCGAGCAGCGACGTTTCCAGTATATCAGGCCCGGACCCCGTACTGGTGCTAGTTTCGCGGTTCGCGCGCCGGAAGGGCTGCGCCATGGAGGCGATGGCCCGGTCCGCCCCTCGGTTTGGCGGCGGCGGAGTCGGGCACCTCGCTCCGCGGTAAGTACAGTACTTTCGTACTAGACCCCAGGAGAATCTGATATGCTTGAGACCGGCTGGCTGGGCGTGTGTTCGTAAGACAGGATACATGCCGCCAACAAGCGCCAAGCGCCGTAGAACTGCAGACGCAGACGGAAACGCTTGTTGGGCTTAGTACGGACTAAGAGGTTTCTGTCGGTGTTTCTGAGGATTACCTCAAGTTGATTCCGTACTGGTACTTCAATAGAATCGAAGCCGGGAATGGTCGATACGGACAGTATGAACGAGAGCATTGCGACAATTCAGCCCGATGAGAGCCGGGTCGTGGATACCCGGAAGCCCGTAATCCGCATCCTGATCGCGGATGATCATCCAATCGTTCGCGATGGACTTCGCAAGCTGCTCTCGCTTGAAGACGACTTCGAGATCGTCGGGGAAGCGAACGACGGCCGCGAGGTGCTGGACATGATCCAGGAGGTGGAGCCGGACGTTCTGCTTCTGGATTTGCGCATGCCGAACCTGGACGGCCTGTCCACTCTGCAGGCCATGCAGCAGGCGGGCAAGCGCACCAGGGTGATCATCCTCACGGCTTCCGAGGACAAGAACGAGTTCGTGCAGGCGATGAAACTGGGCTGCTCGGGCATCGTACTAAAGCAGACCGCGCCGGAACTCATCGTCAAGAGCATCCGCAAGGTGAACGCGGGCGAGATCTGGCTGGATTCGCACACCACCGCGGCGGTGATGCGGCAGTTCGCCACCGCCACCGAGGCGGCCGGAGCGAACGGCTCGGGCAAATCGCGCGAGCGCTCGCCGCTGAGCACCAGGGAGCGGGAGATCGTGCAACTGGTGGCGCAGGGCTACAAGAACAAGGAAATGGCCGAGAAGATGTTCATCAGCGAGCAGACGGTGAAGAACCACCTGCACAACATCTTCGACAAGCTGGGCGTCTCCGACCGGCTGGAACTGGCGCTGTACGCCATTCACAAAGGCCTGCACCTCAACCCGGACCGCCTGTAGGGCAGGGACACGCGGCGCAGCCGCGTTGTGGTATCAGAAAAGAACGCGGCCCCTGCAGCATGTCTGCGCTTCAGCGCACCTCTATACTCAAAGCAGATGTGGTGTCTTCTCGTGGCCTTCCTCATGGCCGAAGCCGCTCCCTCCGCAAACGTCGTCATTACGGCGCCCGTGGCGAACATGTATTCGCACGCGAACGCGAATGCGGACGTTGTCTCCCAGGCCATCTACGGCGCCAACGCTCAGATTGTGGGGCGCCGTGGCGGCTGGCTGCGCATCCGCACCACCGATGCGTACACGGGCTGGGTGACGGCCACGTCGGTTTTGCGGCGTCCGGCTTACGCGCGGACAGCGGGGTTTGTCGAGGTGGAGTCGCTGTTCGCGAATCTGTACCGCGAGGCGGACGTCACAAAGCACCGGCCGCTGCTCACGGTCCCATTTGAGGCGCGCCTGGAAGTGTCGCCGGCTGGCGAGCCGGCAGGCAAGGATGATCCGCGGTGGCTCCGCGTGCGGCTGCCGGGCGGGCGGAAAGCCTGGATACAGCGGGGCGACGTGACTTCCGATCCGCAGCCGCGGACGGTGGCCGAGGTGTTGGAGTTCAGCCGCCGTTTCCTGGGATTGCCGTACCTGTGGGGCGGGACTTCCACGTATGGCTACGATTGCTCCGGCTTCGCGCAGATGCTGTGCCGGCGCCGCGGCGTGGTGATTCCGCGCGATGCCAGCCAGCAGGCCACCTGGACCGGCATGGTTCCGGTGGCGCGCGACCGGCTTCAGCCAGGCGATCTGCTCTACTTCGGCGCCAGCGCGGACAAGATCGTGCACACCGGGATGTACCTCGGCAACGGGGAGTTCATCGACGCCACGCCGTGGCAGCGGCCGGTGGTGCAGATCGATCGCCTGGACGACGAGCACTGGGCGCCGCTCTTTGTCGCCGCCCGCCGCATCCCATAAACTATGTGCATGAGCGCGGGCACGCAGATCTCCGTTGCCGAGTGCCTCGCGACGAGTTTCCCGGATGGCGACCGCGAGTACGTGGACGGCGAGGTGCTCGAACGCAACATGGGAGAAATCGAACACGGCAACCTGCAGGGGCGGCTCTATCTGTATCTGATGACGCACTACACCGGCATCTGGGCGGCGCCGGAAACGCGCGTTCAGGTGAGACCGTCGCGCTTCCGCGTTCCGGACGTCGTAGTGGTGGCCGGCCGGATGCCGTCCGGGCGCGTGATCACGGAACCGCCGCTGCTGGCGATTGAGGTTCTGTCACGCGATGACCGGGCCGACGAGGTTCAGGAGAAGCGCACAGGACGCGAGCCCGCGGCGTCAGACGGGACCAGAACTTGCGACGAGGCAACGCGGGTCGCGGTCCGTTGTGCGCGAGTTCCTCAAAGAAAGATTGACGATTACCTGAACTTCGGCGTTCGCTTTGTCTGGGTGGTGAACCCGCGCACGCGCCAGGGCTACGTTCATACGGCCGAAGGGAGCCGTCCGGCAAGAGACGGCATCCTGCGTACCAGCGACCCGGCCCTCGAGGTCCCGCTCGCCGAGTTGTTCGAGAGCTTATGAAACGCCGCGATCTTTTCCGCGCCGCCGCCGCAGCCGCCGTGGCTCCCGTGGTTGCCGGCGCCGGCGACGTCACGTTTGAAACGGAGATCGTTCGCCTGAAGCTCCGGCACACCTGGACCACGGTGATGTCGTCGAGCGAATACCGCGACGTCCTCTACGTGCGCTACACGCGCGATGGCGTCACCGGCCACGGCGAAGGCGCTCCCATCGTCCGCTACAAGGAAGACGCGAGGTCCGCGCGGGCCGCCCTCGAATCGGTCCGTCCGTTGGTGGCCGGCTCCGATCCGTGGGAGTTCGAGAAGCTCATGGCGCGCGTCTTCCACGACGTGCCCGGCGCGAACGCGGCCAAAGCGGCCCTCGATATCGCGCTGATGGACTGGGCCGGGCAGAAGCTCGGCGTGCCGCTCTACCGCTGGTTCGGCCTCGATGCGAAAGACGCGCCCGTCACCACGTTCTCCATCGGCATTGACAACCCCGCTATGACGCGCGACAAGGTTCGCGAAGCCGCTCCTTACGCGGTGCTGAAGATCAAGGTGGGCCTCGATAGCGACGAAGCCACCATCGCCGCCGTGCGCAGCGTGACGGACAAGCCGTTGCGCGTGGATGCCAACGAAGGCTGGACGAACAAGGAGACCGCGCTGCGCAAGATCGAGTGGCTGGCGAAGCAGGGCGTCGAATTCGTGGAGCAGCCGATGCCCGCCGACAGGCTGGACGATATCCACTGGATTCACCAGCGCTCGCCCGTACCGCTGATCGCGGACGAATCCGTGCTGCACCCGGCCGATATTCCGAGACTGCAGGGCGTGTTCGACGGCGTCAACGTCAAGCTGGACAAGTGCGGGGGCATCATGGAAGCGTATCGCGAGATTCAGATCGCGAAAGCGCTGGGCATGAAGACCATGCTCGGCTGCATGATCTCCAGCTCCTGCACGGTTACGGCGGCGGCGCACCTCTCGCCGCTGGTGGATTACGCCGACCTGGACGGCAACCTGCTGATCGCCAACGACCCCTGGCGCGGCGTCACCGTGGAGCGCGGGAAGCTGATGCTGCCCGACCGGCCGGGCCTGGGACTGATGGCCACGAATTAGCGCGAATTATTCCCTTAACCCCGGCAAAACGGGGGCAGACTACTGCGTGTTTTGCCCCCTATTCGCGTGCAGTCGCGTTCATTCGCGGCGCATATAATCTTCGGTACACCTCCGCGTTTTGCAGCACGCTCTGCACGTAGTTGCGCGTCTCCGCAATGGGGATGCTCTCCACGAACTCGGCCGGCTCGGCGAACTGCACCCGGCCCAGCCACTCCGTTACGCGG
Organism: Bryobacteraceae bacterium; assembly: GCA_049520275.1. GTDB lineage: Bacteria > Acidobacteriota > Terriglobia > Bryobacterales > Bryobacteraceae > CAWACP01. The sequence continues at coordinate 40,124 of JBEKPY010000038.1, forward strand.
CCCTTGCCGGCGTTGTAGGAGGCCAGCGTCTCCTCCCAGTGTCCCTGCAACTGGTCCAGAAGCAGGCGCAGATAAAACGTGCCGATGCGCAGGTTCACGTCCGGGGTGTAGAGCATGGCGGTGCGAAAGCCCGGCAGATTCATCCTGCGGCTGAGCTGGCGGCCGGTTCCGGGGAGGATCTGGGTGAGGCCGTACGCTCTCGAATGAGAGACGGCGCGGGGGTTGAACTCGGACTCCTGCCGGATCAGCGCCGCCACCATGTACGGGTCCAGCGCGCTCAGCCGGGCGCTTTGCTCGAGGGCCTCGCGAAACGGCATGGGGAACGCCAGCTTCCATAGCCGCTCGGTGGCGGCGTCGAGCGGCAGGTCCAGATAGTCGGGCACGTAGTGCTTGATGAAGCGGATGGCGAGATCGGGCGTCTGCCGGTGGTCGGCCAGCTCGGCGAGAGCAAGGGCGATGACCTGCGGCTGCGCGCTGTTGCGTCCGGCAAAGCGCAATTCTCCATCGGCGAAATCGTAGAGCCCGGCCAGCGTAAGCAGTTGCGCCCGGTCCAGACGCACCTCGGTGGCCGGGTTGGCGGCGAGGTCGGCCCTGGCGCGGCGGTCCGGCAGGTGGAGTGCAGCGAGCCGGGCGGCAACCGAGGCGGATCGCGTGGCCGTTGCCACACCGCTTTCCCGCAGGCGCTGGCGCGCCAGCGTGGTGTAGTACTGATTCGGATAGAGCGTATCGATTTCCTCGTAATATACGCGGGCTGAAGAGAAATCACGGCTATTTTGCGCGATTCTCCCGAGGAAATACAGAGCGGCGGGCGCCTTCTCCGAAGCGGGATACCGGCGCAGATGGTCGAGCAACGCGTCGCGCGCGGCCGGCCGCGAGTCCAGGTAGGTTTGCCAGACGTATTTCCAGTGGCAGCCGGACGCCTGGGCATCCTCGGGAAAAGACTCGAAGCAGGCGCGATACAACGGCTGCGACGCGGCAGGCTGACCTTCCATGGCATGACGGCTGGCCGCCGCGAGCAGAGCCCGCAGACGCCAGTTGGACTGTGCATGCCAGCGTTCCAGGCGCGCCAGCGCATCCTGCGCATCGGGCTGGCGGCCCGCCCGGAGCGCGCTGACCACCACGTAGTAAAGACGCTCGGCGTCGGCCTCGGGCGCGGTGAGCTGCAGGGAACGCAGATAATCGCAGGCGCCCGCATCCCGGCGCAGATAGCGAATGCCTCCGAGCATCACGCGCGCGCTCTGCTGGTCGTCGCGGGACATGCGTGGGAGCGACGCCTGCAGCTCATTCGCCGCACGCACGTATTCGCGAGCGTCCATCAGCTTCCGGGCTCGCGCCAGCAGCAGGTCCGAGCTCTCCTTCGGATACGCGGGCGAGCCTCGCAGCCGGGCCAGCGCGGTTTGGGCGCCGGACGCTTCGGGCGACAGCGGATACTCGTACCAGACCCACTGATAGCGGCCCGCGGCTTCGGCGGCTTTCCCGGCGGCCTCCAACGCCTGCGCGCGCGCCAACTCGGCCGAAGCGTCGGAAATCTGCGGCCGGTGGGCTACAATCACTTCGAGCGCCCGCTGCGGCTGGTGCAGATCGAGCAGGCACCGGACTGCAAGCAGGGCCGCCTTCCCGGCGAGCGGCGACTCCGGCGAGGTCTTCCACACCGCATCGAGAAGCGGCAGGGCGTCGGCGGGCCGTTTCAGCCCGTAGAGCGCCGTGGCGCGCAGCCAGGCCGCGTAATCGCCCAGCACCGGGAGCCGCGCACGGGCCGCGTCCAGGTGCTTTTCGGCGTCGGCAAACTGGCTCTGGTCCACTTCGACGGCACCCAAAGCGAGAAGCGCCAGAGCGCCTTCGCGATCCTTCGGGTGCGTGTTGGCGTAACCAACGACGGCGGCGCGAGTGGCTGGCGAGGGCTGTTTGCGATAAGCGTCGGCGATGGTCTCGAGGGCTTCGGCGCGCAGAAGGACACTACCGGCGGCGACGATGGCGAAAACAATGGCCAGAGGCCCTGCCACGCGCCTACGCCAGCGGTCCGGGATAGCTCCTCCCAAGCAGCTCCGCGTCATCGTTAGCCAGCGTGCGAACAAGCTCCAAATGAAGATAATCGACCATGGTCGGCGTTGCCGTTAGATAATCCCGCTGGAAAAGCTCGCGTGCGTTGTCGATTTCCACCTTGAGCGCGCCGTAGAGGTCGCGCCGGGCGCGGCCCTCCTTCACGGCGTCGGACTTGTACAGACGCATCTCCGCCACCTGCACGCGCGCGAACCGCTGCGCCTTGAGGTGCAGCTCCTGGTCCTCGCGGCTGAGCTCGAACCACGCGCCGATGCCGGCTCCGGTCCGCTCGCCAGCGGAAATGCGCACGAGCTGTGCCTGAGGAGTCGCGCGGCCGGAGAGGCTGTCGAGTACCGCGCCGGCGAGCCCGGCTACCAACTCGATGGCGCTGGTCTCCATCGGTCCGGCCGCATCCGCGTAGAGTATGGCGGGGACGCGCTCGCGCGTGGCGATGGGGAAAAGATGGCAGCGCAGGCCGGGTTCCTCGCCAAACACGCCGGCCAGCGCCTCCGACATTTCTCCGCGGGTGCGCATGGCCACCACGGCATCGGACGTGGCCACGACGGACCCGAAAGCGGGGGCGGCCGAGAGCGGAACGTCGGCCACTTCGCCCGGCTTCGGCATGCCGCGCACGGCTTCGAGATGCAGATTCAGGCCATTCAGGGTGAACAGCGCGGCGCGGTCGCAGAACGGCTCGGCGGCATCCAGCACCGCGGAGGCCCACTGCGCGTCGCTTTCAAACGTGCGCAGCCGGCGCATGGACTGGTTCAGTTTCTCGGCGAAGTCCCGGCGCACGCTGACGCGCGCGTCTACAAGCGCGGCGGCAACCTGCTCATTCACCGAGGTGCTGAACCGCTCCTCCAGGCGCGCCTGCAATTGGCGGAAGCGCTCCTCGAAAATCCACGCGATGCGCTCCGGCCAGCCGCCGGCGAGCTGTTCCTGCAGTTGCTCGATGTGAATCTGCCACGCGGCAACCATCTGTTCGCGCGCGGTGTTGCGGAGGTCGGCGAGGGCTTCCCGCAGCGGCCCGATGCTGGCTAGTACCGGTTGAGGATCGGCCATGTGTACTCAAAACGGGATCAGTCTCGATTGTACCAGGCGCGCGGCGGGATGCCGCGCCGCGACGGATTGCCGGCATATTCACCGCACGCCCCCAAAGACGCGGCTTTCGCAGCGTGTCCCGGCGCCGCTATTTTGCTTCCGTCAGGCTGCGCTCCAGTTCCGCCATGCGCTGGCGGATGGCGGGCACATCGTCCGCCTTCGGGGCGAGCAGCACGTATTTCGTGAAGTGGTCCAGCGCGCCGCGGAGATCGCCTTTGTCGGCCAGCACCTTGCCCAGCAGCGCTTCCGCGGCCGGAAACTCGTGGGCCTTGTCGAGGTCGATGGCCCGGCGGACCGCTTTCTCGGCCACATCCGAATGTTTCAAATCGTAGCTGGCCACCGCGTAGTAGTAGTAAATCCCCGGAAACTCCACCGGGTTCAATTGCATGGCGCGATCGCCGAGGGCCGCCGCGTCCTCCATCCTTTTCCCGGCGACGGCCAGTCGGATTAATTGCAGGTAGGGGCGGATGTACTTGGGATCGGCCTGAAGCGCGTGTTCGCAGGCGGCGACCGCCTCTTTTGGTTCCGACTGCTGTTCCAGAACCTCGCCGAGCTGGCTCCAGGCCTGCGCGTAGTCCGGGTACAGCGCCACGGCGCGCTCGAACTGCTTCTGCGCGGCGGGAAGCTTGCCATCTCCCAGCGCCGCGATGCCCTTGTCGTAAACTTTCGCGGCCTCTTTGGGAACGTGCAGAGCGGTGGCGGAAATGGTGGAACCTTCGGGATCGCCGATCTGCTTCAGCACGATCACCGCGCCATCGTGCAAGGTGACGGTGGTCTTCCGGTAGCCCTTCAGCCAGATGGTCACCAGGCATTTGTCGTCCCACCGGCGGCTCCAGGGCTCGGCTCCGGGCTCGGCGATCACCGGAACCACGTAGGTGACTACTCCGTTGGCGAACGACTCGACATGTTGGCAGGGTGGCAGATCCGGGCCGGCGGGCGGCGCAATGAAGAGCGGCGCCGAGGGAAGGGCGGCGCCATTCTCCAGGACGAGCCTGGCATGATATTGCTCGTTCTGCGCGAAACCGGCGGCAGCCATCGCCAGCGCGCAACCAATGGCCACCGTTCGTATCATGGCATGCTCATGGTAACTCATGCGCAGGCGGGCGGGGTATCCTGAGTCTTCCGGCAACCATGAGCGAACGTCTTCCGTACCTGGCCACGTGCGCGGCCATCCCGTATGAAGGCATGGGGAAACTGCCGGTGGCCGTCGTGCTGGACAATGTCCGCAGCCTCTACAACGTGGGCGCGTTCTTTCGCACCATGGACGCAGCCGCCGGCCAGAAGCTGATCCTCTGCGGCATCACCGGCTATCCACCCAAGCGCGCCATTACCAAGACGGCGCTGGGCGCCGAACAGACCGTCCCGTGGCGCAGAAGCAGCGACGCTCTCGAGGCGGTTGCCGAGTTGAGCGGATCGGGCTATGAGATTGCGGCCATCGAGACCAGCGTCCGCGCCGTGGACCTGTTTGACTGGGCGCCCGCCTTCCCGGTCTGCCTGGTTTTCGGCCACGAAGTGGACGGCGTCCGGCCGGAGTTGCTGGAGCGGTGCGATACGCACGTGCGCATTCCCATGCTCGGCCGCAAACACTCGCTCAACGTGGCCACCGCCGGCGGCGTGGCGATCTTCGAGTTGCTGCGCAAGTACCGCCGCCTGGGTGGCGCCCAGACAACGTGATTACAAAACAGCGTATCGGCACGGGCGGCATGCTGGCCGTGCCGATGCGCTGTCTGGTGCACTTCCTGTCCATAATTCCCATTTCGTTTGGCTGACGCGGTGGGCCAAATCGGGTTGACAAAAGCAGTTGGCTAATAGGAGGCTTGGGCGATGGGCAGTGACGCCTCCTTAACCAAGCGACTGCAGTCGTTTATGCAGGGCGATACGGCGGCGGCTGGCGCTTTGCTGCGCGAGGTTTTGCCGAAACTTCGCGACATTGCGCTTCGCGAGCTGAAACTGGAGCGGCACGTGGCGCCCCTGTCCAGGACGGAACTGATTAACGAACTGTGGGTGAGTAACCTGTCGAAAGGCGGTTGGCAGATTCGGGACCAGGGGCACTTCTATGCGCTGGCGAGCCTGGGCATGCGGCGGGTCCTCGTAGACCTGGCCCGAAAGAGACTCGCCGTACGCCGGGGGGCCGGTGAAACGACGCTGTCATTCGACGAATCCGGCGCGCTGCTCAAGGCTTCTCTGCAGGACACTGAGCGCATCGTAGCAATTGGCATTCTGATGGACCGGCTGGAGGCCACCGACCCGGACGCCGCCCGCATGGTTGATATGCACTACTTCACCGGGTTCACGCTCGAAGAGATTGCGCAGGAGACAGGACTCAGCGTGAAACAGGTGCGTTCACGCTGGGGACGGGGCTTGAAGTGGCTCAAACGGATGCTCCATGCCCAGACCCGGGGGAGCCGGTCAGCCTTCCCGGATCTGGGCGTCTGATTCCAGGTCTGTGACGAGCGGGCGAGCGAATTCACCCGCTGCATGCGGCCGTTTCGCGGGGTCGAATTCCAGGGCAGAGCTGAGTGTGGCGATGGCATCTTCCGAGAGTGGAAAGCCCAGGCTTCTTAGCAGCTCCCGCACACGCTCGGGAAGGTCCAGCGAGGCAGCGGGCAGAAGATCCGACAGACGGCGTCCGGCGAGCATTTCGATAATGAGCCTGGCGAGGCTATAGATATCGCTGGAGGGGCCCGCGTAGCCGATCGCCTGCTCCGGCGCCATGTAATCGAAGCTGCCTGCCGCCCGCGAGAGGCCGTATAGCGCTTCGTTGGCGTCCTTGACGATGGCGATGGAGAAGTCGATGAGAACCGCCTCTTCCTCGGGCGAGGCTTGGTTGCGGATGATGACGTTTTCCGGCTTGACGTCACAGTGGAAGATCTCCTGCGAATGGATGGCGTCGAGAGCGCCGGCAAGCTGCCGCAGCAGCCTCGCCGTGCGCCTGGGCGGCAGCGCTCCGATCTCCAGCACTTCGCGCAGACTCTTGCCCTCGACGAACTCCATAACGAGGTAAGGGGCGCCGGAGGGAGCACTCCCGTGCGCGTAGATCGAAACCACATTGGGGTGACGCACTCTTTGAAGAGCGGCCACCTCCTGCTCGAACCTCCGCTGAATCCAGGCCTTGTCCTTGAGCTCGCTGCGGAAAACCTTGACCGCGCAACGCTGCTTCTGATGGCGATCGTATCCCGCCATGACGCTGGCAAAACCACCGCGCGCGAGAAGTTCGCCGACCTCAAAGCGCGAGTCGAGAAGCGTTCCGGCCAGTTCGTCAACCTCCGGCAGCAGCGCCCCCAGGCGCCACGCCGCCAGATTGGGCAGCACCTCCTCCTCCTCAGCATTGCGTCGCCGGCGCCACAGATAACCGCCGCTCACCACCATGGTCCCGGTGATCGCATAGAGAAGCAGCAACGGCCAGGAACGCCAAACCGGCGGCAGCACGGTCAAGTGGCGGCTGAGCGTGGGCGACCATGGCCCCGTGAAAACCCGCGCTTGCACCTGCAGCGTGTGCGCGCCCGAGGAAGGCGAGCCCAACGGCAGATCAAGGCTGCTCGATTCACGCCAGGACGACTGCTCCGGCAGGAGCCGGAACCGCAGCCGCAGGGCGTTGCGGCGGTCGAACTGCAGCGACCCGATGTGCGCCACCACCTTCGAGCCGTGCGGCAGGCCGGCGACCCCTTCCGCGATCTTCGGCGCCGCTCCGTCCCAGGAAAACGAAGAAAGGAAGATCTGCGGCGCGAACTGTGGCGTCAGCAGATCGGATGGGGGCAGATAGTGAAAAATCGAAACGTCGATTCCCATCCAGACGGAGCCGTCCGAATCTGCAAAGTAACTCCCGCTGTTCACGCCTTCGCCCGACAAACCATCCGACTGGTCCAGATACAGCCACTTTCCCGCCGCGGCCTCGGCCGGACCCGCGACGGATAATCCCGCGTTCCCGCCCCGCCATAGCCAGCCACGGGGGTCCAGGTCGAGGTTTATGCTTTCGGGATCGCGAATCTCATCCCCGCCACGGAATTGCCCGACCGTGAATCGGCCATCCGCGGTTGGGTGGACCAATGCAAAGGCAGGCGTGTTGTAGTAGCCGTACCAGACATCGCCATTGGGAAGCGCGGCCAGCGACCAGCAGGGGTTGACGAGCAGGCCATCTTTTGTGGTGATCTCCCGCCAGCTTCCGTCTTCGCTTCTCACCGTGAGGCCCCCGTTGTAGCAGGCCCAAAGTTTGCCGGTATGCTCCTCATATTGCACGCCAAGAACGTTGCCCGAGGGCTGGGTCTCCAGGTGGTGATTCTCGACCTTCAACCGGGGGCCCTTTCGCGTCAAAGGTCCCAGCGAAATGCCGCCGAACCAGACCTGCTGGTTGGGACCTCTCGCCAGCCGAAGCCCATACGACGGCGAGCCCCCATGAGTGCGGGCCTCTACGGTTCCATCGGGCCGCAGCATGACCGCCCCTCCGGGATTCAGCGCAGCCAGAAGAGTCCCATCGCCGACGGACAACAGGTGCATTACCTGGCCGATCTTCGCGAATGAGGCCACGCTCTGCCAGTGCTTCCGGTCTTTGCTCAGAACGCCCACGTCGCGATTGAGGCCGGCATAAACGTTGGCGCCGTTGCGCCGGATGCACCATGGGTTATCGACGCCGTCGCGCGCCGTCCAGTATTCCATGCGGAAGGGCGAGGGGAACCGGTATAGTCCTTGTGCGCCCCCCAGCCAGAGCGTGCCGTCCCGCGCCTGAATCGCGGCGAATAGTTGCGGCAGGCCGTTGGCCGGTTTGGCGACGCGAAACGAGCCCGGACGGCCCACCGCCAGGATGTCGTAACCCACCAGCACCATGGATCCGTCCGGCGATTCGCTAAGGTCCGAACGCACGCTGGCCCCCTCGAATGGCGCGAGGGGCCAGTTGTTGTCGCCGCAGTCATAGATGTTTTGGTTATCGGACCCAATCCACACACACCCGAACCGGTCGCGCAGCACTCGAATGGGTCCTGCCCCAGGCGCCCTGGGATCGGGAACCGGATTGTGCTTCACAGGGAGCTGCGCACCAGGACGCCAGCGAACGACGTCGTCTAAACGCAACTCATTCCATCCCTTGTCTGGCCAGGCATAGAGAAGCAATCCCGCGTGATCGAGCGTTAGTGGGCCGGGCGAATCGAGACTCATCACGGTCTCGGTCTTCCACGTATTCCCAGTTCTTTGAATCCTGACCAGGGAAGCGTTGACGGGAATGCCGCGGCCTGGGGGGCCCATGGCCGCGACTACAACGTCGGGTGTTGCCGCGGTTACGCTGACGGCCACACCTTTACCTATCTCTTCGACGCGCCCATTCGAGAACCGGTACACTCCGGTTTCCGCACCGATCCAAATGGCGCCGCTGGCGTCCTCGGCGATCGAGTAACTGGCCGCCGCAGGGAAACCATAGTCGCCAAGAAAGAACAATCGCGTCCCATCGAAGCAGGCGAGTTGGTCTCCTCCCAGCCACAAACGGCCCCGCGAATCCTGAAACAGTGTCTTGACGTTCTTTGGTGCGCCGGGCACGGGGAGGAAGGGGTACTGCTGGCCGAACGCGTTAGTGCCGGCGCCAGTCAGCAGGCCCAGAATAATGGCACATAATGCAATCGTGCTTTGGCCAACCAGCGGCCAGACCGAGGGAGATCTGTCCATAGCCGATCTTAAGGTATAGAGGGCAGCGGCGCCGCCTGAGCGGAGCGCACCTGTATATCTGCGCAGGTTTCGCCTCACGCCGCCCATCAAAGTTGTGGCATGCCCACGCCGAAGCAGCCGGAAAGACTCCGATTCGAGGGAAACCGGATTTTTTCTACAAGATTGTCGGGCAGAAAAATCCGATTCCTGCGCAGACACAAGATGAGTTTGCGCCCACCACGCTGGAGGAATCTATGAGAGCAATACCTTGTTCGTTCACGCCCGGCTCGAATGCGAACGCATATCGTTGGGTAGCCAACTGGCTCTTAGTAACCCTGCTTGCGTTTTCGACGAGCACCACTGTTGTCGCTGCGTCCGGGTCCTTTACGGCAAGCGAAAACCACGGACTGACGCTGAACGCGGACGGAAGCGTCTGCGCAGTCGGACAAAACGAGTACGGTGAGCTTGGAGACGGAACGTCGGTCAACCAGACGACTCTCGAGAAGCTGAGCGAGTTCGCTGGGGCAAAGTTCGTTTCCACGGGCTGGTATCATACCGTGGCCGTGAAGACGGACGGAACGGTCTGGGCGTGGGGCCACAACGGGAATGGTCAACTGGGCGACGGCACCACCGTCGATAAGCCCACCCCGAACCAGGTTCCTGGTCTGACGAACATGATCGCCGTTGCCGCCGGCAAGGACTTCAGCCTGGCAATAAAGAGCGATGGAACGGTCTGGGGTTGGGGTGACAACGATTACGGGGAGCTTGGCGACGGAAGTGGAAACGAGAACAACCGGCCGAGCCCTGTGCAGACGGTCATTATCAGTGGCATCATCGCAGTGGCCGCCGGCAACGCCCACAGCCTCGCGCTGACAAGCAACGGCACGGTCTGGGCGTGGGGTGCCAACTATCATGGCCAACTGGGCGATGGAACGACGACGTTGCGATACAGTCCCGTGCAGGTGGCGAATCTGTCGGGGGTGATTGCGATTGCGGCCGGAGACAACTACAGTCTGGCGCTGAAGAGCGACGGCACGGTGTGGGCATGGGGGTACAACGGCGACGGCGAGCTCGGAGACGGGAATAACAACGACAGCTCAAACATCGTCCAGGTGGGCGCGGGCACGCCGCTCACTGGCGTCATTGCAATCGCGGCGGGCGATGGCCACAGTCTGGCGGCAAAGAGTGACGGGACCGCGTGGGCGTGGGGAAAAAACGGAAACGGGGAACTGGGCGACGGCACCATCACTTCGCGCAACGTACCCGTGCAAGTGAACGGCTTGAGCGGCGGAACGAATGTTGCGGCAGGCGTTGCGCACAGTGCGGCGCTGAAGAGCGATGGCTCGGTCTGGTCCTGGGGGAACAACACATACGGTCAGCTTGGTACGGGGAACACGGTTCCCAGTCTGACTCCGGTTGCCAGTTTGCCGTGCGCTTCCATTCCTCCGGCGTCTGGGCGGAGCTACTCGTCAGGTCGCCTCAAAGCATCGGAGAACCATAGCATGGCCATTCGCAATGACGGCACGGTGTGGGCGTGGGGAGAGAACACCAACGGCGAACTCGGAGACGGGACGACAACCGACCGTTCATCACCCGTTCAGGCCGGCTCACTGACGGGCGTGACGGACATCGCCGCTGGCTGGTATCACAGCCTTGCCGCCAGGAGCGACGGAACGGTCTGGGCGTGGGGCCACAACGGGAATGGTCAACTGGGCGACGGCACCACCGTCGATAAGCTCACCCCGAACCAGGTTCCCGGTCTGACGAACATGATCGCCGTCGCCGCCGGCCAGGACTTCAGCCTGGCAATAAAGAGCGATGGAACCGTCTGGGGCTGGGGTGACAACGATTACGGGGAGCTTGGCGACGGAAATGGAAACGAGAACAACCGGCCAAGGCCTGTGCAAACGGTCATCGTCAGCAGCGTTATCGCCGTGGCTGCCGGCAACGCCCACGGCCTCGCACTGGAAAGCAACGGCACGGTCTGGGCGTGGGGTGCCAACTATCATGGCCAACTGGGCGATGGAACGACGGATTTGCGGTACAGTCCCGTGCAGGTGGCGAATTTGTCAGGGGTGATCGCGATTGCGGCCGCAGGCAACTACAGTTACAGTCTGGCGCTGAAGAGCGACGGCACGGTGTGGGCATGGGGGTACAACGGCGACGGCGAACTCGGAGACGGGACCACCACCGACCGCAGTGAGATAGTCCGCGTCAGCGGGCTCACCGACATCGTAGCCATCGCGGCGGGTGACACTCACGGCCTGGCGGTCAGGAGCGACGGGACCGTGTGGGCCTGGGGTGACAACACTTACGGCGAACTGGGCGATGGCACGGTAACATCGCAGAATCAGCCTGTGCAAGTGAACGGCCTGACTGACGCGGTGGCAGTCGCGGCAGGCGCGTCGCACAGCCTGGCGCTGAAGAGCGATGGAACGATCTGGGCCTGGGGCCTGAACAACCACGGCCAATTCGGTGAGGCACTTCCAGCCAGCAGCGAGGTGCCAACCAAGGCCGTGGCGGCGGGTATCGGCGGGGTGGCCACACTGACCTTGAGCGTGTCGCCAGCGGGAGGCGGCGCCGTGGACGCCAGCCCGCCATCGCCCGACGGAGTGTACCCGACCGGAACCACTGTTTGCCTGACGGCGGCCCCTAACGCAGGCTACGTCTTCAATAACTACTGGACGGGCACCGCTCTGGACGGCTCGAACTGCCTCGTCATGAATGGTGATGCTGCGGTGACAGCGAACTTCAATACCACCACCGCGCAGTTCAGTGACGTGCCGCCGAGCGCCACGTTTTTCGATGCGGCTGACCTGATGTTCTCACAGGGAGTCACCACCGGCTGCGTGCAATCCAGCGACCCTGCAACCCGCCAGTATTGCCCGGATGACGACGTCACGCGGCAGGAAATGGCGGCGTTCATTGTACGTGCGGTTACCGGCACGGTCAATCCGTCCATTTACAACACAACTCCGTACTTCAACGATGTGACGGCTTCGAATAACAACTTCTTCCCGCACATTCAGAAAATGATGGAGCTGGGCATCACGACGGGTTGCTCGCAGAATCCTCCGCTCTTTTGCCCCACCGATACAATTCCGCGCTGGGAAATGGCGATATTCATGATCCGTGCGCGGCTGATGCTGCAAGGGGCCACTTTCACCACGTCCCAGACGCCGTACTTTGCCGACGTGCCGACGAACGTGGAGGGCAACGGGCAGCCGTTCCCGTTCATCCAGCGTGCCTATGAGGAGCACGTGACCAACGGCTGCGGGACCAATCCGCTGGTCTACTGTCCGGATGAGCTGGTGACGCGGGGCCAGATGGCCTCGTTCATCATGCGGGGTTTGTTCAATGAGACGACGATTCTGGGGCCGACAGCGCCCCAGGTGACAGGAGTGAGTCCGAACGCGGTGGCGGCGACCACCGGCAGTCAGATCATGGTGACCATTACGGGCGCCAACACCAGCTTTCAAGCGGGCGACACAGTTACAGTGCCGAGCGGGATGCTGACGGTGAGCAACGTGGTGGTGAACTCGGCAACCTCGATCAGCGCGACGCTGACGGTGAACTCCACCGCGGTGGCCGGGCCACAGGCGCTGGTGGTGTCCTCGGGCGGGCAGAACCTGACCCTCCCGCTGGCCATAAAGGTGGGGACTTACTGAGAGTAACGGACATTACACTATCGGAGCTTTAGAACGGCGTGCTCGCCCGCGGGCCCCGTCCATTCGATCTCCAGCGACTTGATCTTCTTCGCTTTGATGTCGGAGGCGAAGAACACGCAGCCCTTGACGGGGCGGTCGGAGGATACGTCCGGCAGCGCAACGAGGGAGACCTGGTGGTCGGGCGCATCGTCCTGGTTGGGGTTCACCGAGCCGTCGTCGGTGGACTTGCCACGCGGATCGTTCGGAAAACGGCCGACCGGGCGCGTCTGAGTGTCAATCCCAATATCGCCGATGCTGGCGCGCCCCGAGAAACCGGTCTGATCCCCGCTCCAGTCCGGGTACTTCAGGGAAGCCGCCACCATTCCCGGGGACTGCGCCATCAAAGGGGAACTGGCGCCGTTCAGGCGCAGCGTGAACTGACCGGCCGAGACCTTCAGAACGCCGCCCGGTCCTGGGAACACGCCGATATCCACCACCAGGTAACTCTTCGCAAAGTAGTAGCCCCGCGCCGACGGGATGTTGTGTACCAGGAACTCCGCGCCGAGTTCCACCCGACCGGCACTTGCGCTCACCGGGTAGTCGGCGGCCTTTTGGCGGTCCGCCGTCGCGCTTTGGGCCGCGATCAGGAGCGAGCAGGCGGCCAAAGTGACCAGAGGCCTCATACGGCGAGTGTACCGCCGTTCCTGCGCATCGTCTGGATTCGATCGGATCGAGGGCCAGGCGGCACGCAGACGGTTTACGATTCCGCCACAAATCCCTCTAAACCTGCCGCCACTTCATCGATCTGACATCAAGAGGACTCATGAAACTGCAAACCGCGGTATTAGCGGCAACTGTGTTTGCCATCTCACTTCAGGCCGCGTCCAGCGCGCCGACTCTTCAGCTCAGAAAAGTGTCGTCCAACTCAGGCCAGGAGATGTTCGCCGCCTGGTGTGCGGCGTGCCATGGCCTTGATGGAAAAGGGGACGGATACGCTGCCTCCGGGCTGAAGAAAACTCCACCAGACCTGACCATGCTGGCAGCGCGCAACGGAGGGAAGTTCCCGGGGGCGCAGGTTGTCGGAACGGTGCTGGAGGGTTCTGGTTCCATGACTGCATGGGGACCAATACTAGCCGGCCGAAGCTCAAGCCAGGGAGAGGCACAAATCAGGTTGGGCAATATCGTCAGCTATTTGCGCTCAATTCAGAAGTAGCGGTTTCTGACGGGCCTCAACGGAGTATATCGCCGCTCCACGCCACGCTACAGTGGTGTCATGCAGATCCCCATCTATCAGGTGGACGCTTTCTCTGGCCGTGCGTTCGCGGGCAACCCGGCGGCTGTATGCCCGCTCGAATCCTGGCTCGCCGACGAGCGGATGCAGGCCATCGCCGCCGAGAACAATCTCTCGGAAACCGCGTTCTTCGTACCCGAGGGCGAGGGTTACCGGCTGCGCTGGTTCACGCCCGCCACCGAGGTGGATCTTTGCGGTCATGCCACGCTGGCATCGGCATTCATCGTCTTTCGCCATCTGGCGCCACAGCTCGAGCGCGTCCTGTTCCAGACTCGCTCCGGCGAGCTTCTTGTCTCGCGCCAGGGGGATCGGCTGACCATGGACTTCCCCGCACGGCCGCCGGTTGCCGCCGAGGCCCACCCGCTGCTCATCCCGGCGCTGGGGCTGCCGCCGAAAGACGTTCTGGCCGCGCGCGATTACATGCTGGTTTACGAAACCGAGAAGCAGGTGCGCGCATTGAAACCAGATATGGCCAGGCTGGCCGAAGTGGACCGCTTCGCAGTCATCGTAACCGCCCCGGGCAGCGATTGCGATTTCGTGTCGCGCTTCTTCGCTCCCGCAAAAGGCGTGCCGGAAGATCCGGTGACCGGCTCGGCCCATTGTACGCTGATCCCCTACTGGTCGCGGCGCCTGGGAAAGAGGCAGTTGTTTGCCCGCCAGGTTTCTCCGCGCGGCGGCGAGTTGTGGTGCGAGAATCTGGGCGAGCGCGTCCACATTTCCGGGCAGGCGGTAGAGTTCCTCAGCGGGACGATTACCGTGTAGCTCGATTCGCAGTGGGGCAGCCCGTGGCCTGCGCGGGGCTCTCAGCCCGGCCTCAGCAGCAAGGAATTCCGCGCGCGACGTAACAAGTTTCGCCACAGTGCGGCAAAGCGGCCTGAGAGGCCGCCGCAGGCTGAGAGCCCAATGGCACTTAACTTTTGAGCCTGTCTGGCAAGTGGTTGATTCTCTGAGTTTGTGGGGCGGGCAATCCTGCCCGCAGCCGGCTTTCAAG